>PBYS01000100.1 GCA_002729725.1 Puniceicoccaceae bacterium
ACATGTAGGAAGGGGCGCATGGTGCTGAGAGCATTTCGAGGAGTGGGTGCTATGTCAATGCGCCGGCTGTGGCTGTTGGCTCATTTTTTGCTCCAGATAATAAATTAACCAAGATAATAAATTAACCAGGCTATAAGAAATGGGTTGACTCGAGATAATAAATTAACCAGGCTATAAGAAATGGGTTGACTCGGGTGTGTGAAGCGCAGAGAGTCAGTAGGGGTAGGAGATATTATGAAAATTCGTCGCACAAAAGTTCATGGTCGAGATGCCGTTTACCATTGCATGTCGCGTGTGGTGAATGGGGAGCGCTTGTTTCAGGATCGTGAGAAGGAGATGCTGCGTAAGATGATCTGGCAGGTGGCTGATTTCTGCGGAGTGGAGGTGCTTACTTACTGTGTGATGTCGAACCACTTTCATGTGCTCTTGCGGGTGCCGGACGGTCAGCGGGTCGATGATGCGGAATTAATGCGCCGTTATCGTGTGCTGTATCCTAAGCCTACAAAGTATCAGGCAGGTTCGGTGAAGGTGCTGACCTCCCAGCTCGAAGCTGACTCTGAAGAGGCGCAGCAATTACGTGCGAAGCTGTTGGCTCGCATGGGCGATGTTTCTGAATATATGAAGGCGGTGAAGCAGCGTTTCTCTGTGTGGTTTAACCGTAATCATAAGCGCTATGGCACGCTGTGGGCCGACCGCTTTAAGTCGGTTCTGGTTGAGGGACATGGCAATCCGCTGCAAACGATGGCGGCTTATATTGATCTGAATCCTGTGCGTGCTGGCATTGTGGAGGATCCGAAGGATTACCGCTTCTGTGGTTATGCGGAAGCGGTGGTGGGTGTGAAAGCGGCGCAGGCTGGATTGGTCCATGTCTGGAGTGACCATGGAGCGAAGCAGGTTCAGTCCGCTTTGCAGGCACATCGTCTATTGATCTTTGGCAAGCATGCTGCGGGGGCTGGACTGTCTGATATGACGCGTGAGCGTGCCTTGAAAGTGTTGGATGAAGAGGATGGGCAACTTCCGAAGTCGGTGATGCTGCGCTGCCGGGTGCGGTATTTTACCGATGGCGCGATCCTGGGCTCTGCTGAATTCGTGCATGGCTTTACGGGCGCATGGCAACGGGAGCGCGGGCGCAAGTATCCGCCGAAGGTGAATCCGATGCGTGGCTCGGATTGGGGCGATTTGGCGGTGATTCAGGGCCTGCGCAGGCAAGTATTCGGTTGAATCTTTTTGCTCCAGATACGTTCCGTGTTTGCAATTTCTAGGGGAGCTTTTATCTCCAGAGCTCATGGCTAATTCTACAACTTCACTGATTGAGTCCTTTAAGCAAGCTGGCCAAGGCCAAGTTTTTCAATTTTTCGACGATTTAGACGCAGCGGCACAGGCGAGCTTGATTGCCCAAGCCGAGACAATCGATCTCGGCGAGGTGAATGCACTCGTGGAAGAGCACGTGAAGGGGGCGCACGATAGCGCTCTGAATTTGGATGGCTTAGAGCCGGCTCCTTATGAAGCGCTGCCTGTGAATGGTGGGGATGCTGCCCAATGGGACGCTGCTTGGGACGCTGGATCGGCTGCTTTGCAGGCGGGCCGTGTGGCAGCTTTCACAGTGGCTGGTGGGCAGGGCACACGCTTGGGCTATGACGGGCCTAAAGGCACATACCCGGTCACGCCAGTCACCGCCAAGACGCTCTTTCAAGTGTTTGCCGAAAAGATCGCTCGTTCGGGGGAGCGTTTTGGTGTCACGATCCCATGGTTCATTTTGACCAGTGAGATTAATAACGATGCCACTGTCGCTGCCTTTGAGGCCGGTGATTTCTTCGGTCTCGACCGTGAATCGGTGCATTTTATTGTGCAAGGTTTGGTACCTGCGGTCGATTACGAGGGCAAGATCCTCTTGGCGGAAAAGGGAAAAATCGCCATGACGCCTGATGGGCACGGTGGCTCGCTGCGTGCCTTGGTCCGTAGCGGGGCGGTCGATACGATGCAGGCGCAGGGGATCGACATTGTTAGCTATTTTCAGGTGGATAACCCGATCGTGCAGTGCATTGATCCAGCCTTTATTGGCTTCCACGTGCTAGGGCAGTCGGAACTTTCCAGTAAGATGGTGCCTAAAGCTTACGCTTTGGAAAAGGTCGGACATTTTTGCGTGCAGAATGATCAAGCCTTGGTGGTGGAATATAGTGATATGCCCGCTGCGATGCAGGAGGAAACTACCCCCGAAGGTGGTATCCGCTTCAATGGGGGCAGTGTCGCCATTCACATCTTCGACCGCGAATTTATTGCGCGGGCAGGTGGTTCCGATACGGGGGCCAAGCTTCCATTCCACCGCGCCGATAAGAAGGTTCCGTACGTGAATGCGGAGGGGGCGACCATCAAGCCTGAAGCGCCAAATGGTGTGAAATTTGAAATGTTTGTCTTCGACGCGCTGCCATTGGCCAAGAACCCTGTGATTATCGAGGCCGCACGAGCGGACGATTTTAGCCCCGTCAAGAATGCCGAAGGCGTGGATTCACCCAAGAGCTGCAAGGAGGATCAACTCCGCATGTTTGCCCGCTGGCTCAAAGCAGCCGGCGAAACGATCGAGACCGACGATACTGGCCTGCCTACAATCACTTTTGAGATCAGCCCACGCTTCGCTGCCGACGAGGCTGACTTTATCGCTCAATGGGCTGCCTTAGAGGTCAAACCTGAGCTCAAAGACGGCGTAGTCATTGAGTAATTTTGTCCACCCACTGCTAAACTGTAAATTATCTTCCGTAGTCGGGTTGCTTCAGCGCCCGCTTCGACATCGCCTATAACCAATAGGTCTTTCTGACACCGCGACACACCAACAGCATCTGAACACCACGCCCGACTGAGATTGGGCGCTAAAGCAACCCAAGCACTTAATATCACCATGAGCCTAATTGAAAAAATTGAATCCGCTGGAGCCGCTGGCTCCTTACTTGAAAGTACTGTCGCCAATCTTAAGATTTGGGCGAGCGCCGATTTCCTGCCTGAGTGGGTGGGCGCGAGTATCGCAGAGTTGGTGGAGAAGGAGGAGTGGGATGAGTTGAACGATCGCTTTTATCAGAACATGGCTTTTGGCACAGGCGGCATTCGCGGTCGTACCATCGGCAAAGTGCCGGCAGTCGCTGAAACCGGCACTCTTTCTGCGCAAGGCACGCCCGAACACGCTGCGGTGGGCACCAATGTGCTCAATGATTTTAACTTGATCCGTGCGACCGTTGGCATGTTCCGCTATGTGGAGAAGTATCTTAAAGAAAGTGGTCGTCATGATTTACCACGTTTCGTGATCGCGCACGATGTGCGTCATTTCTCGCGTCACTTCTGTGAGCTTGCCGCGTCCACATGGTGTAAGCTTGGGGGGCAAGCCTTGATTTTTGAAGGGCCACGTTCGACGCCGCAGCTTAGTTTTGCGGTGCGTCAGTTTAAAGCGACCTGTGGTGCGGTCATTACCGCCAGCCACAATCCACCCCACGATAACGGTTTTAAGGTTTACTTTGAAGATGGCGCGCAAGTGGTTTCTCCGCACGCGGAGGGCATTGTGAACCTTGTCAACGAGGTGAAGCTGGAAGAGTTGACACAATTCCTCGATGTGGACCTCACGCCTGTCATCGTGTTGGGAGCTGAGGCAGATCAGCCCTACCAAGACTTGTTGCAGGAGATGGTGGTCGACACCGAGGTGATGCAGCAGGTTGCGCCTAAAGTCGTCTTTACTCCGATCCATGGTTGCGGCGCCATCAGCTCCTTGCCTGCGCTGGAAAAGCTCGGCGTGGAAGTGATTGGTGTGCCGGAGCAAATGGAGCCCGACGGTCGTTTTCCGACAGTTAAGTCACCCAACCCGGAGAATGCGGAAGCACTCACAATGGCCATCGCTAAGGCCAATGAGACGGGTGCTGATGTTGTGATCGCCACCGATCCTGATGCCGATCGTATGGGAGTGGCGGTGCGTGATCGTTCAGGCGAAATGGTGCTACTCACGGGGAACCAAATCGGGACATTGATGGCAGAGTATCGTATCTCGACTTTAAAGGACGCCGAAATTTTGCCCGAAGACGGCTCCGAAAATGCCGTGCTGATCAAGACTTTCGTGACTAGCCCGATGCAGGAAGCCGTTGCGACTTGGCATGGTCTGAAGACAATCAATACCTTGACTGGCTTCAAATGGCTTGGTGAAAAATTGGCTGGCTACGAGGCTGAGATGAAGGCCAAGCTGCTGGAAAAAGAAGGTCTAGCAGTGGATTACGATGCGTGCGATGTTTGGACTCGTGCAGATTTGATGCTCGATTACTCCACTTACTTTGTCTTCGGCGGTGAAGAGAGTTACGGCTATCTGGCCACGGATAAGTTGCGCGATAAAGATGCCAATGCCGCGGTGGTCATGTTCTGTGAGCTGGCAGCTTACTTGAAGGCGCAAGAGATGACTTTCCCGGAGTATTTGGATGCGCTGTATTTACAGCACGGATACTACGAGGAAAAGACCATCAATATTTATTACGAGGGTGCCGCTGGCTCGCAGAAGATTAAAAATATTCTCGAATCCTACCGTAGCAATCCACCCAAGGCTTTTGGCGACGTGACTGTGAGCGGCTTTACCGACTTTGGTCAGGACGAAATCATTGATGCTGATGGCAAGCGCATCCCACCGCAGGATTTCTATTTCTTGGAATTGAGCAATGGGTATAGCTTCGCAGTGCGCGGTTCCGGCACCGAGCCTAAGATTAAGTTCTATGTATTTGGTCGCTCCGATGTGATTGAGCCAGAAGACTTGCCACAGGTCAAAGCCGACGCCAGCGAGGTGATGCAGGCGATGTTGGCTGCGATCGACGCCGATGCGCGTGAGCGAGCCGAAGCGTAAGTTTAGTAGCCCTTGGGAGTATCGGTCGAGTCGTCCGCCTGTTCACGTTGCGGTGGCGGCTCGATCCAGCTCTTTGCTCAGTTCACGGATCAGCACTGCAATCTCTTCTCGCGGCGCGCCCCCTTTGCTCGATGCAGAGATCTTTTCGACCAATGTGCTGATCGCTTCACATTGTTGCACTCGACACAAGCCTAGGAGTTTATGGATGACCTCGTCTTGCTCCTGGCTACGGTCGAGTGCAAATGCGATTTTGAGTTTATCGAGTTCTTCTCTTAGGGATTGATTGTATTCAGCTTGCAGTTCTTTGAGACTCATCGGGCCGTTTTTCGAGAGGTAGGCGAGTAAGTCGCTTCCCGTGCTATTAGGGCTTTTTCGATGGTGGCGCTTTAGTAGCTTCTTAAGTTTCTCGGGCTCAAGTGGCTTTTCGATAAAGTGGTTGAAGCCTGCTGCGATGCATCTTTCTTCGGCATCCAGGCTATTGTAGGCGCTCAGTGCTATAAACTTGGGGCAATGTCCTTCGTGTTGTTCCAAGTAGGCTTCGACGACTTCGATGCCGCTTAACTCTGGCATACTGATATCGAGGATGACTATTTCGTAGTGTGAACTTTGTAGTTTGTTGAGCGCGATACGTCCATTTTCAGCGACGTCGATTTCGGCGCCCATGCTGTCTAATACCGCGGTGCTGATGTAGCGATTGAAGTTCATATCGTCGGCGATGAGCACGCGTTTTCCTTTGAGGATCTCTGAGCCTTCTTGTGTATGGTTCGCCTTGGTCTTGCGGCGGAATAATTCGATTTCAAATTGAAGATTTAAAACGAAACGCGCCCCGCCGTGATATTTTGAGTCCAAGGTCAGACTGCCGCCCATGAGACGGGCCATTTCTGCTGAAATGGTGAGCCCTAGTCCAGTTCCAGGGATGTGGCTCATTTCGCTATCGGGTAGGCGTGTAAATTCCTGAAAGATTATATGTTCATGCCCTTGGGGGACGCCAGGGCCCGAATCGATCACCTCGAAGCAGGCGTCTACTGTCTCTTCGCTTGCCTGGTAGCTTAGGATGACTCTGACGACGCCCTTGTTTGAATATTTGATAGCATTAGAAACCAGGTTAATCAGGATTTGGCGCAGCAAGACCGGGTCCCCCTTCCAGTTGTGCTTGATGTCGGGTTTTTCTACCTCGAGTTCAATGCCCTTTTCGTGCGCCATAGATGTTTGAATTTGAAGGACCTCTTGCAGCAGTTCGGCGGGGGCGAAGGATTCGACTCGAGTTCTCAATTTTCCAGCTTCGAGGCTCGAGTAGTCGAGTGTTTGACTGAGAAGCTGATTCAAGTGCTGGCTGCAACTATACAAGTGGGTGGTCTCTTCGGAGGCTGTGCCCTGTTCATCTTCTCTTTGCTTGAGCAATTGCGAGATCCCGATGATACCATTGAGTGGGTTACGGATTTCGTGGCTAATGCTCGCGAGGAAGTTTTGTTTCGCCTTGTTGGCCTTCTGTAATTCTTGTTTTTGTGCCTCCAGTTCTTGTGTGCGCTGCTGGACCAGTGCAGAGAGGCGTTCATTTCTTAGCCGAAGACTTTGATTTTTTAAATAATTGAGTCCTGTCAGTAGGAATAAGCCGATGATGACATAAGTGGCGTAGGCGTAGGGCGTATTATACCAAGGAGCTAGAATGGTGATTTGAAGACTCGCTCCTGTTCCGATGCGGCCAAACTCGTCAATGGCTCGAACTTCAAATGTATAAGAGCCGCTGGGTAAGTTGGTGAATACGCGTGATGTGGAAGCGTGAGGATCGGACCAAGATTCGTTGTACCCGGCGAGGCGTGTTTGATATCTGGTGACTTTGATCGGAGTGGGGGAAGAAGCGTAATCGATGTAGAGCGATCTCTGTGGGAAGTCTAAGCTGATTTGTTGCGGTGGGCTGCCTGCGCCGTTGTAGTAGAGCTGAGCAGTCTCTTGCTCACCAATCTGAGTGAGTTTGGTTGCTGGAGCCGTATATGTAGGCATTTGAGAGATGTTATAACGCAGGATGTTTTTGCTACCGCCCAGCCAGAGGATTTCATCCGAGCTTTCGTTTACTTCATTGAGCAGAGTGTGCACTCGACCTGCTAAAGCGGACGAAGGTAAGTGATATGGGGTCCAAGTGAATCGACCTTGCTCCCATATTAATTTGCCCACTGGATTGATCTGTTGATTCCTGCTAGGGAGGTATAATACCCAGCCAAGTTGTGAGGCAGTAGGCGCGTGACTGAGAGCATAGGCATCGTTGCCCAGATCCTCCCCCAGCACAGGGTCGTAGACGAATTTTCCTGAAAGGGTATTGTATTTATATAGCCCTTTATTGCTAATGACTATTGTCAACTCGTCACGCTGAAGAATGTAGGCCCAGGTAAATTTTGCTGGCAGGCCCGATTCTTGGCCCAGTGCTTGGATCGAGTTAGCTTGTTCCCAATCCGCCATGAGCAAGGGAGAGTTCTCACCTGAAATTAGTAATTTGGAATGTGCGATCTCAGCGACGGAGATGGCTCCTGACTGAAAGTCCTGCAGTGAGTCTAAATACTGCCATCGATCGCTTTTCTTTTGCCAGCGACTGATTCTGGGGAGGTCTGTGACGTATATTATATTCGGGTCTTGCCGGCTGTGATAGATCGAGGAGATTTCTCTTGGAGTATGGACCTTCCTGGGCGTGTTGTTCTTGTTGTGTATAAAGTTGAGTGAATTGATGTCGCCGTAAAGGAGTTGATCGTCGACTGTCTGTATGCACCAGATGTGGGTGCCGGTATCTAGTATTTGCTGCTCTTGTTGGCCTTTGATAGCATGCGAAATGCGTTGCAGGCTGCTACCATTGGAATAGTAGAGGTCGCCGGCATACTTTTGCATCCGATAGGCTGTATCCGCGTAGTAAGTGAGCGGTAACCTTGGTATCATTAATATTGTGCCGATCCCCGCACTCCATATCGTCCCATAGCTATCCGACATCGTGTAGAAAATGGGTTTCTGATACGGGATATGTCGTAGGGTTTCTCCAGTTATGCTGATGATGAAGACACCATCATGGCTGGTGCTTAATATAATATTATTATTAGGACAGATAAAGGCGTGAAGGGTTTGAGAGTCGGGTATCAGTGGAAATGCGCGTCGGTAACTGCCGTCTTTTAAATAAAAGATGCCGTTATTGACTGTTGCGCATAAGACGCCCTTGGAGGTGTTGCCCAGTATGCCAATGATGCCTGAGGCGACTTCGGGGTTTGCTTGAGCAATTTGTTCAAATTCGTTGCCATTAAAGTGAAAGACTCCTGTGCCGCGCGCGTGTATGTAGAGGCCGTCATCGGTCCAGCTCGGCAGGATTCTACGTTCATCTTCAAACTTCCAGGAGCGCCATTTTCCCTCAGTCCATCGTAGCACATGTTCCGAAGTAATGAGAAAGATTGCTTTTTCATGTGAGTATAGCTTCCAGAATGTGCCGAGATCTTTGCCTTCAAATGCGGTCGTGACTGAACTTGTCATGTCATTGTAAATGTATTGGCCACTTGGAGTTGCGGAGTAGTAGCCGACTGACTTCATTCCTGCCACCCAGATGTTTTGTGCACTATCTGCTGCGATGGACATCACATAGCTGGAGTGCCCCGTTTCCGGCATTAGGGACCATTGGACACCATCAAATTTAAGTAGGCCACGCTCGTTTCCGACAAAGATGTGGCCTTGTGCATCTTCAATGATCGAGGTGGAAGTTTCGCCCGCTTGATGGTCTTCGGTGGTGTAGGCAGTATGTATGTGATGCCATGCAAATTCATCGATGCTCTGCGCAAACAGTGCTTGCGTCAGTATCAAGAAGGCAGCGAGGAATAAGTACGGGGCGCTCTTAGAGTGGCTGTGACGAAAACGATTCAAGTGAATAGCGGTTTAGTGTGGAGATTGCTGCCCTGCCTACTATATGTGGAAGTCTATAGTCGGTCGCTTGGGCGATCGATTGAATTTTAGGTGCATGCATACAGATCGATGCGTCAGCATAAGGCTGGTATCTTGGGCTGCAAGCGCTTTGAGAACATGCCTGGTGCCTAAGAGTTTAGTTCCTAGAAATTACTAGAGTATAATTCTTGCAGCGTTTGCATGCCTCCGTTTAATAGCGCTCAATGAAAGCCCTGATTATTGAAGATGAGAAATTCGTGCGCGAGTATCTCACAAGCTTATTGCGCAATGAGTTTGATTTTGATGAGATTGTGCAGGCCGTGGACGGAGAAGTTGGATGGCAGCTCTTTGAACAGCAGTCCTTTCAATTTATCATTTTGGATTTATTGTTGCCTAAGTTGGATGGCATTCAGCTGGCGAAGCGTATACTGAAGCGCGGCCGAGGGCATCGCATTTTGGCGATTTCCAGTGAATGCGATGACTTCACGGTAAGAGAGGTCTCGCGAAGTGGGATTCTTGGCTTTGTTAGCAAGAAGGATATGTCGCATGATATTATGAACGAGGCCTTGGGAGAGATTTTCGATGGTCACGTTTATTATTCTGCGAGCGTATTGCAGGTTTTGGAGCGCGTGCGTAATGATCCCGATGCTTATTTCAAGGTATTGTCAAAGCGTGAATTACAAGTGCTACGCTATATCGCGCAGCGGAGGTCGCATGATGAAATTGCGAAAGAGCTAGGCTTGAGTGACTTTACGATCAAGCGGCATCGTCATAATGCGATGAAAAAGTTAAACTTGAAGAATGAATCTAGCCTGCTGCATTTCGCTTTAGATAAAGGGATTTTAAAGCACAAGAGTGGTTTGGACTGGAGTGTGTGAGCGGTCATTATGAGTGCTCAAAAGCTGCTTTACTATAATTGGTGTTTTGATACCAATTTTAAGTAATTGCTGGCTTTTTTCATCTTTTTAGCGATTAGCTTCACTGCAACCTACATATATGAGTCATTGGACGGTTGAAGTCTTCTTCAGAATCGTGTGCTATGTCTGGAGTCGAGAGACTGGTTCATTCATAGTAGGTATTTCGTGCCAGACTTATTGTCCCGGTGTTTGCCCGGGGCACTTGTGAATGTGGTGACATTCACGGGCTATTTTATGAGCCAGTCTCTTGATGCCTTCTTTTTTTAAGAAGGAGACAGTCGTTCTATTCAGAATTCGCGACTGACACTTATGTGATAACGTCTGCCTTCTAGGGTGTAGAGTGAGCTATCGTAACCATCCGCAAAAGCGCCTGCAGCAAAAGGTGGTGCCTCGTCGCTAACATTATCCACGCCAACTGTGAGAGTTGTATTGTTGAGCCATGTCATTGAGTTTTCAGGCCAGCGATAACTCGCGACAATATCAACTGTGGACCAAGCTTTCACCGTGCGTGGCTCCTGATCGATTGTGAAGGCTGGATTATCATCGAGCGAGTCGATGTAGTTGAGTGTGCCGCTGAGGGTGAGTTGATTGTGCTGCCAGAGCAGTTCGAGGTAACCCTTATATTCGGGAATGGAGCCACGACCAACGAGATTGCTTCCCGTGGCGCGTGGGTCGACCAGCGTTCCGAGATAAGATTGGTAGGCAGCGCCGTCCGATGCTTTTAGTTTGTAGCTAAGCACCTGATTGAGTCCGAGTGTTGCTTGCCAAAATCCATTATTAGTTGGTGCTTTGTAGCGCACTTTGTATTCGATGCCATCAGTTATGGATTCAGATGCGTTGAACCAGTTGGCAAATACGCCAGTGAGTGCTTGGGTGCTGGGGTCTCTCAAGACGACAGCATTTCCGATATCGTTGCCCAAGGCGGCCTGATCGATGAAGTATTGAGCACCGTTGACGATGACATCTTCGGTTTCTATTCGATAATAATCGACAGCGATTTGCCATCCGCGTGTAGTATCTGGCTCGAATAGAAGTCCGACATTCAGATTGATGGATCGCTCGGGGTCCAGGTCAGGGTTGCCACTCACGGCCGTATCGATACGAGAGCTAGGAGGCGTGAAGCCGAGTGGGTCATTGTAGATCGGGTATGTGGAAATGCCAGCTCCATAGCTTTCGGTGAGTGTGGGGGCCCGGAAGGAACTGCCAAGACTGGCGCGTATTTGGAGGGCGGGATGTGGGCGATAAAAGAGCCCAGCCTTATAGACGAGTGCGTCATATTCGTTGGAAACATCGCTGTTGCCTGCTGTGGGGCGGTCGCGATAGTGCTCATAGCGGCTGGATAGACTGATGGCTAGTTCCTGATGTACCTGGCTTAAGATGGGCAGCCAGGCCTCGACAAAGAGAGCGCTCACCTCGCGCTCCGCGCCGTATGAGTTTTCGCTTGCGCCACCAAGGTTCATGCTCGATTCAAAAAGCGGATCGATGGCGACATCGATCGTTTCTTTGCGGAATTCGAGTCCGGTTGCGAGTTCAAGCTCGCCCGCGGGCAGTTCGAATAGGGGGGCATCGGCTTTGAGGTCGTAGCTCCAGAATGTTTCGTCGTAATGGTTGCTTGGTGTACGGGCTGCACTTTGTAAGGCGGTCGTATTATCGTAGCCAGTCCCTACGGCGCCGGCACTTGCGAAAGGGTTAAATGCGCCGGAGTTTATTAGGTCGACGAGAGCAGTTTCATCAGTGATACCCGAATAGTTAGCTTCGAGCTTTGTTTCTATATAGCTGACGGCTGTTTCCCAGTTCCAGTCTGCAGCTTGCCCGCGCAAGCCGATCAGTCCGCGTAAGGCGGTTTTCTGTTGTTCGATCTCGAGCCTGCCTAGTTCAAAACTGCGGTAGTTCACTTGCTCTAGTTCGGAGGGGGCGATGCCGCTTGGTAGGTGAGGGCTCGTACGTGCTGCGTCTAACACTGCAGAATGCACTGGGAAGTTAAAACCGGCAAAAGGGAAGGAACCGCCAAACCAGGGTGCGGGGGCGAGACCATTCTCGAAGTTACTCCCTGTGTATAAGAACTCAGTCCAAATTTGTAGTTGGGGGCGAATCTCGTGGCTGAGGTGAGCCATTAGACTGCTACGCTCCACCTCAGGTACTGCGATGGCTTGGTCATTAAAATTATAAAGATCTTCCGAGGCATCCCAAAGGCGGTAATCCGAGAGACTTTGGGGGCTCACGACGCCGTCTTTGAGTGTGTATTCGCTGCCATCAACTTTAATTCGACCAGGGTATGTGGGACTGCCTTGGTTTTGGCCGCCTTGTGAGCGACGATCTGTGTCTTCTGAAATATTACGATCGCGTGTGTTGATGGCGTTGCGCTGATACCAGCTGCCCGATAGAACTAAGTGTGTGGAGTCGTTGAGCGCTTGGCCTGATAAAAAGGAGAGCGTTTTTTCAGATGCGTCGCCGTCGGTTGTGTTACTGTAGCTAGAGTCTATCCGGTTTCCCGTGTAGCTGTCGTGTAGTAGGATATTTAGAGTGCCCGCCACCGCATCGGATCCGTAAGTTACGGAGCCGTCGCCTGGTACGACTTGCACTGCTTGAATGGCCGCTGTTGGAATGAGGTTAAGATCGGCAAAGCCGCCATGCTGAAATCCATATGCACTGTTACCGCCAGAGCGGCGGCCGTTTATCAGTGTGAGAGTCGATAAATTACCTAATCCGCGAAGATTCGCGCCAGCTGAGCCGGTGCCGCCGTTACTGTCGTTTTCTGTATTACTGGCTCCAAAGGAGAATGCTTGTTCACGTATGGCTTCGATCGCAGTTTGATGGTCCCAGAGTTCAAGTGCAGCAGAGTCGATCACTGTCAGGGCTGGAGGGAGTCGCTCGTTGGATACGGGTAAATGGCTGCCAGTGACTAAATAGGGTTCTAGCTGCGTGAGCTCACTAGGCTCCTCACTCTCGATTACTTGCCCTGTCAGGCATTGTGAGACGACTGCGCCTAGAGTAATCCGTATCAGTGTCGTGAATTTCATTTAGATGGGAAGTCTAGTGATTTGTATTTCTGCTGTGCTGGAGATCGCGTCACATTATGGAAGCTTTGATGTATGTATAGGGACTAGTTTTTATTAGGCTAGTTTATAGTGAGCTGATTTCGCGTAGTTATTAATGTGGGTTATGCCTCTATCTTCATAGTTTGAAGTGGCGCGAAGCTGGCTTTTCGTTCTGCCTTCATATTTATAAGTGTCTTCTCACCTCCACCCCCCCCAAAAAAAACGGCGTCGATTTCTCGACGCCGTCATCTTGAGTGTGTTTGTGTGCTGGTGCCTAAGCACGTCCGCCGTAGGATCGGTCCGCGGTGTTTACCTTAATCGTTTCGCCTTCCTTGATAAACAGCGGCACTTGAATCGTCAGGCCTGTTTCCAGTGTAGCTGGTTTTTGCACATTACTAGCTGTGTCGCCTTTGATGCCCTCGGCCGATTCGGTGACTTTCATCTCCAGCGATGCCGGAAGATCGATCGAGATGGGCTTATCGTCTACGTGGAGCACACTGTAAGCCTGTGTTTCCACCAAAAAGTCCTTTGCATCTTCGACTAGGCTTTCTTCGAGAATGATGTCTTCAAATGATTCCGGGTCCATGAAGTGGTAGCCATCTGCGTCGATGTAGCTAAATTCGAGTTTGATCATGTCGGTGTGCATGATTTCGACGCTGTCAGTGGTACGGATCTTCGTATTGGTGCTAGCACCAGTATTTAGGTTGCGCATTGTGACTTGCATGAAGCCAGCTTGTCGACCTTGGGTGCGGTGTTGCACATCAAGTACGAGGTGCGGGTTGCCTTGATAGTTGAGAACTTTGCCTTTACGGACGTCTGTTGGTGATGCCATGGGTATGATTGGTTGAAAAAAATGTCTGATTTGGCAGTCAGTGGCCCCAGTGTCAAGGGCGCCCTCTCAAGCGGTTGCCAGAAACGTAGCTGCAGTCTGATAGTTGAGTGTATTCATTGTACTTATTCTGTTTTTTCTGAATTTGTACTTGCCAGTATGTGTACTAACGGCATTTTCGCGCTCTTTCTCCGGAAAAAGCATCCATTCACCATTAACAAGTCGGGTTGGAAATCCGCCTTATACTAAAGATGTCACAGTCATTATTACAAAAACACTACGCCGAGAAGGTTGTGCCCGCACTTATGGAAAAGTTCGGGTATAAAAACCCGCACCAAGTTCCCGCGATCAAGAAGATCGTTTTGAACTCTGGTTTCTCCGCAACTGCTGATAAAAACCACGTGCAATACGTGAACGACGAGATCGCTAAGGTCTCCGGTCAGCGCCCTGTTACTACAATCGCGAAGCTCAGTATTTCGAACTTCAAGCTTCGCGAAGGTCAGCCGATCGGCTGTAAGGTTACGCTACGTGGCGCGGCCATGTATGATTTCTTGATGCGCTTGATCAACATCTCGCTGCCATGCATTCGTGACTTCCGTGGGGTTCCTACACGTCTCGACGGTCAAGGTAACTACACTCTGGGTCTGAATGACCACACGATTTTCCCCGAAGTCAGTGCTGAAGGCACCAACGCCACCATTGGTATGGATGTCTGCATCAACACAAGCGCTTTGACTGATGAAGAAGGCCGCGAATTGCTTAAGCTCTTCGGCATGCCTTTCCGTAAGACTAGCTCCGAAGTGGCTGCCGAAGAAGGCGCCGCCGCTGCAGCCAGTGCCTAAGCGACACCTACTGACTTAAGAAAGATTTACTCATGGCTAAAAAATCAGCAATCCAACGCAACTTGAAGCGCGAACGCATGATCGCTAAATACGCCGCAAAGCGTAAAGAGCTCAAAGCGATCATCGCCAACCCTGAAACTTCCGACGAGGAGTTCTACAAGGCGCAAGCCAAGTTGACTAAGCTGCCTAAGAACAGCTCTCCGATCCGTGCGCGCAATCGTTGCTCCGTCACTGGTCGTCCCCGTGCGTTCATTCGCAAATTCGGTCTTTCCCGTATCACATTCCGTGAGCTTGCCACACAAGGTAAGATTCCTGGTGTGACCAAATCCTCTTGGTAAGCGCTCTTGCTTAACCAAACTCACTGAAAACCCACTAGTAAAATACTATGGCAGTTCACGACACAATTGGAGATTTCCTCACCACGATTCGTAACGCGAGCCGAGCACACAAGGAGTCCTGCACCACGCAGCACTCTAAAATGCGCGCTGCAATCGCTTCGATTTTAAAGGCAGAGGGCTATATTCACGACTTTAGCGAAGGTCAAAATGAGAAGGGCTTTAAGACGCTCACACTCAAGTTGAAATTCGCAGGCAAAACACCGGCGATCACCGATATCCAGCGTCAAAGCACGCCAGGTCGTCGTCTCTACTACGGTTGCACAGAAATCCCACGCGTCCTTGAGGGCATGGGTGTCGCAATCCTCACAACTTCTAAAGGCGTAATGCGCGCCCGCGATGCTCGCGCAGCGGGCGTTGGCGGCGAGTTCGTCTGCAAAGTCTGGTAATTAAAAGGCAGCACACGATGAGCAGAATTGGTAAACTTCCTATCCCCGTCCTTGAAAAGGCGAACGTCACGATCGATGGTCAGACAGTTCGCGCTGAAGGTCCAAAGGGGAAACTTGAAAAAACTTTCGACGGTTCGATTAATCTCGAGCTGGCTGATGGCGAAATCCGCGTGACTCCTGCAGACAGCAGTCGCCACGCTCGCGCCATGTTTGGCACCGCACGTTCCATTATCAATAATATGGTTATGGGTGTCGTTGATGGTTACGAAAAGAAACTTGAAATCAAAGGTGTTGGTTTCCGCGCAGCGCTTGAAGGCGACTTGCTCGACCTCGCACTTGGTTACTCTCACCCGGTCAAAGTGAAGATTCCTGAAGGAATCACTGTCACTGTGACCGAGAACACTAAAATCTCCGTCTCCGGTGCCGATAAGCAAATCGTCGGTGAAATCGCCGCGACAATCTATTCTTACTTCCCTGCAGAGCCTTACAAGGGCAAGGGTGTCCATATCGTCGGTCAATACGTCCGCCGTAAGGAGGGTAAGAAGTCCGCTTAATTTTCAGCAGAGGGTAATACATGAAACTCCAAAAGAAAAATTCTCTCGCGCAGAAGCGTCGCTATCGCATCCGCAAGAAGGTCAAAGGCACTGCAGAGCGCCCGCGCCTCGCTGTGCATTTCTCCAACAAGCACATCTATGCGCAATGCATCGACGACGTAGCTGGTCACACCGTGGCCTACGCTTCATCAGTTGGTGGCAAAGACGCTGACGTGAAAGCAAACAACGATGGTGCACTTGCACTGGGTAAAGTAATCGCTGAGAAGGCGAAAGCAGCCGGTGTTGAAACTGTTGTATTCGACCGTTCCGGTCGTCGCTACCACGGTTGTGTCAAAACATTCGCTGAAGCGGCTCGCGAAGGCGGCCTCAAATTCTAAGGACTTCCCATATGAGCAGACAAAAAAGATCATTTTCCCAAAAAGACGAGCCGGAAGAAACTCCTGAATACATCGAGAAGGTTGTGCATATCAACCGTTGCGCAAAGGTTGTAAAGGGCGGTCGCCGTTTCAGCTTCGCAGCTCTTGTTGTTGTGGGTAATCAAAAAGGTGAAGTTGGTGTCGGTTACGGTAAAGCTAAGGAAGTTCCTGAGTGTATTCGTAAGGGCACTGAGCAAGCTAAGAAGAACCTCGTTACGATCAATCTTCGCGGCGATACCATCCCTCACCACGTTCTCGGCCAAGCTGACGGCGGTAAGGTTTTGCTTCGCCCCGCTTCTGACGGAACGGGTGTAATCGCTGGCGGCGGTTGCCGTGCGGTTCTCGAATCCGTTGGCATCAAAAATATTCTATCCAAGTCCCTCGGTTCGAACAACCACCTGGCCATGGTCAACGCCACTATGGCCGCGCTCCTACAGCTTCGTTCGCATGAGGAAATTCAAAACGTCCGTTTCGGCGAAGTCGCTGCGGAAGTCTAAGGAATCAGCAACATGAATCTCGAAAATATTCCAACCATTAAGGGTGCAACGCACCCGACTAAGCGTCTTGGACGTGGTGAAGGTAGCGGTCACGGTAAAACATCCGGTAAGGGGCATAAGGGTCAAAAGGCTCGCTCTGGCGGTGGTATCCGTGTCGGTTTTGAAGGTGGTCAAATGCCCCTTTACCGTAAGCTTCCTCGTCGCGGTTTCAATAACAAGAACTTCAAGGTCTCTTATCAACTGGTCAATGTCGGACAGCTCGAAAAGCTGGAAGGCAATGTCGTTGATCGTGAGTCTCTGATCAAAGCTGGACTCGTCCGTGACAACAAGCAGGACATCAAGCTCCTGGGTGACGGCGAAGTTTCTAAGGCATTCACTGTTAAAGTTTGCAAGGTTTCCGAGACTGCCAAGAGCAAGATCGAAGCTGCAGGCGGTCAGATCGAAGCCTCTGAAGCTCCTGCTGAAGAGAAGGAAGAAGCGTAATTCGTTTCCCTTTTTGGGGAGTCGAGTAAAGGATAACTACTGATGCTTTCTGCTTTTACAAATTCGCTGAAGATTCCTGAACTACGCCAGAAGATCTTCTTCACGTTGGCGTTGTTGTTCATTGCCCGTGTTGGCGCGAACATTCCACTTCCTGGAATGAACATCGCTCCAATTCAGGCATTCTTCGCGGATCAAGCGAATGCGGGAGGTGGTCTCGTTGGCATGTTTAACATGTTCAGCGGGGGCGCGCTTTTGAATGGTGCACTTTTTGCACTGGGCATTATGCCATACATTAGTGCGTCGATCATCATGCAGTTGGTCGGGGCGGTCTTCCCAGTCATCGCTCGTCTGCAACAAGAAGGCGACGTTGGCCGGCAGAAAATCAACCAATATACGCGTTACCTGACGCTCGGCATTTGCGTCGTGCAAGGTTTGTTGCTATTGGTCGCACTTTCGACCAATCCAGCTAGCTTGATCGGGCAAGGTTTTAATCCTGCGGAATACGGCAAAGTCGTGATTGCAGGGCAGGTGCCTTTCTTGATCACTGGCACCATCTTCTTAACTGCGGGCACCATGATTATGGTGTGGCTCGGTGAGCAGATTACACAGCGTGGTATTGGTAATGGTATCTCCTTGCTGATCACAGTGAACATTATCTCTGGCTTGCCCGGAGCGGTGGCTTCTGCTTACCAAATGTTTGTTGCACCCGTAGGTTCTGAAGGGGCTTCTCTGGGTGTTCCTGAAGGCGTATTGATGTTGGCACTGCTCTTCGCGGTGACAGCGGCACTGGTTGCAATCACTCAGGCTCAGCGTAAGATCCCTGTCCAGTATGCTAAGCGCGTCGTAGGTCGTAAGGTCTACGGTGGGCAGAGCTCCTTCTTGCCACTCAAGGTTAACTACGCAGGTGTGATGCCTGTGATCTTCGGTAGCGCGATCTTGATGTTCCCGACTCAGATCTTGTCTTACCTTGGTAGTGCAACAGGCATGCGTTTCTTCAACGACTTTGCCGATTCGCTCGGTCGTGGGCAATTCGCTTACTACTTAGTCTTCGGCTTGCTGATCTTGGTATTCTCTTACTTCTGGGTCTCGATGATGTTCAAGCCCATTCAAATTGCAGATGATTTGAAGAAAAATGGCGGTTATATCCCCGGCGTGCGTCCAGGTGAGCCAACTGCTAAGTTCCTCGATCACATCATGACGCGTCTCACATTGTTTGGTGCACTCTCGCTCACAGTGATCGCAGTTTTCCCAGACATTTTGCTCTTTGCTTACAACGTTCCTTTCAGTGTCGCGATTTTCTTCGGTGGCACCGGAATGTTGATTACCGTAGGTGTGATCTTGGACACTATGCGCCAGATCGAAACTTACTTGTTGCAGCGTCACTACGATGGCTTTCTCAAGAAAGGGAAGATTCGTGGTCGTTCAGCGGAACGTAATAAGCAACTTGTCGATTCTGCGGGACTCCAGGATTTCTGGACCGCATGGCGCCCACTACTGTTTGTCGGTATCGCGCTCTTCATTCTCGGTGTCATCTCTTGGTTCCTTAATCCGAGCTGAGCCTGCACTGATCTCCGAAGGTCGGCTGCTTGCGGCCTGTCTTCGTTTATAATTGTTCTTTGATTTATCTCCTCACTACGTAATCCGATGAAATACATTCGTTCAGACGAAGAAATTCAATCGATCCGCGAAGCCTGCCAGGTCGCCGCGACGGTATTAAAGCGTCTAGTCGATACGGTGGAAGAGGGGATGACTACATACGATCTGGATCAGCTGGGTCGCAAAACTATCGAAGAGTTGGGGGCGGAAAGTGCCTGTTATGGTTACCGAGCTGGTAATCATGTCTTTCCTGCTTACACCTGTCTCTCTGTGAACGAGGAAATTGTTCATGGAATCGGTACTATGCGTCGCACGATTCAGCCTGGAGATGTCGTTTCGATCGATGTTGTGGTACGCTATCGCGGTTATATTGGTGACAATGCCAACACGGTTCTAATTGAGCCAGTCGCGGATGCGAATGCAGCTTTGATTGAAGCCACACGCGAGTCGCTTGATTATGCAATTGGTTTTGCAAAAGCAGGCAATCGTGTCGGCGATATCTCCAATGCTGTCGAACGTTTCATCAAGCGCCATAATTATGGCATTGTTCGAGACTTCGTCGGCCATGGCGTGGGCACCACGATGCATGAAGCACCGCAAATCCCAAACTATGGACGGCGTGGCAGTGGCGCACTGCTCAAGCCAGGCATGTGTCTCGCAATCGAGCCTATGATTAACATGGGCACAGGAAAAATCGAGATGCTCGACGATGGTTGGACCGCTGTGACAAAAGATCGTAAACCGTCTGCTCACTTCGAGCATACAGTCCTCGTGACCAACGGGGAACCGGAAATTTTAACAATTCCGCAGAATTAACTTTTCAAACTAACTTAAATCACTATTTTACACCGTTTTCCCGCAATCCAGCGGGTGACCAACCATCTAAATATCATGCCACGTATCCTTGGAGTCGATATCCCCGCAAATAAGAAGCTAGTCTACTCGCTTCGTTACATCTATGGCATCGGGCCAACACGCGCCGAAGCTATTGTTGCCGAATCTGGTTTCGATGCAGATCGCCGTGCCGGTGACCTGAGCGAAGAAGAGGTGAATCAGCTCGCATCGATCGTGGCCGACAAGCAGTTCGTCGTAGAAGGTGACCTTCGCCGTGAGCGCACTGCTAACTTGAAGCGTCTTTCTGCTATCCGCTGCGTGCGTGGTATGCGCCACATGCGTGGCTTGCCTGTTCGTGGTCAACGCACAAAAACTAATGCACGCACACGTAAAGGTGCGATCAAGCCGGTTCGCAAGTAACCGCCAATAACCTTTAAAAGGAATTTCCTATGAGCGAAGAAGAAAACACATCTGTCGAAGAAGAAAAAGTAGTGGCTGCGGCCGCTACTGATGAAGCTGCCGAGCCTGAAAAGAAAAAGGAAGTCACCGCTGAGGATCTTCTTAAGAGTGATTTGGACGGGGTAAAAATTCGCCGTGCGAAGGGGAGTAAGAATATCACGACTGGTATCGTGAACGTACTCGCTACATTCAATAACACTAAAGTAACTTTCTGCGATGCGCGTGGTAACGTCATTTCCTGGTCCAGTGCCGGTAAGTGCAACTTCCGTGGCTCTCGCAAATCTACCGCCTACGCTGCGCAAGTCGTCACACAAGACGCAGGCCGCGTAGCCATGTCTCACGGCATGAAAGAAGTCGTTGTCAAGTTGAACGGCCCAGGTATGGGACGTGACTCAGCTGTCCGCGCACTCCAATCTCTTGGCATGATCGTCACCGAAATCGTGGATGTGACTCCGGTCCCCCACAACGGTTGCCGCGCGCCTAAGCGTCGTCGTGTCTAATGTGACTCTGCCACATAGACGCATATTAATTAGTTAGCAGATAATAAGGAAAATATAACATGGCCCGTTACACAGGACCCACTACTCGTATCAATCGCCGTTTTGGTCAGGCTATCTTTGCCCCTACCAAGGCATTCGAACGTAAGCCACACCCTCCCGGTCAGCATGGCCCTCGCCTGCGCCGTAAATTCAGCGACTACGCAGTCGGCCTGAATGAGAAGCAAAAGCTTCGTTTCATGTATGGCATGACTGAGAAACAGTTCCGCCTTACTTTCGAAAAAGCAAAGGCAACTCGTGGTGTAACAGGTGAAATTTTCCTTAAAATGCTAGAGTGCCGCCTCGATAGCGTCATCTATCGTTTGGGTTTTGCTAAATCTCGTGCCGCTGCACGTCAGTTTGTTGGTCACGGTCACATCGCAGTGAACGGTATCAAAACGGACATCGCTAGTTTCATGGTTAAAGAAGGTGACGAAATTGAAGTGCGTGAGCGCACATCATCTCGTCAACTCGCAACACGTTGCATGGAAGAAAGCCAAGCGCGCACAGTTCCTGAGTGGTTGACACTTAATGCGGACGCGCTCAAGGCCACCGTTAATCGCCTGCCCTCTAGCGAGGAAACAGAAGAGTCGATTAACGTTCAATTGATCGTTGAATTCTACAGCCGTTAATCCGGCTTTGTTCTTCGTATCATTCGATTATCGCAATAATTGTAACCAGCTAGAGAAAAGTCCATTATGCCAAAGCGCTTAGGAAAATTCGAACTTCCAAATCGTCTGTCCAAGGTTGAAGAAACCGCGACAGACACTTTCGCCACCTTTACAGCTGAGCCGTTTGAGACCGGTTACGGTCATACTATCGGCAATTCGCTGCGCCGTGTGCTTCTTAGCTCGATCGAAGGTGCTTCGATCACATCGATCAAGATCGATGGTGTGCAACATGAGTTCCAAAGCATCGACGGTGTTGTTGAAGATGTCACCGACATCGTGCTCAACCTTAAGAAGGTTCTTCTTGTTTCGGATTCTCGCGAGACTGTTACATTGCTGATCGATGTGAATCGTGATGGCAAGGTGACTGCTGGCGACATTCAAGAAGATGCTAACTTTAAGGTCATCAACCCAGATCAATTGATCTGCACACTTGATCGTCCACAGCGTTTCCTTGCGGAGCTCGAAGTCAAAGTTGGCCGCGGCTATTGCACAGGTGAAGATAACAAGAAAGAGGATCAACCTATTGGCGTGATCCCCATTGATTCGCTCTTCAGCCCAGTGCGTCTTGTTAAGTATTCTGTTGAAAACACCCGTGTGGGCCAATCAATGGATTACGATAAGCTGATCCTTGAAATCACTACAGACGGACGTGTGAGCCCAGATGATGCGCTCAAGCAGTGTGCTGCGATCCTGAAGCACCACCTCGAAGTATTCGAAGAAGTCTCCCAAGACGACATTGAGTTCGAAAGTGAAAGCAAGGAGATCAGCGAAGAGCAAAACCGCTTGCGCAAGCTTCTCAACATGAGCGTGAACGAAATCGAACTTTCTGTTCGTGCCGCGAACTGCCTCAACAATGCTAACATTACAACTGTTGGTGAGCTCGCTATGAAGTCCGAACAAGAGATGCTTAAGTATCGCAACTTCGGTAAAAAATCGCTCAACGAAATCAAGGATAAGCTCGAGCAACTTGGACTTTCCCTTGGTATGAAGATCGACGAACGCCTCCTTGAAAAGGGCAGCGAACTTTAATCGCTCACTTTTCCATCCCCTTTAGTAGAAAGAAATTTAGACAATGCGTCACAATAAGAGAAAACATAAACTCGGCGTTTCCGGGCCACACCGTTCTGCAATGATGGGCAATCTCGCGACTGCTCTCATTACACACGGCCGCATCGAAACGACATTATCCAAGGCACGTGCCCTTCGCCCCTTTATCGAGAAGATCATTACGCTCGCTAAGAAAGCTGAAAAGGCCAACGACGCTGCTCGTAAGCTTCACTACCGTCGTCTCGCGATCTCTCGCGTTCGCGATAAAAAGGCTGTTGCTAAGCTTTTCGACGAACTTGTTACTGAGTTCACAGAGCGCAATGGCGGTTACACTCGTATCTACAAGCTAGGTCAACGTATCGGTGATGCGGCTGAAATGGCTCTGATCGAGTTCGTAGACGGCAACGACGAAGGCTACAACCCTAAGCCAAAGAAGAAGGCTGCTAAAAAAGCGACTAAGAAAGCCGCCAAAAAGGCTGCTAAAAAGGCGACTAAGAAGGTAGCCGAAGAAGCACCTGCCGAGGAAGCACCTGCCGAGGAGGCACCTGCGACTGAAGAAGCGCCTGCTGAAGAAAAGAAAGACGCGTAAGCGCCTCTCAATACTCTTTTAATCAAAGCCCGTTCTCTAAGAGAACGGGCTTTTTTTTGTGAAACTGTTGGGGTCCCGCCTTTAGGCGGGACTCCAACAGTTTTCTTCCTCGCCGAAACCGTATCAAAAATTTTTAATCCAGCCATGCACGCACCTATCTCTAGCAACACCGCCGATTTCATTCATCGTCTTCCTAAGACTGAAACCCACCTGCATATCGAGGGCGCGTTGCCGTATCAATTACTCCAGCAATTGGATCCAGAGCGCTTCAATCAAGCTCAAGCGTGTTGGGCCTCTGATTTTAAATGGAAGTGCTTTGAAGATTTCGAAGCGCACTTAATCGAGCATGCCATGCACTGGTTTACTTCACCAGAGCGCTACCATGAGGCGGCGAAGGTGATTTTTGCCGGCCATCTCGCACAGAACGTGCGCTATGTAGAGACTTCCTTTCACGCGGGCATGATCGAATTCCTTGGCCTACCAGGACCGGAAATTGTCAATGCGATTCGCTCGGCCGCACCTGCGGGCCTAGAGGTACGTGTCTTTATGGGAATGGCCCGTAACAGCTATAGCGAGATTCTCGCCCCCGTGCTAGAGAACTGTGTCACTTGGGAGGGGCTCTCGGGGATCGACCTGCATGGTGTTGAGTATTTGCCTCTGGAGGCCTGGACGCCTAAGCTATGGGAAAGGGCGCGTGCGCATGGGCTTGAGACCAAGGCGCATGCGGGTGAGTTTGGGCCTGCCGCGCATGTGCGCGAAGCGATCGAAGTGCTCGGCTCCAAGCGGATTCAGCATGGTATTCGCGCCATCGAAGACGAGGCTGTGCTTGAACTCGCGATTGAGAGTGGGGCGACTTTTGACGTGTGCCCGATCAGCAATGTCAAACTCGATGTGGTGGACACATTGGAACAACACCCCATCCGTCAGTTCTTCGATCGCGGCTTGCGCTGCACCATCAGCACCGATGATCCTTTCTCATTCGGTAATACTGTCGAAGACGAATATACGGCACTCAGTGCGGGACTCAATTTTACTCATGCCGAATTAAAGCAGTTGGCGACGAATGGCTTTGAAGTCGCCCTGGTGGATGATGCCACCAGGGCTAAATGGATTGCCGAAGTCGAGGCATGCGTCTAGTGGGGCCCGTGGCTTAGGAAGCGACGGAGTCGCCGTGAGTTAGACCTGTGCTTCGGTGTCATGACGGCGCAGCACTTGTTCGCACTGGGCGCGCTGAATTGTGAGTAAGTGTTGCAATAACTTCGTTAATTTCTCCCTGATAATGGCTTATGGATCATGTTTTGCGCGCCTAATTGTGAATAACTTTTTCTGCCCTTGCGAGTGCTGGTGGGCTGGTGTCGGACTGAGTTGCGAAATTTCCTTTTTGTGGCTTTGACCTTGGCGTGTAAATGGTTCGCATTGTTGCATGGAACCAAACTTTTCTAAACTGGCCGGCGTATTGACTGGCTTCTCTACGAATTTGCAAAAGGGGGAGCGAGTTTTGATCGACGCCTTCGACATTCCAGAAGCCATGGTGGTGGCGCTGGTGCGTGCGGCGCGTGAGCGCGGGGCGGTGCCTTTTGTCAATGTGCAGAACGCACGTATTAATCGAGAGTTGATCAATGGCCTCGATGTCGAACAATTCGAGACACAGGCAACTTGGGAGCTTGACCGTATGCAAAAAATGGATGCCTACATCGCGGTACGTGGGTCCGACAATATTTTTGAAATGTCGGATGTGGACCCTGCCAAGGTGGGGCGCGTGATGAAGGCAATGAAGGCCGTGCTCGATTACCGTGTGAACAAGACTAAATGGGTGATTCTTCGCTGGCCTACGCCAGCGATGGCGCAGCAAGCCATGATGAGCACCGAGAGTTTCGAAGACTTCTTTTTCCGCGTCTGCACGCAGGATTACAGCCGCATGACTGAGGGCATGGCCGCCCTTGAGGCACTCATGACTGCGACCGATCGTGTCGAGCTGAAGGGCCCGAATACCGATCTGCGCTTTTCGATCAAGGGCATCAACGCAGTGGCTTGTGGTGGCACGCACAATATTCCCGATGGCGAAGTGTTCTCCTGCCCAGTAAAAGATTCTGTGGAGGGTGAGATCACTTATAATGCGCCCACCGTCTATCAAGGCACCTCTTTCGACCGCATTCATCTCAAGTTTGAAAAGGGCAAAATCGTGCATGCCGACGGCACCAATCCTACGCGACTGAATGAAATTTTGGATTCTGATGCAGGTGCACGTTACATTGGAGAGTTCGCGATCGGGTTCAATCCACACATTCTGGAGCCCATGCGCGACATCCTCTTTGATGAGAAGATTGCCGGCTCTTTCCACTTTACCCCAGGGCAAGCTTACGAGGAAGCCGACAATGGCAATCGCTCGCAAGTGCACTGGGATATGGTGCAGATCCAGCGTCCCGAATACGGCGGCGGCGAGATTTGGTTCGATGGCGAGCTGATCCGTAAGGATGGTCTCTTCGTTAAAGAGGAGCTTAAGAGGTTGAACCCTGAGTATTTGCTCGGTTCCTAAAAAAGTCACTTGCAAGATGCCCCGGTTCAGAGCTTCTTGGAGACATTAAGATGGAAAAAGGTTATCAAGTTATCGCGCGCCGCTGGCGTCCTAAGCAATTCAGTGAATTGGTGGGGCAGGATCACATCGTGCGCACCTTGAGTAATGCCATCGAGAGCAAACGTATTGCGCACGCCTACCTCTTTGTGGGGCCGCGTGGCACGGGTAAGACCAGTACTGCTCGTTTGTTTGCCAAAGCGCTCAATGCCGAGGGAGGGCCGAGCGCCACTCCGGACAATGAGTCCGAGACCAGTCAGGCCATTATGAATGGTTCCTGCATGGATGTGATCGAGATCGATGGTGCGTCCAATAATAGTGTCGAGCAAGTGCGCAGCCTGCGTGAAGAGTGCCAATTCGCACCGGCCCAGTGCACCTATAAGATCTACATCATCGACGAGGTGCACATGCTCTCGACGGCTGCGTTCAATGCTTTGTTGAAAACTCTGGAAGAGCCGCCCGAGCATGTGAAGTTCTTCTTTGCCACTACCGAGGCGCACAAGGTGCTGCCTACCATCGTCTCGCGCTGTCAACGCTTTGAGTTTCGCCCGATTTCGGACGATGTCATCGTCGGCAAACTGACCGAAATCTGTAAGTCCGAGGAGATTCAGGTCGAGGCGGCTGCCTTGGCATCCATTGCTCGCCTCGCCAATGGTGGGATGCGCGATGCGCAATCGATTCTGGATCAAATGATTTCTTTTTGTGGCAGCGACATCAAAGAGGGCGATGTGCTCGACGTCTATGGCCTGGTTTCGGATGAGCGGATCGCCAAGCTTGCGCAAGCGCTGGCTGCGCTCGATTACGCGGCGATTATTGCCGCGGTGGATGAATTTGCCGTCGAAGGGCGCGACCTCTTTCGTATCTTGATCGACCTCGAAGCACATGGGCGTGAAGCCTTGTTGGATGCTATCCAAAATGGTGGTAGTACGACTAAGCTGGGTGGCGAAATGAGCACTGAGTCGATCATGCGCATGTTGGATGCCTTGCACCGAGGTGAAGCGTCTGTGCAGAAGGGCCTTTCCGAGAAAGTGAATTTCGAAGTCGTGCTCTTGAAAGCAGCTGAAGAGTCTCGCTCGCGCGCGATTGACAGCTTGATCAAGCAAGTCGCCGCCGCGGGGGGCGGGACCGGCGATGCCGGCGAAAAAAAAAAGCCCTAGTGATTCCCGCAGCTGATGTGACTGCGCCCACCTCTGCTGGCGGGGCGCTGCATGCGGCAGGCGGCTCCGGGGCGACAGATGCTGAAGGGAATCCTGCCGATTTATTGACGGCTGCGCTCAATGGCGAGGTGACTGCCGAGGAGTTAGAAGCTGTGGACCAGGCGCTCGATTCGATGATGCTGGGGGAGGCGGCCGCCGTGTCCAAACTCGTAAAAGGAAAGCCGCTCTTAAGCGTGGAAGAAGCCGGCTCTAAGCTCAGTCCCGAAATTATAAAAGCCCTTGCAGAAAAGTTTAAAGGCAGCCTCACCCAGGTCCGCCACATGGATGAGCAAGATAAGATGTTCTAGCCGCGAGTCTGTCCGGCTAGATCGATAGTCACTCAGAGTCGTCTGAGAGTTGGAGTTCCGCCTTTAGGCGGCCGCACCTCTTCGGCCCAGCACACTGCAACCGCCTAAAGGCGGGACTCCAGCCCTGCTTGACGATTGGAGGGCTCGGTGCGCTTATTGTTTAAGGCGCGACTTCTGGGGCGGCTTCGTCTGTTGGCGTTGTGGGAGCTGCTTCCGCAGGAGGCTCGTCGTTGATGAGCCCGATATCGCGGCCGACGCGGCCGACGTCGAAGAAGCTTACGTAGACCACGAAGCCTAAGAGTAGAATCATGAAGGCGCCTTGCACGTTTTCCATCACCTTTTGCGGCAATGGGCGCCCGATGATTTTGGAAATGGTGGCGAATAGCATGTGCCCACCATCCAATACGGGGATGGGTAGTAAGTTGAAGATCGCGAGGTTGACGTTGATCAGCGCTAGCATCCATAGCAGGTCAATGAAGCCGATCTGTGCCATGCGGGTGAGCCCGTGGACGATGCCGACGGGGCCGCTCATGTTTTTCACGTGCACGTCGGAGTTCTTATGCAGTAGCGCGAAGAGGGTCATCTTCATCGTTTCGGCGAAGCGATAGAGCTGGTCGATGGGATTGTAGTGCACGACCTCAGTCTTGTACTGGAAGTCGTAAGCGAAGCCGAAACGTGGGCTGTTTTCGCCCTCTTTGATGCGTGGCTGAATCGGTAGTGTGATCTCTTTACCGTCGCGTTCGACGGTGACGTTGATGCTGCGGTCGCCGTGATTGGCTAGGTAGGTGCTGAGGAAGGCGCCAGAGATGATCTCTTCGCCGTCGAGTTTAATCAAACGGTCCATCGGTTGTAGGCCGGCTTCCATTGCAGGCATGCCGGGTTCGAGGCGCATCACAATGGGGGCCGAGGTCTCGTCAGTTTCTGGCTCGATGCCGATGTAGCGCATGCGCTCACTGGAGACGAGTTCGGGGTAGACGGTAAACTCCATGGCTTGGCCATCGCGCAGGATGCCGACTTCGACTTGGCGGCGGCCGTTTTCGCCCGATTCTTTGCCGACGCTGGTGGCGATGGCATTTTGGAAATACCACCAGTCGGGCACTTGCTTGTCGTCGATGCTGTAAATGCTGTCGCCCTCACGTATGCCGGCCGCATAGGCGGGGCCAGGCACGATCTCGCCATCGGCGTTACGGATCTCTTCGGCGACGAAGCCCACGGTGGTGGATTTCACGATCTCACGGCCAACGCCCCATAGTACCAGCGAGAGCACGAGTGCGAAAATGAGATTAAAGACCGCACCCATCACGGCGACGATCATCTTGTCGGCATAGGAGATCGGGGGCAGGCGGTCGGCGTCTTCTTTTTCACCGCCTTCGATGCGTCCCATGTCGGCGAGTTGTGGCAAGGACACGTAGCCACCGAGGGGAAGTAGTGAGAGGCGGAAGTCGGTGCCGTTGCGATGCCAGCCGAAGAGGCGCGGGCCGAAGCCGATTGAAAAGCGGTCGGCGATCAAGCCGCGCTTTTTGGCCGCAATGAAGTGGCCGAGTTCGTGGATGAAAATGGAAAATCCTAGCGCGAAGAGTGCGAGGGCGATATAAAGAATTGTGGAAAGCATGTTGTGTAATGAACTGGGAGCGGCGGCTTTAGCTGCCGGCGACGTATGGCAGACGGCTTCAATTGGGGGCGAGCAGCTAAAGCCGCCCGTCCTTATTTTGCAATGTGATATAGATTTTAGAAGCGAAAGCTCTGAGCGAGGGCCCGGGTTTCGGTGTCGGTTTGAAAGAGTTGCTCGAGGCTGGGCTGCTGCGGAGCTTGCAGCCGGCTGAGACTATGTTCGATCAGCTTAGGAATTTCAAGGTAGGCGATCTCTTTGGCCAGAAAGCGTTCGACCGCGACCTCATTGGCGGCATTGAAAATCGCGGGTGCCGCGCCGCCGCTGCGGAGCGCATCGTAGGCGAGTTGCAGGCAGGGGTATTTGCTGAAGTCGGGCGCTTTGAAATCGAGTGAGAAGGCCGTGCGGAAATCCGTCGTGGGCTCCACGCCCGGCGCGCGGTCGGGGTAGAGGAGACAGTGTTGGATGGCGAAGGTCATCGAGGGGGGGCTGAGTTGCGCGAGAATGGAGCCGTCGATAAACTGAACGAAGGAGTGCACCACGCTCTGTGGGTGAATGACCACTTCGAGTCGCTCGGGTTCCAAGCCAAATAGCCAGTGTGCTTCGATCAGTTCCAGGCCTTTGTTGGCCATGGTGGCGGAGTCGACTGTGATCTTGGGGCCCATCGACCAGTTGGGGTGCTGGGTCGCCATCTCAGGAGTGACTTGGCTCAGCTCATGGCTGGGGGTGTCGCGGAATTGTCCACCTGAGGCAGTCAGAATCAGCTTGTCGAGTTGATTGGCCGGGTGCCCTTGCAGGCATTGAAAGATGGCGTTGTGCTCGCTGTCGGTGGGGAGTAGTCGTACGCCCTTGCGCTTGGCCGCTTCGATTACATGCGCGCCACCGAGCACCAATAGTTCTTTATTGGCCAGGGCGATGTCTTTGCCGGCTTCAATTGCGGCGAGCGCTGGGCGCAGGCCCGCGGCGCCGACCACCGCGACCAGTACAATGTCGGCTTCAGGTAGGGTGGCGAGTTCCGCGAGTGCCTCGCTGCCGCAGTTGACTGTGGTGCTGCTGGGAAAGTCGCCACTTTGCTGGGCCAGGTGGTAGGCCTTTTCATCCTGCAACATCGCCTGTGGCACCGCAAATTCGTGGCAGATCTGGGCGAGTTCGGCATGCCGACTGTGCGCCGCCACACCCACTAGTTCGAGTCGATCTTTATGCTCGCGCAGTACGCGCAGGGTACTGCTTCCGATCGAACCGGTGGCTCCGAGCAGAATGATTCTTTTGCGTGGGCGCATGTGACTTTCGGCTGGCATCTAAAAAAGTGTGTATTTGAAGAACAGGTAGCTCAGCGGTGCGGTGAGTATGAGACTGTCGGTCAAGTCGAAGATTCCCCCGATGCCAGGGATGATTTTGCCCGAGTCTTTGACGTCGGCCTGGCGTTTGAAGGCCGACTCCACTAAGTCGGATGCGATGGAGGCAATGCCAATAGGGATGGCGATCAATGCACATAGCCACCAAGTAAAGCCGGCCGGGGCGAGTGAGTGGAATACAGCGGTCAGGATGATGCCGATCAGCATCGAGAAGGCGATGCCGCCCGCAGCGCCTTCGTAGGTCTTTTTCGGGCTGATGACGGAGAGTGGAGTTTTTCCGAGTTTCATGCCGACGAGTAGGCCGCCCACATCGGAGCATTTGGCTACAGCCACGGTCCATACTGCGAGAAACATTCCTGTCGCTGCGCTCTCGCCGTTGATTTCGGCCAGCTTGACGATTTTAATCAAGAAGTGGAGCAAGTAGGGCACGTAGAGCAGTCCGAAAAGTGTCGGCATAAAGCTGCGCAGGCGGCCAGCTTGTAGGTCGAGGCGAATGATCGCCAGCGTGAGCACGACGAAGCTGAGCACAAAGAGGTCGTTGCCCGAATCGATCCCGCCGATGTAATAGGAACCGACGGTAATGACAGCGCCCGCCGCGATGCCGACTTTGATCATCGGCTTGAGGCCCATTTTTTCGAAGAGCTGGTAGAGCTCTAACTGTGTGAGGGCGGCCAAGATGGCGACTAGGAAGACACCTGCATGTACTCCAAATAGCCAAAGCGAGATGGCGAGAATGGACCAGAGTGCGGCGAAGCTAAAGATTCGTTGCTGCATAGAGGGGTGGGTTGGGGGCTAGTTAAGCTTTGAGCTGTTCAGTGGTTTTGCCATAGCGACGTTCGCGGGAGGCGTAGGCAGCTAGGGCGGTCTTAAACTCGGCTTCGTCGAACTCGGGCCAGAATACTTGGCTGAAGTAAATTTCTGCGTATGCTGATTGGAGCATTAGAAAATTACTGAGGCGAGACTCGCCTGACGTGCGAATCACTAAGTCCGGGTCGGGCATGTCGCGCGTATACAGATACGAGCGAAAGCCCTCGTAGTCTAAGTGGTCGATGTCGATTTCGCCGGCTTGTGCGGCTTTGGAGATGGCTTTGACGGCGTCGATCACCTCCGTGCGAGAGCCGTAATTGAGCGCTAGGCCGAGTGTATACTCGTCAAACTCTTGGGTGGCGGCTTCTGATTTACGTAGCAGTGTTTGAATACGCTCGGGAAGCTCTTGGTAGCGGCCGATTACTTGTAAGCGGATCTTGCGCTTGATGAGCTGAGGCAGTTGATCGGTGAGGAAGCGCTCCAGCAGATTCATCAAGGCGTCGATTTCGTCTTGCGGACGATTCCAGTTTTCAACGCTGAAGGCGTATAAAGTGATGTTTTTGACTTTGTGCTCTTGCGCTGCTTTGAGCACGCGCTTGACCGCTTCTGCCCCGCGGCGGTGGCCTTCGATACGGGGTAGTTTGTGCTGTTTGGCCCAGCGGCCATTGCCGTCCATGATGATGGCGACGTGTTGAGGAATTTTCGATGCGGTCATGCGTCTTGGTCAGTCTTATATACGAGAGGGCGTGTCACGGTCGCGGGCATTTGGCTGCGAATCGTGGCAATTCTTCCCGATAAAAGCAATTGAGTGAAGCGGCGCAAGGGTAGAGCGTGCTCGATTTTGGGACTTTTGATCAGCTGTTGATCGAAATTTCTTTTTGCATACGCTCGCTGCTCGGGTGCCCGTCATCGAAAAGCTTTGCTCTCAATTCTTGCCAATCGGCCAAGGCTTGCTCTTTCTATTTTGCTTATGGCAACTTATATCTACGAAACGATTCCGGCTAAAGAGGGTGAGGCACCCATTCAATTTGAGCTGCAGCAGTCGATGAAAGACGCGCCATTGACTGCACATCCAGAAACTGGCGTGCCTGTGCGTCGTCTGATTTCAGGCGGTTTGGGCTTTACCGGCAGCGCAAAGCCCGAGTCTAGCGCTGGGAGTTGCTGCAGCGGTAGCTGTGGCTGCCATTGATGTCTTCTTAGATCTGGAAGTCGCTGCCGCCGGTCACTTCGTGTAGGCCACATTCGCGCTTGAGACCGCCGAAGCGGGTCTCCTCTTCAGTCATGCCCGCGCCGAGCTTTTTGGTGCTGTGCCAATCGCCAACGGATACATAGCCTTGGTCCCAGAGTGGGTGGTAGGGCAGCCCGTTTTCTGTCAGATATTGATACACATCGCGGTCGTTCCAGTCGATGATCGGGTAGATCTTGGTGGTTTTGTTTTGGCTTTCGACGACTTTCCGTTCGCTGCGTGAGCTGGACTGTGTGCGCCGCAGCCCTGAGAGCCAAGCGGTGGCACCGAGTTCTTTAACCGCTCGATTCATTGGCTCGACTTTATTGATCAAATTATAGCGCTCCAGCCCTTCCAAGCCTTGCTCCCAAAGCTTGCCGTGGAGTGCTTCTTGCTGCGCTGCGGTCTGGCGAGGGATGTACGTCTTGAGGTTGAGCTTTAAACGCTCGGTCAATTCCGCTGCAAAAGTATAGGTGGCTGGGAATAAGTAGCCGGTATCCACAAAAATTACAGGAATGTTGGGAATCAGCGTGGTCACTAGATGAAGCATCACAGCACTCTGCACCCCAAAACTAGTGGTGAGCACTAGTTGCTCACCATAGGTTTCATGCGCCCAACGCACGCGCTCGGTCGCGGAGGCGATCTCCAGGTCCAGGGCTTCGGTGTTGGTTTTGGTTGCGATTTCTGTCTGACTCATGTTGTTTATCTTTAGTTGTTGAGTCAGAAAGTCAAGAAAGCCGTCTAGAAAAATCCAAAACTTTGTCCGTCGAGTCGTTTTGGATAGTGGTCGCGATTGATTTGCTCGCGATCGCTGCGCGAGAAGTCTTTGAGCTTAAACACGGGCAAGACCGGGCGCCCTTCGCTGGTTTTTTCGTATTCGACGCCTTTTTCTTCGATAAATAAGTAGCAGCCAAATTCGCCACCTGGGATTTCGCCGATTAGCACAGTCAGCTCCGTCGGCTCGTTCGCTGCGAGTGTGAACCAGTCGCCCACAGTGAGTTTAGGTAAATACTGGGATGCCGGCGGGCCTGAGAAGCTCGGCTCTGTGTCGGCTTTCCATTTACCGGGGTTGGACTCGGTGAAGCCCGCGGATAGCACGGTCCGGCCCTTGACGCCGACGATTAAAATATCGTCGGCCGTGCCGACAAAGCGGAAGCGGCCTCCTCGTTCAGAGCGAAATTGCCCCTGATAGACGGCTACCCACTGGCTGGGCTCCACCAGTGTCTCGACTCCGAATGCGCGCGGAGCCTCGTCGGCACTGATTATGGGAATGTAGAAATGGGTGGCGTAGAGTTTTTGCGGCGCGTTAAAGAATTTGCGAAATTCCCGTAGCTGATAATTGCGCAGAAAATCTTTGCCTGCTTCCATCCAGCCTTCTTGGGGGGCCTTTTCGCGATACCGGTCTTGTTTGAAGTCGATAAAAGTGCCCTCCAAAGCCCCGGCCAGTGGCGAGGTATTGCCAAAGAGCGTTGCAAAACCACCGCTAGCGCCGGTGCCGCCACCGATGCCTCCGATCCCGCTGGCACTGCCGCGCGCTTTGATGGCTGTTTGATCGGTACTGGGCTTGGGCACATCGATCTTAGGCAAATTCAAATCGGAGGGTTGGTCCACCGCGATCGGTATCTGCGTCGAGAGCGCGGTCGAGCGCTGGGAGCGCATCGTCTTCATCTGATATTCGCGTTGTTGCGGCTCAATCGCAGCCGGCGGGGCCACGACTTCCATTTCGGTTTCATCTTCGGTCAGGATGCTGAAAATTTTCCAACTGCCGAGCACTAGGCCGACTAGTAGGTGCAACACTAGGCTGCCGATGAGAATTAAAAGCAGGGGCCGGCGGATGAGTCGCTGCATGCGAGTGGGGGGCTGTGGGGCTGAGTCGCTCATGGAGTGCCGTCAAGCTAGGCCAGCTTAGATGCCCGGCAAACAACCTATTTGTTCAACTGTCAAATTGGCCATGTTTAGATATTGGCCCGTTTTCGCTGTCATGGTGGGGGCACGTTTCCCCGTAGCCCTTCCCTGTTTTTACTGAGTCCCATGTCTTCCTTACGCCTCTTCTTTCTTTGTCTCTGCTCGCTTTCTGCCTTATCGGGGCGCTCGCTCGATCTGACGCTTCCTGACTTGGATCTTTCGGCCGCAGCTGGTGGCTCTGCGTGGATCGCTTTGGATGTCGGGGCCGGACCAGGCTCGACTGTGATTCAAGTCGATGCGGAGCGTCGTGCCTTTCTCGCCTTTCAGGCAGACCTTGTCTTACATCTGGATCAGACGGGGCTGCAGAAGGCGTTTCAATATACAGATTACCAATGGCAATCCGTCGCGCTCGATGACATGCGTCTTTCATTCAGTGGCGAACAGGCGACACTGCTCTCATTGCCCGTATCTCGTGAGATCGACCGTGTGCGGGCGGTGCAGTGGTTTCGTGTCGCGGATTCGGGCACAATTGCCCCGGATGAAAATTATATGACTCGCCGCCCGCAGGAAGTGTATTTGCCAACCTACTACGTGCCTGATGACTCCGGTGCGCTGCAGCGTCGCGGGCGCTATGGTGAGCTTGATGCGCGGCCCGTCATTTATCAAATGTTACCACGACTCTTTGGTAACGAGAATGAGACGCGCAAACTGAACGGAACGCTTACTGAAAATGGCAGCGGCAAATTCAGCGATTTAAGCGAGTCCGTTTTGGCGGGCTTGCGGTCGGATGGATTTAGCCACATTTGGTTGACGGGTTTACTGCAGCAGGCCACTTCCACTGATTACAGTCAAGTGGGGCAAGCTGCTGACGACCCCGATCTGCTGAAAGGCATCGCCGGTAGTCCATACGCGATACGCGATTACTTTGATGTTTCACCCGACTATGCCGACGTGCCCGCGAACAGACTGCAAGAGTTCAAAGCACTAACGGCTCGTATGCATGCCGCCGGTCTTAAGGTGGTGATCGACTTTGTGCCGAATCATGTCGCTCGTAGTTATGCATCGGACATTCGCCCAGATTTAGCTTTTGGCCTCAACGATCGCAAAGATGTCTACTTCGATGCTGATAATAATTTTTACTATCTGACGCCTGAAGTCGCCGAAGGTCAGGCGCCGCTACGTTTGCCTACGGTCGATCCGCACACCGGGCAAATTATTAATGAAACGGCACGGCTGGTTGGGCACGCGGATGGCTATTTTGCGCCTGAGAAAGTGCATGGGCGAGTCACCGGGAATAACGTCGTCTCTTGGAGACCTTCAAATGGAGATTGGTATGAAACAATTAAACTTAATTACGGCTTTGATTTCTTGAATCGCGACGCGCCTCCGCAGTATCCCACTGCTATCAGCCCACGCGCTCGCATTCCCGACACTTGGCAAAAGATGGATGCCATTATCGCCTATTGGCAGGAGCTCGGGGTCGACGGCTTTCGCGCAGACATGGCGCACATGGTGCCGCCTGAGTTTTGGAAGTGGATGATTCATCGCGCCCGTGAGCGTCAGCCAGGTGTGCTGTTCTTTGCCGAGGCCTATGATAATGATCCAGCCAAGGTGCTCGGCCATGATCCTGCTATATCGCAGGACGATAGTGTGATGTTGGCTTTACTGGATGCAGGATTTAACGCTGTGTATGACGATCCTGGGTACGATACTTTAGAGCATCTATATGCTGGCAAGTCCTGGGCCAATGACCTGCAATCCGTTGAGGGGAGCCTGGGTGCCTTTTTCTTTGATTGTGCCGTGCGCTATGCGGAGAACCACGACGAAATACGGCTCGCCCATCCCGATACTTGGGGCGGGCAGGGCATGCAGGTCGGGCGCCCTGTTACGGCGACACTTTTCGGGCTCTCGAGCGGTCCAGTAATGCTCTATCATGGGCAGGAAGTCGGCGAGCCTGGGCTCGGGCGTGAGGGCTTTGGTGGGGATGATCAACGATCGACTATCTTTGATTACTGGTCGCTGCCTGAGCTTAATAAATGGTGGGCTGACGGTGCGGCTGATGGTGCAATGCTTTCGCCGGAGCAACGCGAGCTGCGCGCATGGTATGTGCGATTGTTGAAACTGCAATCAGAGCCTGCCTTTACCCGTGGTAATACTATCCTGCTCAATCAGGCCAATCGCGATAATCCTTTCTACGGAAAGGTGGCAGATGTGGGGGCGTCCGGACATTGGTTCTTCGCTTATCTGCGTAGCGATCCAGAGAGCCAGTCGAAATATTTGATCACATCCAATTTTCATGCGAGCGCTACTATGCGCCACTTGCGCGTGCGCTTGCCAGCGGCAGCGCTGGATGCGCTCGGGCTCAGTGCCGAGGATCGCGGCTGGTTGCTGCTGCGTGACCGTCTCTCGGAGGGCGATGGTCAGCTGCGTGCGGCTCGTATCGCCGACGTTGTGCGCGAGGGTATATATATCGATCGCCTGGCAGCTCAGTCCTCGGCTTACTGGAGTATTGAAAAAATAGATACTCTTCCAGCTGGCGCGATCATCAGTCCAAGTCCGGATGCCGGCAATGCCTTTCTGGGGGCTCCCACGCTGGTTCGCGCCCGTGCCGGGGAGACGGTGCGCCTTGATTTACGTCGTTTTGGTAACCCGGGCGACTCACATGTTTTTCAAGTTGATTCTAGCGATGTCGTGCAGGCCGAGCTCGATGCATTGAACCATGTGCTGCATTTGAAGATCGCAGATGCTGCGCGTGGCTTGCAGCTGTTGCCGTTTTCGCTAGAACCTCTCACTGCTGGGGCGGACCGCATTGTGAGTTCGCTTCCCATTGCGGTCGAAGCGATCACGACGCAGACTTTTCGATTGGGAGGTTTTGAGCAGGCGCAATCCGTTTCCTTAGTCGGTGGGTTTAATGACTGGAATGAAGCCACACATCAGCTGGAGCGTGTCGATGGTGGCTGGGAATTGTCCACCCAGTTTCAGCCCGGTCGTTATTTATACAAATATGTGATCGATGGCGCGTGGCAGCCAGACCCAGCGCACGCAGAGCGTGAAGCGGATGGCTTCGGTGGTTTTAATTCGATCATAGGTATCGCCGGACAAGACGAGTCGAATGAGCCGGCAGCTACATTATTCGTCGAGTCAATTGATGCGCAGGAGCTACGGCTCCGCTCCAATAAGAAATTAGCATTGATTCGGGCGGAAGCTTTGCCGGAGCGTGGCGGTGTGATTGCGCTCGATGCCGTGCTTGATGAAGATGGCGCTGTGGTATCGTTGCAATCGGCACCTCAAGGCGTGCTGTTACGTGTGTTGGCAGAAGATGTGGATGGCAAGGTTGGCTTGCCGGTGATCGCTTATGCAGGCAAGCCCACTCAAAATATATGGCGTGATGATATTATTTATTACGCCTTCACCGATCGCTTTCATGATGGAAATCGGGCCAACAGCAAACAGGTGGATGATTCTGAGGTCTTGCCTGCGGCCAACTACCAGGGGGGGGATTTTCAAGGGATCGAGCAGAAGCTCAATGAGGGGTATTTTGATGCACTGGGTGTGAACGTGCTTTGGCTGGCGCCACTCAATCAAAATCCTGATGGGGCCTGGCAAGAATACTTGGCTCCCTTTCGTCACTACACGGGCTATCATGGCTATTGGCCAATTGATCGCTTTGGGGTTGAAGCACGCTTTGGGGGTGCCGCTGCATTGCAAGACTTGATTGATGCCGCGCACGGCGGCGGTATGAAAGTGCTGGCAGACTTGGTGCTTAAGCATGTGCATGTCGAGAATCCAATCCGAAAAGAACGTCCTGAGCTGTTCGGACAATTAGAGCTGAGTGATGGTTCGCGTAATTTGCGTCGTTGGAATGATAACCCATACACGACTTGGTTCGAACCGTTCCTGCCTGCATTTGACTTTCGTAATCCGAGCACGACGGATTTCTTGCTGGAAGATGCAACTTATTGGATCGATGCCTTTCAGCTGGATGGCTATCGGCTCGATGCGGTCAAACATATCCGGCCCGATTTTTGGTGGCGATTCCGTACCCGAATGCGCGATACATTTCCAGAAGAGAATTTTTATTTTGTGGGAGAGACCTTTCAGGACCGTCAGGGTATTTCAGATTTCGTGGGGCCGAACATGTTGGATGGTCAGTTTGATTTTCCATTGTATGATGTGCTCTTGCCTTGCTTTGCGCAGGCTCAGCTAGGTTTTGATCAGTTAGAGGCTGCTTTACGCGCGTCTGAGGAGAGCTACGGACGCAGTGTGCGTATGTCTGCACTGTTGGGCAATCATGATAAATCGCGCTTTATGGCCTATGCGGATGGCGATTTGCCGAGCGAACAATATCCCGACGATGAAGAGGCAGGCTGGGCACAGCAGATCGTGGTGGATCATGCTTCAAGTTATGCGAAGCTCAAGCTGGCCATGACATTTCTACTCACTATTGATGGGGTGCCCATGATTTATTATGGCGACGAGATTGGCATGACAGGCGCGGGCGACCCGGACAATCGCCGTAGGATGCGTTTTGGTCAGGATGTGAGTGCTGAAGAAGCTGCTGTTCAAGTGCACTTTTCAAAATTGGCTTGGGCACGCCGAGCGCACCCTGCACTCTATTTGGGGAGTCGTCGCTTGCTAGCCGCTGGCGCTGATCATTACGCTTATCTTCGTAAACATGCTGGGGACGTGGCCCTGGTCGCTTTTAACCGGTCGCATGAATCGCAGCGCTATGTTTTCGAGCTCGCCCCTGAGCTGACAGATGCCCCGCTCAATGATGTCTTGAGCGGCGCGCAAGTATCCGTGCGCAATGGTCGCGCGGTGTTTGAACTGGGCCCAATGCAATCCGCCGTGTTTGTGACTGAGAAAGGTGTGGATGTTGATTAGACGCAGAGTGTGTTGTATGCTGTGCCTGCTGTTTGCATCCAGCTTGCTGAGAGCTCAGCAGGTCAAAGCTTTTCCTGAGGTCGATTTGCCGACCTTGGGCAGTCGAGCAGAGGCTGCTTTCGCCAGCAATCCAAGCGAGGCGATTCCCTATATGCTAGAGATTCAGGGGCGCTTGACCAATGCAATGAGTGAGGAATTTCGCGCCATTTATCGCGAGAATCTTTATTTGTTGGGACTGGCTCACATGCGTTGCTATCAGCTGACAAAAGACACGCAACAGCTCTCCGATGCGATCCTGTTCTGGGATGAGTTTATTCAGGACTTTGTTTCGGATGCGCGGCACCCACTCGCAATGATGAATCGGGCGGATTGCTATTTCGGGACCGAGAATTGGAGCGCGGCTGTGGATGCCTACATGCACATACTCCAGATTTATAGTCAGCAATTGGAGTCGCAAGAGTTGTATGAGCTCTTGCAGCATTTTGTATTGGCGGCAGGCGAAGCGTCTCGACACTCCGATACCGTCGATGTGCTGGGCGGCTTCCTGGATCCGCGCTACTCTGATCAGTTGCGGCTCTTCGCGCTCAATACACTATTTGACCGAGCGCTGGAAGCGGATGGTTTGGATGCGCTCATGCGTTTGGTGGCAGAGATCAATCGCGATCGAAAGTTTCGTTATGACCTCGGGATCAATCTTCGACTCTTAAATACAGGCGATCGCTTTGAAGAAGATGAGAAGTATCTCGAGGCGGGCTTACTGTTTGCCATGGTTTTGCCAGTCGAGCAATTGCTCTATGCGGTAGAGGATCGCCTAATTGCGATCGAAGAGCAGTTATTTACCGGGAGGTTTATCGCGTCGAAGGCCGAGGCCTTGGTTCAGCAATTGAATGCGCTGCGTAAGCAGCGACTTGAGCTGGTTGAGGCGCCCAAGTATACCGCCAATCTGCGTTGGCGTCAGGCGAGAGTGCTGCGCTTGATGGGGCGCACTTACGAAGCCTATTTTGCATTTGTGAGGCTCATTCAGGAATATCCGCAGCATAAGCATATCGAGCAGTTTCGCTATGCAGCTTTTTTACAAGCAATCGAGTGTGGCTACTCCGAAGAGGCTATCGTGCATGCGGAAAGTTATTTGAGTGAACCTGCATTTTTGGAATTCGAAAAGCCGATCGCAACTCAACTATCAATTTTGTATCAGAAAAATAAGGACGTTGAAAAGCTCGCAGACTTGGCCGATGCGTTTCTGCATCGTTTTCCCTACGATCCGGTGGCGACTCAGGTGACGCATTCGCTCGGACAGGCACTTTTTGAACAAGGGGATACGGAACGAATTTTAGATACTTTTCCTTTTTGGGTCGAAGAGTTTCCTGACGGGGCCTTTGTCGAGAGTGTCGATTACTGGTCGGGGATGGCTTATTTGTTTGCTGGCGACTTTTCGCGAGCGTTGGCAGCATTCGAAAGCCTGATCGAGGAAAATCCAGGGAGTATCTATTATGTCGAGGCGCGGTTTCGTCGTGGAGTTGCCTATTTCGGGATGGGCGAGTATTCCAGCGCGCGTGATATTATTACAGCGTGGGTATCTAGTTCGCCGGGACATCCGCTGCAGCCGGAAGCACATGTTTTTCTAGGTGACTTGGATGCTATGGACGCCGCAGTGGAAAGCGCGTTGGCTCATTACGCTCAAGTGGAAGCGCTGGGGGGGAGTCAGGCTTTGATTGATCACGCATATTTTGAATCGGCCTCACTCTTGCTGGCCAATCAAGCTTACGCGGAGCTCGACGAGCTCCTGCTGCGCTATTTGGATCATTTTCCGCAATCGACCGCATCCGCGGCGGCAGTGCTGAAGCTTGCGGAGGCGAGCCTAGACCGAGGTCGTATTCGCAAGGCCTTCGAATATTATCGTGATGGTATCGAGCGTTTCGGTGATGGAATTACCACTGACCATGTCGATCAGTTGATCGATGCCTGGTGGGATACTGATGCGAGGGTTCGTCAGCGGAGTGTGCAGACCACCGATTTTATTGATCGCTTGCTAACGGACGAAGTCTTTCGCAGTGAAATGTTGTATGATCGAGTCGCCCAAATTGCTTATTTTAATGAACACCCGCAGATCCCCAAAGCGCTGCAAGAGGCGCTTGTGATCCGTCAGCCGCTATACCAGCAGTTGATTGAAGCGACTGCCATGGGCGCGAGATCTGCAGGGGAGCTGTTGGATATTTCAGATTATGAGGCCCTAGCTGTGATCCAGCGCGGCGTGGACGCACAACTTAGCCAATTGCCCGAAGCTGCACCAGCGAGTGTTTTCAAAGAAATGCGCGAGTCTGCACTGGCGACTGGTCAGCACGCTTTAGCGTTGCGTTTACTTCGTATTCTAAATTTACGGGCAGATATTGAGTTGAGCCCTGCCCAACTCGGGCAGGCAGAGGCGGACCTCGCGAGTCCGGCGACATTGGTATGGATTGCACATATCAAAGCACCAGACGATCCATACGCAGCGCGTGCTTGGCTTCAGCAAGTCATAGAACAGGCACCAGAATCCGGCGCAGCTGCCAGTGCGCTTTTTGAATTAGGCCAGCTGGAGATGGAGCTTGGTTATTTTGATCAGGCTGCCGATTTCTACGGACGCATCCTCGACGATTATTTTGGTGCGGCTCACAGCCGAAGAGCTGCGATGCTGCGTGCGGATGCTTTGCGTCTCGCGCGGCGTTATCAGGCTGCAGTGGAGGCGTATTCTATAATCATTAATCAACGTGACTGGCGTGGCGTGCTCTGGGCGGAGGCAACTTTTAAAATCGGTCTTTGTTTTCTTGAGCTGAACGAAACTGGTAAGGCGCAAGGCTTTTTCGAACGCACTTACCTTGCCTATGCCGGCTACCCTGAGTGGTCCGCTAAGGCTGTGCTGGAAAGTGCTCAATTGCTCGAAGAGCAGGGCGAGACAGAATCGGCCCGCAATACATATCAATTTTTTCTCGATCTCCCGCGTGCCGAGGAATCGCCACTTTATCAGGTCATCCGCCGACATGCCCAGTCTCTATAAGCTATGAATATGTGTAACAAAATATCTACGAATCGTTGCTTAGTCTGTCTCTGCATCTGCATGTTGCCATACTTCTTATCTGCTAAGCCTGAGATTAACATGCGCTTGCAATATCCGCAGCAAATGAAGGATGTGGTTTTGACTGGAGTGGATGGTGACGAAATCGTTTTTCGTCCTGTGGGGCCTGATCGCGGCGGCCGTGCCTATCTCGAAATAGATGAGTTGCTGCGTCAACGTGGTGCTCTAAACTTTTTATTTCCTCAAGCCTTTTACGACGCGATTGAAGACTTTGAGCGCGGTCAAGTGCTGCAGGCCTTGCCTGTGATTCGGGAACAGGCAAAGCCCTTTATCCAGTATCTGGAGTTAAGTGAATTGCCGGGTAATATGCTGCCGACGGTTTTGTTGTATCTGGATGCCTTAACTGCGGCGGAGCAGTGGCGCGAGGCGGCAGAGGTCGCGACGCAGATCCCGCTCTCGCTGGCGCCAGCCAGTGTGCTGGATCGTGTGGGGCACTTAGCGCTCGCTTTGGCTGATGCCGAGCAATCATCTGCGCTGGATCGGGTGCATCGACATGTCCTGTCTGCGCGGATGTTATCAGATGCGCGTCTGGCTGTTATGCTTGATTTGGCGCACGCATGGCGCGAGCGCAGCGATTATTTACGGGCTTTTAATTTGTATCGTAAGATTCAAGTGAGCGAGAACGTGTATCAAACGCGTGCCCGCCTTTGGGTGGCGTATTGTAGTTTCTACCTAGGCCATGATTTGGTGCCGTCTGTCTTTTTAGATCACCTGCCAGAGATGGAAGTCAGCACGCCCGGTTATTCTTTACGTGAGTTGATTAAAGCGCGCTTGAGTTTGCGTGACGAAGATTTCTCAGCTGCGATGCGCTCCGCAGCTGAGGGGAAAACTTATGCCAACTCCACTGATCCGTGGTATCCGGAATTACTTTACACAGTCGCACTTGTGTATGCTCGTGTCGACATGAATGAAGCGTCCATTGCCGCGCATCGCGAACTCTCTATTTCCTTTCCTGAGAGTCCTTGGGCTCGAGCGAGTCTGAAGGATCTTGAAACTTTAACCCCATGAGTATCCTAATTATGAATACAAAACTAAATCCGTTTTATTGTGTTGTTCGGCGATTCGCCTTTGCGCTTTGGTTGTCAGTCTGTTTCGCCAGTCTAGCGCAGGGACAGAGCGAGTCCGCTGTGGCAGCCGCTCCTGCTGAGGAAACGATTACCATTTGGACTATGTTTCAGCAGGGTGGTTGGGCGATGTATCCCTTGCTCGCGTTCTCTGTGGCGACGGTTGGACTTGCGGTCTATTGCGCACTTATTATTAAAGAGAAGCGTTTTACACAGCCCGAGGCGACTGCGGATTTGCGTGCGGCAATTGAGGCCAGGGATGCGAGCGCGGCCTTGGGTGCCTGTGATGCGCACCCTGGTTACATGACGGATATTTTACGTCTTGGATTTGAAACCGTGAGTGACGGCTATGCTTCCGTGGCCGAGGTGAATGAAGCCCTGGAGGAACGTGCGGGTAAAGTGTTGGCTAGCCCCTTGGTCTTTGTGCAATATTTACAAGTGGTTGCTTCGGTCTCTCCAATGATGGGGCTGCTCGGCACCGTGAGTGGTATGGTTAAAGCCTTCCGTAATATCGCGGCGCAAGGTCTTGGTAAGCCGGAGCTGCTGGCCAATAATATTTCCGAAGCTCTGGTGACTACCGCATCCGGATTGCTGATAGCGATCCCTGCGCTGATGTGTTATTTTTATTTTAAAAATAAATACATGGCTGCTTCGTCTGGCATCTATGAACGCCTAGGCGAGATGACTCGGCTGATGAAAAAGAATGGCATGGTTGCCGAGCACTCGGCTTCTTGATTTGACGACGCCTTAATTTATATACCATGAAACCGCGACCAATCGAACACACGGCTGAGACGCCCGATCTCACACCGATGATCGACATCGTCTTTCTGCTCATTGTCTTCTTTATGACAGTGGCGAACATGCAAGTGCAGCAATTGGTGCCTATCACTGTGCCGATTGCCGAGAATGCCAGCATCCCTGAGGAGCGTGGCATGCGTACTACTATTACCGTGAAGTCAGATGGCACCATATTTTATGGTGCGGAATCCACCGTGATCGAAGAGCTACCAGGGTTGGTTGCTCAGGCCAAGGCGCAGGCACCACAGCTGAAGCTTTACGTTCGTGCCGATGCCAATGTGGCATTCAAGGAAGTACGTAAGGTCTTTGCCGCAGCCGCTGAAGGCGGTGTGCCCAATGTTATTTTTGCCACTTATCAGAGCGCCCAATAGCCATGAAAGCTAAACGCCTGCAGATTCCCGATGATAAAGTCGACCTCACACCGATGATCGACATCGTCTTCCTGCTGCTCATTTACTTCATGGTCACCACTACCATCGTGAAAGAAGAAGCCGACCTCGGTGTAAAGTTACCTTCCAGTGTGGCCGCTCCGCCGGATACGCCACTGCCCGAACAACACTATATTGATATTCTGCTCGATGGCACTGTTATGCTTAATGGGGTGCCGACTGATAACCCCGGCAGCGCGGCTTTGCCCAATCTCACGCGCACCTTGAATCAGTTGAAACTCTCCTCCGATCGAGCGGGCTTGAAAACACTCGTGATTATCCAGCCCGACCCCGAAACTTATCAGCAGAGCGTCGTCAATGTGCTCAACGCGCTGAAGTCGGTTGGGATCCACTCGATCTCTTTTGGCGAGGGTGGGTAGCGCGTTCTTTGCTGCTCAAAAAGGTCCACGTCGCGTCCCTACAAATGACTCCTGACATCCGTACACAAAAAGGCCCCGCCTGTGCCGTCTTTAGTGGGAGTTCTTAGCCTTTTGAGCTTAAGGTGGGAGCTTTCCTCGTAAGTATTTGTCTTCCGGTTGACGGCTGGACAGCCACCTACGCGGGGCAAACTCCCGATTGTTTCAGAGTAAAGGACAGATACTCCATTAAGTCTCGAACACTGCAGGGTTGCCTTGAACTGTAGCAAGGCTTGCTACAGACGCAACCGGAAATGAACTGTTAATCAGGGAAATTTTCGCTGGCTCGACAAGCGGCTCTTCTTGCGCACACTCTGGTATATGAAGATATTGCCGCAAGAGATCATAGCTCATAAACGCGATGGATTGGTTTTGAGTCGCGCTGAGATCGAGTCCTTTGTCGCCGGTGTCGTATCGGGAGAGTTTAAAGATTACCAATCCAGTGCTTTATTAATGGCCATCGTTCTTCAGGGGATGACTCCCGAGGAGACAGGCTGCTTGACTGAGGCCATGATGCGCTCTGGCCGGATTGTGGAGCTGCCGGAAGTTACCAGCCCTAAAGTGGATAAGCATTCCACCGGGGGGGTGGGAGATAAAGTTTCGCTCATTCTAGCGCCACTCGTCGCCGCTTGTGGATTGTGCGTGCCCATGATGAGTGGGCGCGGCCTGGGGCACACTGGGGGCACCTTGGATAAGCTGGAAGCCATTCCCGGGTTTTCCACCGAGCTGAGTGACGCCGCCTACCGCCAGCAACTGCAGGACATTCATCAAGCCATGATCGGGCAGTCTGCCGATATGGTGCCCGCCGATCGTAAGCTGTACGCTCTGCGAGATGTCACCGCCACCGTCGAGAGCATTCCTCTGATTTGTGGCAGTATCCTCAGCAAAAAACTAGCTGAGGGCATCGACGCGCTGGTGCTCGATGTCAAATTCGGGCATGGCGCCTTCATGCCCACGGAAGCGCGTGGGCGTGAGTTGGCTGAGGCTTTAGTCGCGATCAGTGCCAGCATGGGCAAGCCAACCTCCGCCTTGTTGACACGTATGGAGCAGCCGCTGGGGCGAATGATTGGAAACTCCTTGGAAGTGATCGAAGCGATTGATTGCCTGCGCGGCGAGGGGCCTGAAGATTTGATGGAAGTCACCTATGCCCTGTGTGCGGAAATGCTTGTGCTTGGCGGCATTCACTCCACCCAAGAGGATGCGATGGATGCCCTTAGGGGGGCGATCCAGAGCGGTGCCGCGCTGGAGGGGTTTCGCGAACTGGTTCAAGCTCAGGGCGGTGATCCGCGGGTGGTGGATGACTACCAGCGCTTGCCACTCTGCGAGTTTAGCTGCGATGTCGGCCCCGAGATAAAGGAGGCCCAGTATGTCAGTGGCCTGGATGCTCGTAGCTTCGGAGAGGCCGCATGCTTACTCGGGGCTGGGCGCGTGTCGACAGATTCTGTCATCGATCCAGCAGTGGGCTTGGAACTCTTAAAAAAGGTCGGCGATCGTGTGCAACCCGGCGAAGCCATTGTTCGTATTCATTATCGCGATGAAGAATCTCGCGCCGCAGCGGAGGCGCGCCTACGGGCAGCCATCCACCTCTCTTCAGAGCCGCCACTCGTTTTACCACTCGTGGTGGATCGTATTAAACCTTAAATTCAGAGCTCAGGGAGCAGATACTTCCGTGGATCTCGTGCGTCGCCATATTGGCGACGCACGAAGTTCCTTAACTCATTGCGTGTCAGGCCTGAGTTCTGTATTCTGTTCTCTGCCTACTCCTCTTAACTTTAAGGTTCAACTTGCAGGCGGAAGAAATCGGTATCTCGGCCTTCTAGGATTGGAATACGAGCCCGCCATAGCTGAGTCTCACCCTCGTTTGTCAATAGCTCAAGCATCGCGCCAGCGTCAATCCAGGAGCCGGGGAGCAGTGTATTGCTGCGCATCACTGTGCTTTCTAGTAGCTCTGTGTGAGTTGTTTTACGGAAATCGAGATTGAAAGTATCCGAATCAGCACCGACCTGGATGTCGGGTTTATCATGAACCTGTGGGTTCATGCCGAAGAAGTATTCTAAGATAAATGGTGTGCCATCGTTATCATAATCATAAAGTGGGTTATAGCCATATGAACCGAGCGTATCGCGCTCCCACTGATCTGGGATTCCATTCCCATCCTGATCGTCGGTATAAATATTCTTACCGTTCATCGTGAAAGTGTAGTTTTCTTCGCTGAGGCCTTCATTGACCAGAGCAATGTAGTAGGATTCTCCGGTCACCCAAGGCCAACTCGTACTGAAAGTATGGTTGTATTCCCAGTTCGACTGCCAGTTGCTGTAGGCATCGTCGGAACTGGTCGCAGACGGAAACGAGCCTTGCTCAATGTATATCTTTACGTCGCTGGAGTGTGTCGCATGGTGCATCCAACGCACTGCATCTGCGGGGCTCACTACTCGGTAGTAATGAGTTTCGCCTGCGGAGAGCGAGTCGCTGACGCTGCCACCATAGAAATCAATTAGCGATGGATCCGTCATGGTGCTACCTGAAATGTTTGAACTGATTGAGAAATTCGAATCAGTTAGTGCTCGGAACCCAATATAGTATGTATGTCCAGGTCGAACTTGCGGTGCACTTAGGGTGATTATTCCAGGAGATGTGTAATCACTATACGTTCCTTGATTTTTTGAATCGTTACGCCAGCTTCTGATCGAAGATCCATAGCCGGTGAATATATATCCTGGTGGCACTGTGTCGCGTAGATACATGCTTACGTTGCCTTGAGATAAGGTGAAATTAATCTCCCAGTTCTCGGGCAGATCCAGTGGGACATCGACTCGGTAGTAGCGCCAATCATCCCCCGCCATGACTTGATTCTCTAAACTGCCTCCATCCATAGGCAGGTCTTGCATTCGTCCAGTTGATAAGCGTAGGCGATAGCGTGCGTTTGTGCCACTCGCTGCCTCAACAGCAAGATAGTAGGTGCCAGGAGCCAGCTGCTTCTCAAAGAAACTGTCTTCTGCGACCCAGTTTGCATATTGCGTTTGGTTGTTTTGGGTCAGTTCAAAATCATTGTTGAACTCGTCGCCCGCTAACCAGTCTTTACGAATATATAGATCAGGGTTGCCGCTAATCGCATCCAGTTGAATCCGGAACAGGCCTTCGTTGTCGTCCGGAATTGTGACTGTATAGTAATGCAGTTGATCTGCAGGAATATCAAGGCCCTGGTCGTTGGGGAGTGTATTTCCGGATGCATCGATACCACTATCACCAAAATCAGGCGAGGTCAGGCCAGGTGTTGTGGTGGATGCGTCACGTAGAGGCATCGCCCAAGTGCGACGAATATCATCGGTTGTAATCGCTTCACTCGTCAGAACGTACTCCGTCGCGTTGTTTCCGTGTACCTCAATATAGTAAGTTCCCGGTGTGGCTTGAGCTGCGTCCATCAGCAAAGTATCGTCGCTGTCGCTGTAGGTGGTTACATTATAATTAATCGGTAAGACATTACGACTCACTTTAACTGTTGCATCACCAGAAAGCTCTTCCAGGTCGAGGCTCCAGCCCAAGACCTCTTTGCCATCAAGCTCTGCGGGTACTTCGACTACATAAAACTGTTTTTCACCTGAAGCGATTAATTTTGTGTCGGTATGTGTGCCGCCATCGGCATTTTGCACAGCATCCATATTCAGCTCAGTTGCAAAAATCGCTTCACTGGTAAGTGTGCCCTGTGCGTTTCCACTTGCTGAGACCTGCGCATGCCATGTGCCGGGAAGCAGGTCATACGCACGATTATTATAGCCATAAAAATGAGTCCCTAAGTAGAGCCGACTGCTGGACGTGCCACTTTGATAGCTAGTATCCGAATCCAATGGCAAGCGATCCTTCTGCACACTTACGGTCGCATTTCCAGAAGTCATATTCAGCTCCAACAGCCAGCCTAGGTAAACCTGACCATTCACCGTTTCCGGAACCTCAAGCTCGTAGAATTCTAGTTCCTGACTCAGTAGATCGAAGCTTACAGTATTTGAAGGAGGCGCAGGTAGCTGACTTGTGAAACCCAACGGACTCGTCTCCTTCATCTCGATTTCGATTTCGTATTGGCTGTCGTATTGTCCGTAATGTAAAAGCATCGTGTATTCGCCTGCTGGCGGGTTGCTGATATTGATTGTTCCCTGGTATGTCAGGTAGTGTTGATAGGGTTGACCGCCAGATAATCCGTAGCCACCGAGACTACGGGGTAAATGGCTGCCATCGGTGCGCACAGTGAGGTAGCTTGTTGCCGCCGTTGTTTCCGTCGATGTGATCGCCAAGGCCAAAGTGTCGACTGGAACTGTGAAACGGTAAAAATCGACCTCACCCGGCAGCAGGGTGCCCGACTCATTTTCGATGGCACCAACATTCAGTGTACCAAGATCCTGCACACCCAGGTCAAAATCGTTGCGTAGGACCAAATCCACGTCGCCCGTTCCAATTCGGTCCGTGCTAGTGGGGCTATTTCCCTCACTGATCACGGCCACGTAATACGTTCCGGCTGGGATTTCCGTTTCCCCATTATAGGGTAGCAAGGTCATGCGCTCTTGCCCTTGGATTTTCAATTCAGTTTGGTTGGTCAGCTGGCCTGCTTGTGAAGCTTGGTTGAATGGGCTGTTGTTTGAATCTCCGTAGGCATAGGTATTGGGTAACCAATCTTTGCGAAGCAGTAGCATGCCTTCGCCGTTTGGAGTGGTCGCACCAAAATCCAACTCAAATTGCCAGCCAGTCACCGGAGCCGCCAATTCAAACTTGAAGAAGGCCGGCTCGCGAGGGTCTAGGCCATTTACGATTGCATCGGAGCCAGGTGTGACATCGACCACATCCAGGCTCATGCCGCTTCCGATACCACGACTTTGTAACGTAAACGCGCAATCCTCGCTGTAGTCCTGATTATAGACTCCAATGTAATAGGTGCCTGGCTCCAAAGGATTCCCCATCGACATGCTCAAGACACGATCGACCGTGTCAGCGGCCCCGTTGCTGGTATTGTAGTCACCCGTCCATCCGTCACCGGATGCCCCGATCTGATAGCCAGGAGTAAAAGTCGTTCCGGATGATGGCCAATTGCTGGGTGAAGTCCCACTTGAATTCGGAATCTGCTCACGTCGAACGGTGAGTTGAGGACTGCCGCCGACCCAGTCTTTGACTCGCAACTCCCAGCCTAGAACATCTTCGCCATTTACGGTTTCGGGCACGTCGATACGGTAATAGTGCCAGCGCTGCGGCTTGAGGCCTGTCACGTGATCACTCCCACCGTCAAAGTTCAAAGCCTCGGCTCCTTGTGCTTCGATTTCGATTTCATATTGGCTGTCGTATTGTCCGTAATGCAAAAGCATCGTGTATTCGCCTGCTG
>PBYS01000101.1 GCA_002729725.1 Puniceicoccaceae bacterium
GACGGTGAAGCGGTTGCTAATTTCGTCGATCGGATGACGAGCCTCCTCCTTTTTACGACAATCCGAGTCGGCAGTGAAGTGAACGCCTACCGAGTATTCGAGACCTTGAATGCTCGCGGTGTTCAGCTGTCCACTCCAGATTTGCTTAAGAATTTTCTGTTTGCAATCATCGATCAGGATGCGAGCACACACGAAACACGTATTCGCGAAATTGAAGAGCAGTGGGGGCGAGTGCTCAATCAATTAGGAAAGCACGACTTTTCGCGTTTCTTGCTGACGGAGTGGAATCGACGTAATCCTCTCGCCCGTAAAAATGATCTTTTCAAGCGAATCAAACGTTCAATCACTACCCCAGAGCAAGCCTTTCAGCATTTGCGTAGTTTAGATCGAAATGCTGAAATTTATTCAGCTCTGCAAGATGCCCGTGATGAGTTTTGGAAAGCCCATGCATTGAGCGACGCGGAGCAAAGCCTCTCCGCGCTCAATCTATTTAGTATCGTCCAGCCCCAAGGCATCCTACTCTCAGCTTGGGAAAAATGGGAAACCGCGGACTTTGTGCGACTCCTGAGAGCCATAGAAATCATCTCAATCCGCTATAACGTAATTTGCCAGAAACCAGCAAAGGACCAAGAGGGCATATATAACTCCGTCGCGCGAGCCATTTATCAGGGGCAGAGCTTACCAGAAACATTGCAGGAGCTGCGAAAAGTCTACCCTTCGGACGAAGAGTTCAGACATTCCTTTGCCACGCGCACATTTAAAACCGGTAAAACCAGTAAGAAAGTGCGCTACCTGCTAGCTCGGATCGAGCGCCATCTAAACCCGAATCATCCGATAGATGAGGCATCATTAACGCTCGAACATATCTTACCCGAGCATCCAGAAGAGGCATGGATAGACTATTTTGGAGAAGAAGGCATCGATGAGTATGCGGATCGTCTAGGGAATATGACCTTGGCCACTGCAGGTGTGAACGGAGATTTGGGACAGCAAGCCTTCGCGGAAAAGTCTGCGATATTTGGTGCGAGCAATTACCAGATTAGTCAGAAAGTTTCTAAGTATCCCGAATGGCAACGTGAGCAAATTCAATCGAGACAACAATGGCTTGCTGATCAAGCAACTGCAATTTGGCGCATTAGTCAGTATTCATAAAATAACTATATGCCTTCAAAAAAAACTAAACTTGAGCTGACTTGGATCGGCAAAGAAAACCGCCCGAAACTGGAGCCGCGTATCCTGCTCGAAGATCCAGAACAATCCTACCATGCGCCGCACCGTGTCGAAAAAGAAGACCTTTTCGATAACAAACTGATCTTCGGAGACAATCTGCTAGCGCTAAAAGCGTTGGAACAGGAATACGCGGGCAAGGTGAAGTGTGTGTTTATTGATCCACCATATAATACGGGCTCTGCCTTTGAGCATTATGATGATGGGGTGGAGCACTCATTGTGGTTGTCTTTGATTCGTGATAGGATAGACTTACTTCGACACCTTCTGGATGACGAAGGCTCGATCTGGATAACAGTAGATGACAACGAAGCTCATTACCTAAAGGTTCTTTGTGATGAGATTTTTGGCAGAGGTAATTTCGTAGCATCCATCGCATGGGAAAAAGACAAAGGTAGGCGTGGGGACACATACATATCTGGAGCTCATGATCACATTCTCGTTTATGCTAAGAACCTAAATGTATGGAGAAAATTCAGGAACCTGCTTCCTCGCACTGAGGCACAAACAAAACGCTATAAGAATCCAGACAATGACCCACGTGGTCCTTGGCTGCAGGGAGACAATGGAACTGCAAAAAGCGGTTCAGATGGAGCGAGGTTCGAAATCACCCTTCCGTCTGGTAGAATCGTCACACCTCCATCGGGAAATTATTGGCGATTCTCAAAGGCTAACTTCGAAAGAGCTCGTGCTGAGAACCGTGTTCATTTCGGAAAAGGTGGCGACAGTCTCCCAGTTATAAAGCGCTACCTTTCTGAGGTTCAACAAGGGGTAGTTCCTCGAACCTGGTGGCCAGGCGAAGAAGCCGGAACTAACCAATCCGCAAAAAGAGACCACCTCAGAAAACTCCTTCCTGAAATCACCCCTTTCGCAACCCCAAAGCCTGAAGAGTTGCTGGAACGCATTCTATTAATTTCTACCAACCCCGGCGACCTCGTTCTCGACTCCTTTCTTGGCTCCGGAACGACAGCCGCCGTCGCCCACAAGATGGGACGCCGCTGGATCGGAATCGAACTGGGCGAGCATTGCCATACCCACTGTATCCCGCGCCTTAAAAAGGTAATCGACGGCGAAGACCCCGGCGGCATCACCAAGGCAGTCAATTGGAAAGGCGGCGGCGGTTTCCGCTACTACAAGCTCGCGCCTTCGCTACTGGAAAAGGACAAGTGGGACAACTGGGTGATCTCCCAGGATTACAACCCTGCCATGCTGGCCGAAGCGGTCTGCAAGCTGGAAGGCTTCACCTATGCCCCGAGCGACAGCCTCTACTGGCAGCACGGCACCTCCACCGAGACGGATTTCATCTACGTGACCACGGCCAAGCTCAACCACGCCCAGCTTCAGCAACTGAGCGACGAGGTCGGTGCGAACCGTTCGCTCCTGGTGGTCTGTCCTGCCTTTCGCGGGAAAAAAGATGGCTACGAGAACCTGACTGTTAAAAAAGTGCCCAAAGCCGTGCTCGATCGTTGCGAATGGGGGCATGACGACTACAGCCTGCGCGTGGACAACCTCCCTGAAGCCCCCGCCGAGCCCGGCCAACAGGAGCTGGAAATATGAGTGTTTCTTGGTCAGAGCGGGTCTGCTTATTGCGCTGCATGCGCTTGCTGCGCTTTATTTGCTTGCAAAAAAGTCGGGAGTTGTTCTACATTATTCTCAGCATGCCCGCCGCGCCTCTCGGTTCTTTCGAGAACCTGAAGCGTAATTCCGGCGGGTTTTTTTGTGCCCAATGCCAAGACTTCACTGCAGCGGGAAGGGGGTGCGCCTGATGGAATACACGAAAGAAGCGCTGAGCTTCGAAGTGCAGGCGGATCGATTGCTGAAGCGCGGCTTGGTCGCGGATCGCGATGAACTGATCCAGCGCTTGAGTTCCGTCAGCTACTACAGGCTTTCCGGCTATTTGTATCCATATCGGAAAGAGGGCTCCGATGAGTTTCGCGAGGGCACTCGGCTCGGGGAAGTCTGGAACCGCTACTGCTTCGATCGCAGGCTGCGTGTGCTGATGCTCGATGCGATTGAACGGATCGAGGTCTCCATACGGACGAAGACTGTCTACCACTTCAGCCATGCCCACGGCGCTTTCGGCTATTGCGATGTGTCGGCCTTCCCCAAAATGAAGAACCGCAAAACCTTCCCGAACTGGCACGGCGCGCATAAATTAAGAAACGACCGAAGCGGTATTCTTATCATGATGTGTTGGGACTTTCTGCGCAAAATATCCCCGACTAGCCGCTGGCGCGAGCGGGTGGAAGCCCTGTTCCGTGAATATCCCGAAGTCCCTAGCATAAACCTCGGTCTGACCGAGGATTGGATGAACCACCCCATTTGGAAACCATGAACCACCACGTCAATGCCATCTCAGGCCGGTTGAGCCTACGCCCGCCTCAGCGCCGTTCGCTGGAAATCCTTGATCGGATTACTGAAATTTCGCCACTGCGAAAGGATACAGACATCGCCGCAGCGTTGGAAGTCATCCAGAGTGAGTTCCCATCGGTGACCGACTTCGAGCGTGAATTCCCATCGCTCTGCTTCGCACTGGCCACCGGTGTAGGCAAGACTCGCCTAATGGGTGCTTTTATCAGCTATCTACACCTCGCACACGGTATCAATAATTTCTTTGTATTGGCGCCGAATCTGACGATCTACAACAAACTGATCACAGATTTTACGCCCAACACATCAAAGTACGTATTTAAAGGCATCGCTGCCTTCGCGCAGGACGCACCCGAGATCATTACCGGTGACAACTATGAAGACAAGGCGGGCACTTTGTTTGACCAAGTCCTGCGCTGCAAGGTCAACATTTTCAACATCAGCAAAATCAACTCAGAGGTGCGTGGCGGCAAAGCACCACGGATTAAGCGGCTCTCAGAATACATCGGTGAAAGTTATTTTGAATATCTAGCTGCCTTGCCGGACCTGGTGCTACTGATGGACGAATCGCACCGCTATCGCGCCTCAGCGGGAGTCAGAGCGATCAACGAGCTGAAGCCGGTGATCGGCCTTGAGCTAACAGCGACGCCCTTCTTGGAAACCAATAAGGGCGGCATTCCTTTTAACAATGTCATTTACGATTACGCTCTAGGCAAAGCGATGGCCGACGGTTTTGTGAAGGAACCAGCGGTGGTGACACGTAAGAATTTCAATCCAAAGGGGATGAGCAAAGAAATACTGGAACAGCTCAAGCTGGAAGACGGTGTGCGCCTGCATGAGCAAACCAAAGTCTTGCTCGAAACCTATGCGCGTGAAACGAACCAAAAGATTGTTAAGCCGTTTGTATTAGTCATCGCCCGTGACATCACCCATGCCGAGCAACTGCTACAATTGATCGAATCGGCTGATTTCTTTGAAGGCCGCTACAAAGGGAAGGCCATTCAAGTCGACTCCAGTAAGACAGGGGCAAAGGAAGAAGAAATGATCAGCCGTCTACTCAAGGTAGAAGACCCCAACGAGCCGACCGAAATAGTCATCCACGTCAACATGCTGAAAGAAGGCTGGGACGTAACAAACCTCTATACTATAGTGCCACTACGTGCGGCGAATGCTCGCATCCTAATCGAGCAATCGATCGGGCGTGGTCTACGCCTCCCTTACGGCAAGCGCACGGGCGTCAAGGCGGTGGACCGCCTAAACATTGTCGCGCACGACAAGTTCCAAGAAATCGTCGATGAAGCCAACCGCCCGGAATCGGCGATTCATCTGGAAACCGTGCTGCTGGACCCGGATGAAATAGTAAAGAAAACCAAGACTGTGGTGTCTCAGTCCGGGCTCGCCCATCAGCTCGGCATTCAACCTGAGCAACTCACCAGTTCGAGCGAAACGGCACCACACAACGAAACGCCAACTTTCACAGCTCCCGCTGAAATCGCAGTGGCGCAGGCGACGTATAAGGCAATCCAACAACTGGAAAGCCAACCTAGTAAAGTGCCGACGACCCAGTATCTAAAGAACGACGACATCCAAGCGCAACTCGTGGAAGAAGTCGCTCGCAAGCTGCGCCCCTCACAAATGGAAATGGAAGGCGTCGCTGAGCAACCAGACATTCAAGACATCGTAAAAAAAGCGACAGAACTAGTAGTTAAACGGACTATAAATGTCCCCCGCATTCTAGTAGTGCCCAAGGGCGAAGTTGCCTCAGGCTTTCACGCCTTTCAGCTCGAACTGAGCAATTTAAGATTCCCGCCAATTACGGAAGAACTGTGGGTGCAATTCCTCCGAACAGGCGAAACGGAGACTGTCGGCCTAGGCAAAGGAGGACAGAAAGAGAAACGGCTGGAAGACTACGTCGTGCGCGGTCTCGTAGATTTTGACGACATCAATTATGACCAACACGCGGACCTGCTCTATGATTTGGCCAGCCAGACGGTAAAGCATTTCCTAAGTTACTTATCCGAGGAGGATGCCCGCAAAGTGCTGTCCCGACATCAACAGGAAATTGTGAACCGCATCCACACCGACATGCAGGCCCATTACTGGGAGGACGATACGGTCGAGTATGAAGTCGTCATCAGCAAGGGTTTCACAGAATTAAAAGGTAGCGCATACACCGCCTCCTCGAACGAACCGATCATGGACTACAAGGTGTCGCCAAAGGACAAAAGCAATATGTCCAAGTATCTCTTCGGAGGTTTTAAACGCTGCCTCTACCCCGTTCAAAAATTTGACGCCGAAGGTGAGCGTATCCTATCCGTCATCCTGGATCGTGAGACTGAGAAGTGGTTCAAGCCAGCCAAAGGGCAGTTCCAAATCTTTTATAATTCAGGAACCGATCATCCAGAATATCAACCCGACTTTATTGCCGAGACTCAAGATGCCATTTACATGCTAGAGCCCAAAGCCAGCAATAAGATGTGCGACGTCGAGGTGCTGGCTAAAAAAGAGGCCGCTGAAAAATGGTGCCAACACGCCTCCGACTATGCAGCCAGACATGGCGAAAAGCCTTGGAAATATGCACTCATCTCACACGACAAAATCGCTGAAAACATGTCGATTGAGCACCTAGGCAGTTTGCAGTAGTGTCCTGACTCTAAAAGGCATGAGCTTAATAAAGCCTAATGACATTTCGACTTGAGCGCAACTATTCTAGAGTGTCCCGAGTTTCACGATGTAAAGCAGCTTGATAGGTGTGCCAAGGAAGGGTCGCACACTTGATACGCGCGGGAAATTGACGCACGCCCGCGAGCGATGCCAGCTCGCCCGACGTGTCTAAACTCGGACTCTCGTCTGTACTGGGATCTAAGATACGGCTGACTCCCTCGCGAAGCGATTCACCCTCTGACAGGCTCTGCCCCTGCAAAGCATCTGCCATCATCGAAGCGCTGGCCTTACAAATCGCACAACAGGCTGCTTCAAATTGAATGGCTTCGATTCGATCGTCTACAATGCGCAAAAAGACTGTAATCTTATCACCGCAAAGTGGATTGTAGCCTTCGGCATGATGCGTCGCCTCGGCAAGCACACCATAATGACGCGGGCGCTTGTTGTGATCGAGAATGATCGACTGGTAGAGATCGTGAAGATCGTCGGACATCTTAAAATGTTAAAAATGTGGCGGTTGAGGTTGGAGTCCCGCCTCAAGGCGGGACTCCAACCCATTGAATACCTATCCGCTAGATTGAAGCAATGCCTTTCGCAAGATCCTCAGTCGGCGCTAAACACTGCGTGCCGAGGCAAACTTGAATCTGATGAGCCGACAAATCGGCGCTTTGCTGGATGAAGCAGCGGCGCCAAGGCTGTGCCGCGAGGCCATCGCGCAGGGCGGAGAGATCCACGCTTTGGCCGACTTTGATCACGGCGATGCCGGCCTGCTGCGTCGCTGCAGCTTCGAGGCCGTGCGCCACGCCGGCAGCGACCTTGCGCGCGTAATCGCCGAATGCGGGCAAGGTGAGTTCAAACTCGGAGGCGTAGCGTGCATCACCGGTGAGCGCATAGAGCCCGCTCAGGGCATGCAACATCACAGAGTTGCCGGAAGGGGTGGCATTATCAAACCACTCTTTACGGCGAGCCACGGGCGTCTCGGTGTGCTCGGCGGTGAAATAATAACCGACCGAATGTGGATCTGCAAAATCATGCAGGGCCTGATCTAAGCAGGCTTGTGCGCGAGCTTGATAGAGGGCCGACGCGCCGGGTTCGATCCAGTCGATTTTAGAAGCCAGCGCCAGGCAGGCTTCGGCCAGTAGAGCGTAATCGTGCAAGAAGCCATCCACTTGTGCGCCGCCTCCGGCGTAGTAAACGGCTTTGAGCTGAATGCCCTCGTCGCTTTCTGTGACCAGCGCATCCCACAAGAAGTCGGCGGCTTGACGCGCGCGTTGCAGCCACTCGGGCCGATTGAAATAGAAGCCGGCATCCGCGAGCGCACGAATCAACATGCCATTCCAGGCGGTGCTCACTTTGCTGTCTCGGCCCGGAGCCACACGTTCAGCTTCGCGGTGTTCGCGCAGCTGCCGTCGGGCGTCGGCCAGTTTTTCCCGCACGGCAAAGTCGGGCTCGGCCAGTGCGGGATTGCTGTTGCCATGCTCGAAGTTGCCCTCCGCAGTAATGTTATACGCAGCGCGCACTTCACGCGCGAGCGAGGGCCCCAGCACAGAATCGACCTGCTCCGGCGTCCACACGTAGTAGCGCCCCTCTTCACCCTCGCTATCGGCATCGAGCGCGGCGTAAAAGCCTCCATCAGGCGAGGACATTTCCCGTTCGAGCCAGCCGACAGTTTCCTCCACCACTGCGGCGTAGAGGGGATCTTGGCTGTCCAGCCAGCCGCGCGTGTAGGCGTCGAGTAGCAATGCATTATCGTAGAGCATCTTCTCGAAGTGCGGAATCAGCCAGTGCGCATCCACACTGTATCGGGCAAAGCCGCCACCAAACTGGTCGAAGAGCCCTCCATGCGCCATCGCGCGCAGCGTGATACTGCAAATGTCGTCGATCCGCTTCGCCAAATCGGGCTCCGCTTGTGGCCGCAGGGCACGCAAGAAATTGAGCGACATCGAAGGTGGGAATTTGGGTGCACCGCCAAAGCCGCCGTATTGATCGTCGTGATTGCCGCAGATGCCCACGGCTGCTTCGATCAACAGTTCAGGGTTCCAGCCCCCAGATGCACCGCCGGTGCTAGAGGCTTGAGTGCCTGCCAAGATGTTTTTCTGAATGGCGTCGGCATTTTCAATCAACTCGTCCTTGGAGCGCTTATAAAAGTCGGCAATTCGCATGCACATCTGAGGCCAAGGGATGAGCCCCTGCCCGCGATCTTCAGGCGGGAAGTAAGTGCCCCCAAAGAAAGGCCGCCCATCGGGCAAACAAAATACATTGAGCGGCCAGCCCCCCTGCTGCTGGATCATTTGCACCGCTTCCATATACACTTGATCCACATCAGGGCGCTCCTCGCGGTCGACCTTTACGCAGATAAAATGCTTATTCATAATGCCAGCGATGTACTCATCTTCAAAAGATTCGTGCGCCATCACGTGGCACCAGTGACAGGCCGAGTACCCGATCGACACCAGCAAGGGCTTGCCCGACTCCTCGGCAGCCTGCAGGGCTTCCTCGCCCCAAGGATACCAATCCACTGGGTTGGAAGCATGTTGTTGTAAATAAAGGCTGCTTTCGTCTGCAAGGCGGTTTGACATAGCGTTGTTTGTAAAGAGGTTAAGAAAACAGACCCATAACCACGCCAGCGAAGCACGGCGCGGCCATTTGAATGGGTCGCATCTATTGTTAGTGTAAGCCATGCTCCAAAACCACAAGTCCGGATTTACTTATTAAGAAATTGCTTTGCAGCTGCCGCACAGTGCTTCAAAAGAGTAAGCCCTCTTTAACTATGTCAACGATCCGTATACTATCCGACCGAGTCGCTAACCAAATCGCCGCAGGCGAAGTGATTGAGCGCCCAGTCGCCGTGGTCAAGGAACTAGTAGAAAACAGTATCGACGCCGGAGCCACTCGGATCGAAGTCGAATTCCGCAATGGCGGCAAATCCTACATTCGCATCGAAGACAATGGTAAGGGCATGAGCCCCGACGAAGCACTTCTGTCACTGGAGCGACATGCCACCAGTAAGATCCGTGAGGCGGTCGACCTAAACGAGGTATCGAGCTTCGGCTTTCGGGGCGAAGCCCTGCCCTCAATCGCGTCGGTCTCACGTTTCACCCTGCGCACCCGCGCCGAAGGCTGGGAGCACGGCACCGAAATCAAAATCAATGGCGGCAAGTTATTGGATAAAAAGGCCTGCGGCATGCCTGTGGGCACCGTGATCGAAGTGGCGCAACTATTCAACTCCGTGCCCGCACGGCGCAAGTTCCTAAAGACCGACCCCACCGAAACTGCTCACATCACTTACAACACACGGCTCTTTGCGGTGGCCCACCCCAAAGTAGCCTTCCGCGTGCTCGAAGGAGGCCGCACCGTCTTTCAATCCCCTGCCTGCGAAAATTTGCGCGACCGCATCGCCGAGATTTGGGGACGCAGCTTAGCCGACGACTTAATACCCGTCGACGTGAGCGATCCCAAGACAGGCTACCGCTTGACAGGGCTGACCGCAAAGCCAGGAGTGGGACGCTCCACCCGGCGCGAACTGGTCACACTGGTTAACCGTCGCCCTGTCGATAGTCGCACGCTCGGCTTCGCGGTATTGGACGCCTACCATGGCCGCATTCAAAAAGGCCGCTACCCGCCCGCGTTTTTGTTTTTAGAAATTAATACGCAAGAGGTGGACGTTAACGTGCACCCCGCCAAGCGCGAGGTTCGCTTCCGTAATGATGGCGCGATTCGCCGCTTTGTGCTGGGCGCAATTACCGAAACACTAGTCGCCGCCACAGAGGCTCAACGCCCACAGCTCGAAGGCACGGCCATTAAAGCCGAAGCCCCATGTAATGCGGTCGACGTGAACGACTCCGTCGAGCTCAAGACACCGTCCGCGGCAACCACATCCTCCGAAGTGGTGGAATCCTTCCAACCCACCGCCCCAAAAGCCTCGCCCCAACCGACGCCGCCAAGTAGCCCCCGCCAGCCGGAGGCGAAGCCTGCATCCAAAGCAGAGCCACGGCATACGCCCGCACCGGGCATCACACCAGCACCCCAAGCGACAGCGACGCCCCTCGCAACTCGCCCTTCCGCAGCGGCGACCACAGCGAGCAGCACGCAATCTAGTCCGACCTGGCGCTTGATTACTGTATTAAAAAAGCAATACGGCCTCTTTGACACCCCGCGTGGGCTAGTCATGCTACATTTACGGCATGCCGATCAGCGCGTGCGCTTCGAGCGCATACTTGAAAGCTACAAAGAGAGCGCACCACCGAGCCAAGGCCTGTTGATCCCACACCCCGTCGAGTTGGAGCCCTTAGCTTCAGAAGCGCTTTTAGCGCATCTCGATTTAGTCAATGCACAAGGCTTTCATATCGAAGAATTTGGCCGTCACTTCTATCGCATCGAGGCCGTGCCAGCATGGCTGGAGCCGGAACAAGCGGAGGGCTTCGTGCGCGACATGGTGGATCTACTGCGCCAACGCGGGGGCTCGCGCAAGCAGAGCGAATTAGTCTGGGAGGCAGTCGCCAAACTAGCAGTGCAAGGCAGCTACCGTCGCAGCGACAGCATGAGTGAAGCAGGCGTGCAGCAACTCGCCGAAGCTCTGCTACACTGCGACACCCCACACACCTCCCCTTTCGGAAAACCGACCTTCAGTGAAATCAGTTGGAGCGAATGGGAGCGCCGCTTCGGCAAAGACTAAATCATGCCTGATACTCATAACAGTTTCGCGCATTGGCAACAACTCGCACTAAACATGCCCGAGCAAATGGCCGCGCAGTTTATCGAGAAATGTGAATCACTCCCGCCCGAGACGCGACGCGCACTGATTGCGGCCACTCCCGACCAAGACAGCCTGACTCAGAACATCAAAGCCGCATGCGCTCAAGAAGATGCACCGCTACGCGGAGTACCCTACCTACTGCAAGATCTCTTCGACGTAGAAGAACTGCCCACTCGCTGTGGCGCCCCCTTTCAAGACCCCTTCGAAGCGCCACTCGAAGACGGCAGCCTGCTCCATCACAAATTAAAAAGACTCGGAGCCAGCCTACTGGGCAAGACCGTCCCCAGTGAATTTGGTGTCGACCCACGCGGTCGCAACTTGAGCTTTGGCGACTGTCCCCACGCCGATGGCCTGCGCTATGTCTGCGGAGGCGGTGCCGGCGCCTGCGCCCACGCGGTCAGCGCCGGCTGGGCTCCGATCGCCTTCGGCCTCGACAGCGCTGCGGGCATTCGCATACCCGCCGCATTTCATGGCTTGTTTGGCTTCAGAATGGCTAATAACGACTACGCTCGTGAAGGCGTCTTTCCTATCATCCCCTCGCTGGAGTCCGTGGGCTGGATGACCGCTCAACTGGAAGACTTACAAACTAGCATTGAAGCCCTCTTTCCCAGCTTGAACGCGAGCAGCACTGAAGCCCCCCACGGCTATTTACTAAACGATCCAAGCATCCCACTGGATGCCGAGCTCAAGGCCAACATGATGGACCTCACGCGCTACCTCGACGTGGATGACAATCCCGAGCCCAACAGGGCCCTGTGCCGCAGGTTTAAAGAGTCTGGCGAAGCCTACACCACCATTGAATCCCGCGAGCTCTACGCGATCCATCAATACTGGATTGAAGAATATCGGACACGCTATCCCGAGCATTTACTGCGACGCATCGAAGCAGGGCAAATCTGCACGGCGGAAAAAGCTGAGCTAGCCACGGCCATCCAACAAAAAATTCGGGAAACGATGTCAGATTTTTTTAATCGCTATGACTATTTGATCCTACCGATTAGCCCGCAAGCGACACCAGATCGAGCCAATTGGAGTGGACAAATCAGCAACGAGCTCAACCGCCTAAACGCGCCTGCCAGCCTGACTTTCTTGCCAGCACTGATATTGCCCTTCCCATGCGATGAAGGCCGTCACAGCGCGCTACAACTGCTACTGAACCCGCGTAAACTCCATCTCTGCTCAAAGATTTTACAACAGGTCAGAGGCTTCTACGGTTAAACCTACGAACGAAACAGCAAAAGATGGCTTCATAGTTGCCAAGCAAATCGACGACCAATAGACTCTCCACCACTAACGCCCCCCACATTAACAAAACTGATTTACAAACATATGACGCTCCCCCGTGAATGCTCCCGCGATGAATGGCCTCTCAAAGCCTACAAGAATCTTGATTTTTTAAATAGCGATCCCGCTCGCAACATCCGTGTGCTCTGCGAAATGACCGAACCAGGCCTGCGCTTTGCGGAACAAGATGTCAAAGACACGATCGTGCTTTTCGGCTCCGCGCGCACCAAGCCGCTACAACTCGCGGAGCAGCAACTCGCCACGGTGCAAGCACGGATACAAGATCCGGAAAATATGAGCCTCGAAGAAAGGCGCAGTCTCCACCAAGCCAAATGTGCCGTGCAGGCCGCACCCTACCATCAGGCCGCGATAGATCTATCAGAGTCGCTGACCAAATGGTCGATGAGCCTACCAGGAGAGCACCAAGATCGTTTTCTAATCTGCTCGGGAGGCGGACCGGGCATCATGGAAGCCGCCAACCTCGGTGCTCACAACGTAGGCGGCAAGTCGGTCGGCCTGGGGATCAGCCTCCCCTTCGAGCAAGGCGTCAACGAGTACATTCCTGAAGAACTCAAGTTCGAATTCCACTACTTTTTTGTGCGCAAATATTGGTTTATGTTGATGGCTAAAGCCTTAGTTGCTTTCCCTGGAGGCTTCGGCACCATGGATGAACTCTTCGAAACGCTTACACTCGTCCAGACGAAGAAAGTCGAGAAGCTGCCACCGATCGTATTGTTCGGCAGCGAGTTTTGGAACGATGTGCTTAACTTCGACGCATTCGTGAAATGGGGCACCATTTCGCCAGAAGACGTCCACCTGTTTAAAATTATTGATTCTGTCGAAGAGGCGCACGACTACATCGTAAAATGCCTGACTGAACGCTTTCTAACAGTCAGCTAGGAAAAGCTGGGCTGGTAGACGTCGTGCAGACGTAGCAGGCCGACACATTTACCATCCTGGCGATCCACCACTGGCAGTACAGAGATTTGTGAAGGGCGGTCTTCCATCACTCGAACCGCCTCACCGAGGCTCATGCCGAGGTGTGTAGAAATCGGCCCGGCAGTCATGCAATCGCCCACTTTCTTGGCCAGAATATCGCCCTCAGCTGATAGAATCCGGCGAATATCGCCATCGGTAATAATTCCTTCCAGCACACCGGTCGGCGAAACCACACATGCGGCACCAAAAGGAGCCTGGGTCATACGAATCACGACCTCGCGTAGGGTTTCATCCGCTTGCGCGCAGGCGACGCGCTCAACTGGGTGCATCACCTCGCTTACCGTCATTAATAAATTGCGCCCTAACTGACCGCCGGGGTGAAAAGTGGCAAACTGCTCTGCAGTGAAATCGCGCGCCTTAACCAATGCGGCCGCTAAGGCATCGCCGATTGCGAGGCTGACAGTGGAGCTGGATGTCGGCATCAAATTCAGCGGATCGGCCTCCTTCTCGACGCTAGCATCGATCACCACATCGGCCGCCTCCGCAATAGGCGAATCCGTATTTCCCACAATCGCGATCACCGGAGATTTGAATTTGCGAAAGAAGGGCAGCAGACGTAAAACCTCAGCAGTGCTTCCGCTCTTCGAAAGCACAACTGTAGGATCACCGGGTTGATAGACGCCCAGGTCACCATGAATCGCTTCGGCTGCGTGTAAAAAGACGGAGGGCGTGCCGCTACTGGAAAACGTAGCGGCCAGCTTCGCACCGATGTGCCCCGATTTGCCGATCCCGCAGATCACCAGCTTTGTCGGTGCAGACAAAATAATATCAACGGCGGCGGCAAATGAAGCGTCAAGCCGTGCGGCCGCCATCTCAATGGCGGTGGCTTCTGCACGCATCGCCTCGCGGCCAGTTTCCAAGCTATGCTGTTCTAAATCGGACATCCTTTAAGCCTAGCTGCTTCGGCTTAAATCGGCCACTCAAAAATTCAGACTGCGCACGAAAGCTGCGTCCCTGCACATAAAAAAAGCCGCCTCCACAGGAGACGGCTGAATCAATTTTTCAACTACACGAACGGGACGCGGCATGTTGGCTGTCAACAAGCTAGCAGCCGCAGCCGAACAGGCGAACAACCCTAGCAGGGAACAGCCCTAGCAGCTGAACAGCCCTAGCAGGCGATTGGCCTAGTAGTCTTGCAGAGTAATAAGGCCCCAAAGGAGTGTCACCTTATCACCACTAAAATTCTTACGGCTGTAGAGCTCGTCAGTGCTCACCGCGAAGGTTGCGACACCAGCATTCTCATAAGACTCTCTCTCGATAGACGCGATCCCGAGAAGGTTTGCTTCCTTAGGTGCCATCTGAGCAGTGCCACCATCGCAGCCAGTAAATGCCAGAGCGGCCAATGAAAGAGACAGAAGAGCGAGGATCTTAATACGCATTTTTATTTGTGGGGTTTGAATTAAAGTCAAATAGAGCCTGAGCGCAGTCTCAGCGTTTGGCAAGTGGTTTTTAGTGGTGGATGCGGGTATTCAATTACGCATCGTCATCGCCCAATAAATCGGCTGCGATGTCCATATTCGAATGCACGGCTTTGACATCCTCCAAATCGTCGAGTTTCTCGATCAAGTGAAGCACCTTACGAGCCGTATCTTTATCTTCGATGGGCACTAGAATATTAGGCACGTAAGCCAACTCGGACGACTCGGTCTCGATCTCTTGATCGCTGAGTGCTTGCGAGAGAGTATCGTATTCCGACATAGGGCAGATCACTTCGAAGTGAGTGCCTTCGTTCTTAATGTCCTCGGCACCGGCTTCCAGCGCTAGGTCCATCAAGGCTTCTTCACTGATCTTAGTAGAGTCGATGATGACTTGGCCTTTGCGATCGAACTGAAACGCAACAGCACCCACCCCCGCGAGGTTGCCCCCATTTTTAGTCATGGTGCTGCGCACCTCCGAAGCGGAGCGGTTTTTGTTATCGGTGGTGATTTCCACGATAATACCAACGCCCCCCGCGCCATAACCTTCGTAAACAAGTTCTTCGTAGACGATCCCGGGCAACTCACCAGTGCCCTTTTTGATGGCGCGCTCCACATTATCCGAAGGCATGTTGGCTGCTTTCGCTTTTGCGATCACGGTGCGCAGGCGTGGGTTCATCGCTGGATCGCCGCCGCCGTCGCGTGCTGCGAGTGTGAGATCCTTACTGATCACACTAAAGATTTTACCGCGCTTCGCATCGGCTGCGCCCTTGGCGCGTTTAATTGTGGCCCATTTACTGTGTCCTGACATAGCTTATAGAAAGTTGAATTTTGTGTATTTGGAAAGAGGAAAATTAACGCTTATTTGCGTTTCGCCTTCGTGCGCGGGGCGCCTCCTTGACCTTTGGACTTAGCACCAGCAGTCGCGACTGCGGGCTTCAAATCTTCGTCGGGCCGGCTGTTAATAATCTTTTGCTGCACGATAGTGAGTATATTTTGCACCGTCCAGTAAACCACTAGACCAGAGGCGAAATTGTAAAGAAAGATCAAAAATACGAAGGGCAGGAACTTAAAGATCTTTTGCTGCATCGGATCCGCAGTGGGCGAGACAGGCATCATGCTCATTTGCAAATACATCGTCACCCCCATGATCATGGGCAAAATATTGATCGGGAAGCCTCCGATTTCGAACTGAGTATCGGGCAGCGAGAGGTCACTGACCCAAAGGAAGGGCTCGTGGCGCAACTCAGAGGCGGTGCGCAACATATAAAACAGTCCGAGGAAAATCGGCATCTGAATGATCATGGGCAGGCAACCTGCCACCGGATTGACCTGGTGCTCCTTGAAGAGCTTGAGTGTCTCTTGCTGAATTTTTTGAGGATTGTCCTTATACTTCTCCTTCATTTCGGCCATCGGGCCTTGAATCTTAGCCATGCGCTTCTGCGACTTGCTAGCCTTAGCCGTGAGTGGCCAGAACAGCGTTTTGATGCATACAGTCATAATCACGATCGACCAACCCCAACTAGGAACGAGCGAGTGAATGGCATACATAAAAGAGAGCAGCAGCTTACTAAAGAAGCCGAAGAAACCGAACTGCATGACGAGGTCCTGCTGATTACCCAAGGCCTGTAGGCGCTTGAACTCCTTAGGCCCGATAAAGAACTGAAAGTTCAAGGTCTTCGACTCGCCAGGAGCCAAAGTGCCGACTTGGTAACCGACACTACCAGAGATGCCCTGATGGCTAGCCGTCTCGTCGCCCCCCTCAATTGCGGGCACTTTGTAAATATACAGATCATCACCGACGGTGTCGGAAGAGAGCACACTGGCAAAGAACTGGTTTTTAACCGAAGCCCACTCCACGCGATCCGCGATTTCCATCTGATCCGTTGGCAAACTGGAGCCGATGCCCAACACACCATTGCCCCCTTTAAGTTTGGTGATCGGCACAAAATCAGCGTCTTCACCATTATAGTGCCCGACATTCAGGTAGTTCGCACTTTGCTTGCCCTCGGTAATCGTGCGGGCAGTGCCTAAATTAAAGTAAATGGTGCGAGGATTGATTGCGGCACCCGACTGATTTACAAATACAGTACTGTGCTCGATCGCATAAGGCTCTGCATCGGAGCCTGTGGGCGCGATGCGATAGCTACGACGGATGAGCATGCCTTCGCCTTGATCCAGCACAAATGTGATCGAATCCGCAGTCTGCTGCTCCACGCGGTAATCGAGCGCAAACTCCCGCATACTTTCGTCGCTCGCCTGATAGCTTAAGCTCAGGGCAGGTAAATAGCCCCCTTGATTAAAAACGTAGTCATCACGCTCGCCGCGCTTGGTTTGCAGAAAATCAACCGTCTTAATCGCTCCCCCACGCGTCGTGAAGACCGCCTCAATGAATTCATTCGACAATCGGACCGTCTGTTCCTCAGCCAGCGGCGCCTCGGACAAAGCAGGCACTGAATCCACTTGTTGAAAAAGCTCAGTGACCGCAGCCGCACCCAGTTTTGCCTGATCGGGCTGCCAGTTCGCATCCGCAGCTACCAGTTGGGCATCCGCTGGAGTGGTGGACTGCCCAGCGGGAGCCTCCAAAGTTTCCGCCTGTTGCAACTGCTCAATGCGCTGCTGTTCGATTTGCTGGCTCTGCCAAAACATGAAGCCGATGCCGGCCGCAATACAGATAACGCCTAAAATTGTGTTCTTTTTATCCATCTGAATGAGTATTGAAAGGAGGTGAAATGTCGTGTTCGGGCTCGCTATTCAAGCCCGGAACGGGATCAAATCCGCCTGGATGCCAAGGATGGCAACGCACAATGCGACGCAGTCCCAACCATGAGCCATAGAAAAAACCATGACGCAAGAGCGCATCACGGGTATAACAGGAACAGGTAGGTTGAAAGCGACAGCCACAGGAAGTGCCAAACAAAATTTGCTTCAGCGGCGAAAGCACTAACTGGTACACACGCACCAGAGCGGCCGCAATGCGCGAGAGCAAGGAGGGCTGTGCACAGAACAAGCGCTGGATCTGTTTCGCCCAAGACATCATTTGGCGACGTGCTTCTTATGAATCGTGCGGCAGGCACGTAATAAACGCGCCTCCAGATCGTCAAAACTATGACGATCAAAATGATTGCGCAGCACGATCACCAACTCACTACCGGCGGGCAGTTCGCTCGCGTGCTGACGAAATAGTTCGCGAAAAATACGTTTTCCGTAGTTCCGCTTCACGGCGTTGCCTACGCGACGACTCGCAATAATTCCGAGTCGAGGAGGCGTAGCTAACTCGCTCACGTGGCATTGGAAAATAAAAGGTCCGCAGTGGATACGATGACCCAAACTGCGGACTTCTAAAAATTCGCGTGGCTTACGTAAGCGCATTGAAACCGGGATTCCCATGGTCTCTGATAATACGCTCGCGATGATTTAACCACTCAAGGCCCAAGCCCCATCAACCACAAGGATCAACAGATCAAGATGACCTTTATACGACTAGACCACTATGCGGCTAGACGATGGCGGCCCTTAGCGCGGCGCGCAGCCAAGACCTTGCGGCCAGAGTGTGTTGCATTACGTGCGCGAAAGCCGAATTTGCGAGCGCGACGAAGTTTGGAAGGTCGATATGTTGGTTTCATAAGAAAGTGCCTCTAAATGGGAAAAGCGGGAGAGAAAAACCTCTGCCCTCGCCACTGTCAAGGCGCGATCTTAGAGATTTATCGTCAAAATCACCAGCATGGAGCCACAAGCACGCGCCAAAGCAAGCGTTGAAGCGAGAAGGATTCGTTAATTTTCAGCAAAAACAGCTCAGCCCACGCCAAGGACTTGCATCTGAAGAACGATTTAGGAATGATCTAGCAAACAACACTCACATAGATCGACCCCACGCACATGGCTACACTCAATTCGAAGGCGAATACCACCTCTACCAAGAAGAAAAAAAGCTTCACTGAGGGGCAACGACTCGCCAAACAAAAGTCATACGAAAAGCAAGCGAAGCGCAAGAAGATCAAGCTCATGGAGTTAACGATCTTCACACAACAGCTCGCAGCCATGCTGGAAGCTGGCCTACCGCTGGTAGGCGCACTGGAAGCGCTCGAAGAACAAACAGAGAATCCCGTCTTCCAAATCATCATTCGCAACGTTAAAAATGACGTATCCGCAGGCCGTGCCTTCTCCGAGGCCTGCTCGAGTTACCCTCGCGCCTTCCCCAACCTTTTCGTCTCCATGGTCGAAGCCGGTGAAGCCAGCGGCAGTCTAGCTGAAATCCTAGAAAAGACCTCCAGTTATTTCGAAGAGACGGTCAAACTTATTAAGCAGGTTAAAGGGGCCCTCGTCTACCCCGCAGTCGTCATCAGTTTAGCAATTATCTTGGTGAACGTGCTACTGGTCTTCGTGATCCCCGTCTTCGCCGAAATGTTCAGCGACTTCGATGCCGAGCTCCCCAAGCCCACACAGTTCCTAATTGGGCTCAGTAACTTTCTAAAGTCTTACATTCTACTCATCATTGCGGGCATAGCTGGCGCGGTCTGGCTCATTAGACGCTTCGTCGCGACACCTAAGGGTAAAAAAGCCTCGGATAAATTCATCTTAAAAATACCTGTCATCGGTGAACTACTGCGCAAAGTCAGCCTATCACGTTTTTGCCGCACCTACGCCATCCTAATGCGCTCGGGCGTGCCGATCTTAAAGACCTTGGACATTGTCTCGGCAGCAGCTGGCAACACTTTCATCCAAACCGCCTGTAAGAACATATCCCGCCACATCAGCGAGGGTGGCCAAGTTTCCGACGTGGTCGCCAACGACCCCTACTTTCCCCCGATGGTGAAACACATGAGCCGCGCAGGCGAACAAACCGGTAACGTCGACGGCATGCTAGTCAAAGTCGCCGACTTCTACGACGCGGAAGTCGACACCTTAGTGAAAGCACTCACCTCTTTAATGGAGCCCTTATTGATCACCTTCCTCGGGGTCGTAATCGGCGGCATCGTGATGGCCATGTTCTTACCGATCTTCCAACTCTCCAGCGTCGCTGGCGGCTAACCCCCAAAGGATCACACCCGCCCAGCGCATTCAGGGAACTTGTATCAATTTCCACCAGAAGCTCGCTCCTTTAATACCAATTCAAAAAAATTCGCCGCTAATAGATAGATCTTTTGTGACCTCGGTTCTCGGAACCGGGGGATGCCGATCGCTGCTCGACTGTTTTCTGCATAGCCGTAGGGGACGCATGGAAACATAGTTCCGAGGCTACGCAAAGGGCAAGCTTATCGGTCATATATTCTTAGAAGCGGTTTATGTCCGCCCTGCCGGACGCACAAAAAAAGGCGCCCCCCGCGATGGGAGCGCCTTGATTCTAAATGGCTGGGTCGGCCTACTTCTCGTCGAGCCAGAGCGAGATGCTGAGGATCGTCCACTGCTCTTCGTTGCCGCCAATCTTGGTGCTGACAGTCGCGCCTGGCTCTTTACCAAGCAGTGCTTGAGCGAGGGGTGTCTTGTAAGAGAGCACATCGTTTTCTGGATCACTATCCCAGGCACCGAGGATGGAGTAACGCTGCTCTTTACCAGTGGAGCCTTCCTTCAGGTGAACAACACAACCAATACCTACATTGTCGGTGGTGGCTTCGCTGAAGTCAGTCACGCGGGCGCGGGAGAGATCGATTTCCAGCTCACTCTTACGAGAGAGCAGGATGTCCTGATCCTGGCGAGCCATCTTATATTCGGAGTTTTCCTTCAAGTCACCGTGGTCGCGAGCGACTTGGATAGCGACCTTATTCTCTGGAATCTTAGTGGAGACGAGCTCTTCGTATTCAGCCTTGGCTTCGTTGAAGCTTTCTTGCGATACGATGAGTGCTTCCTCTTCGGAAGTCTCAGCCGCTTGGCCAGCGAGCAAGGCTTGGACGGTTGGGAATTGCTTGATGAAGCGAGCGAGCAGCGACTTCTTGGTCAGATCCTCAAAGCCTTGATTGAGCAAGAGCGTTTGAGCGAGATCGTTGGCAGTCTCGACATTGGCTTCTGCCAAGAGGTCGGGAATCAATGTGACGTCGTCGCTGAGCAGATCAGCCAATGGGATGCGGCGTGTGCTTGCATTTTGTAGTGCCTCGTGATCGATCGCATAGAACATAGCAGCGAGCAAGCGAGGATTGACGAGAGGCTCAATGATGGAACTGTATTTCTTAGATGCGCGGTTCTTGACCACCCAGAAAAGAAGTGGGCCCTTGATGGTTTGCTCCTTGAGCCAGCGATCGAGGCAATAACTGATGCGCTCTTGCATCTCTTTCTCGAGCATAAAGTTGATACACTCACTGGTGAACTTACCACTGGAGTTACGAAGCAGATCTTCGACCATGGCTTGCCATTTCTCTGGGTAGGTGCGGCTGATGAGGTCGAGGTAACGCTTGAAATATTGAGCCGGCAGATTCGCGGCGAGCTCAGAGTAATCGTTGGTCGCATCGAGGATCGAGCCGGAAGAAGGCTCGAGAGTTTCGACGTCTTCGTGCAGGTCGCGGGCCAGGTTGTTACGCACCCATACACCGTGCAAACGGTCGGCTTGGCTGAGGCTCTTGGCATTGGCGATCGCATCGGTGAGCTCTTCCAAGATGGAAGGCATCTCTTCGCGCACCACAGAAATGTTTTCGGACAAAGCGTAGAGCTTTTCGCCCAGCTCAATCTTTTGCTTCGAGTTTTTGGTGCCACGGAATTGCTCGAGAATCTCGTCCTCTGGCTTCACGGGCTCTTCGCGATAAATATAGGGATCACTCTTTTTGAGTGGCACACCGATACGTGGGTCTTTGACCAAGACCTTCTTAGCGGCAGTCCACCACTTCTTGTATTTGATCGGCCCAATGACACGTGCCAGGCGGCGCTCGATCTCAGTCGACATCATTGCGTGATTCTCATTGGAGGAGATCATCTCGCAGATTAAATCAGCAGGCTGCTTCTTAATCATCTCCTCGATCACGTCCGCCTCGGTGCGTGAACGCACAAGCAAGTCGTTGGGCATCAAGATTTCGAGCTTGTCTACGCAAAACGCTGGCGCCATCGCGTGGCCTTTTTTACCATCTTCAAAGTCGATGATTAAACGGTCGTCCGCAGCGTTATAATCTACAATTTTACCGAAGCCCCAGCTACGGTGTAGGCAGTAGTTACCGGGCACCATCACTTCGAGCTTTGCACGTTGCGAAGCCAGTTTAGGGTTCTTTTTGATGAGAGCGTCAATGGACTCTTTATTCATAATGATTGCTTGTCTTAGTCGTAAACTATCAAATATGGACAGTTTCCGCGCCAATGAGAAGTATTAAGTTTAGCTTATCCAGAAAGTCCACAACAGGTTGGGATGCTGCTGTACACTTAACAGAAGCATATCTGTCAGGTGACCGAAAGGCCGACCAATTGTTGGACGAACTACCTACAGAGTTTATAGGAGATCGGCGCGCTGCCTGCCAATCACTTTTTTTAGGGGCGCTTCGCCATGGGCACCGCAGCAAGGCGGCACTGAAGGGGCTATTGCGCAAAAAGGCAAAGCCTGGCGTGGAAGCGATCTTGCTGGTATCGGGCTACGAACTGCTGGCCGCCGACGCGGAGAAGCACCCCAAAATCATCCACCACGCGGTGGAACGCAGCAAGCAACTGGTGAATCGCTTCGAGCAAGGCTTCTTAAACGCGGTGCTACGTAAATTACCGGAGGCGCTGGCTCAGTTCGACGCCGAAGCAGCACCTGCGGCTTTTTATAGTCATCCGGAGTGGCTGGTCTCGCATTGGAAGCGAGAGTTCCCCCAAAGCTATTTACAGCTGCTGGAATGGGACCAGGGCATTCCAGCCACCTATCTAAAGATCTACGACGACTCGATCCAAAAGCCTGCAGGGCTGGAAGCCACAGATTGGCCGCAATTTTACCGCATCACGCCGAAATTGTCTTGGAAGGAGGACCTACACCCGCTGCTAAATAGGGGCAACGCCTATATCAAAGACCCGTCCACGCGTCTCGCGCCGGCCCTACTTGCGCCGCAGGCGGGTGAGTCAGTGCTCGACCTTTGCGCCGCTCCGGGCGGCAAGGCGTACGACATGGCGCACGCCATGACTGGCAAGGGTCAGATCGTGGCCGTCGACCTGCCAGGCAATCGCATCGCCCGGCTCGAGGCCAACTTATCCACGCTACGCTCGACAGACTTAAACTGCGCGATCATCGAATCGGACTTATTGGAATTGGAAGCGGCGACCTTTCAGGCCCAGGCGCTGCCCATTGCATATGACGCAGTCATGCTGGACGCGCCTTGCTCGAACACGGGCGTAATCCAACGCAGGACCGACGTTAAATGGCGCCTGAGACCGAAGGACATCGCCCAGTGTGCAAAACTTCAGCTGCAATTACTCCACTCCGCCGCTCGATTCGTCAAAGCGGGCGGACGTATTGTTTACAGCACCTGCAGCATCGAGGCCACCGAAAACAGCGAGCTCATTGAGCAATTCCTTAAGAGCAAATCCGGACAGAAATTTGAACTCGTCGACACGGCGATCAGTCTCCCGTGGAAGACTGGTCACGACGGTGCGGGCGCATTTCTGCTCTGCCGCAAAGCCTAACAAGCCCCTATGCCTGAATCACAAATCGTCCGTCCCTGCCCTAAACCGGGCCACGTCTTTAGCTGCCAGGGAGAACTCCTCGCGGTGCCTGCCGGCTGGGCATTATTACCGCCCGGTGATGCCGCACTGAGCCGGCGCATCAAGCAGGACGGCCCTTCTTGGACGGTCAAAGAAAAGAAGGGGCGCAAGGAATTTTCACAGGGCATCTGGGCGCCCGCGCACCGAATCGAAGCACTGCAAGCCGCGCGCAAGCTGGAAAAAGCAGACCCCGCTTACACTCAGAAACTGGAGGCGGGCCGCGCCCGTCGCGCCCAAGCGGAGGTCGTGTATAATGAGGACTTTACTCAGGCTCTGCGCGATTACCTCAACTTCCACCCACGCTATGAACTTCTGGCCAAGCGCTTGAGCGTATTGATTGCGGCCCACGCCACACCTGTCGGCAGTGGCACCGTCGCGCGCACTAAACGCATCCCGATTGAGCAGCGTGCGGAAGCCGCGACCATCGCTTGGATGCGCCACCAGACCACCGCTTACGACCACATGCAGATACCGCGCGCCAAAGGAGCTCGGCGCGAAGTGCGTCGCATGCTAGCCAAAGAGTCAAAGCGACTCTTGGAATCCTACCGCAGAGGCACTCGCATCGACGTCAACCACTGCCCGCTGCAAGCCGCGCTACGCTGAGCAGGATCAGCGGGTAACCGAGCGCATACTCGATCCAGCAGTCGCTACAAGGAGTGAATTAGGCTTCGCCTAACACACGGGCGGCCTCTTGCACATCTTTATCACCACGGCCGCTGAGGTTACCGATAATAATTTGATCCGGCGACATCTCTCTCGCGCGCTTCATCGTGTAAGCGATGCCGTGAGAGGATTCGAGCGCGGGCACGATGCCCTCGATCGCACATAAATCTTGAAAGGCTTGCAAGGCCTCCTGATCGGTCGCGTAACCAAAATCGATGCGTCCTTTTTCCTTATAATAAGCATGCTCGGGGCCAACTGCGGCGTAATCGAGGCCCGCAGAGACGGAGTGAGTCAGATCGATTTGCCCCTCGGGGCTCTGCAAAATCCAGGTCTTGGCGCCCTGCAAGACGCCCAGCTGGCCACCTTCGAAACGGGCCGCATGATGCCCGCGCTTGATTTCGCGACCACCGGCTTCGACACCAGTCAGGCGCACATTGAGATCTTTAAGAAAGGCAAAAAAGATACCGATCGCATTGGAGCCACCGCCGACACAGGCAGCCACTTCGTCGGGTAGACGACCTTCTTTTTCCATAATTTGGCGACGGCACTCCTCACCGATCACACGATGGAAGTCGCGCACCATCATCGGGAATGGGTGCGAGCCAAGCGCGGAACCGATAATGTAGTGAGTGGTGCGAATATTTGTGACCCAATCACGCATGGCTTCGTTTACGGCCTCCTTGAGCGTCTTTTGCCCAGCGGAAACGCCGCGCACCTCCGCCCCGCAAAGGCGTATACGGTAGACATTGAGCGATTGGCGGCGCATATCTTCCTCGCCCATATAAATAACGCATTCGAAGCCCATCTTAGCACACATCGCTGCCGTTGCGATACCGTGCTGCCCCGCCCCCGTCTCGGCGATAATGCGCTTTTTGCCCATACGCTTGGCCAATAGGGCCTGCCCGAGCGCGTTATTGATTTTATGGGCGCCGGTGTGCAGTAAATCTTCGCGCTTCAAGTAAATTTTAGCTCCACCGCAGAGTTCTGTCAGGCGGTCGGCAAAATAAAGATTGGTCGGGCGCCCCGCGAACTCACGCAACTGAAAATCCAGCTCCTGTTGAAACTCAGGGTCTTTACGCGCGGCCTCATAGGCCTCGCTCAGCTCGAAGAGCGGGGTCATTAAAGTCTCTGGCACATACATGCCTCCGTAGGGCCCGAAGTGACCGCGAGCATCGGGGAGGTTAAGTGGATCGACTTCGAGTTCTGAAGGAGCAGTTTGCATAGCTTAAATACGGCTGTGAGTCGGCGGCTTTGTCAAGCAGGCAAGTGTGTCACTCGGCTGGCAGGCGTGCTTCGAACTCGCCCACATCCTCCGGTGTATCAATACCTATAGTGGCTTGATCGGTGATGCCGACATGGATGCGATAGCCATGTTCCATTACACGCAGTTGTTCGAGCTTTTCGATATTTTCCAAAAAGCCGGGCTCCAGACCTGAAAATGCACTCAGGAAATCTGCCTTATAAGCATACAAGCCAAGATGACGGTAACAAGGGTTCTGCGCCAACCATGTGGCATCTACTCGAGCGGCGCAATCGCGAGCAAAAGGGATGGGCGAACGGGAGAAATAGAGTGCATAGCCGGCGCGGTCGCGCACGACTTTAACTTGATTCGGATTGGCAAAATCCTGCGCTCGCTCAAAGGGCACCGCCAAGGTCGACATGGCGGCCTCGCCCTCGAGCCCCGCAGCCAGCGCTCGAATCTGCTCACCAGTGACAAGCGGCTCGTCACCTTGCACGTTGATCACCGCAGGGGCGCCCACGATGGCATTGGCCTCCGCTAAGCGGTCGGTCCCGCTGGGGTGATCTGCTCGCGTGCGCACCGCATTGAAGCCCGCCTCACTCAGGCAACGCTCCAAGGCATCGTCATCCACCGCGAAGTAGAGCGGAAACTCTGGCGCGACCGCACGAATACGTTCGGCCGTCCACAAAATGATGGGCTTTCCATGGACCAGATGCAGAAGTTTTGCGGGGAAACGCGTCGAAGCGAGTCGAGCAGGCACAATTATAGAAGCTGTCTTTGACATATATCCAAGCATCATCATGAAAGATCACAAATGAACAAGGAAATCAGTGCGAGCAAAGCGGCAATTTTACGCGAAAACCATCCCGAAGCAGTCTTTCTCGACGTGCGCGAAGACTCCGAACTGGCAATTTGCCGGATTGAGGGCGCACTTCATATCCCGATGGGCGAAATCCCAGAGCGGCATACGGCGCTGCCTAAGGATGTGCCACTAGTCGTGTTATGTCACCACGGCATGCGTAGCATGAACGTCATACAATTTTTGGCAGCAAAGGGCTTTGAGAATACGATTAACCTGAGCGGCGGCATTCACGCTTGGGCGAGCGATGTTGACCCTGCAATGCGCAGCTACTAGCGACGTAAAACGACGAGCTACTTCGAGGTCATCACGTAGGCACCGTTCCAACCGGCGGGAGCTCCTGTCTCTAGGAACTGGCGACAACGCGCCGCGAGAACTGCAGAAGGCGTCGTGGGCGCAAAAGCCTTAAACGGCTCATTGGCCTCAGACGCCTCAAAACCTTGCAAGGCGGCGGCCCAATCAGCTTTAAAATAGAGCTCCAAGGCAGCCTCATAAGCAGCCCGGCACGCAGAGCTCTGGCCTGCTGACACCGAGGAGTCCCAGAGTTCATAGAGCTCGACTGGTTGACGACGCCCCTTCACGACCACACGGTCCAGCTTACGATAATTGAGCTCGGTACCTTCGGCCAGTGCAGCCTGCAAGGTGTTTTCAGTGACCATAGTATACACACCGTAGATCTTTGCCCCACTTTCGCAGCGAGCAGCGAGGTTCACCGAATCCCCCATCATCGTATAATTGAAGCGCATCTCACTGCCCATATTGCCAATGACGGCGCGCCCCGTGTTCACACCGATACGTGTGCGCATATGCCGCACACTCTCCGGCCATTCGCCCGAGTCTGCCCATTTCTCTCGCAGGACAGCGTGGCATGCCTGCATTTCAATCGCGGCCTTGCAGGCGCGGGATGCATGATCCGTCACAGGCACCGGCATGCCAAACATAGTTACGATCGCATCGCCGATGTATTTATCCAAGGTGCCAGACTGAAGCTGGAAGACCTCCGTCATGGCTCCCAAATATTCGTTCATCAAAGAAACCAGTTGGTGCGGAGTGAGCTCCTCGGAGAGTGCAGAGAAGCCTTCCACATCAGAGAACAGCGCAGTGATTTCCGTATCGGTGCCACCGAGTTGCGGGTCCTGATTCGACTCCACCATTTCATCTACCAGCTTCGGTGCAACATAGGCGCCAAAAAGTGCCTTGATGCGACGCCGTTGCCACTCCTCTGAACCGAGCTTGAGCAATACCACAGAAACCACCGCAGTCAAAGACGAGCCTATCGGCACAATCATGGGCAAGATCCAATTAAACTGCGCAAAGGCAAAAAACACACAACCGCCATATGCGAGTAGCAACAGCAAGGACAGCAAGCGCAAGCTGCCACGATTTAAGGCGAGCATGCAAACCAACAAGGGTAGCAAACACACGATCGCAATACAAAGCCCGGAATCCGCGCGTGTGATGTATGCTTCATCCGCGATAGTACGATAGAGATTTGCATGTAGCCCGACCTTAGGCACTGGCTCACGATTAAACGGAGTCGGCGAAATATCTTTTAACTGTGGATCCACCGGACCAACAAAAATGACCTTGTCCCGAAAACGCTCAAACCACTTCTCCAACTCCGCGACTTTGACTGTATCCTGCGCTGAGGCAGCTTCCGATAAGGCATGCGCTTTGCGCAATACTGCTTGCATACTGACATGATCCTCATCGCCCGAGATCTCCCAACCTTCAAACCAATTCACTTCGATCGACTGCTGCCGCACCAAAGGGATCTGTCTAAAGACCTCACCTGCACGTCGAATCGTGAGCGTGTCAGGACTAATTTCAACTGCGTCTTCATCTAATTCATGTGCAGCCAAGAAAGTTTCCAGACCGAGCGTAAAAATCGTCATTTCACTCTGCAAAGGTACCGAATATGTGGAAAAGCCGTCTAAATCAGTCAGCACAACTTCATCGCCCACCACTTCGGAATACGGCTCATTCATGAAATCCATTTTGTCACGCATCGCTCCATCGACTAAATGGAAGCTATAGCGCGCGCTATTTAACCCAACAAAGCTTGGCACATAATACGGCACCACGCCCCCACTCAGGGTTTCATCGACATTGGCCAAGGCCAAACGCCCCACATTGAAATCAATAATCGGATATGTGGGCGCTTCAGGGAAAGGCGACATCTCTGGATCGTAGTCGCCGTCACGGATCATAGGCAACAGAGCCGCTTCTTGAGTGATCGATGACACCACTCCGGTATAAGCTGCAGCGAGCACGATACGATCCTCGTAGGCCGCAACAACCTTGCCCAAAAAACTGTCCCCCTTACGCGCACGTTCCCAATCAAGTAACGCACCACCACCATACTTTGACAGTATGATATCCACACTGGCGGTCTTCGCTCCACCCACTCCAAGCAGAGCATGCAGCAACACCCCAAACTCACGCCGATCCCAAGGACGATCCCCCATATAAGAAACCGTCTCAGCATCCAAATCGACATAAACCACAGGCGCACTCGATTCGATCTCCCCACGAGCCAAATAGCGCCAGCGCAGCGTTTCCTGCTCCAGCCCATCTAAAACCCCCGATAGCATCAGCAACAGCCAAAGCACCACCGAAAGCGTAATCAGCCCGAGCGAAATTAATAACTGTTTCGATTTCTTCACCTGTCCCGCTTAAAATAAATCAGCTTGATTGGCTGACGGCGGCTTAAGCTCCCCACGAAAAGGCGTCACGAGCTCAGGCTCGTCTGCATATTCAATGATAATAATAGGCCTGCGCATCTCCTTTACAGCTGCTGAATTAGGCACGACTGCAGATTGCCGCACGCCTTGATCCACCCCCTTAAAGTGCCCTAAGAACGGCTCCAAGACATTCGCCGACTCCGAATACTGATCCTGCATTAATTTAAAACGCTGAATCAACTCATACGAACGAATCGTACTCTCACCAATTTCAATCGATGGCGTATTGCGCGCCCCCGCGCCAGCGAGGCGCTGCCCTGTTCGCAGGGTGTATTGCTGCCCTTGTAAGTCAGTAAAACGAACCCTACCATCACTACAATTAATAGTGAAATCAAAGATTTGGCTGCGTGGATCGAATTCGATACGCATTTGCCATAAAGCATTTTTCACAGTCAAGCGCCCGAGCGGGGTTTCAATCAGGCACTGAGAGGATTCAATCATATTGCGATTATCGACCACAATCTCACCCCCTCGAAAATTAAGAATCATCCGACTTTGGCCCGTCTCAGACTCTGTCGTCTCCCAAGATTGCAAGTCAGGCATGATTTGTTCAAATCGCTCGACCGAAAAACTACCTTCCCCTTGGAAATAAATATGAGTGCGATTCGAAGTACTCAAATAAGCTGCTGCGCCATAGATAGCCTCACAGTCGACCAAGCCAGGCAAAGAAACAGGCACCTGCTCAGGAGCCAATAAAACAGTCTCGGCACCGAGCTGTTTCAAACTAACTTGGCCAGTTACCTCATGCAGCGTGACTGCGCCACTCACCCACATCTCTGCTTGGACCTGCGAAGCGAATAAAAACAGCACGGCTGCGAGAACTTTAGTAAAATGTATCACAGTTAAAGAATGAGTAGTTTTTGCTGTAAGCGACGTGCAGCCGCATTATTAGGATTGATTTCCAATGCCTGCCGAACCGTCGACAAAGCCTCATCGCGCCGGTGACTCACCGAGCTCAAATAAGCCGCATAATAGTAATGAGCATTACTATTATGCGGCGCCAACTCAAGCGCCTTTACTAATGCATATTCTGCAAGTTCCTGCTCGCCATGAAAGGCGCGCGCCACTCCCAGTTGCGCCCAGCTTTTCCAATAATCGGGGCTTAAATCGACGCCACGCTGGGCACACTCGACTGCGCGCTCCGCGATTCGTTCGAAATCAGAAGGGTTACGAAAATACAGCTGACACACGGCCGCACTCAAACCGATCCAAGCATCCACATTCTCCGCATCAGCAATCACTGCGTCTTCGTAGAGTTCAATCACCTCATCGAGCAAAATTTTATTTCCAGACACATGCACTCGCATGTCCACAACGTGCTCTAGCTGCTGACGCGCTCTTAATTCCAATGCTTGAGCCTCCAACTTAAGAGAGCCCAAAACATAAAACGCCCAACCTGCACAAGCAGCCAACAATAAATATCCTATACGATGGACCCAATGACCCGGCAAAATCAGACGCCGATTGAAAGTAGTCTTCAATAAAATCCCAAAAGCAAGCACGCCATAAAGCGTCAACGCCGGCACATAGAATACAAAGCTGGCCGCCATACAAAGTGCAAATGCCATCGAAACCGACAGACCAATCGACAAAAAGAAGCGCTGTGGAGGCATTACGGTACCCTCGGCACCTCGCAACTTGACCGCAAAGGGTTCCTTTCGCCAGCGACCAAACGCTCGAAAAAATACATAGATGCAGGGCAGCCCCCACAAAAACAAGCCCACGAAACCAAGCTGACTCAAGACTAAGAGGTAATCATTATGTGGCGTGAGTGGAGCCTCCGCAAGTGCCACTCTGGGGCTTTGCTCAAAGGCCGCACTATATCCACCCGCGCCCACTCCCGTGATCGGACTCTCGCGCGCAAAAGTTATGGCTTCCTGCCAAAGTACCAAGCGCACACCTCCCCCAGAGACCGCCTGCTCGAGCTCTTGCTTAAAAACAGGATGATACAGCAGCAACAATGTAAAAATGAGCGAAGACGTAAAGAGCCCAATCGCGGAATAAAGTAAGCGACGCTTAACCGTACGAAAACAAAACCATGGGACGACCGCTAAAACAACGATAGTCAAAACAACCGCCCACAGCAACTGCGTAAATGCAAGACCTGCAATAAACATCAAAGCAATATACAGAGACAATAGGCGTAAAATCTTAGGCAAGCGCCGGACAGCAGCCACGACCAAAAGCAAGGGCAGTAACGATAACAAAAAGACTGCCAAGGAATTAGGATCTGCAAAAACGCCCGTTGCCCGCCCCAGAAAAACCTCGTTAATCTCTAAGCCATAATCAGTCATCGCGCCCATAATCCGGTCTGGCCGCTGAAAGAACTGATAAAAACCATTGAAAACCGCGATCGTGCCCGGAATGAGACTCATTAAAATTAAGAGCCACAAATGCGCGCGCGTACGCACATTGTTCGAGAGCACCCACAGCATCACAAAGGCCTCCAATGCATAGATGATCTCATACCAACCACGCCAAGGCACAGGCGAAAACCAAAGCACACTCGCCAGCATCCAGAGTAAAGCAGGAACAAACCACAAGGGGTGCTGACTCAAGCGCTTAGGCGACTCTCGGTCCACCGCCAGCCACAACCCGTGTAGAAACAACAAAACTCCATACAGTGGCAACAGAACTAAATGCGTATCTGGACGCACTCCACCAAGTGAAATCGTCGTCAAAATAAAGATCGCCCCCAAACAAAGGGTGACGAGCCAGTCGACAAAATTCCCCCAACTCACACGTCCGAAAAATGCGATGTTACCGTTTTTATCAATTATAGTGGCCATAGAGAATGAAGAGAGCGTCAGTTAAATACTAAAGCAGCAGGCAATACAGTGAATCCAACAAGGTAAACTCATATTTTAGCCTAAGACTTGAACCCGAGCAGGAACTAGGTTTGTTTGTCGTAATCTCACTACTTTACCAATGAAAAAAACACTCCTAATTATCGCCGCTGCACTCCTTATTAGCAGTTTAGGCCTGCGCGCTTACTTTGCATTCGTGCCGCCACCAGCGCCCACACTCGAAGAGCCCCTGGCCCTGATCGTGCCCGAAAACCTGAGCGGATGGCAAATCAAAGACCTCGACATGGCCGAGTCGCCCGAGTCGAGCGCTCGAATCAGCGAATTTCTGAATTTTGACGACGCTCTCTTTCGCGTATTTCAAAAGGGTGACGCTTTTGTGGGGCTCTACATCGCCTATTGGACGCCTGGTAAAGCCTCCTACCGCTGGGCGGGCGCCCATACACCTGACACCTGCTGGGTGCTCAATGGCTGGACACGCGAAGAGCGCGAATACTCGATTCCCTTCACCTACAACAAAATCCGCTTAGAACCTGCGGAGTTCGGCGTATATTCCAAAGACGGCTCCTCTCAAAACGTCTATTTCTGGCATCTCGTCGGCGGCGAGCCCTTTAGCTACAGCCAAAAAGGCACTCCCAATATCTTAGGCGCCCTGATGGACGTAAAAGAATACGGCTTAAACTTGCGCCAAGAGCAGTTTTTCATCCGCCTCTCCAGCAATAAGACAATTGATCAGCTCAAACAAATGGAAGGCTTCAATGAGATCATCCAAAGCTTGGTAGAAATTGGGTTGGAAGAAGAGGCCTATGCCGGCCAAACCCCAGAAAACACTCAGTCCTAAAAAGATCGAGCGGGATTGCCAAAGACACGTCCGCCCTCGGGCACATTACGAATCACTACAGAGCCCGCACCAACTATTGCCTGCGCGCCGATACGTTTACCTGGAATGACACGCACGCCGGAGCCCAAAAAGGCAGCCTCTCCGACCTGAGTGCCTCCCGTCAGGTCGCAATGCGCACTGACCGTCACCCAATCCTCAATCACGACATCGTGCCCTGCAGAGGTATGGCAGTTCAACATCACTAGGTCGCCCAGCTCGATATCGCAGGTCAATGTGACACGCGGGCACAGCACCACGCCCTGCCCCAGTCTGACATTGCGTCCGACCAGTGCAGTCGGATGAATCAGACTCAGAAACTCGGCCCCCTTCGCACGCATCGGCTCACAGAGCTTACGCTTTAGTTCCACATTCCCGATCCCACAAATGAAAGCGGCATGGGCAAAATCTGGCAAAGCACTAAAGGGCGCGACGACCTCGGCATCGATTGGAGTTTCATCGAGCGCTGCGGGGGCATCGTCGATAAAACCACGCAAGCGATATTGGCTCAGCAGCTTCTGCTCATCAAGTAGCCAGCCGTAAACTTCACGTCCAAATCCTCCGGCGCCCAATATATATAAGTCCTTCATCGCCAAGAAATGCTTCAGCCCTTCTTAGTCTTCACGACTTCGTACAAATCCTGAATCGTTTCCGCGGCCGCAAAATCGGTTTTGGTCAACAAAACAGAGAACTCGACCTCAATGGCGTCCGTCACGGTCAAAATCGCCAAGGAATCCCAAGTGGGGAGCTTTTTAAAAGCCGTATCAGCACACAGTTCACCGGGTTTGACACCATCCAAGGCTCCCGCAAAGACACTCACGAATTGTTCTATTGTCATAATCAACTAAAGGGTAAAAGCAAAAGGTAATGAGGCGCTCATCCGGAGTAGTCAATTAATTCGCAAACCGACAGCTCACTCATATCCACCAAGGCACTGGCCCAAGAAAGCCCCACCCCGAAGCCAGAAAGTAACAGCTGAGTCGACTCACGCGCCGCCAGCAGCGTAGCCAACTCTCCACAAATGGCCGATGGGATTGATGCAGAACTTTGATTGCCAAACTGCTCAACCGTCTGCATCGGCACCTTGGCCAAATCCAACTTCAGACGCTTGGCTATATTACCTAAAATATAACGATTTGCTTGGTGAAAGACGAAATAATCCACTGCATCGGCCTCGACTTGCGCATATTCGAGCAAATCTTTTACAGACTTCGGCTCCTCAGTGATCGAAAAATTAAAAATTTCAGCGCCGTCCATGTAGAGATTTTCTAAAGAACGAAAATTGCCGCCCTCATCTTCGCACACGACAGCCGTATCCTCAGAGCGAGGCTGGCGCGCTCCGCCCGCGGGTACGATCAATTTATCATAGCCCGAGCCATCGGTTTGCAGACTGAAATGAGCCACTGGGGCCCCGATCGCTCGTTCGATGAGAGTCGCGCTGCCACCATCTCCAAACAGTGGGGCAACCGCCCGATCTTTAGCATGGACCAAGCGACTAATCGTATCACCCGCGAGTAATAAAACCCGCTCACTCGCACCACTTGCGAGCAACGAGTGCGCCAACCAGAGGCCATAGACGTAGCCCGAACAGCCGAGACTGACATCAAAGGATGCACAATTTTTTGAAAGTCCGAGCCGCCCATGCAACACCGCCGCATTACAAGGCTGCGAGTGATCGGGCATCTGAGTCACGCAGATCAAAGTATCGATCTGCTCCAGCACAACCGCCGATTCTTTAATTAAATGACGCGCTGCCTGCTCGCATAGGTCGGCGGCAGTCGTCGCCGCATCAACCACGCGCCGCTTCGACAGCCCGATGGTTTTTTTGAAGCGTTCGAGCTGTTTGACGTTTCCACCAAAAAGCTCCAGCTCATCGTCGATCAATTTTTCATGCGTAGGCACGCAGGTAACAATTCCTGCGATCTTCACATCTTTAAAGCGGCACTTTGACATATTAAGCGAAGATGACTCGATAAAAGCCCAAGTTAAAGCCCATTTTTCATACAACATCTCGCGCCGGGCGAGGAGGATCGCAGCGTGGCACGAGCGACGGAATGCGACAGCACGTAGATGGTATAAGCGAAGGGGTGCTGAAAGTAGTTGCCCATTGGACGACTTGACGAGCAAATTCGATCCGTGAGACGGAGCGCACGGCGTTGACTAGTTCTTGCGACGAAGCACCAAGCCAAGGCCACCAACGAGGACCAACAAGCCGACCAACCACAACCACCATTGAGATGATTGCTCAGTAATTTCTTCGGCCACTTCAACGTGAGCGTCTTCAGTATGTGTTTCGATGGTTGGTTTTGATGGAGCTGATTCCTCGACGACTTCTACCAATTCGGAAGCTGCAGGAGAAATTTTAGCCACAGATTCCTCAATTGCTTCAAGTGGTTTAGGACTTTCTCTACTCGCACGATCTCTCCCAATGTAAGGCGTAACCTCAAGCTGCCTCATTACCCGCTCCGCGTTTCCTATCATTCGATAATCCGAGTTTGAAGGATCGTTCGCGATTTCTCCAAGAAACTTAAGAAGCTCAGCCACTTGAGTTTCGTTCATCTCTAGAGCTGAAGGGGCAAATTTCAATCTATCGACAGCAATCCCACGATACCTTGAATCGCTTTCCATAATAAATTTACGAAGTAATTCGTATGTTTGTGAATCAAGTGAAAGCTCTAACAAAACGGTAAAAATCATGGTTGATTCTGAACTTGGTGCAAGAACCTCGGCAAGAACGTCCAATGCTTCGGGAGATTTAGTCTCCCGATAGCTTCTAAGCGCGTCTCCGACAATCTGATTCGCTGCCGACAAGTTACCAGGTTTCAGGACTTTCGCGCGCTCTTCATTCGCCTCAGCCTTGAGCTTCGATAGCTCATATACCGCTTGTCGACGTGTTTCATCAATTTCCATTGCTTCCGCCTGCAATTGAAGCACAAAAATCAAACTGCAAATACAGAGATAAAACAGCAGACCGCAACTTAGCCGGGACGAATTTAGGGGTATCTTATGGATTGTAGCCATGACTTTGCATATCGTTTTCGTAGCTAACCATCTCGTTCCAATAGTTATTAATGGCATTGATTCCTCCTGGGCTAAGATAGTCGTAAATGGGGTGATCTTGTTCGTCTAGAATCGACTCCTTTTCCCCAGTAATCCAAGCATAGATATTATCAACATCTTGCGAGCTGAGTGCGCCATCCTGACCGGGCTTGAGGCTATCGGGATCGATTTCAAAGACGGGAGACTCCACTACCGATCCGTCCCATTCGATGGCATCGACGATTTCGAGGGCGGTCTCTTCTTCGTCCTCAGGAGTATCGGGGTCGTCTTCGGGGATGTAAAGCACGTAGTATTTAATGGGGAATTTCGCATCTTCGTCAATGCCAGCCTTCCACTTGAATTTGAATTACACCTTCTGATAATCAAACTGCAGCTCGTTTTCGTGGACGTTTCGATAGGTGCCTGGCTTACCTGTGGCAAAGGTATCCTCGTAATCCTCCAGTTCGCTCTTTCCGTTGGTCACAATCATCGCAGTGGTGTTTTCGTCGGAAAGCACTGTTGAGCCATGGATTGTCGCCTTGCCGTCTCCTTTCTGATTTGGAGGATCATCGTAACCTGACTTCTCACGTGTGCCTGAAAGTCGGAGCGGGGAGAGTGGATATCCGAAACTAGTGACGTAGAATGCGTCTTTATATTTGTCACCGCGTTGAGTCTCTACTCCTAAAATCGGGTCGATTGTCCACGTCCCCGTCCCTGAAATCCCCACGTGACGAGAGCCCCCTACTGACTTGCTGCACGACAACCCTAGGTCTCTTATGTCTAGTTCTTCCCCGCCTCTCTGTTTGAGGACTGTAAATGTCCGAGTGAGGTGATCAGAGAAAACGAGACATAAGAATCCCTTGGGCGGGGAGAACGGCTTATACGATAATAGCCAGGGGGCGACCAGAGGCGGGATTGCGGCGGGATGGCCGATTGCAATCGTGGATTGCCCGTTGCGTCGTTGCCGCGTTGGCCGGAGAGGCGGTTAAAGGATTGAAGGAACGCTTCGAGGTGGCACGTTAGCGACGTTGCCTAGTTCTTGCGACGAAGAACCAAGCCAAGGCCACCAACGACTACCAACAAGCCGATTAACCACAGCCACCGATTAGACGGTTCCTCAAGCTCTTCTTCGATTGGTGGAGCAGTTACAACTTCGAGAGTTTCTTCCGTTGCCGGTTCGGGCGTGTTAACTTCTTCGATGACTTCAGCGACCTCTTCAACCGAAGGAGTCGGGGGGATTTCGGCTACGGGTGATTGTAAGTTCTCGAGCTCGTAGCCTATCAGATGCATTTGCCCTGTTGGCAGAAGCTGACCTTCGGATAGGCCAGCTTCTTCTAGTAAATAAGCTTTCTCTTCGTCAGTGAGCTCAAAGCCCAAGAGATAAAACAATGGCGTGTTATAAATCTCATCTACTAGGCCTGACTGTGCGCTTGCATCGCGAAAAACTCTCTCAAGTTTTAAACGTTCTGTTCGACTCGATGCTTTATTTAAAATTTGATCAAGCTTTTGTAGGAAGAACTTATTCGTAAGGCTATCTTCCAAATAGCCGCCACGTGCAGGGCTAAACATATCTCGATTGGTGGCAGTTGAGCGCATCTCTATTAGTGAGTTTTTTCCAATTATTCGCAGCCAATCTTCATTAGACTTTTCGAAATTCTGATAAGCATAGTAGTCTCTGAGTTGCCCGACTGCAAATGGTGCAAACCTGCTTTTCTCTGCGAGTTTTTTGGCTAATTCAGCGGCACGTTCAGAGTCTGTTTTATATAAATCAACTAACCTTGAAGTCTCGACGCTTAAACTTGCTACTCTTTTCCTCTCTCGCTCACGCATGGATTCAAGGTCATTATGGTCAGCATAAAATAGGAGTGCCGAAAAAGCAGCCTCTCTTACTGGCAAATTCTCTGAATTTAAGAGCTGATGTAGCTCGCGCTCTTGGTTTTGCGCACCAAGAGTCATAACAATCTCATGGATCAGATTATCTTCATCCGTTTTGCGTTCAGGAGTGCCAGTTAGATTAGACATCCAATCTGACAAAGTATCTGAGTCGATTTCAATACGATTCAAACGTGCGCCGAGCAAAAGTGCTGCACGTCTCCGCTCAGAACTTTTGGCAACACCTTCTTCACTTAGTTCCGCAATCAAAGTTTGGAGTTGATCAGGCTTATATTTATAAAGTTCACGGTCATGCAGACCAATCCAATAGTAACACTGGTTTGGGTCAAAAATAGCCCCATCTACGGACTCAATTTCAGCGTACGAAAAGGGAGTAAAAGCTAGTCCTAAAACGGTGATACAACTGAAAAATTTTGAGAATTTCATTTTGATTGAAGCATCCCGGTCGCTAGGCTGGTTGAGGATCGTAAGTCTTCGATTTGACCATCCGTTATTCGCTTAGTTGCAGTGATTGAGTCAGCAGTTGGAATGTTTGATCCATCTAGCATCAAATTATTTGGAATCGATGGATGAGCTACATCGAGAAGTATATGCCCTGCTTCGTGGGGGGCAATGAATGGATCAAATTCATCATCTTTCGAAGCTGAAAGGCGTATACAATATCCTCCAACAATTGGGCTGTTGCTGCTAGTATAGTAATGCGGCAGCGCAGTGCCACGTCCGCCAGTCCCCGCAGCGCTGACTTCGTTGGTGATGAAAATCTCTAAGGTGTTCGAGTCGCCATCGCCATAATTCAAACCAAGCAAGGCGACTGCATGCAGATTATTTGCGTCTCCATTTGAAAGATCTGTGCTCGGAATAAATACATCTGTCCCTGATATTCCGTTATCAATAACGAATAAGTTATATAAGACTTCTTCTCCCTTATCAATAACTACGTGGGCAATAGGTTCTGGAATGCTACTACCAGAACCGAAGCTATTTTGATAGGTGAAGTGAGATGTTGCAACTTGCCTTCCAATTTCAGCATTAATTGCAGATGCTATTGTTTGAGCTACCGCATCTGGTGTTCCGGCTCCTGTGTTTGCATCTACTTGCGTGCCAGCCGTACTGCCATCCTCTTGAATCGTCTCAATTAAAAGTCTAAGAAGTCCCGAAGAGGTTGCGTTGCCTTCTATCGAAATGATGTTTTTAACAGGCGCTTTAGTGGTCTCGTCAATGTTGTTAAAACGAACTGCACCCTGCGCAAAAACCTTATCCATCCGTTCTATTAGATTACTCGGACTCGCGTCGCTTGCTACGTTTCCGTAATCAAGCTTAACGAACCGGGTATCCACAGTTCGGATAGCCTTTGCGCTGCTTTCTGACGGCGGCAAACCAATGGGCAATTCGAGATAAGTTAGATCATTTCCATCGACAACCAAGTTCATGCGAACGGTATCACCCAACTTAACTTTGATCGTTTGATTCCCGGCATGAGCATCGTCGGTGTCCCATGTGACAAAGCGGAAGTTGTCTGTCGCATAGAAGGTCTCGCCGCCTTCAGACTTTGAGCTGATCGGCAACTCTCCATTCTCATTTTCGTTGCGGTCAACCAGTGAACCGTCTTCATAGATTTCAAAGCGAATCTTTGCAGACGAACCCAAATCAGCAGGAAACTTGATACGGTATGTTCTGAGATCTCCATTACTCGATGCCTGAGCATCCAGATTTTGATTCGTAACGACATTCGAAACTTCAAATGCATCAGTAATATTCTGCTCTCGAAGATTCTCTATATCCATCTGTAGTAGCGTTACCGTATTTTTTGCGGGTTCGCCGATGGGATTATTATTTTCGTCATAATATTGCAAATTGATGCTAGTATCGTCGACTTCCTCACTAATTTCAAGACCTTCTATCCAAATACGGTTACTGGCGTTGAGCGCAGCAAGTTGGCTACTGTTCAGGCTCCATGATTTTGTTTGACTGTTAGGAGTGGTTAGCGCAGTGCCGTCTGTCTCGCTATCCCATATTTTGATCTTGTCCGTGCTTTGCGTGAGCTTGAAGCTACCAGGTCCCGAGAGCGGTGCTGCCTCGAAGTAAACGGGCCTACGGATGGGACTGGTCAAGTTCACGTAGAGTTGATCGCCTTGCGGTGTCTTCAGGCGTTTTTTAGGCACGGAGGCCATCACGTCGCCGGAGAGGTCATTCGTCGAGACGTCGTTTTTGACGCCGACCAAGCTATCCGGATCATCGAGAACTAAACCGACACTGCCGTCACTGGAGCCGACTACGATTTCAAAGGTATAATCATAGTCACCCTCGCCACGCACGTGATTAAGGGCGATGCGCTGACGGAAGCCTTCGGCAAATTCGAATTCGCGGCTAGCAAGCACTCCGAGTCCAGCTTGTATGCGGGCAGTCAACTCTTCGCCGCCGCCGGGGAGTTGGTTATAGATTTTCAGCTCCCATTGCTCGGAGTGGCTGCCACTGTGGTCGCCAATCGTGAACACAACGGGCACGCGGCTTCCCTGGGTCGCCTTGAACGAGTTAGGCGTGGCGAAGGTATCGTTGGCATTCGAAGGGTCGCTGCCTTGTTGCACTTCTTCGGCGTCGAACAGGCCGTCGCCATCGCTGTCTTCAGCTGGGCTACTAAAATTGCCAACCGTCAGCCCGAGTTCACGTTCCAATGCATCGGGAACTAGGTCGCGGTCGTAATCGATCGACACTTCTTCGGAAATGAAGCGACTCATCCACCCGCCGATCCAACCTTCACCGAGATCTTCGTCGTTATCATAGCCTTGCGGCGGCGATTTCGTCAGGCGTCCGCGTTCATCGTCATAGTAGATGTTGTCCGTGTAGGTCGTGCGCGTCTTATCCGGCACAAACCCTTCGCCCCCAACCCAGCCATAGCCGAGATCTTCTTCGTAAAAATCGGCGATCACATTCCAAGCATCGGTAATGTCGCCAGTTTTGCTATCGCCATAGTAATGGCTGGATGCCCGGCTGAAATCCGCGTAAAAGGTTTCACCAGCTACCCACCCCCAACTAATCTGAAAGACGTCGTCCGTAGGGTACCAGTAAGACGACAAGCTATTGCTCGAATAGCCAGTGTCTTTGCGAAAGGCGGTATAGAC
>PBYS01000102.1 GCA_002729725.1 Puniceicoccaceae bacterium
CATCAAGAAATGAAATCGATTTTGTAGTGCCTTTGGAGACGACACCCCTTGTTTATGCACCATAGACGACAGTCATAAGAAACTTGGGTTATCTATTAGAAGCCAAGTGGCAAAACGATCTTACTCCCGCAAAGGATCTTCGCGATTTTCAGGGCAAGATTGAAGCTAAGGCTGCTTGGTCGAGAGGTCTTTTTGTCAGCAACAGCGGCTTCACCGAAGAAGGCCTTGTCTCTTTCGGCAGCGGTAAAAGAATTATTTGCATGGACGGGCTCGACCTCTTTGAGATCTTCCACCGCCGCCGTTCTTTCAACGAAGTTATGCGTTTGAAGTTAAGGAAAGCTGCGGAGACTGGGCGTCCTTTCGTGCGCGTGCGTGACCTTTATCCAAATGAGTGACTTACTAGAAATACAGTCCTCATAAATTCTAAATTTACCTATATCATTGCATGAGTAATAGTATACCAGATGATCCAGACGAGCGCCTTAATTGGTATACGAAAAAAATGCAGGAGTTTTATGAAACCTTCCTGGAAGAAAATCCAAATTGGTTAGCCGGCACGACATTAAGTATTCTGGAAATGGGTATCCATTCACTTAAGGCATACATTGATGATACTGGCAATGGCGATATCGACTGGAGTCAGCCGACTGTAGAATTACACTTTCCGGTTGATATTGAGCGTGTTGGTAACGTTAAAGATGAGGCTTTTAGGATAAAGGATCCTCAGCTGACATTTGAAGATATAGAGGATTCTAATAGTGCAGCCAAAGCCATTGGCAGGAAAGTTTTGTCTCATCTTGAAACATCTGTGCTAGATACGCATGTAATGGGTGCAGCAGTATTTGAGAAAGCTGACGGTTACACACCCGCACTACTTCCTGAGGTCATTGATACTCTCGAAAAACTAGGCGATGAAACCTTAATAGAACGTGAACTGCGTGCATACCTACAACCTCGATCTTTCGGCGCTGGCACCATTGGTTCCGATGAGGATTTCGACCTGACAGACGAATCTGCGGTGCCACCTGAGGTCTTAGAGCAATTGGAAAGCATTGAACCATCACTCATTAGCTTACCTATAACTTTAGAGGGTTATAAACTGGATGTGATCACCATTTTTGAAATCAACCCTCTGGTTGTCGACTTAGAGAATGAACAGGCTTATTATCCCATTCTGGTCGGTCTAGCACTCCAAGGCAATGAGGACACCAAAGACGACAACTGGATAGACCAATCTTTGAGCCGGATTGGGAAAGTTGGACAGGTTGCTACAACTAAACAAAGTAAAGCAACCAATGAAAAAAAGACGTACATTCACCGCCGAGTTCAAAAGCAAAGTAGCCCTAGAGGCACTGCGCGAGCAGCAGCCGCTGCATGAGATCGCCAAGCGCTATCAAGTTCACGCCAGTCAGGTGACTGAGTGGAAGAAGGCCTTGCAAGGCAACGCCAGCAGCGTGTTTGAGAGCACGAGCGCTAAACACGATGAGGCGTTCAAGCAGAAGCGCAAAGAAGACCGTTTATTCAAGCAGATAGGCCAGCTCCAAGTGGAGGGGGATTTTTTAAAAGACAGCTGCGATAAGCTCGGTGTCATTATCCCTGAGGACGAGCTTCGTTGATGGGGACAGCAAGAAAATGAGCATCAAAAAACAGTGCAAACTGCTGGGCGTGCCGCGTTCAAGCTATTACCATAAACCGAAGCGCAAGGTGAGCCTGGAAGACGAGCTGATCATGCAGGCGATCGACCGGATTTATCTCGATGAACCGACTTATGGGAGTCGCCGCATGCTCGATGAACTCAAACTGCTGGGCTATAAATTGGGGCGTGACCGGTGCAGGCGACTGATGCGGATCATGGGGATTGAACCGATCTATCCAAAGCCGCGTTTGAGTACGCCGGCCAAGGGGCACAAGAAGTACCCTTACCTGCTCAGAGGGCTTGAGATCGAACGCAGCAACCAGGTCTGGAGCACGGACATCACCTACATCCCGCTGGGAGACGGCCATGTCTACCTGACAGCTGTGATCGATTGGTCGAGCCGTTATGTGATCAGCTGGAAGCTCAGCAACAGCTTGGACACCTCGTTCTGCATCGAATGCCTGGAAGAAGCTTTGGAGGCCGAAGGGAAGCCCGGGATCTTCAACACCGACCAAGGCTGCCAATACACCAGCGACGCCTTCACCGGAGTATTGAAAAGCCATGGGATCCGCATCAGCATGGATGGCAAAGGCCGAGCCTTGGACAACGTCATGATCGAGCGGCTCTGGCGCACGGTGAAGTATGACGACATCTTCATCCGCTGCTACGAAACAATGAGCGAACTCTACCAGGGCTTGAGCGCGTTCTTCCTCAAATACAACGCACGCAAGCATCAGACCTTGGGGATGAGCCCCGAACAGAAATATCGCGAGGGCTTGTCTATGGAAGAAGCGGCATGATAGCCTCCATCCACTGCGTCCGTCGCTTCGCTCCGGCCTTGCCGCTACGCGGCACCTCCCTCCGGGAGGACGGCCTACGCGAAGCGACGGACGCAGTCCTCCCCACAACCACAATCAAACCATCTCCGCAGTTTGGACTTCCATCCTGAACTCCCCCAGACTACATCTAAACAATCGCCGCGACCTGTCCAAGGTTCAGGGCCAGCTCATATTTGCGTTCAGTTCGGCTCGTTATTCAGGAAAAGCGTCAAACTGATTGACAAATTACCTTAAAGGTTCATTGGATAAATATAGTTATTTAGAGCAGTGATTACCTTACTATAGGTATGGCTTTGATTTAACAATCCCTCGCCTATAGGGATAAGATTAATTTCGCACATCGCTCGCTATAGCGATTAGTAGAAATTATAATTGTAACCTACAACTTCCAGCGCAACCACGACTGGAATAATTAGGGAAAGACATAAGAAGCCTGATGAATTATTAAGTCAGGCAGTTACCAACAGCATTATACTTGTTGGTATTGTCGTAATGACAAAATGGTGTGGCGACTAAACCTCGCTACCCCTCAATCAAATATCAAAGAAAGATATAGAATTGGAAGACTCCAAAATTAGCGCAGCAAAAACTGACGCTACCAAAACAGAGGTGCGCATTTCAGATGCGTCGCCCAAACAATTGGACGCACTGTTGTCCAGAATCCCCGGGACAGTGCGCGATGCACTACAACCCGTTTTAACAGTAAAAGACCGCGTTAATTTCTTCGTGGTCACTATCGAATGCGCACCTATGGACTCGCAAAATCAGTCAGCGCTGATCGAAGAGTTGAAGATGCCTGAAATGGCCCGCGCCGCATTTATCCACGACGGGATTGTTCATCAAGTCCTCACCCTTAAAATGGCGCAAACTTTGGCCGATTGGGTGAATCATCTGGAGCAGCGTTCGCTTGATTTCCAAGTCGCCTACATTGCGACGAGTGACTTCAAACCCAACTTCGACCTGTCCAAAGCAACAGTTTCCCCTGAAAGGAAGCTAAGCTTTGAACGAGGCACTCCTCATAACCAATGGCCCGTAGACGAGCCCCACAACCCTGATGATCCGCTCGGACTCCTTCAGACCTTGTGGACACTAAAACCTCCCCCCGGGACACTGGGGTCTAGTCAAGAAGATTGGCTCCACACACTACCGAGTAAGTTACTACGACTCTGCACGCACTGGTTTTACGACTTCCGTCCATTATCCATAACACCGGATTGGACATTGTTCTTAAACTACATCGAAACAGTAACTAAGGGCGAAGCTCTTGAATGTATGGTCGCACTAGCCGAAGACTATGGTCAGGTGCTCGAATTGGACTCGGACAACGTACAGTATACGCTGTCCGAAGCTGCCACCTGCGAAGTAATCGATAGCTTCAAGTCACTGTCCCACATGATCGATTGTCACTTCGAGGAGATACTACAGCCGCACGAAGTTTACGTCGGCGACTAACCTAAATAGACAATGAGTTGGGTTCGGCTGCGCCCTATCGCAGCCGAGCCTTATCACTCAATCTAAAAACGACCCGCCTCGGATCCATTCGAGGCGGTTTTCTTTTCTACAAAATTTAATGGCTATCCAAGATACATCTGAACGTAAATCATTGTGCCGTGTAGTTGTTAGAGCGGCTATAACTGATCAACACGAACGGACCGCTTAGAGGAAGACTTTAATCTTTTCATGACACGCTGAATCTCCGCTTTAGTGAGACCATGCTCTTCCAAAACCGGTAGAATATGTTCTTCCGAAAGTTGGCTAGCCGGTGGCAGCACAGGCTTGATTTCTTCGGTGCGAGGGTCACGTAAATACCAATGATATTCCGGAAATTGATTGATTGCATCCTGAATGGATTTTAACCCAGTCACTCTAAAGGCCTCTCCGCCTTGGGCAATTGAGTCAGGAATCGTTTTTGACGTAGGGCTATCCTGGACGAACAAGGCTGACTCTTTGCCGTTGCGCCAATGAACGATGATTACCCGGTTATATAGATTAGAACGCACCCGTTCATTCGTCAGATGAATTGAGTCGATCTGAGCCTTTAATGTCATGTTAGCTTTTCGTTCTGCTCTTGCTCAAAGTCCTCGTAACCGTCTAATTCGACAGGTGCTAAAGGTTCCTCGTTCTCCAAAACTAGAATTTGCTGATCCACATCTTTGGTAAGCTTTAATAGGTTCTCACGTTCTAAATGGAGCTCATCCACCTTTTTAGTGTATATACCGATCTGTTGCCCCCTTCCAATCGCATCGACATAGTTCTCCTCGCGCTCGTCCAATTGCACACGCTCCCCGTCCAAAGATTCACGATACTGCTTAAGCTTCTCCAAACCGCTCATCTCATCCTCAGTTTCATTGAGGGCTCGGTAGTCGATGTCTTTGAACCACTCGAAGAATATAGTTCGAAAGGTTTCAAATTTCAGGGACGAATTATCGCATGAGCCATTACGCTTCGTCCCGCAACGAAACGTATGATAGCGCTGCTCGTTTCGACTAGGACTTCCCATTTGAGTGTAATAAAGACTATTACCACATTTCAGGAGTCCTGAGAACACGTTCTGATGGTTAACTGACCTGCGTCCTCGCGTCGTCGTATTGCGTGCTCGCTGCAACTGAACCCGATTGAAATCCTCCTTGGATATTATCTGCGGGTAGTAATTCTCAACCTCTTGGCCATCGATGCGGAATAAGCCGTAAACAGCTGGATTGGCGAGCAGATCCTGCATGACCTTGACTTCCCATTTCACTCCACGTGCACTCTTGATACCCTCCGCATTTAATAATTTGCAAATCTTACTGACGCCATTGCCCTTCAGGTATAAGTGAAAGATGCGTTGAACGACATTGGCAGCATTCTCCGCGATAGCAATTTTGTTGTCATCACCGATTCGAGTCCAGTGCGGCATCGAACCACGCCAAAGTTTCCCCTCCTCAAGGACCGCCTTTTTCCTAGATTTTACGCTACTCTTAATCCGTTCACTCTTCGTCCTAGACTCTTCGTAAGCACGCTGCATTACGAACAAACTGCCGAGCAACTGAAAGAAATCACGATCAACGCTCTCACGCGTATAAATTTGTCTATCGATCAGCGTGTGTATCTCCAGCCCTGCATACAAAAGACGCTTAAAAATCTCCAAGGCATCCAGTGGCGTCTGACGCGATACACGATCAAGGCGCTCCACAATCAGAACTGTCCCCGCCGGGATAAGACCTGCCTCTGCACTTGTTAGCAGTGTCGACAAATTCCCGCTGTTGGCATTGTTTTTCTTCTTAAAGGCACTGACACCTCGATCCGTTACTTCAACCAGTTCCAGCCCCAGCTTCTCAGCATAAGCCTTCCCTTTTTCGGTCTGACGGCGCATAGTATCCCCCCGACTTTGCTGAGCCGAGGAATACCGCGAATACAGGATCGCCTTCTTCATGATCCCAAATTTATCGAACAAATTACTCTTCACAAGTGTAATTTGAAGGTCAGGGAAGGATGAGTTCGTCACCTGCGGCGGCGTCAGTCTCAAGGAAGTCGATTTCAAAACCATGGAGAGCAAGTTGGTACACGGCCTGCACTTCGCCGGAGAGTGCTTGGACATCGACGGCATCACCGGCGGCTTCAACTTCCAAGCCGCCTGGACGGGCGGACACATTGCTGGCGAAGCGATGGCTCATATCACTACTGATTAGCCACCGATGTAGGACATCTCTACTTTGTCCTTGGGCTGGATGCCTTGTGTTCGCTGCTCTGAATAGCGGTCTTTGCGCGCGCCCCAGTGCCCTGCCAATTGATCGTAAAGCTGCGCTTTGTCGTAGTTGGGGGCGCGCATTATTTGCTTTAAATCAAGCCCGGTGCTGGCAAATAGACAGGTGTAAAGTTTTCCATCGGCTGAAATGCGAGCGCGTGTGCAGCCGCCGCAGAAGGGCTGCGTCACGGAGGTGATCAAGCCAAACTCGGCGGAGCCATCACGATAACGATAGCGCTTGGCCACCTCTTGGCTGGAGCTGGTGTCGACGGACTCTACGGGAAACTCGCGCTGTATCGTTTCTAATATCTCGCGCCCGCTCACGACTCGTTCCATTTTCCAGCCGTTGTGGTTGCCGACATCCATAAACTCGATGAAGCGCAGACTAATGCCGCGTTGCTTAAAGTAGCGCGCCATCGGCAAGATCTCACCATCATTAATACCTCGTTCCACCACCATGTTGACTTTGACTTGAAAGCCTTCGTGCTGCGCCGCCGCGATGCCCGCCAACACGGCCCTGGGCGCGACGCCTCGACCATTCATTTTGCCCGCAATTTCCGGATCAAGGGCATCGAGACTGACGGTCACTCGATCAAGACCAGTCTCTTTTAACTCGCCCACTCGCTCGGCGAGGCGTAGCCCATTGGTCGTCATCGCAATGTCTTCGACTTTATGTAAATGTTTGAGCCCATGAATGTATTTTGCGAGTCCGGGGCGCAGCAGGGGTTCGCCACCTGTCAATCGTATCTTGCGCACACCCAGCTGCACGAAGGCCGCTACGAGCTCGTCGAGCTCCGAAAAGCGCAGCCATTCGTTTTTACGCAGAAATACATAATCCGCCCCAAAGACCTCTTTTGGCATGCAATAGGTGCAGCGCAGATTGCAGCGATCCGTCAGTGATATACGTAAATCGGTGAGCCCGCGTCCTTGTTGGTCATTAATCATGGTGTGGCGTAGACGAAGCGCTAGAAATCGGTGCATTTAAAGCTCAAAATGGCGGTTTTACGGCGAAAGGCCTGCGTCATGCGCGACTTCAACGCGAGCTCTTGGTGCTGGCGAGATGAGAATCGCTGTTTTGCTGGCTTGACTGTATGCGCAGTCCTGTCTGCTTTTTCAGACAACTTTTCTCATGATCGACATTAAGCTACTTCGCGAGCAACCGGACTTCGTCCGCGCTGCCATTGCTAACAAGAAATTCAAGACCGACATCGACGCGGTGCTTGAACTCGATGCTGCCCGCCGCAGTAAAATTACCGAGGCGGAACAAGCCCGTGCGGCGCAAAAAGCAGCCAACAAAGAGATGGCCGCGCTGGCCAAGGGCTCCCCTGAGTTTATGGAGGCGGTCAAAGGCATGAAAGCCACCGCGAATCGCGCAAAGGACTTGGAAGCCGAAGCGAAGGCAGCCGATGAAGCTTTCCAGGAGGCCTTCCTCTCGATTCCCAACTTGCCCGATCCTTCGGTGCCCGTAGGCAAGGGCGAAGACGAGAATGTAGTCGCCTCCACTTGGGGCGATGCGGACGCAGAGTTTCCGCACGCCTTGCCACACTTCGATATTCCATGGTTTGAGTCGCGCATTGATTTCTCGCGTGGAGTTAAAACCGCAGGTGCGGGCTTCCCCTTCTACGTGGGAGAAATGGCACGTCTAGTGCGTGCCTTGGTGAATTACTTCCTGGAAGAGGCCCGCTTAAATGGTTACGAAGAAGTCTTGCCCCCGATCGTGGTGAATGCCGAAAGCGCGACAGCCACGGGACAGTTGCCCGACAAAGAAGGCCAGATGTATGTCGACGAGAAAGAAGGCCTGTATTTGATTCCGACGGCTGAAGTGCCGGTGACTAATTTCTATCGCGACGAGATTCTGGATAGCGATCAATTGCCCATTCAACGCTGTGCCTATACGCCCTGCTTCCGCCGTGAGGCTGGCAGCTGGGGGGCGCACGTACGTGGGCTAAACCGCCTGCATCAGTTTGACAAAGTCGAGCTGGTGAAGTGGACCGATGCAGAGAGCTCGATGGAAGAGCTAGAAAAGCTGCGTGAAAACGTCGAATCGACTCTACAAAAGTTGGAACTGCCCTATCGCGTGCTGCGCATGTGCACTGGCGACATTGGTTTCCCACATGCGAAACAATACGACCTCGAAGTGTTCGCTGCGGGCCAAAAACGCTGGTTGGAAGTTTCGAGTTGCTCGAACTTCACAGACTTCCAGGCGCGCCGTGCTGGCATCCGCTATCGTGGCGCCGATGGCAAGCCGGTGACTGCTCATACACTCAACGGCTCAGGCTTAGCAGTGCCGCGCGTGCTAGCTGCGATCTTGGAAAACCACCTCCAGCCTGATGGCCGGGTGAAAATCCCTGCCTGCCTGCAATATTGGATGGGTCAAGAATACATCGGCGAAGTCAAGTAAGACTCGCCACTCGCCCATTTAGAATTGTAACGGGCGAATTTCGCAGACTTGCCAAATTCGCCCGTGCTGTCAGCCTAAGAGCCATGGAATTCCTACAAGAAGCTATCGCATCACGTAATATCGTGGTCTGGGTGATCCTAGTGGTATTACTGCTTCTCATCATTAAGTTACTCAAGGCTGCTGGCAAGGGACTGGTGATGCTGCTAATCGGCCTGGCCGTGGTGTTTATTCTGGCAAAATTATTTCCCAATCTAATGAGCCCGATGGTTGATTTCATACAAGGTGGTTGGCTGGGCACTAGCGCAGAAGATCAGACTTGGTAAGCCGCATGCGCCTGTGGCAAGTCCTCCCCCCATGCTGCGGTAAACAGCCCACTCGGCTTTGAAAATAGCAGTGCAGACTGCATCTTCTTGGTAATTTGGCATTGCAGGCGAGCGCGAGGCGCATTTGCTAGCTCCCCTTATGGCAAAGCAGGCACAAACCGCAATCACTCCTACTCGTAACGAGGACTATCCCGAATGGTATCAACAGGTCGTCAAGGCCGCCGATCTCGCGGAGAGTTCTCCCGTGCGCGGCTGCATGGTGATTAAGCCCTGGGGCTATGCGATCTGGGAAAATATTCAACAAGACCTGGACCGTCGCTTTAAAGAGACGGGGCATAAGAATGCCTATTTCCCACTCTTCATCCCTATGAGCTTTTTGCAAAAAGAAGCTGACCACGTGGAAGGCTTTGCCAAGGAGTGCGCCGTCGTGACCCACTCGCGCCTAGAGGCCGACGAAGATGGCAAGTTGCAACCAGCTGGTCCACTGGAAGAGCCACTAATCGTGCGCCCGACCTCCGAGACCATTATCGGCGAACTCTTTTCCAAATGGGTGCAGTCCTATCGCGACCTGCCCCTGCTGATCAACCAATGGGCCAACGTCGTCCGCTGGGAGATGCGCACTCGCCTATTTTTGCGCACCGCAGAATTTCTCTGGCAAGAGGGCCACACCGTGCACGCCACTTCCGAAGAAGCGATGGCGGAGACTCGCCAAATGCTGGAAGTGTATGCCGACTTTGCGGAAAATTTCATGGCCATGCCAGTCATCACCGGCGAGAAGACCGAAGCAGAACGCTTCCCCGGCGCGGACGCAACCTTTGCCATTGAAGCCATGATGCAGGACCGCAAAGCATTGCAAGCGGGCACCTCTCACTTCCTCGGGCAGAATTTTGCCAAGTCCAGCAACATTAAATACCTCAGCGCCGAAGGCAAAGAGGAGTTTGCTTGGACGACTTCTTGGGGCGTATCCACCCGCCTGGTGGGCGGCCTGATCATGACGCACTCCGACGACGACGGTTTGGTTTTGCCACCGCGCATCGCGCCTTCCCACATCGTGATCATTCCTGTCACACCCAAGGAAGCCACACGTCAACAAGTGCTCGATTACTGCCACGAACTGAAACAGCAGCTGATCGCCCAGAACTACATGGGCGCGCCCGTGCGCGTCGAGTTCGACGATCGAGATATCCGCGGCGGCGAAAAGTCTTGGGGCTGGATTAAGAAAGGCATCCCTCTCCGCGTCGAAGTTGGCCCTCGCGACATGGAAGCGGGTAATGTATTTGTCGGGCGCCGCGACCGCGCCCCCAAGGACAAGCAGAGCATCCCACGCGATCAATTCGTATCCGGCGTGGCCGACCTGCTGGACGAGATGCAAGCCGGCCTGCTGGCCAAGGCCAAAGCTTTCCGCAAAGCACACACGCGCGAAATCACCACCGAGGCTGAATTTGTCGAGTTCTTCACGCCCAAAGGAAACGAGATCCACGGCGGCTTCGCCTCGATGGGCTTTTGCTGCGATGCTGAACTCGAAGAGAAGATTGCCAAGCAATACAAAGTGACCGTCCGCTGCATTCCAAATGCCACCGTCGACGAAGTCGTGCCTTGCGTCTTTACCGGCAAGCCGGGCAAACGTGTCATCTTCGCCAAGAGCTATTAGGCTACTACTAGAGCTCATATCGATTTAAAACAATTTATACCATTTTATCATGTCTAACGTTCGCGTTCGTTTCGCTCCCAGTCCCACTGGCTTCTTCCACATCGGCAGTGCCCGCACCGCCCTCTTTAACTGGCTGTATGCTCGCCATACAGGCGGCACATTTGTGCTGCGCATCGAAGACACCGACAAAGAGCGCAATACCGACGAAGCGCTACGCGTGCTTCTCGATGGCATGAAATGGATGGGTATGGACTGGGACGAAGGTCCCGACGTAGGCGGTCCATACGGCCCCTATTTTCAGAGCGAACGCCAAGCGATCTACGACGAGTATCTCAAGAAGCTCCAAGATGCAGGCCGCACTTACGAGAAGGATGGCGCGATCTGGTTTAAACTCGAAGGCGAACGCTACACCGCCTACGACGACTACCTGAAGGCCGAAATCGAAAAGGTTAAAGCCGAGCCCGTCGTGATCGACGATGCGGTGCGCGGACGCGTCGAGCGAGCCGAAGAAAAAGACTTCGTGCTAGTGCGCAAAGACGGCAGCCCCGTCTTCCACTTCGTCAACGTAGTCGACGATATCGCCATGGGCATCACCCACGTCATTCGTGGCGAGGACCACTTGTCCAACACCAGCAAGCATGTCGAACTCTTCAAAGCCTTTGGCGTCGAGCCACCCAAATTCGCCCACATTCCGCTCATTCTCAAAGAAGAAGGCTCCGGAAAGATGAGCAAGCGCGACAAGGGCGCCCTGATCGAAGAATACGAAACACGCGGCTTCCTCGCGGCTGCGGTGCGCAACTACATTTCACTACTGGGCTGGAACCCCAAAGATGAGCGCGAAAAAATGGATATCGATGAGATCATCGAGCTATTCGACTTTTCCGGCATCAACAAGGGGAACTCACGCTTCGACGAAAAGAAGCTCTCCGCCCTCAACGCCGAGTATTTGCGTGAGCTCAACATCGAGAGCTTCACCTTCCTGGCGCGCCCACTGCTCAACGAAGCAGGCGTGGTCAGCGAAGATGTTGAAGAAGACTATTTGCAAGCCGTGCTCAGCCTCTGCCAGCCCAAAGCTCGCTCCTTGGATACACTTGCGGAACTCTGCGGCTACTTCTTCATCGACGACTACGTCATGGATGAAAAAACCGGTGTCAAAATCGCCAAGAAAGCAGATCCCAAGCAACTACTGGCCGAAGTGCTGCCCATCCTCGAAAAACTCGAAACTTTCGACGCCGACAGCCTCAAGAGTGCGCTGGAGGCACACGCAGAAGCACAAGGCAAAAAAGTCTTCGCCTACTTCCCAGCCTTGCGCTACGCCACCAGCGGACAAGCTGGCGGCCCCGACCTACTGCCGATGCTGTCCGTCATGGGCCGCGAGCGCGTGGTGGCACGCATTCAGCGCTTTATCGGATAATTACTCCGCTCCCTCTGCGCGCAGAAAGACCGGCTTTGCCTCAGTCGAACTTTCTGCGTCGTAGCGGTAGCCGGCAGACGAGAATTTAAGTAAATCTCCAAGCTGTGTGACGTCATTTTTAATGACGTAATCAGCCATCATGCCACGTGCCTTCTTCGCGTAGAACGAGATAATTTTATATTTCCCGTTCTTTTCGTCTTTAAACACCGGGCTGATCAAATTGCCCTCAAGCTTCGAGGTATTGACCGCAGAGAAATACTCATTCGAGGCCAAGTTCAAAACGACATCTGATTTAGACTTCTTTAGATCTGCGTTTAACAGTTCAGTAATGCGGTCGCCCCAGAACTGGTAAAGGTTTTTGCCACGCGCATTTTCAAAGCGAGTGCCCATCTCCAAACGATACGGCTGCATGCGGTCCAACGGGCGCAAAACCCCATAGAGCCCCGACAAGATACGAATCTTATCTTGCGCCATGGCATAGTCCTCCTCGTTCCAGTCGGCCAATGCCATGCCTTGGTACACATCGCCCACAAAGGCAAAGATCGCCTGGCGACTATTGTCTTTAGTATAGGCCGCGTCGAAGCCCTGAAAACGCTCATAGTTCAGTGTCGCCAGCTTATCGCTCACCTTCATAAGCGCCCCGATATCTTCAGCAGAGAGCGCTTGCAGCTCAGAGATCAATGCAGCCGTATCCGCTTTCAAACGAGGCTGAGTCGCACGCGTGATCGGCAAAGGAGATTCGTAGTCTAAAGACTTCGCAGGAGAGAGTAATGTAAGCATAGCCAGAGCTAAACTCAAGCGCCCCCAGTCTGCAACCCAGCTCAAAGAAAAAATGCATACCATACGAAAGCTCATGAAGCCCTAGCTCAAGGGTTTGGATGCTCCAATGCTGCGGTTCGCAAACGGTGTCGCACCCCGGGAATAAAGCTGCCAAAGAACGGCCATTGGCAACGAGAGTTCCAGCGGGCTAAGGTTAGGGCGTGAGTCACACAACCGAATTATTACGTAAGTCCTCGATAAAATTCATGTGTATGCTCACGCAAGATCACCCCCACTTACAAACCTCACCTGATTCCATCACAGTCCCAAGCTTGCTGGTTTATTCATATTGCATCAATGCCACAACAATGACCTAAGTAAGAAATCTGGCAAGCCTCGTGGCAAACGCAGATTACTCATTTTATCTCTGTATTTTTCTGGATCTCATCCCGTAGTGCTGACTATATCCTACACCGTTGCTTATATTAAATGTTGAAGACTGAAAAAATCACCCTCTCCCAACTGGAATCCTTCCTCCTCAAATCGGCGGACATTCTCCGTGGTAAGATGGATGCCTCGGAATTTAAGGAGTTCATCTTCGGTATGCTCTTCCTGAAGCGCCTCTCTGATGAATTCGATCTCAAGCGTAAGCACCTACGGGAAGTTGAATACAAGCACTATGCGGACGATCCCGAGGCGATGGCTGACATCATGGAGGACAAGACCTCCTACGGAGAGACCTTTTTTGTGCCGATACGTGCCCGCTGGAATGAGTCTTGGACCGACGAGAACGGCGATCTCGTGCCAGCCATCAAGGATCTTAAGTCCGACATCGGTGCGATGCTGAACAAGGCCATAGCAGCCATTGAGGACGAGAACGAGGCGCTCGACGGCGTGCTGAAGAACAATATCGATTTCAACGAGATCAAGGGAAAGACTAAAATCGCCGATTCCAAGTGGAAGGATCTGCTCGACCACTTCAATCAACCCGGCTTCCAGCTGGTGAATGATAATTTCGAGTTCCCAGATCTCTTGGGGGCTGCTTACGAATACCTGATCAAATTCTTTGCCGACAGTGCGGGTAAAAAGGGAGGCGAGTTCTACACCCCGGCCGAAGTGGTGCGCCTGCTGGTGCAGCTCACCAAGCCCGCCGCTGGTCAGACGGTTTACGATCCGACCTCCGGCTCCGGGGGCTTCCTGATCCAAGCACACCAGTATGTAGAGGAACAGGGACAGAACGCGGACGACCTCTACCTCTATGGGCAGGATAGCAACGGCACGGTCTGGTCGATCTGTAACATGAACATGATCCTCCACAACATCACCCGCTTCACCATCGAGAACGGGGATACTCTGGAAGATCCGCAGATCCTCGACACCACAGGTCGCCCGCAGAAGTTCGACCGCGTGCTGGCCAATCCCCCCTTCTCTCAGAACTACGACCGCGCCAACGTCAAATTCCCCAACCGCTTCCGCGAGTGGTGCCCGGAAACTGGCAAAAAGGCCGACCTGATGTTTGTGCAACACATGCTGGCGAGTCTCAAGACCGACGGGCATATGGCCACGGTCATGCCGCACGGCGTGCTCTTCCGGGGAGGTAAAGAAAAGCTGATCCGTGAGCTGCTGATCGAAGACGATGTCATCGAAGCGATCATCAGCCTCCCCCCCGGACTCTTCTACGGCACCGGCATTCCTGCCTGCGTGATCGTCTGCAACAAGCAGAAGCCTGAGGCCCTGGCTAACAAGGTGCTTTTTATCAATGCCGACCGCGAATTCGCCGAAGGTAAGAATCAGAACAAACTCCGCCCCGAGGACATCGAGAAGATCGACTACGTCTTTACCCACAAACGCGAGATCCCGCAATACTCACGCATGGTGGACAAGTCGGAGATCGTGGAGACACATGAGTTTAATCTCAATATCCGCCGCTACGTGGACAACACCCCTGCCCCCGAGCCCGAGGATGTGCAGGCACACTTAATCGGCGGCATCCCGGAGGAAGAAGTGAGAAGTGAGAAGTTGGAAGTGAGAAGAGCCGCCTTTGGCTTAAACTTGGACGCGTTCCTAGAGCCCGAACGCCCCGGCTATCTCAAATTTGTCGCGGCCATCGAGAGCAAGCCAGCGATCAAAGCAGCGATCGAAGCCGATGCGGCTGTGCAGACCACCCTACTCGACCATCAAGACGCACTCAAGGACTGGTGGGCAACCGCACAGATCGACTTCGCGCAGCTGCGCACTGGCAAGACCATGCCTGAGGTGCGACAGGGGCTTCTCACCACCCTCAAAGAAAAGCTGGTGCCGCTCTCCGTGCTCGACGAGTTCAAGAGCGCGGGCGTCTTCGTCAACTGGTGGCAGCAAATCCGCTTCGACCTCAAGACGATCATGGCCACCGGCTGGCATCACACCCTGATCCCGGATGATTACCTGATCACCGCATTCTTCCAAGCGGAGGCGGACGCCATTGAGGCACTCGACGCCACCGCCTCCGAGAAACAGAGCGAACTCGCCGAAGCCGTGGAAGCCGGGCAAGAACTGTGCAACTACGAGCCAGACGAAGGCGAGACCGTCACCACCGCCACGATCAAGAAAGCACTCAAAGACCAGATCGACGACCTAAAGGGCAGCGAAAGCAAGTCCGCCAAGGCAGAGCTTGCGGCGCTAAAAGCACAGGACAAAGCGATCAAGGATCTGGAGAAGGCGATCAAAGAGGCCAAGGCCGCAGGCAAGCGTCAGACCGACGAGCTGACCCATAAGTTGCTACTCAAACGGATCGGCGACGAAAACTTCAAGATCGAGACCCAAGCCCTGTTACAAAGTGTGAAGTGTGAAGTGGAAAGTTTGAAGTCGGATGCGGCCTTTAAGACCGCATCCGATAAAAAGCAAAAATCACAGCTCAAGCCTTTTGAAAACGATCGTTTGGCACTAGAGGCACGACTCGCAGAAACCGATACCTTAATGGAGTCCATCGGCGGCCCACTCACCGAAGAAGAAGCCCGCACCCTGATTCTGAAAAAGTTGCACGACATCGTCAGCCAAGAACTGGAACGCTACCTCAATGCCGAGAAACGCGCCCTCATCGCAGGCATCGAAAACCTCTGGGATAAATACGCCGTCAGCAGCCAACAACTCGAAACCGACCGAGAGGCCACCCTCGGCCAGCTCAATGGATTTCTAAGTGGATTGGGGTATTTGGGATGAGTGCTAATCAAAATACGCCAAAAGTGACTCACAAGTCAGTTTGTGAATCATCTGTGAGCGACAAACCTCGTTGTGAATCACAAATGCGCCAAAATGATTAACAACTTGATTTGTGAATCATCCGTGATAGACAAAAGCCATTGCTAATCAAAAACACTAATATTTGATCGTCAAATGGAATTAAACTTCGACAACGCCGTCGCTTACCACGAGGGGCACTTTCCCCCTCCAAATGTTGATTACAGCCGAATCATTCAGGCGCTGTTGAACGCGAACGACGCGCTGGCACGCTACGATCAAGCACTCGTGCACTTACATAATCGAGAGCTATTCCTCGCCCCTTTACGCAATCAAGAAGCGGTGCTCTCCTCACGCATGGAGGGCACGATTAGCACCGTCGATGAAATCCTCGAATACGAGAGCGATGATGATACCAACAAAGACGACGCAGGCGCTGTCCGTTCAGACATCATCGAAACCATCCTTTACCGCCGAGCGCTCAATTACGCGCAAGCAGACATCGAAGACGGTCGCCCAATGAACCAAGCGCTCCTACGCAGCATGCACCAGCTACTGCTTTCGCTGGGGCGTGGAGCCACGAAATCCCCGGGGCAGTTCAAGAGCGAACAAAACTACATCGGCGACGAACGCACTGGCCGCATCAGTTACATCCCAATCAGCCCCGAAAAACTCGACGAAGGGCTCGACCGCCTCTTCCAATACATTGGTAGTGATGTGCATCCCGCACTGATTCGCACCGCATTTGCCCATGTTGAATTCGAAGCCTTACACCCATTTAAAGACGGCAACGGACGCATTGGGCGCATGCTCATCACCTTGATGCTCTGGTCTTCTGGCATCATCTCATCCCCGCACTTCTATATCAGTCGCTACATGGAGGAGAATAAAGACGCCTACATCGCGCAGATGAAGGCCGTCTCCGCTGAAAATGATTGGACCGGCTGGCTCCTTTTTTTCCTAGAAGCGGTCAAAGCCCAAGCCGACTACAACCTCAACGCGATGAACCGCATCCGTGAACTCTACGAAGCGATGAAAGCTGTATTCGCAGAAATCACCGGCTCGAAGCATTCCATCGCCGTATTGGACGCAGTCTTCACGAGCCCGATCTTTAGAAATCAGCAAATCTGTAAGTGCTCTGGCGTTCCTCCGGCCACCATCAATCGCTTCACCAAAGCACTTTTAGCTGACCCACGCACCCTCCTTAAAGTCGCCCGCCCCGCCGCTGGCAGACGGGCCGCAGTCTACTCCTTCGAACCCTTGTTAGAGCTTATCCGTGTGTAATGCAAAACGCCTCCTCAAACACTCACTCACAATCCATCTTATTCACACGAAAGGCCTTTCGCGTGAATAAGGCCCCCGTTCATTCACACGAACTCACGTTCGCGTTCATTAGAAGCGAACGCGCACAGAAATCGCTCCGCCCCGTAGCGCGAAGCTTCAGTAAGCGTCCCCCGCAGCAGCCGTCCATCCCGCCAATGCAATCGCCCGTAGCGTGGTGCTTCAGCAAGCTTCCCCCGCAGCCGCCGTCCTCCCCGCCAATGCAATCGGCCGTAGCGCGGTGCTTCAGCCCGCGTCCGTTTCGTCGGCCCGCCCTGCAGAATCAAACGGAGCAACGCGCCTTCATCGCAGGTGTCGAAAACCTCTGGGTTGCATACACGGTCAGCAGCCAACAACTCGAAACCGAGCGCGAAGCCACTCTTGGTCAGCTCAATGGATTTCTAAGTGAATTGGGGTATCTAGGATGAAGCAGCCACGCAACGAACTGATCGAATGGGCAACTACCGAGGAATCCTCGGTAGTTCAAAAAGAAGGCAAGCGAACCGTGCCATCCATCTCTCGTCGATCCCCACAACCTCTATTCTCGCGAAGTATCGTTCGCGTTAATAGAGGCTCCGCTTATTCACACGAACTCCGGTTCGCGTTAATTAGAAACGAACGAATCCAAAAACTACTTCATTCCGTAGCGCGAAGCTTCAGCAAGCGTCCGTATCCGCAGTTTGTCTTACGCGGTAACGCCGATACGCGCCAACTCAATGGATTTTTAAGTGGATTGGGGGCTTTGGGATGAGTGCGATTGAAGGATGGCAGACTCACACACTTGAGGAGTGCTGTGATATTCTAGATAATAAGCGTATTCCGATTAATGGCGAAGAAAGAGAAAGCCGAATCGGCACAGTTCCATACTATGGCGCTAACGGTTTGCAGGGATACATCGATGGTTTCATCTTTGATGAGCCATTGATTCTAATCGCAGAGGATGGAGGTGTCTTCGATGAATATGCCACAAGGCCAATAGCATATAAGATCAGCGGGAAGAGCTGGGTAAATAACCACGCGCATGTGCTTCGAGCTAAAGCCTCATTTGATCAAGACCTCATATTCTACAATTTAGAGCACAAGGATATTCAGTCTTATATCGTAGGTGGAACGCGCTCGAAACTAAATCAGGGAGCATTGCGGCAGATCGAGATCAACCTCCCCGAATCCCTCCCCGAACAAGCCAAGATCGCAGAGGTCTTATCGACGGTGGATCGTGCCATCGCGCAGACGGAAGCGCTGATTACAAAGCAGCAGCGGATCAAGACGGGCCTGATGGCCGACCTCCTAACCCGGGGGATCGATGCAGACGGCAACCTCCGCTCCGAAGCCACCCACGCATTCAAAGACTCCCCCCTCGGCAGAATCCCGGTTGAGTGGGAGGTGAAGGATTTGAAGTCAGTTGGCAATTGGTATAGTGGTGGAACTCCCTCTCGCTCCAATTCCGAGAATTGGGGAAATGAAGTCCCATGGGTCTGCCCCAAAGACATGAAGGTTTTTGACCTGAAAACTACTATCGAAAAGTTAACAGCTTTGGGATTGAAACGTGGAAGTCGACTACTGCCTGCTGAAGCAATCTTTATTGTCGTTCGCGGAATGATCTTAGCCCATACATTCCCTGTCTGTATTACAAACAAACCGATGGCGTTAAACCAAGATGTAAAGGGGATCGTAACAGATCCTAATGTTTGCTCACGTTTTTTCGCTTACTGGCTCTCTGAGCATGGACAGTCGTTATTGAAAATCACTACAACAGCAACCCATGGAACCAAGCGTTTCGATATGGGTGAATTGCATGCAGTCGATATCGCGATACCTCGCTTAAATGAGCAAAACGAGATAGTCCGATTAATAAACGAGGCTGAAAAACTTGGAATAAACTATCAGTCTGATCTTAAAAAATTCCGCTCCCTGAAAGCCGCACTAATGCAAGACCTGCTGACCGGGAAGGTACGGGTCACGACACTCTTAACTTAACAACGAATAATTAATCAAACCAGTCCATGACCAAGATATTCCTAAGCTACTCTCATAAAGACGAGGAACATGTCAGAAATTTCCTGACCCACACTGCACCTTTAAAGAATGAAGGAAATGTAGAGTTTTGGTATGACCGGAAGCTTATTCCTGGGAACGAGTTACTCCCTCCAATTGACAAACAACTCGAAGACTCAGATGTTGTCTGCCTTTTTGTGTCCTCGTATTTTTTGGCTTCCCCTGCCTGCATGAAGGAAAAGCAACGGGCATTTGAACTTTATCATTCAAAAGCTATTTTTGTAATTCCTATCATCATTTCGAAGTGTGCTTGGCTAGATGACAAAGAGATACAGGATTTTCTAGCGCTTCCGACAGATGGAAAAACGGTAACAAGCCATGAAGACGTCCACGAGGCATGGTTCGATGTGTATGAAGGTTTAAAGATATCAGTTGATCAGAGTCAAAAACTGTCTCGTCTCACAATAAAGGAATCATTCAGCGAATTTTTGGAGGATTCCGGCTTGTTACGCAACGCGCATTCGCAGAAGGAAGAAGTTGCCCTTAGCGACATCTTCGTTCACCCGGAATTCGAATTATATGACAGCGAAGGAGAGCTTGAAGAAGAGGTAAAGGGCGAAACCCTGACGGAAGGCCTCTTCAAACATCAAAAAGTTCTAATTGCTGGCGATAGTCAGGCAGGCAAAAGTTGCCTACTGAAGATGACATATAAGGATCTTTATAAACGGGGCTACGTTCCGATCTTAGTCGAAGATAAAGAACACTCTTTTCAAGGTAAGATTTCAAACCACTTGAGGAAGTCTTTCGAAAAGCAGTATGAAGGATGTGTTTTTGACGATTTGCCACATCAAAGGATCATTCCGATAATCGACGACTTCCATTATGCACGAGACAAGGAATCTATCTTAGATGGGTTAGAATCCTATGATACGCAAATAGTCGCGACTGACGATATCTTCAATTTAAACATAAGAAACGACCTGCTTGTAGATCAATACTCTCGCTTCACAATAAAAGAGCTAAAGCCCTCCTTGCGGCATAAGTTGATAAAGAAGTGGCTCACAGTCGGTGAATCTTCTGATGGCCTAATGATACAAGACAACGATATGTATCAAAAGGTAGATAGTAATCTCGAATTCGTAGAGGCATCATTGGGTAAAGTCTTGGGTAAAGGGATAATACCATCATATCCGTTCTTCATACTTTCAATTCTAAGTTCTAAAGATGCTTACCAGAAGCCGCTCGACCAAGAAATCACCTCGCAGGGCTACTGCTACCAGGCTCTTATTTACATGTATTTAAAGAAACATGGCGTTAAGAGCGATGAAATCGACTCATACCTAAATTTCCTCACAGAATTCGCATACAGCATGTTCACAAGGAAAGAAGTGGTGTTACAGGAAGCAGACTTTGTCACGTTCTTAGAAGGTTATAAGAGCAGATTCAATATGACGGTAGAAGCTGAAAAACTGATAACTACACTCACAAGTATTCAGATTATAAGCCGATCTAGCGTGAACGACTATAAATTTAAGCACGACTACTTGTATTACTTCTTTGCAGCTAGGCACATCAGCGAGAACATCTCATCATGCAAAGACGATGTCTCTAGAATAATGTCGAATCTGCACAAGAACGAGAACGCCTATATTGCAATTTTTATCACACATCATTGCAAAAAGGATGATGTCATAGACGAGATAATACTTAACGCGTATTGCTTGTTTGATAAGTATAAACCGGCAGTGCTAGATACAAAAGAGTTATCCTTTTTTGACAAAGAGGTAAACCAAATTGCCCAAGAAGTCCTTCCTAATGGCTCAGAAACTCCTGAAAAGCACCGACACAGGCATCTCGAACAACACGACCAGGAGGAGAAAAGTCAGTCAAAGTCCGAGGATGAAGACATTCAGCAGGATGAAGAACTAGGCGACGAATATGCTGCCATTTCCAAGGACTTAAGGCGAAGTATCAAAACAGTCGAGGTGATGGGACGGATTATTAAAAACCGCTCAGGCTCTATGCTTAAAGCCCGCCTTGAAGAGATATTCGAAGAGGCTATGAATGTTCACCTAAGAATTTTGACCTCGTTCATAAATATAATCGAGACGCCAAAAGGACAGGCTGAGATCCTAGATTTCCTTACGCAGCGCATTGATCAAATCATTCAAGAGTCACCTAAGAAACAGAAGCCTACAAGAGACGAAATCAAGCGAATGGCAAAAGCTCTTTTTTGGAATGTCAACTTCATGGTCATTTACTCTACAGTGAAGAAAATTGTCCATTCGATCGGATCGGAGAATCTCATTGGCATCGCAGAAGAGGTTTGTAACAGGCGAAACACACCCGCCTCACATCTAGTCAAACACGGCATCTTAATGTGGTATAAGAAGAATGTGCGGGTCGAAGAAATCGCGACCGAAATCAACAAGTCTGATTTTCCAGAGACAGCAAAAAGAGTAATGAAATATCAGATCGTAAACCATTGTTCAATGCACTCGATTAACTATAAAGATAAACAACGGATCGCCGACAAGATTGGCATCCCTACGAAGCGACTACTTCTTGAGCAAGTAAAGTCGAAGTAGCAAATGAAGGCCCAAAGCAAATGATCCAACCCACCGTCCAACACTTTGAGCCATTCTGGGAAGCGATCCAGGGGCATTTAGAGAAATAGGAATATGAATGATTTTACAGTAATAATTCTATCTGCCTTTGGCGGCGGTGTCGGGGCATGTCTTGGTGCTTATATTAAGGAGAAGGGGAAGAACTTGGCGACCAAGGAGGACATTGCTGATATTACTGATCAGGTTGAAGGCGTGAAGCAGGCATACCACCAAGACCTTGAAACCTTGAAAAATGAGTTGGCTCGGACGCTTGTAGTATCGCAGCAACAAATCGAAAAAGAAATTTCAGTCTATTACGAATTATGCGAACTTCTTGGTGAAATTCGTGCAGAGTATTATCGTGTCATGCCCGGCTACCGGGGGATCGATCCTCCAAATGCGGAGCGCCAAGAGGATTTCCGAGCGTTCAATCGTAAGCTAATGAGTCTTCAGGTTCTACTAGATCAGCGTTCCCCCTTCTACTCTCCTAAAATCAAAGAAAAGGCGTTTAAGATTATGAATGTAGCATCTGAACGTTCGACAGATGGGATGTTAGCAGAGGGGCAAAGAATGACCGGCTTCTGGGGCAAAGAAGATCAGGTGCGCAAGGTATTTTTCGGTTTGCATGAAGAGCTATACGAACTCGTCCGATTGAGAATTGAAGAGTTGAAGATGCCTCCAGTGCAGCAGGTAAATGAGATGAGCCTCAAACTAGAAGCTTAATTAGAAATAGTAGATTAAAAAGATGCCCCCCTTCGCCGAAACACCAGTGCCTCCCATGCTCACTCTCCGCCAGATTGCAGGGTGGAGCACTGCGGTCGCTAACGGTGAAGATCAATCGCCGATCCGAGCCAGTGTGCCAGCATTACAACGCGGGTTGGTTTGGCAGCCGCAACAGGTAGAAATGCTGTGGGATTCGATCCTTCGAGGCTTTCCTATTGGGGCGTTCGTCGTCTGCCAGAAAGTGGACGAGCAAGAGCGAGGGAAGGATGATCGTGTGACGCATCATCTCCTTGACGGACAACAGCGCTGCAATGCAATCACGCTTGGTTTTAAAGACGTGTTTGAGAATCCGAAGCTGGCCTCAGGAGAGCACTCGGCGTCTTCCATCCTTTGGCTAGATCTAAACCCAAAATTGGACTCAAACAGCACTCGGAACTTCCTAACTCGAATTACCACTTTAGCGCACCCTTGGGGGTATCGAGGTAATGATGATGCCGGATGTATCTCTACTTCTGCGATTCGAGACTCTCTCTGGAAAATTGGATTAAAGGATCTTTCATCTGCTGATTACGAACGGCCAAAGCCTGTCCAACTCTGGCCGCATGTGGCAATCGCTCCGATTCCGTTGGCATGGCTGTTAAACATTCAGGCTGAGGATCAAGTGACTTTCTGGGAGGCAGTCGACCGTCGGCTTGTTACAGAAGCATCCTACCCTTGGACTGCGAAGGCACGTGAGTTTTTGAGCGATCACTCTGACGAAGCGCAATCGCAACGTGATTACATCTTCCAAGGCATACAACGTGCAGCTGTGATTCGAATCATTGCCTTAGAAGCACCAGCTGAGATTTTAGAGGCTTCGAAGCAGGAAATTAGCCTTGGCCAAGAGCGAGAGAACATCTCGAATATTGAACACCTCTTTCAGCGTTTGAATCGTCAAGGCACACGCTTAGATGGAGAAGAGTTGGCCTATTCGATGATCAAGGCGTATTGGCCTGAGATCGCAGATGACATCGATACAGTGGCTGAGGGGCTGATGCCACAAGCTCGGTTGGTATCGTTGGCTGTGCGGGCGGCATTGGTAACTGCTGAACAGGAACGACTGCCCCGGGTGATTGGGGTAAGTGCACTACGCAAGATGGTGAAGGCTGACACCGAGAAGCGAGACCTCATTCATCACTACATTACTAAGCGTTTAGAGGCGGCCTGTGAATTGGTAGGGAAATGGTTGCGCTATCACCCAGAGGACAAGCGAGAGGGGCTTTTGCCTGTGCATGTGACTAGCATCGCTCATGGCGCTCCGGATCTGTATTTGCTTTTATTAACTTTCGCAGAACGGACACAGTCGGGGGAAGTGACGAATGATGGATGGGATCGACTCCTACCGGGATTGGTGACAGCCGTGCACTGGTTTGCAAAAGATAAAGCTAAAGTCGTCAACCGAATCTTCGTTGCCTGTCGGAATGAGATCTCTGTCGCAAACTTAAGGGAGGGCTTGGCCGATGCCATTGAGCCTGAGAAACTGAGCCCGATTCATACTCCCGAGAAAGTTCAAGCGTTTATTCGCTTTCCAGATAAGGATCTAAATAAATGGAATTGGTGGCACTTAATTGAAGGTGATGGTTCACCTGATGAGCTGGCACAGCGGCAAGCCCAATGGTGGGACTTTCTCGGGTTTCGAGGGAACCGTGAATTGTTGCTTTATGTTCAGCGTGAGTTTTTGAATGATCGTTTCCACAACTATGATCCTGCACGTCGTGACTTATGGGAAGCGCACAATCGACCGTGGGACTTTGATCACATCCTCGCCTATAAGTATTTTTATAACCGAAGAGGCGATAATACGTTCATGCGTGTTTGTGCGCAACTGGGGAATACAATTGGGAATCTACGAGCCTGGCCGTTTGAAGACAATCGTTCGGATCAGTATGATACGGCAACGCAGAAGATCATCGATGACCGACTACTGAGCGCTAGTTTTGTGCTGCAAGAAGAATTACCTGCCTTCTCATTAGCGGATGAAGTTCGGAGTAAGGAACCAGCTGCCCGTGAATTTATTGGGAGCTGCCGCAGTCGGCTAATACGTATTTATGAATCTTGGTATGAAGATTCACACATCGCGGAACTCTTAGCTCCCCAAGATAAACAATAAATTTAACCAACAACTACTTTATGAAAATATCTACAATACTCGATAAAATTGACGAGCATCAGCTCTTTGTCCCTGCCTTTCAACGTGAGTATGTTTGGAAGCGTGATGATGCAAAGCAACTGATTGATTCGCTGATCAAGGAATACCCAACTGGCACGATGCTGACGTGGGAGACGGCAAGCCCTCCCGAGTTAAAAGGGCCGCACAAGTATAGCTCTTCTCAAGGGGCGGTGAAGCTATTGCTCGATGGGCAGCAGCGGATCACTACGCTCTATATGCTGATTCATGGCGAGATCCCTTCTTACTACACGGCACCGGAGATCATGAACGACACTCGGGGGCTTTATGTGAATGTAGAGACCTTGGAGCTGTCCTACTACATGAAAACCAAGATGGAGAATAAGCCTTTATGGTTGAACATCACTGAGATCTTTAAGCGTAACGTGCGTGCGAAAGACGTGGTGCGTGGGCTAGAGGCTTTAGGGGAAACAGTGGATCGCGATCGCGATGACCTTATTGATGATAATTTCACCGCCATTCACAATATCCTGGATCGGGAATTCCCGGAGCAGACCATCCCGGTCAAAGCGAATATTCGCGAGGCCATTGATATCTTTTATAAGGTGAATGCGAGTGGAGTGGCGCTCACCGATGCAGAACTAGCACTTGCGCAAATTTCGGGCTATTGGCCCGAGGCTCGGGATCTATTTAAGGCAAAACTCTCAAAGTTGAAGGCTGATGGTTACGTCTTCAAATTAGACTTCCTTGTCTACGTTTTACTGGGATGCCTCTATCATCAGGGCTCTGAGATGAAGAAACTACATGACTCGGAGAACCGGGAACCTCTCATCGCAGCATGGAAGCAATTGGATGGTCAGATTTTGGATTACGTTGTGAATGTTTTGCGTTCGAAGGCATTCGTGGATCACACGCATGAGATCAACTCGATCTATGCCTTAGTGACTATTATTGTTTACTGTTTCGACAAGGGAGGTGCCCATCTTTCGGAAGCGGAAATAAACAAGGTGGTGAAGTGGTTTTACTATTCTCAGATACGTGCCCGCTATGTGAGTCAACTGCCGCAGAAGTTAGATCGCGATTTACGCACGCTACAAGAGTCTTCAAGTCCCTTTGACGATCTACTACAAGTAATCGCGGATGAGCGCCGACTAGAAGTGACGCCAGAAGAAATGGAGGGCCGTGCGATTGGACATCCACTGTTTAGCATGATGCGCTGGTATCTAAAAAGTCGTGGAGCTGTCTGTCTAACGACGGGAGTGACCTTACGCCAAAACATGGGAGAGAAATATCAGCTGGAACTGGATCATATCTTTCCATACTCACGCTTGAAAACAGCAGGCTATGGAAAAGGAAATCGCGTAAAGTATGCCTTGGCTCAGGAGTTCACCAACCGGGCTATATTGACCCAAGTCGCCAATCGAAAAAAATCAGCTGCGCCTGCGGTTAGCTATTTAACTTCTGTAGTCGAAAATTTCCCGAAGTCGCTAAAGCTACAATGTATCCCGGAAGATACTGAGCTATGGCAATTGGAGAAGTATGAATCATTTTTAGCGACACGCCGTAAGATGCTGGCAACTGAACTGAATCGTTTCCTTGAAGGGATTACTCTAACTGAAGAAACGGAGACTCCTATCTCAATCGAAGAGCTCATAGCAGATGGGGAGAGTGATGAACTGGAATTCAAATCGACTCTGCGCTGGGATTTACGCGAAGGTAAGCTGAATAAGAAACTCGAAGAAGTCATACTTAAAACGGTGGCAGCCTTTGCGAATTCAGACGGTGGCACCCTACTCGTTGGCGTGGATGATGCAGGTAATATTCTAGGGCTGGATAACGACTATACGTCACTAGGCGATGCAGACAAAGATAAGTTCGAAATGCATCTAAGGAATTTGATCGCAAATGCATACGGCAAGTCATTCGCAGCGACTAAAGTGAAGATTCGCTTCCCACAGGTGAATGGTCTGGAGATTTGTCAGGTCGACACTCAAGAAGCAAGTGAACCGCTCATTCTAGCGACAACTGATAAGAGCGGTCAAAAGGTGGAGAAGTTCTTTGTCCGAAATGGCAATGCCTCCCATGAGATGCCAATGAGTCAGATGAACAGCTATATGAAGGGGCGCTTTACCTCTTAGATATGAATCCCTTATTACTTAAAAGAGCTCCCGGAGTGAAAACCACGATTTCGACCGTATTTGCAGTGTTCGCGTTGGCTTCTTCTGTTAGTGGTTACAGATTGGGAAAGGTTGCTCTAGGACTAAAAGCTATAAATGAAGAGATAGCTCAGCGTGAGCAAGTCTCAGAGCCTACACAAATAGAAGATCTACGATACATTGAAGTCGAATCGATCGATGGACGGAAGTTAGAGGCGGAAGTTATCGAGCATGATGGTGAAACGCTTAAGTTTTACAGCATGGCGGCCAAGCAGGAGTATGAGGTGAGTTTTGATCGGCTATCTGATAAGACACAGAAATTATTGAGAGAAGAAATTCCGACCAGATTTCTAGATTTGCCACAAGGGTGGGCGGATAAAAGTCATAATGGCGAAGAGGCGAATGCAGTTGAAGATGTGCTCACTGGGTTGAGCATTGATAAGGTGCATATCGACATCAAGGACTATGACTCCAAGGAGAGAGCAAAATATTATAGATTAAGGGAAAGTCGTGGGATGATGTCGTCGAATGAACTATTAGAGTCCTTCGTCTGCCTTCCCAATTCCGATCGCTTTCCAGTCGAGGCACTGCGTGGTGACTTGCTGGGAGAAAAGACTTCGTTGTATGGGGCTATAGAATACTTAATGCCATTACATGAGGCAGATTTGGCTTTGAAGGGCGTCGTTGAACAACCTTCTTCTCAGATGATTATCTGCCCAGGGTTTCCTGATAAAGCGTTCAAACTACATCTTTACCCAATCAAAAAAGAATATCGAGAAGAGTATGGAGTTAATGATGAAAGCAAGATTAGCGGTTATAATTCGATTGGTCTTGCTGTTGATGGCCGCAGGCAAGTTGTAGCGGTTCAGTTGAACCGGACGACGGATGTGGCCGATTTGCCCAGTGCTCCCTATGGTTCTAACGGCCATAGGTTATTTAACTTTCTAGAATACAAAAAAAGTGCAACCGAAAGCGGCGGTGTTAGTATTCGTGGTGATATAGGCACGGGCTCCGATTTGACTCTTTACAAGACGCGTCCCCAACTTGGTTTTTATCTCTTTAAAGTGGATCAATTCTCAAGCAAGAAGCCAGTCATAGCTATTCGCAAAAGCTTCCGTAGTGATCGAAGACTAGAAAATTATAGTATGCTCATGTTACATGCGAATTTAGGACGCATCATATTATATAACATCGAAAAGAACTGGCTGCTTCAAGAAAGTGATGAATTTAAGCGAATCGATTCGATCGACATGGACGAATTACTTGAGATTCGCGATAAATTAAAAGCGCTTCCATCTGAAGGAAACGATCAACCCTTTTAACCCGTTTTCAATGAATCCAGCAGAATCCCAACATCTTGAATACAAACGTGAGCTGAGCGATGGCTTGGAACGCGAGGTCGTGGCCTTTCTCAACCATCGGGATGGCGGGCAGATTCATGTCGGGATCGATGATGCGGGCACGGTGGTCGGCTTGACCGATCCGGATGGGGATCAGCTCAATTCTGAAAATAAGGAGTTGATGCGCATCTTCCGTGACTTGGAAATGGTCGAGTATCTCGGCTCAGGCATGCCCCGGATCTTGCGTGTTTACCCGAAAGAGTGTTTCCGGTTTACGGAGAATTTTACGCGTATGGTCTTCGTATCGGCCGAACCAAGTGTCGGAGAGGCGCCACCAGAAACGTCGGAGACAGCGTCGGAGAGGGGTAAGGTAGAAAATGAGGTAGAGAGTAAGGTAGAAACGCCACCAGAAACGTCGAAGACTACCCCAAAGACGACCCCAAAGACTACCCCAAAGACTACCCCAAAGACGACTTCGGAGCGATTGCTGAAAATCCTGAAGCAACAGCCAGGGATAGGTCGGACCGAGCTGGCCGCTCAGTTGGGAATGACTACGGACGGCGTGAAATACCATCTGAACCGGCTCAGAGACGAGGAGCGTATCCAACATAAGGGCTCCACTCGCGGCGGTCACTGGGAGGTTTTAAAATGAAGAAGCCTACGAACAAATACAAAATCGACGAGCGCAACCACGTCGAACTCCCCCTACTCGATCAGCTGCGTGGGCTGGACTGGGAGGTGCTGGACTTGGGCCTGGAGCAAAAGCCGCAGGATAGCCATCGGGAAAATTTCGCAGAGGCGGTCATGCTCCCTGTCCTACGGGAGCAATTGATGGTGATCAATCCTTGGCTGGAATTGGATCAGGTGGAGTCGGTGGTCAAGTCACTCACCGCCAGCTTCCCGGGGACGAATCTGCTCAAGAATAATCAGTTTGTGCTCCAGCTCTTGCATGAGGGCGTCAGTGTGTCGGAGAACCGAGTCACGGGGGAACAGAGCCCTTCGGTTCGCTACATCGACTACAAGGATGTTTCGAAGAATCGATACATCGCAGTCTGCCAGTTTAAGCAGCGCATCCGTGGCACGGAGCATCACATCATCCCGGATGTGGTCTTGTTTCTAAATGGCCTGCCGGTGGCGGTGATCGAATGCAAGTCGCCCAAGGTGAAGGATGCCATCCCTGAAGCGATTGATCAGATGCTGCGCTACAGTGAGCAACGCGGCGCGAGGGGCGAAGGCAATGCCTCGCTCTTTTACTACAATCAGATCGTGGTGGCGACCTGTCGGCAGGAAGCAAAGTTTGGCACGATCAGCACCCACACGGAAAAGTATTTTTATCGCTGGGCAGACCCCTACCCTCGTAAACTGGAAGAGCTGGAGCATGGCACCAGCAGCCCCAACGATCAGCAACGTCTCGTCGCCGGGATGTTTGACCACAAGAACCTGTTGGACCTGATTCGCACCTTCACCCTCTTCTCGACCAACGACAAGGGGGAGATGATTAAGATCGTCGGGCGTTATCAGCAATTCCGTGCGGTCAAACTGGCCGTCGCACGCTTGCTGACGGGGAAGACACCTCGTAAGTGTGGCGGCATCGTCTGGCACACTCAGGGCTCTGGCAAATCACTGACCATGATGTTCATGGTGCGGGAAATGTATCGGCACGCGAAGCTGGCCAACTGGAAGGTGATCTTTGTCACCGACCGCACCCAACTAGAAGAGCAACTGAGTGAGACCAGTCAGAGCATCGGCTACACGGTGAAGATCGCGAACAGCATTAATCGCCTCAAGGAACTGCTGCGGGCGGAGACCTCGGATCTGGTGATGGCCATGATCCATAAATTCCGGGAGAAGGACATGGAGCAAGCCTTCCCGGAATTAAACACCAGCCCCAATATTTTGGTAATGACGGATGAAGCCCACCGTTCGCAATACAAGATGCTCGGAGCCAATCTGGACAAGGGACTACCGAATGCCACCAAGATCGGCTACACGGGCACTCCGATCGATGCGACAGAGCGATGGTTCGGCGATTACATCGACAAATACACCATGCGCCAAGCCATCGATGATGGTGTGACGCTGGAAATCGTCTACGAGGGGCGCACACATACCTCCTGCGTAAAGGACGCGGACGGGATGGATGCCACCTTCAAGAATGTCTTTAAAGATTACACGGCGGAGGAATGCCTCGAAATTCTGGGCTACGGCTCAAAGGTCGCCTACCTGGAGGCGGACTCGACCGTTGAGGCCAAGGCGAAGGATATGGTCGCGCACTATCTCACGCATGTGTATCCCAATGGGTATAAGGCGCAGATCGTGGCCACCTCGCGCGAGGCTGCGGTTCGCTACAAAAAGCACGTGGATGATGCCCTGGCCGAGCAGTTGGCCGAACTGAAGACTGAAAATCCGGAAGGCCTGAATGCCGAGCAATTGGAACAACTCAAGCAGCTGCAAACCGATGTCATCATTTCGTCGGGGCATAACGACTTCCCCCACCTAAAAGCGTATGCAGACGCTGGGACTCACGAGAAGAGCATTAAGAGCTTTAAGCTCTCGTTTGGCGCAGAGGATGAAGGTGTGAGTGGGAGCATGGGCATTCTGATCGTGAACAATATGCTCCTGACCGGCTTTGACGCCCCGGTGGAACAAGTGATGTATCTCGACAAGGTGGTGACCAATCATGGGCTGCTACAAGCGATTGCCCGGGTGAACCGTGTCGGAGGCGAAGCAAAGGAGAAAGGCTTCGTGGTCGACTATGTCGGCATCGGGTCGGATCTAAAGAAAGCGATCGATGCCTACGAAGACCGGGAACAGAAGGAAGTGCTCAATGCCCTCAGCTTCCCGGAGGATGAATATCAGGATCTAGTCGCGAGTCATCAAGCGATCTTAACCCTACTCGAAACGAACGGCCTGACCGACTTAACGGATACCGATGCGTTCTACGATCTATTCTACGACGAAGACCTACGCTTCGACTACATGGATGCCTTCCGGAAGTTTACCAGGTGTCTGAACTTGGTCTATCCATCCAAGGAGGCGCTTAATTTCGTCAGCGATTACAACGCCTTGGCTGCGGTGAATGTGATGGCATCCAAACACCTCCGGGATGAGCGCTTGAGCATGAAGGGCATCCCACCAAAGTTGCGCGGGATCACCGACCAGTATTTGGAATCAAAAGGCATCGACCCAAAGATTAAGCCGATCTCGATTCTGGATGATGATTTTGAAAAGCAAGTCGGCAAGCGCAGCCGCACCAAGACTAAGGCAGCTGAGATCGAGCATGCGATCCGGCACCACCTGGATATCGATCTGGATGATGATCCGGACCTGCAAGCCTCCTTTGCCGAAGCACTGGCACAGATTTTCAAAGACTTCCAAGATAACTGGAAGAAGATCTACGAGGAGCTGGAGAAGCTGCGCCAGCGCATCATCAACGCCAGCAAGGAAGAAACCTACGGCCTGCATCGCAAGAAGGAGATGCCCTTCTTCCGCCGCTTTAAGCTCGAAATCTTCGGTAAGACGCCTGATGTGGACATGGGATTTACAGAACAGGCGGCCGCGCCAAGCCAAGCCCCCTTCAATATGAGCGAGGAAGATCAAATCTCGTTGCTAGTTTCACTCACGAAGGATGTCACGATAACGGTCGAGCGGGAACTCAGTTTAGTCGGATTCTGGGAGTCGATCCCCGCCCGCAAACGACTGGAGCAGGACTTACAAAAGATACTGCTGCAACCAGAACTAAAGAAGCTACCAGTGCTCTTCAAAAATCGACGCGCCATCATCAGCCGCATTATGGAAATTGCGAAGAATAACCACGATGCGATTCTCTACTCAGAATGAGTCTGGATTTCGAGTATAGCATCCAACGATCCGCGAAACGGAAACGCCTGACCATCACCGTCGAGCGCGACCGAACAGTCGTCGTCCATGCGCCCACGGAAGTTTCCGAAGCAAAGATCGAAGAGATCCTGCTAGCCAAACAGCGCTGGATACGGGACAAAATAAACCACTCTCAAAAATATACGGCCCCGATCCATCCCCCCGGGAAGGAGATCGTGAATGGAGAGTCGGCCCTCTACCTCGGACGTCACTATCAGATCGAACTGATCCCCGGGAAAGAGAAAGCCATCCGCTTCGAGCAGAAGTTTCTAATCCCCGCCTGGCTGGCCTCCGGACGGCGCACAGTGCTGCGCTCGTGGTATAAAGAACGAGCAGAGGAAAAGATCCTCCCAAAAGTCGAGAAAATCGCCAAGCAGCTCGGAGTCAACTACGGCAAGGCCCGCCTAATCGACGATCTCTACCGCTGGGGCTCCTGCACGCCGAACGACAACCTACATTTCAACTGGCGACTGATTAAGGCACCAGTCTACGTGATCGACTACGTGATCATCCACGAACTCGCCCACCTAAGAGAACCCAACCACACCCCCCGCTTCTGGAGCATCGTGCATTCCCAATGCCCAAAGATGGACAAGGCCAAGCAATGGCTCAAGGAGCACGGCCAGATTCTGGAAGAGGAAGTTTAGGCGAAGGGCAATGCAATGGGGTCAGCCCAATGATTCATGTTTTTGGAGTTTTCTCCAAGTGTCTTTGATCTGCTTGACTGCGGTTCGGTGCCGTCTAACTGCACTTTGAGGCAAATCGAAGATCGCGTGCTAAAATGGGGTCGTTCCCGAATACTTTGAATAACTTGAACAAGCTTAGACTTCTATTCTTTTATTTTCGGGCCAGAGCCATGAGGTAAGTTGACTCTGACTGCTGCGGTCTAAAGATCCGCGCTACGGCTTTAGCTCGGCGGTCGAAATGAGTTCCTCATTCCGCTACTCTTTGGTTCAGTGCTTAAGCTCGGTAATGGACATAAGTGTCCATGCTCCTGGACTGATCCCTGATTTGACTTCGCGTTACCTTCGCCACAGACAAATAGGGGCCACAGCCAAATAGAGTAGTCCAATTCGCCATGTATTCTGTAAAAATCTGAAGAAAGGCATTCGCTTGCGCCCCCGCCCACAAGCACCTGGACTGGCACCCAAAGAGTGTATTGGAAACACCAATACTGCGAATTAACTTGATCGACTACAGGTTTTAAGTAAAGTAGGCACTTACTGTAAAAGTGGCGATAATTATTAAATGCCCAATCAACTAGAGAAACTGGAGAAAATTCTGAAGGCACGTGGTATTCTACGTGTCGGCGAGCTTGCCCCGATGGGCTTTCCTCTGTCCTACCTGAGCGAACTTGAAAAACGTGAAAAAGCCATCAAGCACGCCCGTGGCGTTTACATGCATCCCGATGCCGACATCCCGAACCACTACAGTCTCGCTCTTGCCTGCCAACAAAGTCCGAACGGCGTGATCTGTCTATTGTCGGCCCTCGCCTACCATGAGATCGGCACCCAAAACCCGCAGGACGTCTGGATTGCAATTGATGGAAAAGCAAAAGCGCCGAAAACAGACTACCCTCCCCTGCGGGTGATGCGCTTCTCCGGCGAGTCCCTAAGTGAGGGCATTGAACGCACGGAAGGAGCCTTTCCACTTCGGGTGTATTGCCCCGCTAAAACCATCGCAGACTGCTTTAAGTTTCGAAACAAAATCGGGCTGGATGTCACGATCGAAGCGCTACGCGATGGCTGGCAGCACAAGCGCTTCACACTGGACGCGCTCGACCACTACGCCAAAATTTGCCGAGTGGACAAAGTGATCACACCCTACCTGGAGGCGATTCTATGAGCGAAAAATCTGACAAAAAGAACGTCAGCGCTTCGATCAAGCAGAAGCTACTCAATCATGCGCGGCAGTCGAACTTGGATTTTAATGCCCTGCTCATTCGATTCACGATGGAGCGTCTCCTATACCGCTTATCTATTTCGCCCTACAGCGAGCAGTTCTATTTGAAGGGAGCCATGCTCTTCGTGATGTGGGAGAACACGGCCCATCGCCCCACTAAAGATCTGGATTTGCTCTTTATTCCACAGCATGACAGCGATCAATTGGTGAAGACATTTCAGCAAATCGCGATGCTTCCTAACATTCACGATGGCATCCTAATCGACCCAGCATCAGTAAAAGCCGAACAAATCCGCGAAGAAAACACTTATGGTGGACTGCGGATCAAATTAATCTGTGAACTGGGGACGATCAAGATCCCCTTACAAATTGATGTTGGACTGGGTGACTCAGTCTATCCTTCAACCGAGATCTCAGCGTTCCCTTCATTACTCGATTTCGAAATCCCTAGAATTCGTGCTTACCCGGCCGAAACTGTCGTTGCCGAGAAATTACAAACGATGGTCGAGCTCGGGATGCGTAATAGCCGCATCAAAGATTACTACGATGTCTATTACCTGTCACAAAAGTTTGGCTTCAATGGAGCCGAACTCAGTGAAGCCGTGCAGCTCACCTTTCAACGTCGGAAAACCGCATGGCCGGACGCTTGCCCAATCGGACTCAGTCAGATGTTTGCAACCGAACCCTAGAAACAAACGCAATGGCAGGCATTTATCCGCAAAAACCGATTAGAAGCCCCCCAACGAACTGCCCAAAATCGTTGACCGAATTGTAGACTTTGTGCTGCCGATATTCCTCGATTCAACCATAGCCGATCAAATGTGGAATCCAAGCAAGGACTGGATCCCACGAGCTTGATTGATCAAAATAAACCCAGATGATGCTAAAATGGGGGCACATCATTACCTTTCAGGCATTATATATTCTGGTCAGACACTGCACCTTTTGCCCCGCCCAGACAGGCTTCTAAAATGTTAAAATTTACGAATGACCCGTTTGCCCGCTCGCGTTTGCCCGCTCGATGAAATTAGCCAATGGCAACAATACCTGCGTTTACCCATGTGGGAAGACCAAGGAGGCAACACAGGCTTGTTGATCTGCATTAAATGCCGCCGAACGCCGACAAAATATAAAATGTCGACGAACGCCCACATTATAGCAATGTAGCTAATCGACTACATTCAGTCGCTTACTTATGAACATCATCAGCATCAAAGATCTCGCGGGCCTGATCAAACAGGAACGTAAAAGCCGCGGATGGACTCAGGTTCAATTGGCTGAACGCTCAGGCGTGAGCAGGGATTGGATTATTGGCTTGGAAAAAGCCAAACCGAGCGTCGAACTGGGCCTGGTATTACGCACTCTAAAAGCATTACACCTCCCGCTCGAAATCAATCAATCAAGTCAGTCAGTTCAAGACGGGATCGACTTGAACGATATCCTCAATCAAACGAGGCAGCGAGATAACGAATCATCATGAATACGGAAAGCCTCAGCGTCATTGCCAATCAGCAAAAGCTCGGCACGGTGAATTACCACAAAAACCGACTGAGCTTTCGCTATGCGCCGGAATGGCAAGTTTCCAGCCGTGCCTTCCCTCTCTCGGTCTCGATGCCGCTCTCGCGTAATGAGCACCCACCGTAGCCAACGATCTAAACAGACAAGGCCTCTCATATCCAATCGTGCAAACGCTATCAGAGTCCATCAGCAAACGAGCTAGTGAGCTGCTTGCCCATTATTTCTAAATTCGAAGCAACCTAAATGGGGTCGTTATATTTCAATTAGTGCTGCAGCCGTCTTCATGATATAAACGTAAACAAGCGACTGGAAGCACGCTTCTACTGTTCATTCGAAAGTGAAAAGGTTCGGTGAAAAGTTCGGTGAAAGGTTCGGTGAAAGGTTCGGTGTAAACACCCGACCGTATTCTTACATTATTGAAGGCCAACCCTGAATGGTCGCTCGCGAATGTAGCAGAAGGGCTAGAGATGACCGTAAGAGGTATCGAGAAGGACACCGCTAAATTAGTTGAGGGCAATAAATTGAAATACGTTGGACCACAAAAAGGCGAACACTGGGAAGTATTAAAATAAGCAAGACCTGCAAAGCAATGAATTCGATTGGGGTAGTTTCTAGGGTAGTGACTGCCCAAGAAACTACCCCAAAGACTACCCAAGAAACTAGATAAGCAAAATAGGTAAACCAGAGCGCGTCACACAGAACCGAGTCATCGAGTTGTTCACGGATCATTGCTGACTGGCATAGTTCTGGTGTGAGGCTGATGCGTTTATTCGTCCGGAAAAGATGTGGCTGTTGTCGGGGAAGAAATACATCGCAGTCATCCAAAATGATGTAACTACCCTTTCTGTGATTGACGCCCGCTTAATTAAGTGAACATTTGAATACACGAAATCAGCCCACTCTTGAGCATGAGCAAGGAAAAGAAAAATACGGATTCCAATCGCAATGAAAAACCAAATATTCGTTCTTCGGCTGCGGAATACCTAAGCTTTGTCGCCGCAGGCGGTGGCTCGGAAGGAGCCGTCGAAATGCGCTATGAAGATGAGAACATCTGGCTGACACAGAAGCTGATGGCGGAGCTCTACGGAGTCTCTGTCCCCGCGATCAATCAACACCTAAAACGAATCTTTGGGGACAACGAACTGCAGGAAGAGGCAGTTATTAAGCACTACTTAATAACTGCCTCCGACGGTAAAAACTACAAAACGAAGCACTACAGCCTACAAGCGATCATCGCAGTGGGCTTCAAAATCGAGAACGAGCGTGCGGTCCAATTTCGCAAGTGGGCGAACCAGATCGTCAAAGACTACACGATTCAGGGCTGGACGATGGATGTGGAACGCCTGAAGCACGGTGGCAATTTGACGGATACCTTTTTCGAGCGCCAACTCGAAAAGATTCGTGAGATCCGCCTCTCGGAGCGAAAATTCTACCAGAAAATCACCGATATTTACGCAACCGCGTTGGACTACGATCCCTCTGCAACAGCAACTCAGCGCTTCTTTGCCGCTGTTCAAAACAAGATGCACTATGCGGTGCACGGCAACACCGCGGCCGAAGTAATCATTGATCGCGCGAACCATGAGGTCGATCACATGGGGCTCACGAATTGGGAAGGTGCACCGCAAGGGAAGATTCACAAATACGATGTGAGCATCGCTAAAAACTACCTTTCCGATTTCGAATTGGAACAGATGCAGCGCATCGTCTCTGCTTACCTAGATATGGCTGAAATGCAGGCCATGCGAAAAATCCCAATGACGATGGAAGACTGGGAACAGCGACTGAGCGGCTTCTTACAACTCTGGGACCGAGAGGTTCTGCAAGACGCAGGAAAAGTAAGCGCGGAGATCGCCAAAACCCACGCCGAATCCGAATTTGAAAAATATCGAATCGTGCAAGATCGCCTATTTGAAAGTGATTTTGATAAAATGCTCAAAGCCATCGATCCAGAAACAGAGTGACTCAGAAGCCAGAACCAGGGTAGATTAGGTGGCGGTGATCGACGCGATTGGCATCGCATCGCTACGAAACTTTGAAAGACAGCTCTTCGCGTAAGGGTGTAGCTCGAAGAGCGAAGCCCCGACGTCCTACTAAGGGCTGTGCCATGCGTAGCTCGAAGAGCGAAGCCTACAACCGTCGTGCTAAGGGTGTGCCGTGCGTAGCTCGAAGAGCGAAGCCTACCGTCGTGTTAAGGGCTGTGCCATGCGTAGCTCGAAGAGCGAAGCATGGTGCGGGTAGACGGAATCGAACCGACGACCTCTGCGTGGAAGGCAGATGTTTTACCTCTAAACTATACCCGCGTGGATTGAAGGTTCGGAAGATGTCGACAGTCATGCCTATGGGTCAAGTAGGAATTGATAGAATGTAGAAAAAAAGTGCTTTTTTAAGAACGACCGTGACAAACACGATTGAAGACATAGGTTCTATGCTTTCAAATTAAAGTGATTAGGCATGCGCCTACATTGGAATGTGCCCAATCCCTCCCCAGTTATCATACATCTAATGAAAAAAATACGTCTAGGAACGATCGCCCTATTACTCTGCTTGACGCTCAGCTTGACCGCCGAGACCATCCAAATCCTTGGAGTGGGTAACAGCTTTACCGTAAACTCGCAGAAGTATCTGCCCCAAATTATTGCATCCGATCCGGAGGTGGATGCTGTCGTGGCCTGCGCATACATCGGAGGCTGTCCCTTGGATAAGCACATGAGCTTGGCAAAGGCCCATGAAGCGAATTCTGAGGAAGGTGCTAAATATACTTACAAAATCGACGGCAAAGATGCGGCTCGCAATGTCTCCCTCAAGCATATGCTACAGGACCGTGAATGGGACTATATCACCATCCAGCAAGTCAGCACCAAGAGCTATAAGATCGAGAGTTATTACCCCCATGCGAAGGACTTGATCGACTATATCAAAAAATACGCACCTCAGGCAGAGATTATCGTGCATGAAACTTGGTCGCATAGTGTCGACAGTTATCGGGCAACTGACTGGGGCCTCGATCCACGTGAAATGTATGCCAAACTTCACGCGGCCTATAATCAAATCGCCGAGGAATACGGCCTACGCATCATCCCAGTGGGCACCGCCTTCGAAAATGCCCGCAAGACTGAAATGTGGCATTACGAGCCGACTAGCATCGATCTCAACAGCCTGAGCTATCCAGAAGACAAGGCGAATCTGCCTGACGAAAGCAAAAGTATGAACCGTATTTTCTACTGGAAAAAAGACAAAGAAGACAATTGGTCCGTCAAAACTGATGGCTTTCACGCGGGGCGTAATGGCGAATACCTGGGAGGCTTGATGTGGTATCAATTTTTCTTCGAAAAGGACCCACGTGAAATTACTTACAAGCCTGAAAAAATGACAGAGGCACAAGCCGTATCACTACGTCAGATTGCCCACGACACAATTCAATAAGGACGGCACCTGCCAGTCGCGGCGCCGGTGAAGTGTCCGTTAAATATGAATATAATCCCGAGCTTTAACGGAACACACTCTTGGAACTTCACCCGCCGCGGCGGCATTTTTCAAGTTCAGATCGATACAGTCGAAGACTTGCGTGCGCTGAGTACTCTTGATCCCAAACTCTGGGTCGCACTTAGCTGCCCTGTCAACGATCTCGAAATTGATCCACGCACATTGTCCTTAATCGACCACGATGCCGACAGTCGTGTCCGTATTGAGGAAATGCTCACTGCCGTGGATTGGACTTTAGCACGTCTGTCACACCCGGAGTCACTCTTCGCTGGTGGTGACTTGCCACTGGCGGCAATCAATTGTGAGGATGCTGAGGGGGAGAAACTACTGGCCTCCGCCAAGCGCATCTTAGCAAATATGGGCGCGCCGGAGGCCACATCGATTTCGGTCGAGCAAGCCGCAAATACCGAACAGATCTATGGCAAGTCTCGCCTGAATGGAGATGGTGTAATCGCCAAAGACGCCAGCGGCGATCCCGAACTACAGACATTGATCGGCGAGATCATGGACTGCTTGGGAGCGGAAATCGACCGCAGCGGCGAGCCCGGTATCACGAAGGCGAAACTCGATGCCTTTTTCGATCAAATGCAGCGCTACGAAAGCTGGTGGCGACAAGGTGAAATCGACACCACTCAGGGCGAAGATGTCTTTCCGCTCGGTGACGCCACGCCTGATGCTTTCAAACATTTCATCGCAGTCGAGCAGAAGATCGATGATTTTTTTGCGCGTTGCCAACTGGCCGCCTTCGACGCCCGCGCTGAGGCGCCTCTCAATCCTGGAGTGGCTCTGTATTCTGAAATCGCCGACAGTGATTTTTCACAGCCTCGTAAAGATATCGAAGCTTTACCGCTCGCCAGGATTTCGCCGAGCTCAACCGTGCCCATTCTCGAAGGGATCAACCCAGAATGGCGCGCCCGCATGCTCAGCCTGTGTGAAAAAGTGATTCGCCCGCTCGGCATAGGCCCCGGCGATTCTTTAGAGATCGATGAGTGGCAAGCGGTTAAAGCACGCTTTGAAGCCTATCGGCTTTGGCGACAGTCGAAACCCTCTACCGGCATAGAAAAGCTAAAAATCAAACGAGTGCGCGCCCTACTCGCCTCGGACTTGCGGGACAAAATTAATGCCTTACTAGAGGAAGACGCACGCTTAGCCCCCGAAATGAAAGCAATCGATAGTGTAGAAAAATTGGCCCGCTATCACCGTGATTTAATTGTATTGCTACAAAATTTCGTTAATTTCAAACAGTTCTACGACGAGCAAGTGTCTGCAATTTTTCAAGCGGGCGAGCTTTATCTGGATGGGCGGGAGTGCCAGCTTTGCCTACGTGTAGGCGACCCGACTAAACACGCAGTGTTGGCGACGCTCTCGCGGGCTTTTGTCGCCTACTGTGAGTGTCGGCGTCAGGACTCACCGACCAAATTCTACATTGCCGCCGTCTTTTCTGCCGGTGACTCCTCGAACCTAATCGTAGGTCGCAATGGGGTCTTTCGCGATCGCAAGGGTCTCCTGTGGGACACGACTATAGTGCGCCTGATCGAAAACCCGATCAGCATCCACGAAGCCTTCTTGATGCCCTATGTTCGCATCGGCCGCTTCATCGGAGAGAAAATTGAGAAATGGGCCGTAACTCGCGATAAAGCGATGCAGAAACAAATGGAAACCGGAGTGGATTCCGTAGGCGATCCTAAAGCGACTGAAACCAGTGCGAATGGCCCCGCAATCGGGGGACTTGCGGCCATGCTAGCAGCTGGCGGGATCGCGCTCGGCGCTGTTGGAGCCGGCCTGGCCTCGCTCTTTAATACCATGAAAGCGCTGACATGGTGGGAGCTGCCCTTGGTTGTTTTAGGCGTAATTTTAATGATCTCACTACCTTCGATGGTGATTGCGTGGCTAAAATTGCGCAAGCGCACCCTCGCCCCCTTGCTGGACGCATCTGGCTGGGCCGTCAATGGGCGCACCCTAATATCAGCTAAACTCGGACGTGTATTAACCAAACGAGCAAGCTTACCACTGAGTTCACATTGTAAATTTGATGAACGAAGTGGCGTGCGCAACGGTCTTTGGGCAGCTCTGGGGCTGACACTGCTAGCGACAATCGTCGTATGGCTCTACCTAATGTTCTAGGCTTGGCAACCAGATGTTACTTATGTCTCGGGCAGATCCCATCAGATCCGCCTATTAACTCCATGTCACAGAAACCTCGTATCCTGCCATGCGCCACTCGATTCAGTCGCGCAGAGAGCAATCTCCGGTCCAGCGCCTCGCTCACGCCAAGGCTTGCTGTACCAAGCGCGTCGCATGCTCGGACAACGGCAACTGAAGCGCGGCGGCATGCCCGCGCTCACTCATTTTCGCCCAAGTTTTTTGTAAGATGCGGATGATTTTGTCTTCTTCCCACTGGCTCAGATACGACTCAAACTGTGTTTCAAGAAAGACCAAGCAGAGCGCATCTTCGATTTGTTGCACGTCCTGGTTCGACTTCAGGCCTTCTTTCAGGTTGATGGTAGTGACAGCCTGGACCGTGGCATCCTCATAGCCGTGAGCTCGTAGCAGTTCGGCGCTCTTTTGTGCATGCCATTTTTTTAAGTCGCTACGCCATCTCAGATAGCCTTTGCGGCCTTCGGGATAGTCACCGCGCGGCATTTCCCAACGACACAAGTGCTGACAGCGTGCCGCCAAATGTACTGCTTCGCTGGCATCTGGGTAAAGAGCGTCCACCCAGCGTGTCATTGCCAATGCATCGTGGAGCTCCTTTGGCACCGGCCCTCCCTCTGATGCGAGCACATTCGGATCCTGACTGTTAAGCGAATCAAATGCTGCGATGGTTTTTATAAAACGCGACTCTTCTTTAAAATGCATACCCCCAATTGACTGCAGCAGAGGCGGCGACAAGTCACACCTAAAAAACATTATCATGCATAGATATGGAACGAAAAATGCGACTCGTCGGTGAATATAACAGTTGAAAGATTCATATATCTGAATAAACGACCCAATCATATTCATGGGCAAACGCCCCTTCACTTTCACCAAACATGTCACCCCCAAGCCAGCAAATCACTCACAAACGCAGTCGTAAGGGCTCCCCGCTACCTTACCTGCTAGTGATCGCCAGCCTAATTATAGTGGCGGCGGTGGCGATCGACCTCTATCTGGAGCGTATCGACCTCGAAATCGCAGTTAATGATCAGCGCGAAGAATGCTTGCTAGAGGCCTCGATTTTAGCTTCTCGCATCCAGGCAGAAGCCATCTCCACCTTTTATTTAGTCGTGGGCCTGGCACGTGTGATCGAAATCAATGGCGGCATCACAGATGCGCAATTTCAAGACATTTGCTCGCAACTGGTGCGCTCTCGCCCCGGATTACGTAATATCGCGGCGGCACCGGACATGGTTGTCAAATATGTCTATCCCCTCGAGGGTAATGAAGCGGCTGTGGGACTTGATTATTCTAAGCACCCAACCCAACGGGATAGTGCCTTCAAAGTCAAAAAAACAGGTCAGCCGCTGATCGCAGGTCCCTTTATACTTGTCCAAGGCGGGGAAGCGGTCATTGGACGCTTCCCGGTCTATGTCCGTTCACCAGAAAGCAATGAACGAAGTTTTTGGGGCATTATCTCGACCCCATTAGACACGGGCATTCTATACAAAGAGGCAGGCTTGTTGGATCCCTCCTTGCCGATCGAAGTCAACATTCGTGGACTCGACGCATCCGGAGCGCGGGGCAAGTTTTTTTACGGTCACGAGAGCATTAGCCAGTCCAATCCAGTCCATTTCCCCATCGAGTTGCTTTCAGGCAGCTGGGAAATGGCTGCAGTGCCCAAAGGCGGTTGGCTGCAGGTAAGTCCCAATGCAACATACATACGTAGTATTACGGGTATTGTCACTCTCTTGCTGTTACTCCTGATCACGATCTACTACCTTTTTTACGGCGCGTCCAGCACAGCCAAAAAATGGAGCGTGAACTTGTAACTATGCGAGAGCGCTTTTATGCCAACATGAGCCATGAGTTGCGCACACCACTGAATGGGATTTGTGGCATGTCCGAGCTCATAAAAATGTCATCACAAGATGCAGAAATTGTAGACAATGCAACTATCATACTACGATCCGCTCAGACCTTAACACGTTTATTGGACGACGTACTCGTGCTGAGCCAATCGCAAAATATACAAATTGATCATATTCAAGAAATTTCACTTGAAGACTTCCTCGCAGAATTAGTGCCACCACTGCAGCATCAAGCCGAAGCGAAAGGACTGATCCTATCCATCAAGAGCATTCCTTTAGAATGCAAACAGATCGAATGTGAACCTGCGATGCTGCGGCAAATACTTTGGAATCTGCTCTCCAACTCTGTCAAATTCACCCACACTGGGGAAGTCTCACTACAAGTGAGCGCTCAAAAAAGAGAGCAAATTTGCTTTCACGTTCGCGACACGGGCATTGGTATTGATGCGAGTCAGCGAGAGCGTATATTTGAAGCCTTCGTGCAAGAAGACGCCAGCGATTCTCGAAAATTTGGAGGCGCGGGTATGGGGCTGGCCATCGTTCATCGATTTGTTCAGCAACTCGGCGGCAGCATTGAGGTCAGCAGCGATAAAGGGCGCGGCAGTGAATTTATCGTTACCCTCAATCGAATAAAAAAGTAAAGCAATCGTCGCCTCTCCCCGCTCCCGCCGGGCTGCACAGCTGCTACTCGCCGACGTAAACGCGCACATAATCCACCAGTGCGCGTGACATCTCACGCATCTCTTCAGAATCCGAAACATAGGGCCCCGAGATGCGACCGTCGCCTTGGTTGGGGTCCCATGCGTTGACCTGAAATTCCATCGTCAGTAGCAACATCATATCAACCGGATCGCTGGGAATGTTCTCCGTAAAGCTGTAATAAAGCTGTCCATCCACATAACACTTCATCGACTCAGTGGTCCACTCCAAGCCATAGACATGATAGTCACTGTCCATCACATCTACCAAAGAAAGCGCTGGAGGGTCGGACAGAGGGTTGAACTGCTTAGACTCGGAACCACCCGATTGTGACCAGTGATTGCCAAGTGAGAGAAATATCTTCCCCGCAGTTCTACACGAGTCAACTGCTGCACTGATGCAAATAGACCGCCCATAGCGTCGGCAACTTGGACGAAAAATCGTAAAAAGCACAATTCGCAGCACCTGATTAAAATAAGGCAAACACCCTTGACTAACTACGTATTATTACGTATCGATTTTAGTAATATGCAATTTACACTTTTATTACAAGCCATCCCCAATTACACCCGCATGGCGCTGTTCGCAGCTGGAAGCTGCCTCATGATGGCACCAATCAGTCAAGCGAGCACATTGGATCTGCCCGTAGCGGATTTGCTCACAAAGTATAATATGGTGGCACTCGGCGATTATACAACAAACGCACACACTGAAGGCCGCTTTATCGTATACGGCTCCACCTATGGTGATGTTTCCGGTGCGCCTAACACATTGACTGTGACACCCCCCGATGAATCAGTCATCGTCGGCGGTTCCGTAAATGGCAATATGACCATCAACTCCGGCAACGTTCGCATCAGCACAAATGGCGTGAATGCAGGCGTCTTACTCACCAACGGTGGCAGCATGGCGACCTTCAGTAATGGTAAACGAATTCAAGTCAACTCTGGCGGCAAAGTGATCCTAGACCCCACGATGGATATCAACTCCAGCGCACAAGCGATGAAACAATTCGCGGTGAATGTCGGCAACCTGAACAACGACAGTGGCGCCTCGATTTATGTAAATAATCAAGGGGACTTAGTCGGAAACTTGGTGGATTCGAACAGCGATGGCTTAGTAGTCGTTAACATGGCCTTTAGTGAACTGACGGAGATCAGGAATAATAACGACAAGTCATTGTTGAATCAACTCGCAGCAGTCGACGGTGTCGTCATTAATGTGACAGGCACCCCAACTGGTACGTTCAAAAACGATGGTTGGAACGATACATTCGCCTCTAAAATGCTCTTCAATTTCGTCGACGCCACCGCAGCGGACACCATCAAGATTTCTGGCAGTGGTAAATTCTGGGGCAGTATTCTCGCTCCTGAAGCCAATATTAATAGCGTCAGCAATATTATCGAGGGAGTCGTCGTGGCTAACAACGTCGTCACCGGCGGACAAGAACTACACCTCCCCGCTCTAGATACAAACTTCACTGAGAAACTGGTATCTGCAGTGCCAGAACCTAGCACCTATGCACTAATTTTCGGATTGTCGGCATTCGTTCTGGTCGCCAGCAGACGAAGATAAATACCTGCCCTATTTGCATGACAAAAAAATGGTAGACTCGTAAAAATACCAAGGTGCGATCGGATCACGTTCGCATTGCATGAGTCCGTGTTAAAACTTGCACTCCTCACTAGAATGCAGGAATTTTGTATTTTTAACAAGATCGCCGATTCATGCGCCAAGATACAGCTTCAGTTACAGACAGTCATCCGATACCCATAGCAGCGAATCAATCGGTTCGCAAAGATGAGCCATCCACGCCCCTAGAATTGCTACAACCTCTGCGGCTGATGGCTAACGCAATCGAGGTTCCGGACAGCTTGTTCAATGGCTTACGTATTCGACAATCACCGACTCCGGACAACATCATAATCTTTGACCGCAGGGACCGGACCGCCTTTCGACCAGAGGGCGTGAGCCATAATTTCCACCATCGTTTCGAACTCGTTTGCGTGCTAGAAGGCAGCGGCTCGGTGCGTATTGGAGAGCAGAGCTTCCTACTTGAGCCGGGCGATTGTGCACTCATTCACCCAAACCAGTTTCACCATTATATGGATGTCGATGCTAAGCAACTTGACTGGCTCTTCATCACCTTCGAGATGAATGAAGCCGATAGCTTAGCGACTCTCAAAAGCTCGCCCCGACGACTGAACGCGACTGGTATTCTAGGGCTACAGAACACACTGCTGCACTACCATGCAAACGATGGAAAACAACCGAACGCACTGGAGACGGCCTACCACTTATCTCATTTCCTAAAGCACATGCGGCAGCTCCGCAATATCCCCGATCAACGCATCTATCAAAGCGTAGCCGAAGACGATAGTCGGGATGCAATTCTAGAACAGATTAATAGCTACGTGCGCGACCACCTAAGCGATGCGCCTACAATCTCAGACCTAGCTGAAGGGATCGGCTACTCCGTCAGTCACATACGAGCGGTCTTTCGTGATCGCCTCGGCGTCAGCCTCGGTCGTTACATTCGCGAGTCGCGCTTATCGGAAGCCGCCAAATTATTGCAGGACAGTGAGCTTAATGTAACTGAGGTGGCCAAGCGCACAGGATTTGACTCACTATTCGCATTTTCGCGCGCCTTTAAAAATACCTATGGCATGCCCCCGAAGGCCTACAGCCTGAAAATCCGTAACGGCCCCAATCAAGAGTAAGTCACCTCGCTAAACGAGAGAATCAATATTGTTGAAATTTATCATTGTCATTTTTGTTAATTAATTAAATTTAACCACAAAAACAATGAAACCATTAAAACCAACACTACTCGTTCTGGCAGCTGGCATGGGCAGCCGCTATGGAGGCTTAAAACAACTGGACGCCGTCGGCCCGAATGGGGAGACGATCCTCGACTACTCCGTGCATGACGCCATGGCAGCGGGCTTTGGCAAAGTGGTCTTTGTCATCCGTCGCGATTTTGAGACACAGTTCAGGCAGGTTGTAGGCGCACGCTATGAAGCGCTCATTCAGGTTGAATACGTCTTTCAAGAATTAACGACTGTCCCCGAAGGTTTTGAGGTGCCCGCAACCCGCAGCAAGCCCTGGGGCACCGGGCACGCCATCCTGATGGCCCAAGATGTCATCAACGAGCCTTTTGGAGTGATCAACGCGGACGACTTTTACGGCAGAGACGCCTATCAGCAGTTGGCACAATTCTTATCGGATTCGCATGGCGCACAAGAGCACGCCATGGTGGCCTACCCGCTGCGCAACACCTTGAGCGAGCACGGCACAGTTTCCCGAGGCGTATGCCGCACAGACGAGGCCAATCAGTTATTGAGTGTCGAAGAAGTCACCGCCATCTCCAAAACTGACACAGGTGCGCAGGCCGGCAAAATTAATTTTACCGGCGAAGAGCTCGTATCCATGAATTTATGGGGCTTCCAATGCAGCATTTTTGACGCGCTCAATGCGCAATTTCGCGAGTTCTTATCCGCTCACGGCGAGGAGGCGAAATCTGAATTCTTTATCCCTTTTGTAGTGGACGAAGAAATTAAGAATGGCCGCAGTCAAGTCACAGTCCTTCGCACAAATAGCCAGTGGACAGGCGTCACTTACCGCGAAGACAAAGCAGCGGTTGAGGCATTTATCCAACAACTCATCACTGAGGGTGTTTACCCCAACAAGCTCCACGCATAAATCCATATCATGAAATTTGAACGCACACCCGTCTCCCAAGACCAACTGAAAAGTGTCACCCAGGCATTTGCACTTTATGGCGACTTCGTCAGCGGCGCTCCTTACGGATCGGGGCATATCAACGATACTTTTGCCATTCACGTGAATCAAGGTGGCAGCTTGTTGCGCTACATCTTCCAGCGCATCAATCACGGTATCTTTCAGAATCCCGTCGAATTGATGGACAACATTGCCCGCGTGTGCGCGCACAACCTTGCGGTTAGCGAGCGGGCCGAAATTGCCGACAGTTCTCGGCGCGTGATGAGCATCATCCCCGCTCGCAGCGGCGAACCCTATGTCCGCGACGCAGACGGCTACTACTGGCGCTGCTACGTCTTTATCGAACAAGCCAAAACCTACGATCAAATCGAGAGCCCGCAACAAGCCTTCGAGGCCGCCAAGGCCTTCGGCGACTTCCAGCAACTCTTGGCCGATATCGGCGGCGAACGCTTACACGAGACCATTCCCGACTTCCACAACACAGCCGCGCGTTATCAAAATCTAGTGCGTGCCATCGAAGCGGACCCTTGCAATCGAGCGGCGTCCGTGCGCGACGAGATTGCCTTCTTTACCCAACGTGAAAAAGACGCAAGTCGCCTGCTGCGAATGATGGAAGCAGGCCAACTGCCCGAGCGCGTCACACATAACGACTGTAAGCTCAACAACGTAATGATCGACGACGAGACTGGCGCCGGCATCTGCGTCATCGATCTAGACACCACCATGCCTGGCCTCGCACTCTACGACTTTGGCGACTTGGTGCGCACCGCGACCAGTCCAGCGCTAGAAGACGAGCCCGACACCAGTAAAGTTGTCATGCAAATGCCTATGTTTGAAGCCTTGGTTAAAGGCTACCTGCAAGGCACTGGCTCGATGCTAAATTCACACGAACTCGCAGAACTCCCCTTTGCCGGCAAACTAATCACATTAGAAACGGGTATGCGCTTCCTGGCCGACTACCTAGAGGGCGACCAATATTTCAAAATCAAACGCGAAGGCCACAACCTAGATCGCTGCCGCACACAAATTGCGCTTGTGCAATCCATCGAACAACAATTTGAAGCTATGAACGACATGGTCACTCACACCAATAAGGAGAACACACAATAATGCGTATTTTAATCACAGGAGGAGCTGGGTTCATCGGCAGTCACGTCGTCGAGCACTATCAAGGCAAAGCAGAGATCCGTGTTCTCGACAACTTGCGAACCGGTTATCGCAGTAATTTAGACGGTCTCGATTGCGAATTCATCGAAGCTAGTATACTCGACAAGGAGGCTTTGACCCAAGCCATGGAAGGCGTCGATTACGTCTTCCACCTTGCCGCACTGATCAGTGTGCCCGAATCGATGGAGCGTCCACACGAGTGCGCGGAGCTCAACATCAATGGCCTGCTCAATGTCTTACAAGCCGCCCAAGCCGCCAAAGCAAAGAAACTCGTGCTGGCGAGCTCTGCTGCGATTTACGGGGACAACCCCAGCGTGCCAAAAGTTGAAAGTATGACACCCGAGCCACGCAGCCCCTACGCGATCACCAAGCTCGATGGCGAATACTACTGCGAACTCTGGCAACGCGAGAACTGGCTCCAGACCGCTTGCCTACGTTTCTTTAATGTATTTGGCCCACGTCAAGATCCCAACAGCGCCTATGCGGCCGCCGTGCCCATCTTTATCGACAAAGCTCGTAAGTCCGAGACAATTACGATCTTCGGCGATGGCGAACAAACCCGCGACTTCATTTATGTGAAAGATATTGCAGCCGGTCTCGCCTACGCGGCCGAGACCGAGAGCGTCACAGGTGCCTACAATATCGGCTATGGAGGCAGCATTCGCATTAACGATCTGGCACAACAAATTGTGGCACTAACAGGTTCCAGCTCGGAAATCACTCACGCGCCCACTCGCGCCGGCGATGTTAAACACTCCTCCGCCAGTGCCGACAAACTAGCCGCGACTGGCTGGCGTCCACAATTCGGCTTCGAACAAGGCTTGAACGAAACGCTCGCAGCAACGATTTAAAACAATAGGCACAAACAGTGCACCAAGGCTATAAGCTGCCTATCGCGGCACGCACGTAGCCTTGGTGTTGCTCGAGTTTGTGTTTGGCTGTGGCGAAATCGAGGCCAGTATGCGCCATCACAATGGCGGCCTTGATTTCGCCCTGCGCGCGCTCAAGTAATACGCCGGCTTCGTGCTCGCTGCTCAAGGCGCCGGCTTGATATACGATGCGACGAGCCCGGACCTTAAGCTTTTCGTTGGTCGCTTGCATATCGACCATATGGCCCGCATAGACCTTGCCCATGCGGATCATGACTGTGGTGCTTAGCATGTTGAGCACGATTTTTTGCGCGGTGCCTGCCTTCATACGGGTGGAGCCTGCAATCATCTCGCAGCCGGTCGCGACTTCGATCGGATACTCGGCCCACTGACTTAATGGGGCATCGCGATTGCAAGCGATCGAAACAGTGCGTGCACCCAAAGCACGGGCGGCTTGCAGGGCTCCGATGCAATAAGGAGTGCGCCCACTCGCCGCGATGGCGACCACCACATCATGCTGCGTCAAGGCTCGGTCACGCAAATCTTTGCCCGCTTGCGAGGCATCATCTTCGGCGCCTTCAGCGGGATAAATTAATGCGGACTCGCCACCAGCAATCACTCCTTGCACTTTTTCGTGCGACACACCGAAGGTCGGAGGACATTCCGACGCATCCAACACGCCTAAGCGTCCACTGGTTCCGGCACCCACATAGAAGAGCCGCCCACCAGCCGACAAACTGGCAAAGATGCCTTCCACTGCAGCTGCAATACTCTCAGCGACGGCCGAGACTGCGCTCACGGCTTCTTGATTCGTTTCTGCAATCAAACGCACGATCGCCAGCGAGTCCAACATGTCGAGATCCCGCATCGCAGGGTCGCCACCTTCAGTCGCCAACGCGCCGAAATCCTCGCAACGCGTAGCTTTCGACGCGTCGGCTTCGAATGCTTCGCGACTTGTGCTGGCTTCACGCTCAGAGTCGAAACTCTTCGAGCTGATAAAGCGATTGAAGCCCTGCGTGAATTTAGCATCAAAGCTGGCCTCAGTGGCATGCCCCTGCATGCGTAGCAAATAGCGTGCACCACCAAAGACAGGTGGCAAACTGGGTCGTATCAAATTAATGGCTGCGGACAGCCCACAGTCTGAAAGACGCATCTCGAAGTTGTGTCTAAAGATTGCTGCCTCCCACAAGCCCCCAGCCAGCACCACGTCAACAGGCAAGCGGATATCAAAGCTTTGCTCTGCTTTTTTGACCGATTGAGCCAATAGCTCCGCTGCTGAAGATGTCACCTCTGAGATGATTTGCAACGCTACAGCATCTTCTTCACTGGCGGCGTCAATGAGCCACGGTGCCAAGGCTGCAATCTGCTTTTTACCATCGCGATAGACTCGCGGAATTAAATCACGCACGCAATCCACTGCGCAGGCGGCACAAATGCGATCGGTCAAAACTGTAGCTGGTCCCACGCCGTCGTGCGCAGCAGTGATCGCCTGCAAGGCACGCTGCCCGAGGTCGTAGCCTCCTCCGTGATCTCCGATTAAGTAGCCCCAGCCCCCGACGCGAAATTCCTGTCCCTGCCCATCGATACCATAGCTCACCGTGCCCGTGCCCGCAATCAACACCAGCCCAGGTAGCTGATGAATGCCACTCCAGAGCGCAGCTACGGCGTCGTGCATCACCTGCACCCTAGCCTGAGCTCCAAAAGCTTGTGCGGTCTGCGCTTGGAAGTGAGCGTTAATCTCGGCATTGGAGCCACCGGCCAGTCCCACAAAAACAGCCTCCAATTCGGACAAAGAAGTCTGCGCACTCAAGCCAGCATAAATCCGTGCCAAGACCTGGGAAGTCTCCACATCAGAACCGTTGGGGTTCAGTGGCAGATCCAGTAAGACATGCGCCCGGACTTCTCCATTCGCCAGAAACGCCACAGCCTCGGTTTTACTGCCACCGCCATCAATGGAAACGTAGACCTCTTTTAGTTTAGCGACTGGCGTGCCCAGGACGCTGCCCTCTGGATTCTTTGTATTCATTTTTTAAGGACTTTCGATTGCTCTATAAGATAGCTAGCAAGGACTCTTATTGAGCACCAGCTGTTTATTAGACATAAAAAAAGCTTCACGCACGATACGTGAAGCTCAGGAACATCGCGCGAGCGATGTTTAAAGTTTTGCAGCAATCGAAGGTGAGGCCTTGAAGGAAATCTTCTTTTTAGCTTTCACATTGACTGAAGAACCGTCGAGGGGGTTACGGCCCTTGCGAGGTGCCGATGCACCCAAGTAGAAATTACCAACGCCAGGAAGCGGAGCCACTACAGCAGGCTTTACGGATGCTTCGCCACGCTTCGGTTTCTTCACAGCCTTAGCCGCTTTTTTGAGAGCTTTTAAGTAAACGGCGCCCACAGCATCCAAGGTGCGTGTTGCCTCTGCTTTACTTTCCAGACCGAGCTCCTTTTGGAGCGCTTCAACGAGTTCAATCTTTGACATATATTTATTCTGTTTTGGGTTTAAGGTCACCACAGCGGCGGTAACAGCAGAACTCAAGATAAGCATATCTCATTAAAAAACCAAGCATTTATGACATTTCTGTGTCACTGCAGGTTTTTATCAAATGGTAGCTAGCACCCCACTACTATCGCCGAAGCGCTCCACTGGCTTGCCTGCTTTTTCCAGCATCGTACAATAAAGGTTACACATGGGCTCGTTCTTATAGCTCAAATGCCGACCACCAGGAATGGCGCCACCCGCTAAAACCACCGGCAAATTGTCATGGTTGTGGCGATTACCATCCCCGATACCGCCGCCATACACCAGCATACAACTGTCAATCAAGTTGCGACCTTGTCCGTCTTGAGTTTTCGATAACTTATCTAAAAAGCGCGCAAAGGCTTGCAGATAAAACTCGTCGATACGTTTCAAGGATTCGATTTTTTGCGGATCTCCCTTGTGGTGCGACAATTGATGATGTCCGGAACGTATGTCCAACTCGGGAAAGGCACGCGCGGAACCGTCGTGCGCTTGCAGGAAAGTAATCACACGCGTGGAATCGGTGCGAAAAGCCAAGAGCATCAAATCATACATGGTGTCTAGGTATTCCCGGTAGGACGCAGGAATCCCGCCCGGCAATTCAAAGTCGAGGGGCATCTCATTGGCTTCGAAGTGAGTGTTTTGCAAACGCCGCTCCACCGTGCGCAAGGAAGTGAAATACTCCTCCAATTGCTCACGATCTTCGGAGCTAATTTTACGGTTCAAACGTGCGGTATCCGCACGCAGGGTATCAAGTACGCTTTTCTGGCGCGTCATGCGCTGCTCCATCAAAGCGAGTTCACGTGGATCACTCGCGCCATAGAGTTGCTTAAAAATTGCGCGCGGATTCCCCTGCGGCGGCAGCGGCGTATGTGCATTTTGCCAGGAGAAGTTATATTGATAGGCGCAACTATAGCCGCTGTCACACACACCGCTGCGGCGATAGTGGCTCGCCGAAAATTCCAATGAGCGAAAACGACTGCCGGGGCTGAGATGGTCCGCGGCCACTTGATCAAACGAGCGGCCTAAATAGATATCTGCCCCGCCGGTTTTCTTCGCCTGCGCGCCGGTCAAAAAAGTCGCGGTGGCCCGCGCATGATCCCCGGGACCATCACCGTTGCCATTGGCATTGCGATGCTCCAGGCCGCTAATCACATTTACGTAGCGTCGATAAGGGGACAATGGCTCCAGGGTTCGCGAAAGGGAGCCAGTTAGGCGTCCCACTGCGCCGGGGTTCCAGTTTTCCTGGATCACGCCATTGGGATGATAGATGAATGCCATGCGCGTGGGCGCGTGAGCGCCGGCAGTCGCCGCGGCTTGCAAGCGTGTCGGCACGAGTGATTGCAAAAACGGCAATGCCACTAAGGCACCGGCACCACGTAAAAAAGCACGACGTGAAAGAGAAGCTGGGCGATCGGGCGTATTCATAAAAAGATCAAGGGGCGTGATGACTAATTGAAAGCATATTCCTATTGGGGAGCGGTGCAAATTCTTTTACCACGGCTTGCACCAGTGCAGAAAACCGAAAGTCTTGCGCAGCAGTGGCGTCGGCAATACGTTGCAGAGCAGCGTCGTCTCGCCAATCGAGCCCACGGCCCGCGGCATAGATCGCGAGTTTACCAGCCACATTGCGCACGAAATCGCCGCTACGTTGCTGCTCAAAATACTGCGCCAGCTCGATTGGACTGGCGATGCGCGCACCATCGAAGAGCGTCTCCTCCGTCAGTTCTTTGCGCTCCTTCGGCGAGCGCAAGCGCCCGACTCCATCGAAATGCTCCAAGGCCAAACCGAAGGGGTCCATAATGTCGTGGCAAGAGGCGCAGTTCGGGTTCGCACGGTGCTGAGCTAAGCTGACACGCAGATCACTTGGATCGGGGCGCCCCTCAGTGTTGGGCAGAGAAGGAATGTTGTCTGGCGGTGGAGGAGGCGCAAGTCCGATCAAGTTTTCTAAGATCCACTGACCACGCAAGACTGGGCTGGTATGATTGGGATACGAGCTCACAGTCAACACGCCCCCCTGCGCCCAGACACCTCGCCGTGGCGTATCCGCTATAGAGACCTTGCGGAAGTCAGCTCCGCGCACGCCAGAGATTCCGTAATGCTCCGCCAGCAATTGATTTGCAAAGGTATAGTCAGCATTGAGAAAATCCAATACGGGGCGGTCGTGTTCTAAGACATACATAAAAAACTGCTCCGTCTCTTCGCGCATGGCCTGCAATAATTTTCGGTTCGCATTTTTATAAATGCTTAGATCTGGCTGATGCACTTCCAAGTCTCGAATACGCCACCACTGCCCAGCAAAGTTCTGCGCGAGTGCAATCACTTTCGGGTCCGCCAGCATGCGCGTCACTTCGCTCGCTAGGTTTTCGTGTAGCTGACGTCGCAGGGCGAGCTCAAAGAGTCGATCGTCGGGCATCGAACTCCACAGGAAATAAGAGAGCCAACTGGCCAACGCAAAGCTGTCCTCACGCATCGAATCGACCTGCCCTTCAAAGCGAAAGAGAAACGAGGGCGAGCTCAGTACGGCATCGATGACGGCGTAAAGCCCATTGCGCACATCTCTACCTTCGCGGTTGCCACCATCATTGGCTTGAAAGACGCGCCACAATGCGTCGACTTCTTCTACTAGAGCCGGACGTCGGTAGGCTCGGCTGGCAAAGCGATGTATGCCATCGCGCATTTTTTGCCGACTCAGAAGCTCGGGCTGTGAGCCAAAATGACGATCCAAAAAGAGGCTCTGCAAGTCCTCACTCGATTGCTCCGGCCCCAGCAGTCGGACATGGTGAAAAATTAAATTACGGTCCAGCTTCCCCGTGGCATCCTGCTGATAATAATCGTTTAAGAAACGTAATTCCAATAAATGCTCCCCCGCACGCTGGATTGAGATCGACTGCTCAAATACCTCAGCTGCATCGCCCTTAGCCGCACTCACTTCGTATTCAGCCACGGCTTGGCCGTCTAAATAAAATGCTGCTCGCGCCTTTTCCGAACCCGCCTGCTCGGCACTCAATGCAAATTGCAAGTCATAGCGGCCATTTGCAGGGAAGAAGACGCGTTGCTTCACGGCATGCCGCGCGCCATTGGCAACGATCACACGCGAGCTTCCACGGTTATGCCCGCCCGTCCACTCTCCGGCACCCAGTTGCCACTCTTGCTGGGGCCAGCGCTGCGGCACCGCCACCCCGGCCACGCTAGCCGCCACATCAAAATAGCGCTCCATTAAAAGCGGGGAAACCGTCAGCGCCGCCGCAATATTATCAAAGCCATAGCCGGCATCGTCCGCGGGTAAAGCACTCGCCCAGTCGCCCTCAATGAAAAAGAGATCGTTTAAGCTGTTATTGAACTCCACTCGATTTAAACGCCGTAGCGAAGCTGAGGTCGGCTGATAGTCCGCCGCCAGTAGCACCAGCTCACTCTCAATCTTACGCACGAGTTGCTGACGTGCTTCCTGAGGCATCTCTCTGCCATCCGGATGCGGCATATAGTGCGTACGCAACGCATGCGCCACCTCGGCCCAACGCTCCGGTTGCGCCACGAGGTCGGCTCGTGGGTCGATATTAATTAAGTCCAGCCCCGCATCGGTGGAAAAGCCACCGTGGCACTCATAGCAATACAGATTTAACGCTCGGTCGGTTGCCTCCCATGTCAGTAGTGCCTGCTCGGCCTTACAATCAATGGCTAATAGCCAAAGTAAACCGATGAGGAGATAGTTGGGGTGTAACATCTGAAGTAAAATAGCAGAGCTCCCCAACACAACGAAGTACAAAAAATGGTCTTACAGAGTGCAAAACTGAAAATAATAAGCATTTTTCATGCTAGATTCACAAATCCGCTTGCGGAAATTAAATTTTACGCATTTGATGCGCCGAGTGAGTCACATAAAACACATATTCAATGAGCTACACTTTAAACTCGTGCGAATCATCGCCGAGGGGGGCATGGGCATTGTTTATGAAGCAGAGCAAAAAGGCGCAGGCAAGTTTGTAAAGCGTGTGGCCGTTAAATTGATTCGCGAAGAGTATTCCAAGATCGAAGAGTTTCGCAGTAATTTTGTGGGCGAAGCGCGTCTGGTGGCAGACTTAATTCACACAAATATTGTGCAGACCTATCACCTAGGCGAGATTAGTGGTCAGTATTTTATGACGATGGAGTATGTCGATGGCATTACGCTGGAAGACTTCATCATGCGTCATCGCGACACCAAGCAGCTGGTGCCCACTGATCTGGCTGGATTTATTGTATCACGCATCTGCCGCGGGCTCTCCCATGCTCACCAGCGCTGTGACAAGTCAGGGCGCAACCTCGGCATCGTACACCGCGACGTCAACCCGCGCAACATCATGCTAGCGCGCGAGGGCGACGTCAAACTCACCGATTTCGGAATCGCGAAGGCCTTCGACTTGATGTATAACGAAGAAGGCGAAGTGATCGCGGGCAAAGATGAATACCTCTCGCCCGAGCAAGCCCGCCGTGAAGTGACGGATGCACGTGCCGACCTGTTTAGCTGTGCGATCTTACTTTCCGAACTCTTGCTGGGCGAAAACATTTTCGAAGCCAATCGCGAAGAAGCGACTCGCAAGAACATACTGGAACTCAGCATTCCTGACTTTACAGACTTACGACCAGAGATTGACCCGCGCTTGGATGACATTCTCCAGCGCGCCTTCAAGCGCGACCGCGAAAAGCGCTATCAAAGCGCGCAAGCGATGCTTACCGCTCTAGAAATGTTTCTATATGGCGACGGCTACGGCCCCACAAACGAAAAGCTGGCCGCCTACATGCTGGACCTCTTCGATGAGGGCGGCGAAAACGCAGCCGAAAGGTGGAACAAAGGCCTTACCCCAGGCCTAGAACAAAACGAATCTGATTAACGCAATCGAACGCTCTCACTATGAGTACACAGGGGTTTCAACAAGTACAGAAGCAAACACAATCACTCGTCTTAGCGCCACAATTGCGCAATTCGTTGAAGATTTTGCAGGCCCCTGCCGTCGAACTGCGCACCTCGATACTGGAGGAACTGCAGGCCAACCCTTTACTGGAAGAGTTGCCCATCGATAGCATTAGTGTCGAGGAGCACAAAGAGTCGCCCAACGAAAACGAGCCCGAAGCTAACGTCGAACTCGACTTCAATGCGGAGGATTTCAGCGCACTTGAAAAAATGAGCGATGAAATGCGCGAACATTACGCGCAAGAAAATACAGGGCAATCGCACACTTCAGAAGACGATGAACGTCGTGACTTTTTCTTAAATTCACTGACTGAAAACGTCTCACTCCAGCAGCACTTAATTGAACAAGCCGAACTCACTGATTGCAGTGAACAAGAGTTTGAGGCCCTACTCTACCTGATCGGTAGCTTAGATGACAGCGGCTACCTAACGGAAACCATTTCAAACGTCGCGCTAACTGCGCGCATACCTTACGGCGTGGTCACTAGCGCAGCGGCCACACTCAAGACATTCGACCCTCCCGGCATCGGCACCGAGAACTTAGAAGATTGCTTAGCCACCCAGCTGGAGCTGCGTGGCCGCGGCGACTCCCTTGCGGCCAAAATCTTGCGCGAACACTTTGACTTATTGGTACGTCGACGCGTACCCGAACTCAAACGCAAGACAGGCGCCAGCCCTGAAGACATACAAGATGCGATCGAAGAAATTTCCACGCTAGAACCCGCACCGGGCAAACGCTTCAGCCCCGATAGTAATAGCGTGATCCAGCCCGACGTCAGTGTATTTCAGGATGAATATGACGAGTGGCAAGTGGTCCTCAACAGTGATTATATCCCCCGCCTACGCATCAGCAGCACCTACAAGGACATGCTAGCCAAAGGCACACTGAGCAAGCAGGAGAAAGAGTTTATGCTCGAGCGTATGCGCTCTGGCAAGTTCTTGATTAATTCGATCGAGCAACGCCAACAAACCATTGAGCGCATCACGCGTGAGATCCTAAAATTTCAAAATGAGTTCTTCGAAGTCGGTGTTTCCAAACTACGACCGCTCACAATGAATACCATCGCAGAAACTGTCGGCGTGCACGAGACGACAGTTAGTCGTGCGATTGCCAACAAGTACATCCGCACGCCGCATGGGGTCTTTGCTTTCAAGTATTTCTTCACACCAGGCTACAAGGCTGGCAATGGCGAGTCGGTCTCGAATAAAACGATTAAAGACATGATTGCTCAAATCATCGAAGAGGAGCCGCCCGCCAAACCATTGAGTGACCAGAAGATCGTCGAGCAGTTGAAGGCAAAAGATATTAAAATCGCCCGCCGCACGGTGGCAAAATACCGCGAAGAGTTAGGCATTTTACCCACGAATTTGCGTCGTCGCTACGATTAAGCTTCTGTAGTTTTCGCTTTAAGCAGAAGCCTGTTGCCGACACTTCCACCTATACTTCTAACAAGGCGCTCCCGATTGCATCACATACGAGGCGACCACGATGTGTGAGCGCATATTGACTTCCTTGCGACCGTAACAGCCCCTCACGTTCAAAGATTTTCAACTGCCCCTCCAGCTCTGCCCGATTACTGGCAGTTGGAAAGCGTTCGTTGATCGACTTCAGGTCGACACCACGATTCATACGTAGGCCAAATATAATAGAATCTGCCAGCAATAAGTCATGGTCCAAAGTGACACACTCCGTCTTCGGCGGCTGGCCCAATTCCATAGCAGTACACCACTCATCTAAATTAGCCGGGCGCTGGTAGCGCTCACCAGCAAATTGACTGGCCGCAGAAGGGCCACAACCGATCCATTCCTGCATGCGCCATGTATTCATATTATGACGACATTCCGCATCGGGCTGCGCGAAATTTGAGATTTCATATTGCGCGTAACCGAGCTCTGCCAGCAGCTCCCAACCACGCTCGTAGAAACGCAGTTCTTTGGCTTCATCAATCGACACCTTGCCCTGCGAGAGTTTGACGTAAAGTGCAGTGTCCTCCTCAAAAGTAAGGCAATACGTGGAAAGGTGCGTCGGCTCCAGTCGTGCCGCTTCACGTATGTCTGCCTCCCACTGCTCGATACTCTGGTTTGGAATCGCAAACATCAGATCAAGATTTGTCTGCGGAAAACCAGCCGCCTGCACCCGCTCCCAGGCGGTATAAACTTGCTTCGGATTGTGCAAGCGCCCGAGCGATTCAAGCAATTTGGGATCAAAACTTTGCACCCCCATGGAAATGCGCGTCACGCCCAGGTCGCGCAACACCGCGAGCTTGTCGGCCTTGACGGTGGACGGCGCCATTTCAATCGTCCACTCCTCAGGGGGCTGCGGTAAGCGCTTTAATAAAGAACGGCCAAGGCGCTCTAAATCCTTTGCCGCCAGCAAGCCTGGCGTGCCCCCACCCCAGAATACCGTGTCCACGACACGATCCTGCGGCAGCTGAGCAAACTCCAGATCCATCGCTGCCAAATAGCGATCCAAGTCCCCACGTCGTGGCTTCTCTTGATAAAAGGCACAAAAGTCGCAGGTCGAAGCGCAAAAAGGCACATGACAATAGATGCCAATGGGAGGGGCTGTGGTCGAAAGGGCCATATAGCAGCCAGTGATAGTTCATTTATCTGTGCGCGCAAGTCGAAGCTCGCGAGTTACAAAGCTTCCTCCCAACAGCACCTGCGAAGCAGTCATCAGCTAACCCGCATCCAAAACTTCAATGCCAGCAAAGAAAGCGCCGCTGTGGGAATCCACAAACTGACACCAAGCGCCAGCGGACGCCAGCCGACTTGCTTCAACATTGCAGGCACCATGCCCACGCCGATCAAGAACAAGGCGACCGTCAAAGCGCGCTGACTCCAGTGAAAGAGCTCTGCCCCGAGTGGCTGCAATGCGGGCAGCAGCCAGACCAAGCCCGCCAAACCGACAAAGCCGAGAATAAACCATGGCAGAGGGAAACGCGCCTTCGTCTCAACAACCTGCCCTTGTGGTGCGTTGCGACGTTCCGCTTGGTGGTAGTAGCTCGCTAAGCAAGCAACCGGAATGATCCAGAGCGAACGCGCCAACTTCACAGTCGTGGCAATCAATAAAGCGTCTGGGCCATAGGCCAAACCGTGTCTCACTGGGGGCAGTGGAGGGGCTCACGCGTGCATCGGGACTGCACTTAGAGCCTTTCACCCTGGACGAAATTATACCGATCTACGCACCGGGCCAAGTGAGCAAAGCACTCAAGCAGCAGCTCGCACAACCCGTAAGCCTAGAGATGCTGCCACAGTTGCCGATACTATGGCGCGAGTCTGGCTCGGGCACACGACGCGTAATCGAAGAGCACTTTAGTAAACATGGGCTACGGATCCAGTCGCTTAAGCCCAATCTAGTATTTGGTAGCACCATGGCACTCAAGCATGCCACCCTAGCTGGCTTGGGCATCGCCTTCATGCCACGGCGCGTACTACAACAAGAATTGGCTCTCAAGCGCCTACGGCAAATTGACTCTCTCAAGCTTTCAATCGAGCGAACCTTCAGCTGGGTGATTCCAGCTGGCGAGCTCCCCCCTGAGCTGAAATCCTTCTACCGCTGGGTGAATGCGCATTTTCGCACATAAAGAAATCAAAAGCCTAGTTTGCATTTTTGATCATTCCCGTAAGAGTATGCGGCCATGAAGACATTCCATATACTAACATTCGCTCTCGCTTCACTGGTTTCAACCGCCTCGCTCAGCGCACACTGCCAGGTGCCCTGTGGCATCTACGGAGACGAAATGAAATTCGGAGAGTTAGAGCAACACATCGAAACGATTGCTAAAGCATCCAAGAGCATTCGCGAAATCGCAGCGAAGGACACGCTGACTGCGCAAGACCAACAACAGCTGATCCGCTGGACCAATAATAAAGAAAGTCACGCCCAAAAGATCATAGATGAAACCGCCAACTACTTCTTAGCCCAACGCATCAAGCCTGGCGCGGATCATTATGCTGACAAATTAGAGGTGCTGCATCACATCATCGTCTATTCAATGAAGTCTAAGCAAAGTGTCGAAGACGAGCCCGTCGAAACACTCTCCAAGAAAGTCGCCGCATTTAAAGAGCTCTACCTAGACCACAGTCACGAGCATCACACACACTAAATTTGATTAGATCGGGCGTCGCGAATCAAGGAATCAAGTGTCGCGACGCCCACTCTAATGAGTAGATAAAAGCTGCTTCAACTCGTCGTATAACTTTTGCAGCTCGGGCATCTGCGCACCCAGAGCATGCCCACGACGTAGAGGCTCGCCCCAAATGGACTCGAGCTCCACTGGTTTGCGCGCTAAATAATCGATCAGCGAGGATGGCTTATAGGCCCCCATTTTTTCAGTCACGCTGAATTGGCCAGCAATAAATTTATCGGAAATGCGGTGACCGGCCAGCACTGCTACAGCACGCACTTCCTCCATCAAAACGCGCGCGCGCTGTATCAGCTCGAGGTCCGCGAGTATTTTATCCGTGGTGATTCCGCCTGCAGCAATAGACAGGCCGTTAAAAGGCACATTCCAGCAAAGCTTGCGCCAGAGTGCGGCGTCGAGTTGCTCGGCATGGCTCGTCACGACGCCGGAGTGATTAAAGGCATCCACCACTGCTTGCGCAGCCTGAGGCCAGCGATCCCCAAGAGAACCCACTTCAACACGGCCAGGATGATAATTTTCGACGTAGCCCGGTGCGGTGCGGTTCACGCATACGAAACATAATCCGGACAGTATTGGGTTTTCGGGAAAATGCTTCGCAAAAAATTCGGCGTTGCCCATCCCGTTTTGCAGACAGAGCAGCACGGTATGCCCAGGCTCTACAATCGACTTGAGAGATTCGACGAGCGCTTCATTGACCGTCGATTTTGCGGCAATTATAACGCAATCGGTCGGAGCCATCGTATGCGCCTCGCGGGTGACGTATTCCAGAGGTGCTTCGATCGAATCTAAGATCTTAGCATTCTTAGGATTCACCATAGCGATACGGATCCCTTCGTTGGCCAGCGTATCTGCATCAGAGCGCGCTAGGACCGAAAGCTTACGAGTGGGCCCCGCGATACGCCCTCCATAATAAAGGCCAACCGCTCCCGGCCCCACTAAAGTCCAACGTCCTAAATCGTTTTCTTTCATCACTGTTTAACTACTGTAGTATCGGCTGAGGTCTCAAGTTTGTTCGGATAATCCAGAGTATAGTGCAGGCCTCGACTCTCTTTACGCAGCAAAGCGCAATCAATGATCAAGCTAGCCACTAAAATCATATTGCGCAACTGTAACAGGCTCTCATCCACCTTAAAATTCCAATAATACTCATTGATTTCGCGCTCTAAGTTTTGAATACGCGTACGAGCACGCTGCAAGCGTTTGGTGGTGCGCACGATGCCCACATAGTCCCACAGGGTGCGCTTTAATTCATCTAAATTATGTGAGAGTATCACACGCTCATCAGAATCACGTAGATCGCCATCCTTCCATTCGGGTAACTCAAAAGATTCTGACTCGGCCTCAGCCAGATACTGGATCAGCGCATCCGCACCACGCGTGGCCATCACAACCGCTTCGAGCAGAGAGTTACTCGCTAGACGATTGGCACCATGTAAGCCTGTGCAAGCGACTTCGCCACAAGCATAAAGCCCTTTGAGCGAAGTCTCACTGTTGAGATTGGTTTTGACGCCCCCGCATAAATAGTGGGCAGCAGGCACCACCGGAATCATATCTTTTTCCAAATGTATGCCCAGAGCCTCACAGTGCCCATAAATATTGGGAAAACGGTCACGGATGACCTCGGCCGACTCTCCGCGTACATCCAGCCACACGTGAGGGGCACCTGATTTTTTCATTTCGGAGTCGATCGCGCGGGCCACGATATCGCGCGGGGCTAAATCTTTACGCCGGTCATAGCGTTCCATAAAAGCTTCGCCTGCAAAGTTGCGCAAGATGGCACCCTCCCCGCGCACGGCCTCACTAATCAAAAAGCGATCGGAGTCGTTGGCATAGAGTGCTGTCGGATGAAACTGGATAAACTCCATATTACGCACCTCCACTCCCGCGCGATACGCCATCGCAATGCCATCGCCAGTCGCGATGGATGGATTGGTCGAGAATTGATACACTTGCCCGATGCCCCCGGTTGCCAGTAAGACTGCCGACGCGGCATAGGTCTCCACCTCATCGGTCTTGCTGTTGAGCGCATAGACACCGAGCACCTTATCGCTCAATTTGCCCTCACCCACTTCACGCACCTTACTGGCGGTGATCAACTCGATCGCGAAATGGTGCTCTAAGACCTCGATATTATCGGAATTAGTGATGCCGTGGATCAACGCTTGCTCAATCGCTTTGCCAGTCACGTCTTTCACATGTAAAATGCGCCGCTTGGAGTGGCCGCCCTCCTTACCTAAGGACACGCGCCCATCGTCGAGTTGGCTAAAGGCGACTCCTCGCCCCGCCAGCTCCTCGATGCTGGCGGCGCCATCCTTTAGGATCTCACGCACAGCTTGCTCGTTACAAAGACCATCGCCTGCGTCCAATGTGTCGGCGACATGCATTTCAACATCATCTGTTTGCGAAGTCACCGCCGCGATACCGCCTTGCGCATAGTTCGTATTGGAATCGGCCGAATTCTTCTTGGTAATGACGGCTACACGGTGCCCGGCTTCAGCGATCTTTAAAGCAAAGCTCAGCCCGGCAATTCCACTACCGATGACAATAGCATCGTAAAATTTAGACATGCGCTTAGAGTTGGATGTTATCAATCAGGCGAGTTTGTTCCGCCCATGCAGCCACACAAAGTAATTGTTTGCCAGGTAGAATCTCACGCGCCGGCTCCATGCTATCGCGATCGACGACCTGCACATAGATGACGCGCAGGCGGCGTGAGCCCATCAAGTGATGCGTGACTTCGGCCACGATACGATCCACACTTTTGGTGCCGCGAGCAACCATCTCTTGCGCCATCATCAGTGCTTTGGAAATGTTGCTCGCCTCTTCACGTTGCTGATCCGTCAAGTAAGAGTTACGTGAACTGGTCGCCATACCATCGGCATCACGTTGAGTCGGTCCAATCACGATCTCCGCGGGGATATTCAGATCCGCCACCATTTTCTTGATAACGGCACACTGCTGCGCGTCCTTCTGCCCAAAGACCGCGATGTCGGGTCGTGTGATATTAAATAGTTTCAGGCAGACCGTAGTGACCCCACGGAAATGGTGCGGACGGGTAATGCCGCAAAGCCCGGAACTAATACGCTCCTCATTGACATAGGTCGAATAGCCCTCCGGATACATTTCATCCACGGACGGATTAAACACGATATCGGCTCCACGTTCACGGCACTTCTCGATATCCGCCTCCAACATGCGAGGATATTTTGCGTAATCTTCGCTAGGTCCAAACTGGGTGGGGTTGACAAAAATGGAAACAATGACCTTATCGGCCTTTTCCTTGGCAATATCAATCAGAGACAGGTGCCCCTCATGTAGGCAGCCCATAGTAGGCACAAGCCCGATCAGGCGTCCGCTAGAGCGCAGGCCGATGGCGTGAGATTGCATTTCATTTACCGATTGAATTGTTTGCATAACAAGATTTTCGTAAAGATTTACTAGCTTGTGCCATTTTTCACAATCATAAATAGAACTTAACAACAACCAATCCAATAAAGAATATTATGAGCGACCCATACATCCAGGAACTCTTCGCCGAGCGCATCGGCGGTAATCAGTACGGCAAATCCACTGCCATCTACAAGTTTGAGAAGATCAAACGTGCCAAAAAGGCAGCCAAAGAGGCCCAGCCGGACGTTGCCCTGATCGATATGGGCGTCGGAGAGCCCGATGAGATGGCCTTCCCAATTGTCATTAAGACCCTACAGGAAGAAGCCGCCAAACCAGAGAACCGTGGTTACGCCGACAACGGAGGCGACGACTTCAAGAAAGCCGCAGCGCAATACATGGCCGACGTGTTCAAGGTGAACGACATCGACGCCAGCACAGAAGTCGTGCACTCGATCGGCTCTAAGACCGCACTATCTCTGATTCCGGCCTGCTTCATCAACCCGGGCGACTATGTGCTCATGACCGTGCCAGGCTATCCCGTGCTCGGCACCCACGCTAAATATCTAGGTGGTCAGGTATATAACATGGAGCTGCGCGAAGAAAACAACTTCCTGCCCGACCTAGACGCCGTGCCCGCAGAAGTCTGCGCCAAGGCAAAGATCATGGTACTCAACTACCCCAACAACCCCACGGGGGCTTCTGCCACATTGGAGTTTTTTGCCAAGGCAGTCGAGTTCGCCAAAGCCAACAATCTCATCATCCTACAAGATGCGGCCTACGCCTCACTGATTTTCGAAGGTAAGCCCGTATCCATCTTCCAAGTGCCCGGCGCTAAGGATGTAGCCATCGAGCTACACTCCCTCTCCAAGAGCTACAACATGACAGGCTGGCGCATCGGCTTTGTAGTCGGCAACCCACTCATCGTGCAAGCATACGCGGACATGAAGGATAACTCCGATTCCGGTCAGTTCCTCGCCATTCAAAAGGCAGGTGCCGTCGCACTCGCCAACCCACAGATCACCGACGAAATCGCGGCCAAATACTCGCGCCGCATGGATCTATTAGTCGCGGCAATCAACCAAAACGGTTTCAACGCCAAAAAGCCAAAGGGCAGCTTCTTCCTCTATGTAGCAGCCCCCAAGTCGGCTACTGTCGACGGCGAAACCACTGAATTCGACTCAGGCGAAGCCTTCAGCCAATGGCTCATCACCAACGAACTCATCAGCACCGTGCCTTGGGATGACTGCGGCCGTTTCGTGCGCTTCTCCGTAACCTTCGCCGCACAAGGCGAAGACAAGGAAAAAGAAATCGCCGACGAAATCGCTCAACGTCTCGCGAAATACCAGTTCACATTTTAAATAGTTTCCCGCAACCGACGCACGGCGCGAAGCCGTGCGTCGGTCCAGCGGCCAGCCCGGCGAGCCGCCAAACTATTCAGTGCGACTCACATTGACTCGTAGAAAACGTTTCACATTGGCGGCATTCACCGCTTCGGTATCGCGATAAGTGACCGTTTCGGTGCCATCGAAATTATTAAGCGCTTCGCCGACTTGCACGGCGCTACCGAGCCAATCCCCGCTGAGCTCGGATTCGCTCTGGACTGTGTATTCTAGATCGAGCGTAGGCGCACGACGATTGAATGTGATCGTTAAATAATCACTGCCCGCCAGCTCTTGCACCGCGACTTGCGGCAGCGCATCTGTATCGGCCACTCGCGGGTCCGAAGCGAAGGCAAATTCAGCTAAATTCCCATAGGCGTCGTGATCGGGATTCGCAGTATCGCCGCTGATCATAGGATCCTGCAATTCCTCGTGGGTAAAGTGCTCCTCTTTCCATGCATTGTAGGCGGTCTCGATACTGACGACTGTTTGTTGACGCTCTCCGAGTAGAGCAGCTCCGATTTGGGGCACTCCCAAATTGAGGGTAAAGCGCTCGGGCGTATCCGCAATCACATCGCTATGGATAGGAATATGGATCGTTTGCGGGCTGCTGTCTCCATCGGCCCAAGTGAGGACGCCGAAACTATCCGTATAATCAAGGCCTGGCGTCGCATCGTCTGCAACAGTGGCATAGCCCAATGTAAGCGCTCCCAGCGAGCCTCCGATACGTTTCACGGTAATATTAGCTGTGGTGCCTTCGACCTCTGTGCTGGCATCACGACTCAACTCGATGACACCTGGCGCCCCCGCTAAGCCTAATATAAATCGCCACAAGGGACGGCTAGGCGTCGCTTCTTGAAAAGATGTATAAACTCCCCCGAGTAATATATTCCCATCTGGCTGCAGAGCTAAGTCATAAACACGCCCAGCATGCCCTCCTGCAGCTGCAAATGCGGCATCGACCGTGCCATCTGAGCTTAGCTTCGCAATACGAGCGACTTCTGTACCACTCACATTTGTAAAATTGCCTCCAATCAATATATTTCCATCTGGTAGCAGCAGCAAGGTCTCGACCGCATCATTAGGACTCACAACAAAATCAGGATCGACTGAGCCGTCCGTATGAAGACGAGCGATCCCCGCGCGAGCGACATCATTAAAAGCACTAAAGCTGCCAGAGATCAGTATTTTTCCGTCGATTTGCACGGAAATATCTTCAACCGTGCGTAGTGAAGTTATATTCCCCGCAACATGCGCCCCCTCCATTACGCCGTCGAAACTAGCGTCAAGTGCACCGGTCGCATCAACGCGACAAAGCCCAGCCTGTAATGGTAGGCTTGATGATAGGTAAAAAACGCCTCCAAGTAAAAATTTACCATCGGCTTGTCGGGCTATAGATTCAATGCGCCAACCGCTGGTGCCTATAAAATCAGGCCCCACGAAGTCCGGATCCAGCGCACCAGTGGAATCGAGTAAAGCCAAATACTCCCGATCTGTCTCGCCGACATGAGTGAACGCTCCGGCAATAAGCACATTGCCATTTGGCAACGACAACATCGCAAAAATGCGGTCATCGACCCCCACACCAGGGTCGAAAGATGTATCCAAACTGCCATCACTCAACAATCGGGCGATGCGGTTACGAGGCACACCATCATACTCCGTGAAGCGCCCTATGATGAGAATTTTTCCATCGGGCAACAGTTGAACTTGATCTATCGAAGCATCTGCGCCAGCACCGGGATCAAAACTGGTATCAATACTGCCATCCGAGTTTATCCGTGCGATGCGCCCATAACTGTAGATATCATAATTACTATCCTGCAAACTAGAGAAAGCACCTGCGATCAACATCTGGCCATTCGCTAAGGGCGCGATCGAATAAACGGAATTATTAATATGATTCGCCGCAAAAGTTGCATCACGTGCGCCTGGGTCGGCGATTGTTACAGTAGCATCTGCCGGCGGCACAACCACTCCACCCGTGGCACCAGAGAGACTGACAGTAAAGTTTTCTGTGCCTTCCACCTGCGCATCGGCAACGATTGGAATCGAAATCGTTTTGGCACTCATGTCCCCATCCGCCCAATTGAGCGTGCCGGAACTACTGTTATAGTCGGCGCCCGCTGTAGCCGTGCCCGCACTGGTGCTGTAAACTACCGCTCACCTGCCAATAATTTGAGTGACGTAAGCCGTAGGTATGCCCGAGCTCATGGCCTACGACGCGAAAATCAAAGTAACCATTGATCCATAGATTACTGCCGATCACGTTGGCACGCCCCCCAAAAGTGAATTTAGACCCACTCAGTCCCGATAAATTACTAAAGACCACCGCGACACGATCATAATCTTCTACATCAAAGCCTGCACTCAGGGCCGCCGCACGTGCATGTGTATGCAGCAAGGTCGTGGCATCGGCCGCCGCATAGCTTTCCGCAGTATTGGGCATGCGCAAGACACCCGTCACATCTGAACTCGAATCGAAGACGAGGTCCGTTTTTCCAAAGCTGCTGTTTTGTAGAAAATTGCGCACCTCCCCACTGTCGTTGATCACTGAATCCAATAAGCTTGGCGTGATCTCAACCGTTCCATTTTTATTGATCGGCGCCCCTGTCAAGTCCGAGAAGTCGACCAAGATGACCAGTAAAGACTTGTTGCCATGGGTCCATGATTGACTGGGCCGCCCAGTCACGCCCGACGAGCCACTGCCAGCGATTGATCCAGTGCAAAGCCATGCAGCGAGGTCTCTCGCAAGGAGGCATCGTGCAAGCGAGCCCCATATACATAGACACGGTATTCTTGGTCATTAATCACCGTCGCACGGTAGAGCTCATGTGTGTGCTCCGGCTCAAGCCCATTTGGATGTAGGCAGCTTTGCATGACAGCCAACTCCGCTCGCGCCGACACCGGCTGCTCGAGGAATTGCAGCACCGAAGCCGGCAAATCGACCCGCTCCACACGATTCACGGCCAAGGCGAGCGCCGACTCTGGATCGTTCTGAATCAAGTCCAACATCACTGGGCGACGCAGCTTTGCCAGCTCAATGCCTCTGCTCAAAAGAGCGGCTCGGTGCGCCGGAGCACTCACGAGATAGTCATCGATCCAAGTGGCAAATTCCTCCATTACCGGCGCCACGGAACTTGCTTGTGACAAGGAGCCAAACAGCCGAGGCGCCTCAATAACATCGGGCTCACGCGCAGGCGGTGGCATCGGTTTCACCCCACGGTGCGCCCCCACCCCTTCCGCTGGTCCCACCGCAACAGCTTGCTGAATCTGCTGTTTTCGAAAAAATCCTACCGCGCAAAACAAGAAGAAGAGCGCCAGAATGAAAAGACGAGGTAGTTTAGACATAGTCCCAGAGTAGGCAAAACGACCGCCCCGACAAGCCCAACTAATCGCACGCAGTAGACCGATTTATTCCTTTGCGATATTTTTAATTATTTGCTCGAAGGCGGAGATTGCATTTTCCATCAGCGACAAATCAAAGCTTTCGTCGGGAGCATGCAAGTTATCGACTGGCGTAAAAAGCCCGATCATCAGCGCGTCGAGTCCAGCCCGTTTCTTGAAGTCGGCGATCACAGGAATACTGCCGCCTTCGCGCAGATAGATGGGCGCTTTGCCAAACTGATCCGCAATCGCCGCATCGGCCGCCTTAAACGCACGCGCAAGTGACGCGGGCTGATCTGCCGGTGTATTGGGACGCTCCGGCGGCACCACGTAATAAGCTTCCGCAATCCCACCATCGCGGAAACTAAGCGTCACCCCCTTGGGGCAGCGCTCACGAATCGTTTGTAACAATTGCGCCTGAATCTTAACCGGATCTTGGTTGGCCACTAGCCGGCAAGTGATTTTAGCAAAGGCTTCACTCGGAATCACGGTCTTAGAGCCCTCACCTTGATACCCGCCACCGATACCATTAAACTCAAGTGTTGGCCCAAAACGCACGGCTTCAAGTGGGCTGAGGCCATTGGCGGGATAAAACGCAGGGACATCCAGCATCGCGCGATAGCTCTCCACGGTTTCAGGATAGCGCTTTAACTCTTCTCGCTCCCAATCAAAAACCGGCACGACATCGTCATAAAATCCGGGCACGTTCACACTGCCGTCGGGATTGTGTAAAGTGGCGCAAATTTCCATAAGTGCCTGCAACGGATTATAGACGGCGCCTCCGTGAATGCCGGAGTGCAAGTCACTTTTAGGTCCACGTAATTTGATTTCCATGTCAACTAGACCACGCAACGCGGTAGTGATCACAATCTGCTCGGTATTGGGACTGCCTGTATCAGAAACCAACATAAAGTCAGCCTGCGACAAACGTTCGGCATATTGATCGAAGAATTTAGGCATGCTCGGGCTACCAATCTCCTCTTCGCCCTCGATCACATAAGTAATGTTCAAGGGCAAATCAGGCTTCGCTTGTAATACGCGGGAGAGCGCTGCCATGTGCACAATCGTGGGGCCCTTATTGTCGGCGGTGCCACGACCATACAAGCGACCATTACGCACAGTCGGTTCAAAGGGTTCATCCGTCCATAGTTCAAATGGATCCGCAGGCTGCACATCGTAGTGCCCATAAATGACCACATGCGGCCAATCGGGGTTTCCGATACGGTCGGCCAATAAAATGGGGTGCAAATCGGTGGGCACCACCTCGACTGTAAAACCGATTTCCTCGAGCAAACGGGTGGCGTATTCACGCGCACCTTGCATGCCTTCAGCATATGCGGGATCAGTCGAGACGGAGGGAAAACGAATATATTCTTTGAGAACCTCTATTGGGTTTTGCATAATCTGTATCTGTTAACGTGTTTTATAAATTTCGTAAGCTTTTGGCATTAACTCATTGAGTTTTTGAATACGAGTCGAACCGGCGGGGTGCGTGGACAAGAACTCAGGTGTGGAGCCCCCACTCTGCGCATCCATTCGTTCCCAAAATCCAATCGCAGCACGCGGATCATAGCCTGCTTTTGCAGCATAAATAAGTCCAATCTCATCCGCTTCGCTCTCATGATAGCGACTATACGGCAAAATAACCCCCAAGGTCGCCCCCGCACCGTAAGCAGCCATAATCATAGTGCGGTCGCTACTATCCATATCTTTGGTGCCGAATTGCAGAGCTAAGGCGCCTCCCGCAGCCAACAATTGTTGCGTCACGCGCTCATTGCCATGTCCCGCCGCAACGTGTGCGACCTCATGCCCCATTACAATTGCCAGGTCATCATCGGTCTGTGCCACTTTAAAAATACCCGTATATACGGCAACCTTGCCGCCCGGCATCGCAAAAGCATTGATTTGCTCTGGATCGTCGAAAACGACAAACTCCCACTGCGCATTGGGCATGTCCGGAGCGGCCACGTATGCGATGCGCTCCCCCACTCGCTGCACCATTGCATTGTAGTTAGGATCCCTGGAGATCGGAGTCTCTTGCTTGAGCTGACCAAACTGAGTCGATGCCATCGAAGCCAATTGATCTGCAGGCACCAGGTGCAAGGCAGAACGCCCCGTTTGAGGAACAGTATGACACCCCGCCCCTAAAAAAATAATGCTAGCGAGTAATGGAAGGATATAAAACTTAAAAGGCATACCACAAAATAGTGCAAATGCGCCTAGCAAAGCAACTTTGTTTGCGACTTAGTTCAATAAACGCGATTCTGATCCGATGTATTAGCTACACATTATACCACAAAAATAACTTAATTTAGATAATACACATAAGGTTTCCCTTGTCATGCGGCATAAATACAGGTAAAGCTGCGCAGCCTGCATGGCTGATATAAATCAAACAAAAACGCAACTAGCTCACCTAAGTGACGCTTGGAAACCTCCATCGATTAAAAACATTGGGCGCATGGGACTATTCGCGTCCGCATTGTTGAGCACACACTTAAGCGCTCAAACCCAAGCGGAGCTGGCTGAGCAAGTGGTACGCCTCGAACAAGAGCTGGCGAGTGCTCGCATGGCACTGGCTGCTGCAGCTGAGCGAGAAAAACTGGCTCTGGTCCCAGCGAACCAGGCTGAAGCCCAACTGGCCGCAGAGCCGTCGAGTTCTGCGCCCGCCAAAATCCGCATTGGCGACCTGACGATCGGCGGCGCAATACGTGCCAATTACGTGATTGGGGATTATGATAATCCCAATCCAGCCAAGCCGAGCCGTGGTGGAGATGGTGGCAACTTCGAATTAGACGTCTTTCGCATCAACCTAGATTATGCGCACGGCCCCTACTCCGCTAAAGCGGAATACCGTTTTTACGATGGCTACAATTTCCTCCATACTGCTTGGTTCGGCTATACTTTTGAAGACCAGAGCCAATTACAAGTCGGCGTGAATCGTGTACCATTTGGACCAGGCGCTTATGGTGTTTCGCAAAGCTGGTTCTTCGATCAGCACTATTATGTCGGTCTTTCTGATGACATGGATCTCGGCATCAAGTACACCCTACAGCCGGGTAATTGGACAATTGACCTCGGCTACTACTTAGCGGACGAGGGCCAATGGCGCGGCGCAAGCCACGATAGCGCTCGCTACTCTTACGACGTAGTCAACGAATCGGGTGACGGCTACGAAGAGCGCCATCAACTCAACCTACGTGCCATTTATCACACGCAATTCGGTGCGATCGATGCCGATTTAGGCAGCTCCTTCCAATATGGACAACTCGCCAGCCAAGGCACGCAATCAGACGGGCATCACTACGCGGCCTCACTACACGCAGTTTTTAAATGGCACGAATGGACGCTCGCACCTCAGCTCAGTTATTATAAATACGATGTGGATTCCCACTTAGTGCAGTCCGGCGTGATGAGCGACGAGTTAATCGATTTCGGGGCCTATGACTACGCTTGGCCCGTCGCCGCTGAAGCATGGATCCCTGCCCTCTCGCTGAGCCGCTACTACGAAACTTCACGCATCGCATGGCTCGACTCGATTACGCCCTACATTGAATACAGCAGTATTCTGAAGACGGCTGACGGCCAAAACGATAGCGAATTATTTATTCTCGGCGCAGCATGGGCTCGTGGCGGTTGGTACATCTATACCGACCTCGCGTTTTCCAATGGCAATTACTTCATCGGTGGAGACAGCTTCACGACCTTTGGAGAGAATCCGGACGACAGCTGGCAGTCGCGCTTCAACGTTAACTTCGGTTATTACTTTTGAAAAATATGACAAAGCATAGCACCCCCAAGCGCACCAAAGAGGCGACGCTCGCAGAAAAGCTAAAAAAGGCAGAAAAGATCGCACGTGAAAAAGCGATCAAAGAACGCGCCAAGTTCCGAGGGCTACAAATACGCCCCACTCCTGGCTTGTTCGACGAATCCGAAAAGCAGGAGCCCGGTGAAAACAACTGGAGTGGCTTTGGCTTCGACATCCATCCACATGTCACGGTCAGCGCAGTCATCATTCTAGCGGTCTTCATCATTGCTACATTAATGTTCCAAGAGCAGGCAGCGGCCCTGTCCTCAGACGTATTAGCCTGGGTCTCGCGTAGCTTCGGTTGGTTTTTCATTTTAGCGGCCAACATCTTTATCGGCTGCGCTTTGTATTTCGCATTCAGCCGTTTTGGACGGATTCGGATTGGCGGGGCCAAGGCCTTACCTGAATTTTCGACACCAGCCTGGTATGCCATGCTACTCAGTGCAGGCATGGGGATCGGCTTGATGTTTTGGAGCGTAGGCGAGCCTATGTTTCACTTCAGCAGTCCTTCACCCATGTTTATCGGTGTCGAAGGCGGCAGCCCGGCGGCCGCCCAAGCAGCGATGGGGCTCACCTATTTTCACTGGGGCTTACATCCATGGGCAATCTATTCCATCGTCGGCTTAGGCTTGGCATTTTTCGCTTACAACCGCGGCCTGCCGCTCACGATTCGTTCGATTTTCTACCCGATCCTCGGGAACCGTATTTATGGCCGCTGGGGGGACTTTATCGACGTGCTCTCAGTGCTCGCCACTCTGATGGGATTGGCCACTTCGCTCGGCCTTGGCGTCTCACAAATCAACGCGGGGCTCCATCATTTATTTGACGTGGATGTATCCACTCAAGTTCAAGTGCTCCTCATTGCGATCATTACGGCCATCGCCACTTTTTCAGTCATGTCGGGACTCGATGGTGGCGTGAAACGTTTGAGTGAGCTCAACATGGGGCTTGCCGGCCTCTTACTACTATTTGTTCTCATCGCCGGACCGACGATATATATTCTAAGTGGCTTTACGCAGAACTTGGGCTTCTACATCGAGAACTTCGCTCAATTGAGCCTATGGACCGAAACCTTTCGCGACTCCAACTGGCAAGGTAGTTGGACGGTATTTTACTGGGCCTGGTGGATCTCCTGGTCACCTTTTGTCGGCATGTTCATCGCCCGTATCTCCAAAGGGCGCACAGTGCGTGAGTTTATATTAGGCGTCATGGTCGTGCCAACCTTACTCTCCTTCCTTTGGATGTCCGTATTTGGCGGTTCAGCTTTGTGGATGGAGTCCACGGGCGTCGCTAAAATTGCAGATGCAGTGAATGCAGACGTGGCTACGGCCATGTTCGCGATGTTTGAGCACTTGCCGATCAGCGGCATACTCTCCTTTGTCGGGATCGTACTTGTATCGGTGTTCTTCATCACATCTTCCGACTCAGGTTCACTGGTGGTCGACCATCTCACTTCGGGGGGCAAACTCGACTCTCCTGTGCCACAGCGCGTATTCTGGGCCATAATGGAAGGCGTAGTCGCGGCAGTGTTACTACTCGGTGGCGGACTGCATACGCTGCAAACCGCATCGATCGTCACAGGCTTACCCTTTACGGTAGTGCTCTTACTGATCTGTTACTCGCTCTATCTGGGCCTGACCCAGGAAGCCTATGTTGAAGATGCAGTCGAAGATAAATTACGCGATGTGCATGCCGATCATCGACTCGACGAAGCGATCAGCTCCGCGCACGAGGTCTTACTAGAGAAGACCAAGGCCGAGCTCAAAGATTGAAACAGCGAACGTGAAACGTCCTTCCCCGGTCTGAAGGGCTTCAAAGATTATAGCTGACGCGCGACAGGCGTTTACAACCTGTCGCGCGAATAGCACAAATCACACACACTTAGTCCACAAAGACTAGCTCAGCGAAATCAAGAACGCCCACTGATAAGCGCCGGGCTGGATGCGGTATTTCTCCAGAGCATCGGGGCCGCAACTTCCACTACCGAGCCCTCGTTGTAAGTGATCGATCGATACATAAGTCTCGGGACGTGCATTGAGTTCATAGGTATGCTTGGCCGCAAACCAATCGGCATCCGTATAGTGGCTGGCTTTAAATTCAAAAGGCTGGCCAAGCGCCTGCACGCGCAGGCTGGCTCCGCTCTCGGAGTTATGAAAAGCACACCAGCGCGTATCTGATCGGTTACCACACTCCTGCGGCATCACATAAGGCACATGCAGCTCGTCCACACTAGTTTCGAACACGTCGGCCCATACGCCTGCTGCGCGATCTCGATAGTTTTCATAAGGTCCTAAGCCACAATAGCTGACCTGCTCAAAGCCAGCAGGCAGTGCGAACTGATTGCCAACACGCGCCAGATCTGGCAGCTCCGCTAGACAGTTTAGCTCATTCTGAACCCAAAGCCCCCCCTCAGTGAGACGAATGCACTGGGTCCATTCCCCAGCATTAGCGTGTACTGGAGTGCTGAGTTTAAAGACCGATTGGACGCTACCATCTGCTAGAACTTTTTGGCGGATCAATGACTGCGTAGTTTCATGCAAGCCGGCGGCTTTCCAGCGTATCAGTGGCTTATGCTCTTGGCCATCCCACAATTTAATACCGTCGTTATCGGTGCCGGCACGCCACCAGGTAAATTGTAGTGGTTCCGCCAACACGTTTTCACCCGAGCCTTTTAGTGAGTGCAAATGTCCATCGACGCGTGATATCTCCGCACACAGCTTGCCTGCAGTGAGTGTAAGCAAGGAATCATGCTCCGCAGGCGCCGCGATCGCAGGCACATCTGTCGGCGAAATCAAGGCCGCTTCTTGCAAAATAAAGTGTTCCCATGCCAACTCGTGATCAGCGGCCAAGAGCCCCTCATCCAAAATTAACTTAAAAGAGAAGCGAAGACAGAGCATCTCCCCCTGAAAGTCACGCTGATGCGCTGCGACTTCTACCAGATCAAAGTCTTTGGAGGCTCCGGGCTCGATGCCTTCCAGCTGAAGACTGCCCGACGCGATGGGCTGCCCATCGCCCGAAAGTGTCCACTCCGCCGCCAGATAATCGAGGCTGCGAAAATCCTGCTTGGAGCGTATGCTAAAGACAGTCGAATCGGCTGACTTGCGCGTAACGGCGATGGGCTGCGCAAGTTTTTTGAATTCGAACAATGCCGGGTGCGGTTCGCGGTCGGGCCAGACCAATCCGTCACAAACGAAATTGGCATCATTAGGCGTATCGCCGTAATCACCTCCATAAGCCCAGTATTCTTCGCCGTCTTCGGTAATTTCTTTAAGACCGTGATCGATCCACTCCCAGATAAAACCGCCTTGTAGGCCATCATACTTTTCGAAAACTTCGAAGTATTCTTTCAAACTGCCATTACTGTTCCCCATCGCATGCGAATACTCACAAAGAATCACTGGTCGAGGATCTTTGACGGTTTCCACCCATTCTACCAGGTCGTGTACATGCGCATACATGGGGTTGATGACATCTGTGGCCAAGTGCCCTTGATCCCATTCGGAGTGACTTTGCCCACGGGAGATCGCGCCTTCGTAGTGCAACACACGACTGGAATCGTAATGGCGAATCCAGCCCGCCATCGCATCGTGATTCGCACCATAGCCGGACTCATTGCCGAGTGACCACATAATGATGCTAGGGTGATTCTTATCTCGCATCACCATCCGCATACCACGCTCCACGAATGCATTGAGGTAGCGCTTGTCTCTGCAAATTTGATTATGGAAATCGTGCGTCTCCACATTAGCCTCATCTACAACGTAGAAACCATATTCATCACAAAGGTCATAGAACTTAGGATCGTTCGGATAGTGCGCAGTGCGGATGGCATTCACGTTAAATGCTTTCATGACTTCGAGGTCTTTTCGCATCAGTTCCTCTGAGACGACCTTCCCCTTGGTATCCGAGTGGTCATGGCGGTTCACTCCCTTGATCAGGACTGCCTTACCATTGATCAAAAGCTCACGATCCTTTATTTCAACTCGACGAAAACCGATCCATGTGGCAGTGCTTTCAACCAGCGCCCCGCTGGGCGACCGCAAGGAAATCACTAAGCGATAACGATGCGGCTGCTCTGCTGACCAAGGCCGAACCGCAGCGAAGTGTTTTTCCACATGGGCACCCACGCGTGGCCAATGCACCAATTTGCCACGACTCGTTTCAACTGGCTGCGTCTGCATATCTCCGGAAATGGAAGCACCCTCAGTATCTAGTAACTGCCAATCGATAGTCCAGCCAGCCTCGGGTGTGGCGCCCATCTCCACGCGCACAGTCAAATCAAGATCACCATCTCCCGTCGCAGGATTGTAATCGGTGCGTGCAAAAATGTCTTCCAAATAAATACGATCGGTTGAATACAGCGCAACTTCGCGATGAATTCCGCCCAATCGCCATTGATCCTGATCTTCTACAAAACTGGCATCGCTGTATTGAATGACGACTGCTTTCAGCGTATTGGGCTGGTCCCAAAGCACGTGCTCAGTGATGTCATATTCGGAGGGCAAGCGAGAATCCTTATTCATGCCCAAGAACTTGCCATTCAGATAGACCTGTAGGACACCTTCGACACCGCCGAAATGCAGCACCACTCGGCGCCCCTTCCAACTAGGCTCGACCTCAAAACTACGGGCATATACACCAGTCGGGTTGCGCTCAGGAGTAAAAGGAGGCTCCTCACTGAAGGGCATGTTAACATTCGTATAGTGCGGAAAGCTATAGCCATGAAAACTCCACATCCCCGGCACCGGAATATCGTCCCAGTCTTCACCTTCCGTCGTGTGCGTTTCCACGGCCTCGGGCAATTGCTCCGGCGATTCGCGGTATAGAAAGCGCCAGTCACCATCCAAAGAACGCCACCATGGGGAGGCCTCGCGAGGCTGAGAGAGCGCCTCTGCAGCGCTAGGGAAAGAGACCTGAGTGGCGCGCATCGGCACACGATTGATGCCAGTTAGTTCGGGCTGTTGAAAGGTCTTACCAAGAGTTGAATCAATTGAGGGTAAAGGCATGTTTCTAAAATAGCAATTATTGCGTCCGGCGGGAATAGCTTGCATGACTAAAGACATGTCATTTTTGATTAGCTACGATGCAGCAATTCGAAAAATGGATGATACACGACACGATGTATCGTGGCAGTTCAGAGCAATCCTTCTCTCAGGGCCTGAGTTGTGGCTTTCTGGATAAGAGCGGCAAAACTGAGGATGTCAGCAATGAGCATTACGACCGGCTAGCCATGGTGTATGTGCTTCGTGGCAGTGGTGGCTACCAAGATAGCCTAGGCTATCAATGTGAGCTCCACGCAGGGGATGTGTTTTTCCGATTCCCGGATCGCTCACATAGCAGCCACATCGAAGCTGATAGCCAATGGCACGAGTGCTTTGTCTCTTTGCGATCTGAGTGGTACCACATCTTCCAAGAACTGGAGCTGATACGTCCCGACCAAGTACGGCTCCCGATGGGCATCGCAGAGGAGATCCCGACTCGCATCCATGGGCTCATGGACCTGATGCGCGCGGCGGACACTCCGACCGAAACCAGCTCGCTGGAATTCGAAATTGCCGCGCTAATCCGTCGTGTGCTCGCCAGCGCCCAAGCCAATCGCTATGCTGACACGCCCCACGCCGACTTACTGAAACGCGCGCGTGAAATCATTCGCACGCAAGCCGCTTTAATGTGCAGCATCGAAACACTGCTGGCCGAACTCGGGCTTAGTTACTCGCGCTTGCGCAGTCTTTTTCGTGCCGCCTACAACATCAGTCCAGGTGAATTCCGCATACAGGTACGAATCGAGAATGCTTGCTCACTACTCGAAACCACCGATCTTCCGATCAAAAAAATCGCAGACCAACTGGGCTATGCGGATGCCTTCAGCTTCTCCAAGCAATTCAAACAGAGGGTCGCACTCTCTCCGCAGCAGTTTCGCTCACGCTAAGGTGCACTCCAACGCTAGCTGTAAGTCGTAAATCGCAAGTCGCCACCGCCTATTTCTTCATCCAACCGAGCTGAATCGGTTTGCCAGCCTTTTTCTTAGGCTTCTTAGGCAACTGCCCTTCGATCCAATTCATAATCGCACCCCGCCCGCGCTTGGTCTTGGCGCTGCATTTAAAAATTTGGTTAGGCTTGAGCCCATAATCTTCCAGCGCCCGCGTGAGTTGCACCTCGTGACTGATCACCTTGGTATCCGCACTGCGATCAGTCTTGGTAAAGATAATCGAGTATGGAATCTCGCATTGTTGCATCCAGTCAATGAAGGCTAAATCGGTGTCCAATGGCTCCAACTGGGAGTCCAACAATGCGAAAACTTGCTTCAAATTCTCACGGCCGGTCAGGTATCCACTGACTTGTTCGTTGAACTTTTCTTGCTGTGTTTTAGAAACCTTCGCGAAGCCATAGCCGGGCAGATCGACCAGTGTCCACTGATCATTCATGCGAAAGAAATTCATCAGCTTCGTTTTACCGGGCGTGCCCGAAGTCTTGGCCAGACCCTTCACCTCTGCCAGCATATTGACCAGCGAGGACTTGCCCACATTGGAGCGTCCCACAAAGGCGAACTCAGGCAGATTGGTGACTGGGCAGGCTTCGAGGTCGACTGCACATCCGATAAAACGAGCTGATGTAATTTTCATAGAGTGCTTTACTTAATCAAGCAGTGGCCCGTCATGGACTCAGGCTGCGGAAGGTTCATCAGCTTCAGCAATGTCGGGGCGATATCGCCCAGCGCGCCGGACTCCAAGAGCTCGGCGTTTTTATATTGCTCGCTGTAAACAACGACTTCGACGGGGTTGAGCGTGTGCGCGGTGTGAGGACCGTTGCTCGCGTGGTTCCAAAGTTGGTCGGAATTCCCGTGGTCGGCAGTGATCACGGCAGAGCCGCCCACTTCATCGATCGCGGCCAGTAGGTCCCCCACGCAACCGTCGACGATCTCGCAGGCTTGGATACAAGCATCCAAGACACCCGTGTGTCCGACCATGTCGGGATTGGCAAAATTGATCACAACCAGGCCGTATTTGCCGGATTTGATCGCTTCGACCGAAGCGTCGCGAATGCCGTAGGCCGACATTTCAGGCTTCTCATCATACGTGGCACAGTCTTTGCGGCTCGGAACCAACTCACGATCTTCCCCGGGGAAGGGCTCTTCGCGATAGTCATTAAAGAAGAAAGTCACGTGTGGGAATTTTTCCGTCTCCGCGCAGCGGAATTGCCCAATCCCCTTGTCGGCCACATAGCTACCGAGGATGTCTTTCATCTTTTCAGGCTTCTGAAACACGATATTGGGGCAGAGGCCCTTTTGATATTCGCTCAACGTCGCGAAGAAAACATCAAGCTTCTCGCCACGATCGAAGCCATCAAAGTCGTCCTGAATGAAGGCGCGGGTCAGCTCACGTGGACGGTCACCACGGAAGTTAAAGAAAATCACCGAATCGCCCTCTTGCACCGCGGCAATTGCTTGTCCGTCGGCGCCGACAATCGCAGTAGGTGGGCAGAACTCGTCTCCCTTAGTGCCTTCCGTTTCAGGCGAGTCGTATTGCAGCTGAATCGCCGCGTCTGCACTGATCGCACTACGCTCGACCGTGCGACCGGTAATGCAATCGTAGGCGCGCTGCACGCGATCCCAGCGATTGTCACGGTCCATCGCCCAGTAACGACCTGCGATGCTCGCGATTTGTCCCACGCCGATCTCAGTCATTTGAGCTTCGACCTCGGCAATGAAGTTCTTACCAGAGAACGGGCCCGTGTCGCGTCCATCGGTAAAAGCGTGCAAATAAACCCGCTCGATGCCCTCTTCTTTGGCGATCTTTAGTAAGCCGTAAAGGTGATCTAACATGGAGTGTACCCCCGCATCGGAGACCAAGCCCATAAAATGAAGTGCAGAGCCCTTGGCGCGCACATTATCGAAAGCAGCTTTAAGCGCTGGGCTCTCTTTCACCGAACCAGTCTCGATGCCCTTATTGATACGCACTAGCTCCTGGTCCACCACGCGGCCCGCACCGATGTTTTGGTGCCCCACTTCGGAGTTCCCCATAATGCCAGCGGGCAAGCCAACTTCGAGACCACAGGCCGCGATCTCGGTGCGCGGATACTCTGCAGTCAAACGGTCAGCCACCGGCGTGTTTGCCAGCTTGACAGCGTTATAAGCATCGTAAGATGCATCATGATTAGCTCCCCAACCATCACGGATGATGAGGACGACAGGCTTTTGTTTTTCAGACATAGTAAATGAGTTGTTCGGTTTTCAGTGCTCGGTTTGCTCGGTTCTTGGCTCTCGGTTCTACGGATCACTAGAGAGCCGAAAACCAGTAAAGCTAAAATAGGTAGCCAAATTGTGAGAGTGCGGAAAGCGAAAGAATCCCGAAGTAAATAAAAAGCAAGGCCACACCTTCACGGCGCGACACGATATGACCACTCTTAAAGAACCATAGAAGTAGCCCTGAAAGCAAAACCAAAGCAGGAAACTCAACTAGCAAGAGCTCATAATGCACATTCATACCAGTGATTGCCGAAACACCACCACCGATCAGCAGTATATTAAACAGATTCGAGCCCACGATATTGCCCGCACACATATCGCCATGCCCCGCACGCACGGCAGCCACAGATGCAGCCAACTCCGGCAGACTCGTGCCAACGGCCACAATGGTGAGGCCGACAAACATCTCACTCGCCCCCATTCGCATGGCAAGCTCCACCGAGGCACCCACCAGTACATCTGCGCCCAAGGCCAATAAAGCGGCACCTGCTAAAATAAATAGTAAGGCCGATTGAGTCGTTCGACGTGAATACTCCTCGGCCCCTTCGGTAAATTCCTGAATAGCGCCAGCCGAATCTTTGGACTTCGCACCGCGGACGACATAGATCAAATAAGCTGCCGTTAATGCCAGCAATATGCAGCCTTCCATACGGTGAAAACCACCGCCCATTGCAAAAAGTCCGAAAATAACTGTCACAGCTATCAATATCGGCACTTCGCGGCGTATCATCCGCAGCTCAATTTTCAGTGGCGCGATGATCGCAGCGATCCCGAGAATCAGGCCGATATTCGCCACATTGCTGCCTAGAATATTACCGAGCGCGATTTGTGGATTGTCTCGGGCTGCCATAAGCGATGTCGCCATTTCTGGCATCGACGTAGCGATCGAGACCACGGTCAAGCCGACCACAATGGGATCGATTTTTAGATTAGTCGAAACGGCCGCCGCCCCCGTCGTCAAAATGTCGCCACCAAAAGTAAGCGCCACAAACCCGATAACTAGTAAAAGAAACAACCAGACGAGGTGTAAATCTGGGAAAGGCAGATTGATGAGTGCGAGAGACATAAGTAACGATAGATTGGCAGCAATAATATGAGCCGAAGAGCAAGGCAAGAAAGGCATTTTAAGAATGTGCGGCGAGAAAATTCTGAGTGCTTGACTTGAGGAAGCAAAAAACCACACTGCCGCGCTTTTCAACGGCCTTCGGTCAAATATTATGGCGCACGACCTCAAAGATACGCTCAACCTCCCTCAAACGAATTTCCCCATGCGGGGCAACTTAGTGGAGCGCGAACCTAAGCGAATAGATCACTGGAAGAAAATCGGTCTCTACGACCAGATCCAGGCTAAAAATAGTGGGGGTGAAAGTTTCATTCTGCACGATGGTCCGCCCTTTACCAATGGCGACCTCCACCTGGGGCACGCGCTCAACAAGACCTTGAAGGACACCATCTTACGCTACAAGTGGATGTCTGGCTATAACGCGCCCTACATCCCAGGCTGGGACAGTCATGGCTTGCCCATCGAGCACAAAGTCTCACGTGAGCTACAGGACTCCGGACGCACGGATTACACCGCGCTCGAGGTGCGCAAGGCTTGCGCTAAATTTGCGGACAAGTATCGCGTCATCCAAAGCGAGCAGTTCGAGCGCTTGGGTGTCACAGCCGATTGGGCCAATGAATATTGGACCATTCACCCCGAATATGAGGCGGCCGAATTAGAAACTTTCGCAAATTTTGTGGAACAAGGCCTCGTATATCGCAGCAAAAAACCAGTTTATTGGTCCATCCCCTGCGAGACTGCGCTCGCCGAAGCGGAGATCGAGTACAAGGACCACACCAGCATCTCAATCTTCGTCAAACTTCGCCTGAGTAACGAAGCACGTGCCAAGCTGGCCTTACCCGACGAAGATAGCTCAATATTGATCTGGACCACCACACCTTGGACACTGCCCGCTAACCTTGCAGTGTCAGTGCACCCAAATATCGAGTATTCCGCGATCAAGACCGCCTCCCATGGCACACTCATCGTGGCCACACCTTTGCTGGGTTCTGTGATCGCTGAATGTAAGCTGGAAGGCGTCGAAACAATCGCTACCTACCTAGGCTCGCAGCTCGAAAAGCTCGAAGCCCGTCATCCCTTCATCGACCGTCCCTCCCCTATTCTGTTGGCTGAATATGTCACCACAGAGAGTGGCACAGGCTGTGTGCACACCGCTCCCGGACACGGTCTGGACGACTACATCACCGGCATCAACAATGGCATCGAAGTCTATTGCCCACTCGACGACAAGGGCTGTTATGTAGACGATGGCCAAGTGCCTGCCGATCTGGTGGGACTCTCCGTGCTTGAAACTGGCGATGGCAAACCATCCGACGCGAATCTCGGCGTGCTGCGCATCATCGCGACTAACGGCTCGTTGATCGCTAAAAAGAAAATCAAGCACAGCTACCCGCACTGCTGGCGCTCCAAGACGCCGGTCGTCTTCCGCGCCATGGACCAATGGTTCATCGCCTTGGACAAAAATGGCGACCGTGCACGCGCACTGGAGTCGCTCAACGACGTCAATTTCATCCCTAGCTGGGGCAAGAACCGCATCTGCGCGGCCGTCGAAAACCGTCCGGATTGGTGCATCAGCCGTCAACGCACCTGGGGGGTACCGATCCCGGCCTTCTACGACGAAGATGGCGGCGCTTATATCGACGCCAAGGTGATTCGTGCAATTTCACAAAAGGTCGCGCAATCGGGCACAAATATCTGGTTTGAGCAAACGGCCGCTGAAATCCTAGACGGCATTGAACTGCCGACGGACTGGCCCAGCACAGACAAACTCAAGTGTGGCACAGACACACTTGACGTCTGGATTGATTCCGGCTCCAGCCATCGCGCAGTGCTCCAAAAGCGTCCCAACCTGAAATGGCCTGCGGACCTCTATCTGGAAGGCTCGGACCAACACCGCGGCTGGTTCCAAAGCTCGCTGTGGACCTCGGTGATCGCCGACAAGGCGGCACCTTACAAGAATCTCCTTACTCACGGCTTCATCGTAAAGGAAGATGGTACCAAGCTCTCTAAGAGCGACGGCGCCGCGCGTCCGCTCAACGAGTGGATTGGCGGCTATGGGGCCGACATCATACGCCTCTGGATCTGCTCACAAGACTATCGTGGCGACGTGCCGGTTTCCGACAAGATCGTCAAGAACGTGGCCAACAATTACCGCAACCTGCGCAACACACTGCGCTTCCAAATCGGTAACTTACACGACTTCGACCTGAGTAAAGATGCGGTGCCGCTCGACCAATTGAATGCCCTGGATAAGTGGGTGCTCAACGAACTCGGCCAGCTGGTACGTAAAGTATCTGAAGCCTACGAAGCCTATGAGTTCCACCGCGCATTCAAAGATTACATCGATCCCTTCGTCGCCAACACCTTGTCGGCCACCTATCACGATGTCATCAAGGATCGCCTCTACACACGTAGCCCCAACGATCCTCTGCGCCGCTCTTCACAAACTGCGATACAGATCATCTTCTCCGTATTCACTCGACTGATCGCACCTTTGGTACCTTTCACCGCAGATGAAGCCTGGAGCTACGCACAAAGCGATAGCGATTTCGGCGACCAGCCCATTGCGCTCGCCGACTGGCCTCAGGTAGATGTCGCATGGGACGATGCAGAAACTGCCTCGGACATTCGTGAGTTGCGCAACTTCCTTTCAAATCAACTCAATGACCGCCTCGAAGCTCTACGTCAGCAGAAAACGATCGGTCAAAGCCTCGACGCCAAGGCAGTCATCACTGGCAGCGCAAGCAATGCCGATTTTGCCCGCCTCAAAAAATATGAAGCCGATCTGCCGGAACTCTTCATTCTTTCGCAGGTCAGCTTGATCGAATCTCCCGAAGCCACCGAACTCCAGATCGAAGTCGCTCACGCAGACGGTGTCCGCTGCCCTCGCAGCTGGCGCTGGGTGCCTGAACTCGTCGAGACAGAAAAATGGGGTGCGGTTTCGCCACGTTGTGCCGAAGCGCTGAAATCAATCTAACCAATTAACCGTTAACATCACTTCAATCTCTTCTAAATATTTAAGCTATCATGCCTACCAATAAAAAGACTCCAGCAAATACTTTAAAAAAAGCGGTTGTTTCACGCGAGGGCGCGGCTGCCAACAAGAAATCGACACCCATCGTCTTTTCACTCGACGATGTCGAAGAATTGATGGCTGCCAAGAAGTCGCAAATTCCCACACAAGAAGAAGCACCTAAAAAAGTCGCTGCAAAAGTACAACCTAGCAAGAAAGTCATCGTCGACGACAAGCCCGTTGAAAAACGCGTGCTCGGCGCCGCCTCGCTGGCCGACATCCTAGGCTTCAGCCCGACGGAAAAGAAAAAGAGCACCGAACTCGACGAAGACCAGATCCCGCAAAAGTGGAAAAAATACTACGACTTGCTGCTCGATCTACGTGCGCATGTTAGTGACGAAATTAATCTACATACTTCGGATACACTCAAGCACACATCAAACGATAACTCTGGCGACAATCACGCAGCTGAGTCGGGCACCGATGCGTTCGATCACGATTTCGCACTAAGTCTGGTTTCCAATGAACAGGATGCCCTGCACGAAATCGAAG
>PBYS01000103.1 GCA_002729725.1 Puniceicoccaceae bacterium
ACATGTAGGAAGGGGCGCATGGTGCTGAGAGCATTTCGAGGAGTGGGTGCTATGTCAATGCGCCGGCTGTGGCTGTTGGCTCATTTTTTGCTCCAGATACGTTCCGTGTTTGCAATTTCTAGGGGAGCTTTTATCTCCAGAGTTCATGGCTAATTCTACAACTTCACTGATTGAGTCCTTTAAGCAGGATATTAAATTAACCATGCTATAAGAAATTGTCCGCAAGCAACGCTAGCCAGAGTTGGGCCTGTAGATCCTTATTTGTCGAATAATTGGATCTCTGGTCTTCTCGTGCGGTAGGTGATGCCTTCTTGTATGATGCTGTAGCCTTCTACGAATCCGTTATCAAAGGCCCTGCAGAAGCACAACCATTCCGCTTCATCGTTGATGGGGAATTTGCGCTCAATTTGATTACGATCCTTAAGTAGCCGATTGAGTGTTGAAAACGGGAGCATCCCGTATATTTCAGGGTCGAATTTGAGCCCATAGTTGTAGCCTAGTTCTCTGGCCCCTGCGTCGTCATAATATTCGTCATAGCGTTCGGCGTAGCCTTTGAGGAACTCTCTTGCGAGTGATTCAAACTCTTCGCTCTCTATTTGAGAGAAGGCTGCTCTTTGCCTTAATTCTTGTCTGGATAACTTGATTGCCCACTCAGTTTCGAAATCAGGCATCGATTCCGAGCGAGTATTTAATGCGACTATTTGGCCCGTAAGGTAGGCGAACTCGGAAAGGCTATATAATTCATGAGCAAATCTGGCGGTGCTCCTTTCTACCGGCGATGTTTGATGTTCTTGAGAATCTGGCAAAAGGACCCACCCAAAGATTAAGCAAATAAATAAGCCGAGATTCAGTAAGAAGGCGCGCTTGGTTTCGAGTAGTGAGCTGCGCGCCTGCTCTTGAGGCCTGGCAGTCTGTTTCATTGTGGATTCATTGTCTTTAGAATTCGTAATAAGAGTTGCTCTTGCTCGGAGGTCGTCGGCTGAATCAGTCTCAGCCACTGCTCTTTCGATGCTTTACTGCTAGATTGGTTCTCTAGGACTCGCAAGATTGCTGTTTGTAAATGCGTGCTCGCACTGTGGTAAATGTTCTCCATCGGGAGGTCTAAGAGGGCGCCTAGTTCAGATAAGGTCTTTAAGGCTGTGATACGTGTCGTTGCTGCCCTGCTTGATTCCATTGCGGTGTTGCGGAGTCGATCTTTAAACTGAGCGTTGCGCTCTGCGGTGCTGGCGTTGTTCTTTATGAGAAAATACTCCGCTTCTAGCGACGTATCGGCCAGGCTGTTGTTTTCATGGTAGAGTGTGTCGATGAGCTCGAAGGTCTCTTCGTTGACCTTGTCATCGCTTTCTATTCGCAGCCAATTTTCGATATATACGCGAAAAGCAGTGTCGCGTAAGGTTAGGGCTTGCTGTGTTTTTTGAGCAATTTTAGCTAGTAGTTTTAGCTCCGAGGCTGTGTCCGCATTTTTTCCATGAGCCTGCATGCTTGCTTGATATAATGGCCATTTGTTTAGATTAGGCACGCTGTCGAAATGTAGTCCGTAGATTAATTCAGAAGTTCTGATATTTAGCTCATCTTGATCTTTGAATTGGCTTAAGTGAAAGGCCGCTTCGCGGAGACTTGTTGCTTTCGTGGCGTGCTGCCAATGCGCTTCGTCTGTCATTATCTCTGTTCCCAGCGAAGTGCTTGCCTTGTTGGTTATACTTGGTTTTGATTTGGGTCCAAAAACAAACCACATTAGTCCAGTTGCAATGCAGGCATTTGTGACGCATAAAATGATGATAAGGTTTCGATGCATGTATAAATGCGTTTACAAGAACGTAATAGTTGCAAGTGTATTTTGCTATTTAATGTGTCGGTATTTGCTATGTTACATTGTGATGGTTGCATGTTTTTCGGTGTGATATTTTTGTGGCTCTTCAGCAAAATCTGTGGGTAAACTTCGGTTCGGGCAAGTCTCCAAGTTGATGTAAAAGAGCGACTTTCATGATCTCGAAGCTGCGGTATCCGTATGCTTTTCTGATACCCATGTTGATCTTCAGGTTCAACCCCTCGACGATGCCGCTTGAGTAGGCTTTCCCGGCTTTGAAGTAGTTCATCAAAAGCTCCTCATGTTTGCGCAGCGTCTTGACGAACTTCTTCATGGGTGGAAGTCGGCTGCGCATGGCCCGGGCACACCACTTTTTCAGATACCATCTCGCCCACCTCGGGGAGTCGTAGTGCCAGAAGCCGTCGAAGGATTCCTTCAGGTAATAGGCGCGCACGCTTTTGAGGTCATACTGGAGTACTTCATCGAGTCGTGCGCTTTGCTTATCGCTAAGATTCTCGGTGCGCTTGAGGAAACAGTAGCGGGAGTTGCCCAGAACGGGTTCATAGCCGCCAGCGTGCAGCTCCTTTGTTTCGTCACGCCTGACTTGGTCGACGGCTTCGCCGAGCTTCTTGGCGATGTGAAAACGGTCGAGGACGTTCAACACGCCGGGCAAGACTTCGGCGATGACTTTGAGGTAAGGCTTCCACATGTCCGAACAGACGACTTTGATCTTCGCGCAACGCTCCGCCCCGAGATCCACGGTAAAAAAGTCCTTCAGTGCCTGGGTCGTGCGCCCCTTGAGTACACCGATCAGCCGCTTTTTGCCCGCGTCGATCTGGTAGACCAGTGTCATGTATTTGTGGCCGCGGCTGTAGGCGACCTCGTCCACGCCGAGTGCTTCGATTCTGTAAAGCGCCAGAAGGTTTAGCGACTAGGGACAAAGGTTTAGTGTTTTTGGGTCTTTCGCAGCAGGCACTGCAAAATGCCTGAAATAGTTTTTAAGGGGTGCTTTAAGTTGAGTGCAACTCGATTTAAACATGCTTTCCTTCCCTGGCAGCCGCAGCCGGGTTTGCCTAGTTGATCCATCCATCTGGCCAATCTGTGGATCTTAGGTGCCTGGTTGTTTAGGAATGTGGCGATCGGTTTGGCTAGGCGCTCGACTTGGTCGCCGCTGGCCTCTCTTTTTTTTTTGGGCTTGCTGGGGAGGGTTTGCTTTTGCGCCTCGTGAGTGAGGTGCGGGAGATTGAGTGCGGTCAATTCGGCTACTCTTGCGTGTAGAATGTCAGCGCGGTCAGCTCGGCGTCCGCCCAGTCATCGTCGTTATAGCTGTCGTAATTGACCTCCACGAATGGGATGCCTCCGAAGGTGGAATAGGTGATGCTGCGAGTGGTGTTCGACCACACACCCAAGGGGAAATAATCCTCGTCGGGAATCCACGAGACGAAGACGTGCTTTTTAACATCAATTTCAGAACTCCCTTGGTTGGCACGTCCGGCGGCCTGGAACGGGCCATTGCATAGCCATGAGCCCCTATCCCCAAAATCATCATGTGCCTCCGCTTGCTGCATGTCTCCTTCCAAGCCGTCATACTGATAAGCGTTGTCGGAGAACTCCCTGAGCACGGATTTAGGAGTTCCGGTATCTTCACTGGCGTTGCCGTTGAAGAATGAGGCGACTCCGTAGCCCACGAAATTACCCTCGTCACTTATGTCTCCGTTATACATGCGGACGATTTCAGGGACTTGCACAATGACTGCTGCGGAATAGATGTATGCGGCTCCGTAAAAGTATGCTTTCGCTTTGCGCCCGTAGCCACGTTGCCAGCGCGGAAATCCTGATCCCGGATCGCGCCGGAATTTGAGTTGATACGGCGTGCCAGCCCCGTCCTTCCTTTGCAGCACGCGCATGCATTCCCGTTCGTTCGGCAGCATCGTGGGCTTGTTGTCTTCGTAATCAGTCGAGCCCGGAGAACCTTCTGGGTCTAGCTCGGGAAAGACAAGGGCGGTGTATTCTTCCAAGCCGATGCGGACTTCTTCCTCATCTATTTCAACGGGGAATTCCCCGAACCCATACTCCGTTGACCGAGCCGTCCCCGTGACGCTGTAGGTCTCATACGTGAGCTTGATCGCGTTGAGCCACGAGAGGTGGATTGCGGATGCGGTCGGGGCGTTGCCCTTCTGGGTGCCGCCGAGGGTGATCCACCAGTCGGCGGTCGTGCTGTTGCCATCGACATCCTCCAGATCGGTGAGGTCGATTTTGCGCGGGCAATAGGGAAACCCGTTGCTCGTCGCGCCTAGTTGGTATGGGCCGGTGGTGGACATTATCCTATGCGTATGAGTTCGGCTTTGGGGCCGGTCGCCGTGCAGACGACGTTTTCGCGGTAGATGCCGGACAGGTCGTTTGTTATTTTTTCCCCTTCTGTGGAGTATATCAAAGGCAGGCGAAAGTAAGTCTGGTCTGTAGATGCCTCAGCATCGCCATCGAAGGGAGTGGTGTTGGATGTGCCCGTGGGAGCGTCCGTGAAAAGATCTTTTAATCGACCGTTCTCGACCTGAAATTGGATAAACCAATTGTCGTCCGTTTCCGGATCGTAGCCCTCCATGATAGAAGACAGATAGATCAGATTGGGGACAGTTTGCCCGGCGAGGTAGATCACCATAACCCCTGAAGATGAGCTTCCGCCTCCGGCGGTGATGGTGGCGGGGCCCTTGGTGGGGAGGACGCTCTGGGAGCTGCTGCCGCCGCGTCGGATCGAGCCGTTGGCGCCCTGGCGGGTGCGGACATTGCGGGTGAGCTGGAAGAGGTCGTCGGCTCCGAGGTGCTTGGCTGGCCCGAAGTCGATTTGGGTGGTGCCGGAGTCAAGGCTATAGCGGACGTTGTAGATCTGGGCGTGCATGCTCTCCCACTCCGACCGGCCGCCGAGGACATTGAGGCGCTTTTTGATATGGTCGGTAGCTCCGACCTCGGCCTCATGTAGGGTAATTGAGCCCTCGTAGTGGAGGCGGGAGAAGCTGGAGAGCACGGCAGAGGCGAGGCCTGTGGGGGGAGACTCGCCCGCGCTGGAGTTGGAGACGTAGGTATAGGTTTTGGAGACGGCGTTGGTGCCGCGCACGGAGAATGTGAGGTCTTCGGTTTTGGTGACGCCGTCCTTGGTGTAGGTGACCTCGCCCTTGATGACCTGGTCGCAGACCTTGCGGGTCATCCAGTCGGCGATACTGCCGGACACGAGCATGGAGTCGAAGCTCGAGCCGTCGTTTTGGCCGCCGTCGTCCTCGTCGTCCACGGGTGTGCGGGTGCCTCCGGACACGGTGACGCTAGTAGCTCCGGCGAGCTGGGGGAGCTGCCTGCGCCACCATGCGCCGGAGGTCTCTTGGATAGTCTCGACTTCGACGGTTTGCTTGGTCAGAGAGACTTGCGAGCCTTCGAGGTTGATATACACCTTGAGCACTTTGAACGGGTCACCCAGGTCCCCTGCCGAGTCGGTCAGGATCTCGGTAAGCTCGCGGCCATCGAAAGTGTCAGTGCGCTCGTATTTGACCTCGACGCCGTCTTTTTGCAGATCATGGCGTGGGTTGATATTGTTGTCCGTGATGACGACGTCTTCGATGTCGTAAGTGAGCGCGGCGAGGCTGGCACGGCGCTTGAAGTGGAGCGTCGGTGTCAGCGTGGCATAATCGAAATAGGCAACGACATCGGGATTCCATCTGAGCACGCGGGTAATGATCTCGGCGCAGCTGACCGTCTTCACCTCCTCGAAGGGGATCGCGGTGGCGACCTCGACAGTGCCGAGCTGGAAGAGTGCGCCCGCTCCGATCTGAGTGAGCGCATAGTTGACGGCGGCAGTGATGACTTGTCCGGAGTGGACACGGTTGCCATTGAGATCGGTGCCGAGGATGATGCGGGCTAGATTGACGGTCTCCTCTTGGATCTGGGTTTCGCCCTTGTATTCACGCGTGTAGTCTTGCTCGTAGATGATGTTTGCAAGCTGCCACCAGGGCCCGGCAATTTTATAGCTGATGCGCTCAGCAGATCCGGAACCTTGGCGGGGGGTGGCGATGCAACGGCCTTTGAACCATTGTGCTGCTTCGCGGTAGATCGTGACGGTGTCGCCATGGGCGAAGACGGGATCGGCGTCGTAGTCGGCGGCTTGGGTGACGGTGAATAGGTCGGGTGCTTGTGTAACGACTTGAAGCTGGGCGCTGTGAAGATTGAGGCTGCCGAATGTGACAGCGGCCTCCGCGTTTTTTTGAATCGTCCAAGAGATAGGCATATCAGTTTCCGAGTTGCTGGATGCGGCTGGCGTTATTGTCGATCTGGGTTTGAAAACGGGCGGCCATGGACTCGACGGCGGCCACGAGGGGACTGAGGTCGAGAGTGACTGCGGCGTTGATCGCCTCGACGATGGGCGCGGTGTCGGCGGTCGTTTGCTGTGGATTGCCTGGCGCGGGTTGCGTGGGCGACGGGGCCGGAGTGGCCTGCGATGATGTTACGGGAGTCTCGTAGGCTTCTGACTCGTCGATCACGTTGCCGTTTTCGAAGTAGCGGGTCTCGCGGTCGCCTGCGATGTTGAAAAACGTGTCGTCGCGGCGGACGCCTTTGCGGAGTTGGCGGGCTTGGTCTTCTGCTTGGCCGAGCTGGGCGGCGAGTCCGAGGGCGCGCTCTGTCTCGGTGTTGCTGTTGCGGAGTTCTTCGCGGCGCTTCTTCTCGGCCTTGGCAGCTTTGTTTTGGAGGGCAACCAGGCGCTCGGCGCGGGCGATGGCCTCGTCTTCGCTGACTCCGGTCTTGGTGAGTTGATTGATTATGACCTGCTCGCGTTTTTGATCTTGGAGCTTTTTGAGGAGTTCGTCGTTGCCGTCTATCTTGGCCTGGAGGATGGCTTCTTCGAGATCTAGGTTTTCGAGGAGAGTATCGCGGGCGGTTTTTTGGGCTTCGAGTTGGGCGGTGGCCATTTCTTCGGCGACTGCTTTTTGCTCGGAGGCGATGCGTTCTTCTTCGGCGAGGGCGGCATTTTCGGCTCTTGTGGCATTTTCGGCTACCAACTGACTGCCGCGCTCATTACCTAGTGAGATGGCTCCGCGCAGGCTTTCGGCCTGCTGCTCCATGAGGGCGAGTTCGGCCTCTAGTTTTTCGCGGATCTGAGTGTTGGCGATGCCGGATTCGAAGAGCTTGAAGCCTTTGGTGTCTTCGATCTGCTTTTTTTGGTCTTTGATCGTGCCGACGAGGGCGTCGAGTTTGACTTGCGTCTGCGTGATGGCGAGGTCGAGGGCGTCTTGACTCTCGGCCCCGAGGATGGAGTCGACGAAGGAGGTGTCGCCGAGGCCGATGGTGTCGCGGAATCGCTCGTTTGCCGACCTGGCGTCATCGGCAGCGCGTTGGATCTCCATGTATGCGACCGAGGCCGCTGTAAGAAAAGTAAGCCAGGGGGACGCGGCCAGCGATGCGGCCTTTAGCGCATTTCGATACTTGAGAACCGAGGCGACCGCCACTAGCACCGGGCCAGAACTAGCGGCGACACCAGATAGCGCAAGGCCGACATTCAGAGCGGCAGGGCTCAATTCCTGCGCCGCAGCGGCAGCATCCTTTAACCCCGACACCAGCGGAGTGATGGCGGGCAGGAGCTGGTTGCCGATGATGGTCATCAGCTCAGTGCTCTCCGACTTTAAAAACTTAAACTGGTTGGCCGCGCTGTCGGCGGTGCGCGCGGCGTCGCCATGGGCGGCGGCGGTGCCCTCTAAGATGAGCTGGTAGCTCACCTGGGCGCGTTCGGCGGCGGTGAGCTCGCGTTTGCCGTCGCCGATCCCCTGCTCGAAGGCTTTGGCTTTGACGGTCGTGGCATTGAGCGCGACGCCGAACTTGAGCAGGGGCTCATACTGACCCACGAGGCCGGAGCGGATGCGTTCCAAAGCCTCGCTTAGCGGGATATTGTTAAAGCTGGCGAGATCGGCAGCGAGCGTGACGATGCTGTCGCTCATCTCGGCCGCTTCGGTCGGCGCGAGGCCGAGGGGCACGAGTAGATCCTGTATGCCTGAGTAGAGGCCTTGTAGCTCGGCCGTGGTGGCGGGGATGGTGTCGCGCAGCTCGGCAATGCGCTCGTTGATGCGGCCGGTCTGGTCGCCGAAGACGGCCTCCAGTTTACTGCCCGCCTCGGCGGCATCGGCGGCAAACTTTACAGAGAGGCCGCCCAGGGCGACCAGCGGCGCGGTGACCTTGAGCGAGAGCTGCTTGCCCGCCTTGTCGGCGCTGGCTGCGAGCTGGTCGAGAGAGCCGGAGACTTTCTCCGAACCGGAGGCATCCCCCTTAGTGAGGATGTTGATTAAAATATCTCTGGCGCTCGACATGATGATGGCGGATGAATGATGGCGAAGGACGGATTATTTATCAGCGAGGCCAAACCAACCGGCGGCGGTGGCGGCGGTGAGCGCGGGCTCGAAGGTGGGGTCGTCTTGCTCGGCGATGTGGTCGACCAGCATGGCGGGATCGGGATAGCGGGCGCGGGTGGCGTCGTCGAGAGCGGACCAGATAAGGAGGACTGTCTGGTGGTAGTCCTGCCCCGGCACGGTGAGCAACGCGTTGAGGTTGCCGCCATGGCGGCCATAGCGGAAGCGGGCGTGCCGGTCGTAAGTCAGGACAGCTGGCTGGCCGTTGAGCTGGATCCGTGCTTCGCCTTTGGCTGCGCAGGACGCGATGTTGGTTTTAGTTGTGTGCATTGCTTCGTGGGTTTGTGTTTTGCTGTATGCTACGATGGCGTTGAGAATTGCAGCGTGGAAAAGGATGCGAGATCCGGGGTGGCTACGTCGTCGGCACTGGAGTCAAGAAGAGTTCCCTCACTGTCTCGTGCTTCCCAGACCGAGCCTGTCCATTCGAGGGTGGAATCTCCGGATACGCCGCGAAGCTTATAGGCGGTCTTACCGTTGGCGGTTCCATCCTCCACCCACAGGCTCGCGTTGCCGTTGTCTAAGTCGCTGTTCTCGATCAGGTAGTTGCCTGTAGAGAAATTGAGGTAGGAAGTGAGATCGATCTCGGTGAGGGTGTATCCTGTGGATATTCCTGCTGCCGTGTCCAGATCAACGATCATCTGATTCATTGTGGAAATCTGGGGCGTCAGGAATGTGCCAGCACCAGCGCCTCCGTAGGTCCACAACGTGATACATACGAGTTCACCATCGACGATCAGGAATGCGGGGTTGCCGCTGTCTCCGACGATCTTGCCCTCATAGAGAACTTGTTCTTCTGCGGTGTCAGGATATATGAACGAGGCTTTGATCGAACTGAAACTTTTGAGGTCCGTAACCAGCGCTTTCTCTTCTTGGTCGAGGCAGAGGGCTGCAATTTGCTTGGGTCCTGTCGGCAGGTAGTCCGCATAGTTCGCAGGTAGAACCTTGCAGGGCGTGATAGACTCAGGTAGGTCTGAGTCGAGCAGATAGATTGTGATGTCAGGAAAATATGAGCTGTAATCTGGATGACGTTTCTTTCCAATAATCGTGCGTGTGACGGTGACGTTGTTGGCTGTGACAAATCGAACCGTCGTGCCGACTGGGTATTCGTAGTGCGCTGCATTTGCAATATGGCGCTTAGTCAGTGCCGTTCCCGCTTTGCGGTTAGAGGCGTTGCTATTCCATGGACTAATGCAGGTCATTGCTTGGCGAAGATCATACGCCCAACAATCAGGGTTGCGGGTATAGTTGCCGCTAGCATGACTCGAAGAATAGTTCGTGAAGATCGGAAGCATGTCGGTTGTCGCATTCCCAATACGGCTGTTTATCGAATGCTCGCAATGGTAAGCCAGGGTTCCCGCCACGAATCCTTTGAACGTTTCTACCGGACTGCCCGCGTTACGAGTAGAACCTTCGACCTGCAATTCCAGTGTCCGAGATTGAGTGGTCAGCGTTACTACTTCGGAGATGCCGTCAGCAACTGTCTCTAATTTGTAGGGCGAAAGTTCGCTGATCCTTACACCGCCGTTATCAGTAATTGATGCTACTGGTTGCTGGTCTGTATCATCGGGGCGCGGATAAATCGTCACGTCGATATCAAAATCTTGCGCGAACACACCCGGCTGCGACACGTCTTCGATCCGGTCATGATTAACCACATCTTCCTCAACGAATGGAGAGGAGATTACGCGCTCACCATTGGCGCGGATTTGCGCGTCGAACCATCCGTCATTACGACCGTAGCCGAAATGCACATACGGTGTATTTGGCTGGTTTGCGACACCACCTGATACACTCTTAGCCATTACCAAATAATGTTGTTAAGTTCGTCCTCTGTGGTTGCTGACTGAACTGAGGCAATCAGACCTTTGAGTTTAGAACGACCTGCTTGCTCATGTTCCAGAAACGCCTGAGCAATGGTTAAGGTCAGCGAAGCGTCCAGTGTGACAAACTCGGAATCGCTTATCTGCCAGTCCACCGTAAAATCTGGGTTTTTATTGGCAGCGAGTGCAGCTTGTGTAATTTTAGGCTGACTATCTTTACGGTCTGAGCGGATAAATACACCATCAAGCACCGTCCCTGTGTTGGAAATTGTGAAGCCTCCGCACTCTTCGGCATATCGAGCAGCGTTCAGCTCCATAATCTTCTCAGATTTCTGGGCGTCAGATGCTGGGGTAGAGGCTTTTGTCCACACCTGCCCCGCTTCGGTGATTGACTCATAGAGGGCAATGTCGTCGGCATAAGCTTCCTCGACGCTAGCGAGTTGTTCCGGTGTGAGGTCTGGTTTTGCGCCTGCCTCATTCACTGTTTCGAGATTAGACAAACCAAGCAGGGTAAGAAGATCATCCAGATGATTCTCGTATTGATACAACAGGGTTCCATCTTCCAGTCCACTCGACTGTGGCTCAAAGTGTCCTGTGAAGGGTCGATTGAGGGCTTCATCAGGCGTGATACCATCCTCAGCACAAGCAGAACGAAAACGCTCCACTGGATCGCGGAATAAGATTACTGGTGTTACCTCGCTGCTTGTCGATTTCGGGATAAACCCAAACCAATGAACGTCGGCTTCGGTAGCATTTGCTCCGAGCGTCACACCATTCTTCACTTCTGGGTAATAAGTATCGACGATAGCTTTAGCCAAGGCGGAAGACGCAACTTTCAAGTTACGCTTTAATCCGTAATTATTTACTTTAAGATATTTCATTGGTTGTCGTTATTGGATTATATTGGTTGGAAACTACTCTCGTTGACGGTGTATCCTTTTCCCGTGGCAACGGCCTTTGTTGTAGTCCAATCTGGATCTAACAGAGCTGGCGTGCCATATACGTGGATTGTCGCGTTGCCCCCATTCCCAAGTGTATTGAAGAATGCCAACAACTGATCCTCGGTAAAATCACCATTCTGTAGGTAAATCCCAATATATGTGCTATTGATGACTTGGTTGTTAGCATCAATATTCGGATTCTGTTGCCCTGATGAGGCAAATGGGTCTGTCATTTGGATTCTGCATGCACCTGAAACATCTCCCAAGCTAACGTCAGCGAGTTGGTTGTTGTCGAGGTAGAGGTAAGTCAACGAACTCAGTCCTGTTCCGTCGAAACTGGTTAGTTGGTTGTCGTAGAGGTAGAGGCCAGTCAACGAACTTAGCCCTGTTCCATCGAAACTGGTTAGTTGGTTGTTGTCGAGGTAGAGGTCAATCAACAAACTTAGCCCCGTTCCGTCGAAACTGGTTAGTTGGTTGTTGCGGAGGTAGAGGCCAGTCAACGAACTTAGCCCTGTTCCATCGAAACTGGTTAGTTGGTTGTTGTCGAGGTAGAGGCCAGTCAACGAACTCAATCCTGTTCCATCGAAACTGGTTAGTTGGTTGTTGGTAATGTTGAAGAAGGTTAAATCGCCGCTCAGGTTCCCACTAGCGTCACAAGGAATAATGGCGTAGAATCTTGGAATGTTATCTCCGCTGGCTGTAAAGTTTGTAGCTTGGTTATTACCAGCAACGCCGTTACCTACAACAGTCTCCCATGTCCCGTCATGATCGAGGCATTTAATGTAACCAGTCGTGCTTTTGATGTAACCTGTAACTGCTGTGCTTTTAGTTGAAGTGAACTTAGCAGCCTTGCGCCACTCATCTTGTGTCAGAGTATGAGTGAAAGCCGCAAACGGTAGAGGCACAGATAGCAAGCCCTGTGCGGATCGTTTGGAGGGTTGGGAAATTAGTTGTTTGCCAAACTCTGAAGCTGTCTTTATCTCATACCGTTCTGAACCAATCCGAAACACCTTCGTATCCGTCTCAAAAGCTGGCTCGTTGTCCAGAAGGGCTGGATAAGCCGCATCCAACTCGGCCTTTGTGCCTTGGCGCAGGCCTGCGATGATCAGATCAGGGAATAGTTCCTCTTTGACCTTACCGGTGGATGGATCAAGCCACTGGTAAAGGGATAGGTCGAGTGGATTCGCTGGGAGCGGTGGAGCCACTGGCGTAGTGCCGTAGTGGCCGGGCGATTGAGGCGGTGTGAGTGGATTGATTTCGTCTGGCATGGTGAGTGATGATGATTGATGGCGTATGGTTGATTATTCGGCGGTCACGGTGCTAAGGGCCCCGCCGATGGCGGAGACGCTTTCGAGGATAATGCCTGCCTGGCCGCGTTGGTGAGTGATTTGGAAGCTGGTGAGATGGCCGTCGATGATGGTGGTGGTGACATCGCCGATGGTGATGACGATGTCGTTGGCACCTTCGGGAAGTGTGGCCGTGCGTTGGAACTCGTAGGCGCGGGCCGCTTCGATGGTCTCAAACTCTCGCCGCACTGACCAGCTGAGGGAGTGCGTTACGTTGAGGCCTCCGAAGAGGCGGGCGCTGGACGCGCGGAGCGGCTTGGCAATGTCTGGGGCGCTGGGCGTGCGACTCAACCCTCCCTCATTGACGATGGTATCGCCTACGGCTATCAGCGTTTGGCCGCCGAAGGTGAGCTGGTAGTTAGATTCGTGCATGACGCTGCGCGCTGATTATGGATGGCTGATTAATGATGGCTGAGCTTTACGCGCTGAAGAAGCCTTTGGCTTCGAGGGCGGCGATCTGCCCGGCGGTGAGGATGGTCTCAGTGTCGGTGTATTCGCCGTCGTCGTCGCCGGAGCGATCGGGCAAGGCTGCTATGACGGCGTCGGGCCAATCACCAGCTGCGCAGTCGGCGCCGAAGGTTACGGTGTCGAGCGCGGCAGGGAGCGTGACATCGACGAGCAGCAAATCGGCTGCGACTGCGGTGAACGTGAGATCGGTGAGCGCGGTCGCTCCTGCGAGGCGTAGTTCGATGCGCGCGGCCGCGCCAGGCAGGATGGTGATGGCGGTATCGTCAGTGGCATAATGAGCGAGCACGGAGGGAAGCGGCACGGGAGCGCCGCTGTAGGGGATCTGCGATGGCGCGTCGCGTGTGGACCCGGAGCCGGGGACTGGGAGTGTTTCTGGCATGGTATTTGGATGACGGATGACGGAGTGTTAACGGAGATGGCAAAGCAATGATGACGGATGAATGATGACGGATGGCGGGATTAGACCTCAGACCTCCGTCATCATTTATCTTCTACAGATTCGTGAACTTGCCGACGTTGAGTGCGCTGTGGAGCACTGTGAAATCGACGGAGGGCTTGGTGACGGCTTTCGAGAATTTGATGCCGCCCCCTACTTTGAACTCTACCCAGATGTCCATGAGGTTGACTAGTTCGTCGGTGTCGCCTGCGTAGTGCTGGAGCTTGAGCCAGCCGCGCTGGGCCTCGGTCTGGCTACCGGGCACGTAGTCTCCGTTTTCGTCGGCTTGCTTGGCGCCCATGGCTAGGGAGAGAACGAAGGCATCCATATCCTGACATAGGAGGGAGCCGGAGACTTCGATGCTCTCGTAGGTGGAGCGGCGCTGCTTATAGCCGCCTGGTGTGGGAGCGTAGTGCTTGGTCTCGCCTTCGTAGGCGACGTTGATGTCGTTCTCTTCGATCACGCCGAGGCTCGACCAGTTGGCGATGGGATCTGCATCCGGCTTGGCGGTTTCAGAGACGGTGATGCCGTCGATGGAGGCACCTTCGAGTGCGAAAAAGGCGTGAGCACCGATGATTGCTAGGATTTTCATAGTATGTGGTGGTTGGTTTTTGTGTGGTTGGATTTGCGTATGGAAAGGCTAGGACTAAAACTGCTCGCGGAGCTTGAGCGTGAGGGCGTAGATCTGATAGTTCTTACTGGGTGTGATACCCCATTCTGTGACGACGAACCGGGAGAGCGGCTGCGTCGTAGGTTGCGGCTTCCAGTTCGTGAGTTCGTTAATGAGGGTAGCGAGTTTGACGCTAGCCGGATCGTCGCCTTCCTGAGCGAGCACTGGGAGACTCCAGAGTGACAGCAGATAGGTATGATCGAAGGCCAAGCTACCTTCCGACTCTGGCTGACCGCGAAGCAGATCGATAAATAGCAGCGAGCCTCCGGCCTTACCGACTGCAGCCGAGACCTCAGCCTCGATGTCTTTCTGCCGGTTAACGACGCAGCGGACGCTGTCGAAACCGTCGAGCGTCTCGCAGTGCGCTTTGAGCCGGTCGGCCGTGGTTAATATGTCGGTGATTTTTGGCATTAGTTTCGAGTGGCGATGTAGTTGAGGTAGTCCGTCCCGGCTTCGGCGGCGGCCTCTGCAATTTGCTCATCGGTGGGCAGCACGGAGGGATCAGCGGCTTGGGTGACTTCTTTGGTTAGCGCGTAGAGCACGCGGACTTTCTCGCCGGGCTTGGGAGCCTTAGGTGTATCGAGCCCGCTATACATCACGCCCGTGCCCTTGCTCTTGTTGACGATGACTTGGAGCTTGAGCGCGTCGTAAACTTCGGCTGCGCGGACCCCTTTGACTTTTGGGTCGATCGGGATGGCGAGGTAGCCTCCGTCCTCCGCTTTGATCGTGCCGCCGAGCAGGCGCTGGCGAATGCCGCGCGGGCCAGTGATTTCAACGTAAGCCCCGCCACCATCGGCGCGGGCATGAGTGCTATCACGGGCGACGGAATAGAAGGCGCGTTTGCCACCGCTCCGACTACCAGAGTTTCGGGTTAGGGCAAGCGTGCGGAAGTGCTCACGCACAATCTCTTTGCCCCCATTAGCCATGGCCCAGTGCATGCCAAGCGGGCGCTCGACTGCAGCGACCAACTCGCGCAGGCGGGCATGAACTTCGTCGCTTCCGGTCGTGATTATGGAACTAGACAGGCTCATTTAAATGGATTTGCAAAAAGGCTTAAAGTGGTGTTCAGTATAAGTTCCAGCGGCTGATATGTTCAGCCGGACTGGAGTCCCGGTCAGGGGGTTGGCGCTCTTCGTTGAGTGTTTGCGCCCTGACCATTTTTTTTATTCGGATCCTCCGGCGGCGTAGATGCGTGCCCTCCCCCGGCGGTTGCGCTCGACCTGTTTGATCTTGCTGGTGAAATAGTTGTCGACTTGGCCGGAGGGGCGCACGAAGAGCATGAAGGCGCGGGTGCCTTTGGGCGTGTCGTAGAGATTTACAAAGACGCGCTGGGTGCCTTGGTCCCATACTTCGATGGGGTCTTGTAGGGTGTCGATGGCGCGGTCTAGGTGGCCGACGCGGGCGAGTTCATCGGGCTTCATCTTCCAGTGGCTCATGGTCTCGGAGTCGAGCCGGACGGGGGTGCCTGTGGCATCGGTGATGTCGATGCCTGCTTGTAGGCGCTCGATGGCATTTGCGGCTTGCTCGCGAGTGCGTTGCTCTGGTTTGGCGGCGCGGACGGCGGCGATCTTTGGCAAGCCGAGGCTTTCGGCTGTCTGCGAAAAGTTGGGGGCGAGTTTAACGAGGTCGTCGCCCTGGAACTCGGCGATGCCGGCGAGCTGCTCGGAGATGGCTTGGCGTAGCTTGGCCGATCGGAGGGACAGTGGGATGCGGGCTTCTTCGTCGAGGCCGCGGGTTTCGGGGATGAGGTCTTCGTCGTCCTGTATTAGGCCTGCGGATACGGCGTCGGCTCGGGATACGGCGCGCACGCCTTTGCCGGAGTTAAAGTCGAAGGGTGGATAGGGATAGCCGAAGCGTGAGAGTGTGGACCAGACGGGCGAATTGATAAGGGCGATGAGGCGGCCATTCCACTTGGTGCCGCCTGCAGCTAGAAAGCGCTCTTCCCAATCGGTGCGAGGCTCGCGGCGATTTTCTACGCGGATGAGTTCTTGCGCGGGCCACATGTTGAGGGTGACGGGGTTTTGCCCTTGTTTCCATTGGCCATAGCCTAGGGAGAGACCGAGGTTTGTTTCGAGTAGGACGTTCTTGCGGGCGAGGCTGCGGAGGTCGGTTAGATCGCCGGAGAAGGTGTCGCCCTGGTAGCCGACGCCTTTTAGATAGGTGTCGAGATTGAGGCGGGCTGTGGCTAGATCGGTATCGCCTTTGAGGAGGTCGTCTACGAGGCCGTGGGCATCGTCTAGGAAGCGGACATCGGTGACGGCGGCACTGAACATGGCGCGCTCACGCACGGCTGGCGATAGGCGCGAAAGATCGCGGGTGCGCAGTGTGGTGGGCAAGATGCTCTTGGCCTGGCGGCTTTCGAGCGCTTCTTGGAATGGTCTGGCTGCGGTTAATATCATGAATGATTAATGATGGGGGATGAATGATGAATGATGAATGATGCTCAAAGGTGCTGGAGCTGGTCGCGGCCGTAGGGTCTTGAGTTACCGGCGATGATGGAGGCACCGCCTCCGGAGATGACGTCGGTGGTTTCGATGCCGTCGCTGGGTTGGGTGATCTTGAAGTCGCACTTGCCGACTTCGCGTAGGATCTTGCGGGCTTCGTTGGCCATGCGGATCTGGAAGTCTTCGAGCGTGAGTGATGGGATGCGGCCTTGGGCTCGCTCTAGGGCGATGTAGGCGGCGTGGACTAATAACTCGGGCGGGATGGTGCCCGCTGTGGGGCTGACTTTGTTGGTGCCACACTGCGCGACGCGGTTGCGCACTTCGATGACGACGTCGGCGATGGTGCGTGCTACGGGATCGTCTTGACCGTCGGCTAGGGCGGCTGTGCGTAATGCGGCGATTTGCGGCGCGAGCAGGTAGTCTTCGAGGTCGGTGAGGGTTAGTGTGGTCCAGTTGGTCATGGGATGTTTTCGTTGCGCTTCAAAAAGCTTCCCGGCGCGGGGGTCGGACCCGGCGGGAAGGTTTGAAACTTTGGCTTGGCCGCTTAGCTTGCGCTGGTTGTGCTCTTTTGGATGCCGATAGGATTCGGCGCGAGCTGGCGGTTGTAGTGCTCGACGGAGATGACTGTGAACTTTTTCTTCTCCTCGACGTAGACGCGGACGTTGTCGCCGAGTTCGGCGTCGACGAAGCGCTTGAGGCAGCTTGGGTCGGCGATGTCGGCATCTTGTTGCGCGTAGTATGTGAATACTCCGTTGCCGAGGATCTTATTCTTGGCGGTGCCACCTGGTGTGGTGAAGACGGGATCGACGATGATGATGTCGTCGAGTCCGAGCTTAGCTGCTACGTTGGCGGGTGTGACATCCATCTTTCCGATCGCGCCGTCGTGGGCTTCGACAAGGTCTTGCAGCATGTTCCAGGCTGTGCGGCCCCAGACTTGGCGCGTGGGATAGATGCCCATTGCGGTTTGGCTGGATTGCACATCGGCGCGCAAATGCTGGAATGGATTAAGCAGCGGATCGGCTGCGGGGTTCCAAGTGCGGGCCGTGTTGGTCTTGACTGCTTCGAGCAGGGCGATGAGGCGGCGCAGATCGTTTCGCAGCAAGCGGCTGATCAGCATGCGGATCTTCATGTTGCGTGTGCGCTCGTTGTTACCCTCTTCGTCGTGATCGATCACGATGGTGAGGCCTTTGTTCTGGAGCTTGGACTCTTGCTCTGTGCCGGAGTATTCGACTCGTTTGAAGTCGGCTCCGATGGCGCGGATGTCGTCATCCTCAGAGAGGAAGAACTCGCTATTGACTCCCTTGCGGAAGCTGAAGCGGCGAGAGACGGGCACGCTGGGGGCGATGCCTCGGATGATTTCGAGCAGGTCGTGTTCTTCGTAGAAGCCGACTGCGTAGTCTTGTGCCTCTTGGTTGAAGTTCTCGGCTTCGAAGCGAGAGGAGTTGGCGGCGGCCATTTGTCCGGGTGCGAGGCTGTGGCCGTCGTCTTGGACTAGCGGCGCGGCGAAGGCGGCAGCGGCGGGAATTTTAGATCTTTTCATAATTTTGGATGCTATTCTTTAGCGATTTATTATTGTGAGTGGTGAGTGGTGAGTGGGTGGGACTAGGAGCCGGAGACGACGACCGCGACGGGTGCGTGGTGAGCGACTTCGACGATGTAGCCATCGCCACCGCATGCGGTGACGGTGCGGCCGACCTTGTAGTAAGTGCCGTCGACCTCTGGGAGGGCTCCGACCTTACCTGCAGTGCCGATGGAGTAGACGTCGACATCGACATCTAATGCCTCAGCGCCGACCATGGGCAATGTGCGGCCGGCGATGCCGAGCAGCTCGATGGCCTTGGGCTCGTCTGTGAGGTTATCCGCGTCGACTGTGTCGGGCATGATGCCGATGGGGCGTGTCTCGCCATCGGCGATCAGCACTTGATTATCGGCGGTGCCTTGCATCATGAGCAGATTTCGCAGGGCGACGGCTTCTTCGGCGAAGCGCGTGATCTGCATGTGCGTGCCGGTGTTGGCGGCGTTGTGCACGGTGTGCCGGCTACGGATTAGCGCCAAGGCGAAGAGTGTTGCGCCAATGATGATGGCGATGAGCAAGATAAGGTTTGGGAGTGTATTCATGATTTGGATGCGTTGATTTTAGTTTGATTGGATTTATTATTGAGCGCTCTTGGCGACACTCCGAAGGCCGCTCGACTCCATACAGGAGAAGGCGGCCAGATCGGGTGCGTGTGACGCTAAGGACTAATCTTCGGCGTCTTCTTCGCCGTTGCCTTGCAGGATCTTGGCAGCGGCTGGCTCTGCGACTAGGGCGCGGCTCCAGGCTGTGTCCCAGTCCATCTTGCCATTGGCAGCGGCTTTGATATCGCGGGCTTTGAGGCGGATCTTAGCGCCGGCCTCTGCGGCGTCGATGCGATCGCCTTCGTCGCGGCGGTCTTGCACGTTGGCAGCGGCAGCTGTCTTGAGCTTCTTGGACTTTGCGGGGATGGCGTTGGCCGCGGCGCTGAAGTCTTCGGCGCTGGTGAGCTTGAGGATCTCGGCTTCGCGGTCGGCTTGTGTGATGCGGCCGGCGGTGATGGCTCCATCGACGATTAGCTCTGCGCGAGCTTTACGCTCTGCAGTCGCCTTAGAGTTGGCCGCGGCGAGTTGCTCGCGAGTCTTGGCATGTGCGGACTCTTCGCCGGTGGCCTTGGCATTGGCAGCGGCGAGATCTGTCTTGAGCGACTCGGAGAGTTCGGCGCGAGTCTGTAAGTCGGTAATGGTGCCGACTACGGACTCTACGGTGGGCGCGCCTTCGGCGCTGTTGGCAGCGGCGTCGGCTTGAGCCTCGGCGAGACCGAGGGCGATGAGGAGTGCTTTAAGCATAGTATTATTTGGTTGGTGTTTTTGTGATTGCGAAAAAGTCTGTGAGTTGGCGGCGCTGCCGGAGATGTTGGGATTGGGATCCATACCGACGGAGAGCAGGCGCACGGGGCGCGAGCGTTTGCCATCGATACCGATGAGCGTCCAATAAGGGGAGAAGTAGAGCTTCTTCCCTGAGGCGCGCAGGGCGTTGCCAGCGGCGGTCCATTCGATCTTTCCATAGAGGCCGTCATCGCGGGCTTCGAAATCGAGGAAGTTTGCATAGGGCGTGGTGTCTTCGTGCCCTGGCATCCCGGCGAAGCCTGGCACGTCGGGGTGGCCTTCGTAGACGGGCACTTTCGGGTCACGCTGGAAGATGGCGTTGGCGGTGCCGTAGATGACGCGCTCCTTTAATCGGGAGAGTGTGGAGCGGTGAGCGCGGACGATGGATTGTGCCTCGGGCTGAAGGAAAACTTGCGTGGCTTGGATGCCGGCGTGCCAGAACTCGCCATAGCGTGAAATGCGCACCCATTCGCCAGACTCGCCAGCGACCTCTGCATTGGCCGCGCCGATGGCATGTTGGGTGGATTCGTCGAAATCGGCGGCGGCGTTTGCAGCTGCGAGGCTAGACCCCATTGCAAAACCGTTTAAAAGCGTTGCAAAATCGTCCTGACGAGAGTCGCGACTCAATAGGCGAGTCTGCCTTGCCGGGCGTTTGTGGGCGTTTGTGTGGCTTGTTTTCATGAGCGGGCTATTTGGCCTTGAATCGCGCCTTCGACGAGGGCGGTGCCTTCGAGGCGTTCGAATGTTTGAGTGAGTGGTTCCATGGCGGCGGCGAAGTCTTCGTCCAGCGAGGCGGCGATCTCTTCGAGTATGCTGCGTAGCTCTTCGGCGTCTTGGGCATCGCGGGCAGCTGCGAGGCGGTCGAGTAGATCGGCGTGCGCTGTCTGCAGGGCTGCGCCGATGTCGTATTCTCCGTCGGCGATGTAGCGCTCCCAGGCTTCGGGTTGCACGGCGTTGGCTGCGGACGAGTCGGCGGGGATCTCTTCGACTGGCTTTTCGGTTTCGTCGCTGACGAATCGGCCACCACCTACGAGATCATCACCGGGCTGCGGTGTGGGGAGCTCTAGCGTCTCGCGATAGTCGCGAGTGGCCACTGCGATGCCCTTATCGATCGCCTTGTCGAGTTTTTCTTGTTCTGCCTTGGTGTCTTTCTTGGCATCGGTCTTGAGCTTGATGTAGGCGAGCGGCTCGACGCCGGTGCCGAAATACCACTCGATGACATGGCGCGATACGTAGTGCTCCAGCGCTTCTTCGATCGCCATGGCGTCGTCGAGTTCCAGGATGTCGGTCTCGTCTTTTTGATTTTCGGAGCCGACACCGTCGGTCTGGGAAATGGTGGATAAATCGGCACCGCGCCAGATAGCGGCGAGGCGGCGATCACTGCGATCGATCAGTTTCTCGAAAGGGAGCTGCCCTGCACCGCCGAAGGTTTCGACACCGAAGCTGGCACCGCCGTTATTGTTATACAAGAAGGCGCTGTCGTTGATGATGCCAGCGAGTGCGGCAGAGGCAGCACGCCACTCAGTAGAATCGGGAGAGGCATTGATACCTAGGTGCGGCAGCGGGAAGCCGAATTTCTCGGTATAGCTGACCCAGTCACGCAGTGGCATGCTCTTGAACATGTAGAGAATCGAACTGGCCACCATGAGGCCGTCGCCAGTGGTGACCATCCACTCGCCGTCTTCGAGGGGGATGCCTGCGACGTCGTTATCATTTTGCAGGTAGCGCAAGCTGCCGGTCTCCATCTCAAAAAACCAAAGTGGGACAAAGCGGAAGGTAGCCCGCAGATCGCCGGGGCGTGGACGCCATACGATCTCATGCACGGCACGCTTCATGCCGACGGAGTCGAGCATCTGCCGGCAGAGCATCGCCCAGCCACCGCGCTCTTCCGGCTCCCACGCGTTTTCGCAGCGGATGTTATTGTAAAAGGCTTCGAGCACTTCGGCATGGCGGGCCGCTGCCTTCTCGTCGCCGTTTTCGGAAGTGAGCACTTCCCAGCCGTAGTGGCCGGGCTTCTTCTTGCGCTTAGGGATGACGGAGCTGAGCACATCATCACGCTCGCCGATGTCATGAGCGCAGAGGGCAAAGTTTTTAATCCGTCCGAGGCGCCACGCGTCCAGGTAACGCGATAGACGCATGGGATCGAGACCGCGCATGGGGTTGAACCGTGTGCGTTTCAGGTATGCGATGCGCTGTGCGTCGATGGCTGATTCTGTTTTTTGAGCGGGCATGAAGAGAGTTTGAAAGGTTAGTTAATGAGCTGGGAACTACGGCGACGGCCGCTGAAATCGCTGGCACCGTGGGAGCGATCGACCTTGACGGAGGATCCGGCGAAGGGCGTGGAGACGGTGCGATCGCCGACGATCCGGGCGAGGCGGGCATAGCTGCCAGCGAGCAGGAAGTGATTTTCGCAATCCTTCTCGAACTTGCCGTCCTTATCGGCCTTAGATCCGGTGAGGATGTGCTGTGCTAAATCTTCGACGGCTTGCGGCGCGCCTGGCTTTTCACGGGGCAGGAGCAGCTTGGGCTCGGTGCGTAGCTTGCCGTCGATCAGCTCGACGACGCCCTCTTGTGCGGTGAGTAGATCGTTGAGCAGGTTGCCGATGGTATCGTTACGGCATGCGAGAATGACGGGATAGAGCTTACCGTCGTCTGTCTTACCTAGCTTGTGCTTGATCCCGGAGCCGGGCTTTTGCGTAAACTCGACTGTGGCGGCTTTGAGGTTTTCCCAGCGCCCTGCAGGGCCGTTCCAGATGAGCCCAGAGCTAAAACGAATGTAGGCGGACTCGGGCTTATCCACGGAGACAGCAGACTCGTCTGTGATGCCGTTGAGGTCATACACTACGGCGCGGGCGGTGTCGAAGAGTGGACCGGCATCGATAAATAGGCAGCTGACATTGAGCGTATTCGCCAGCGCTACGGTGCGAGCTAGTAGGTGATCGCCCGCGATGCGCTCCGCCCAGCGCATGCGTTGCCGTGTGGGTGATTCGTCCTCGATCGCGGTAAACCAGCAGCGGTTGCCAGTGTCGACGCCCGCGAATACGGGATGCTCAGCAGTGAGCGACATGTCAAAGGGATCCACATCGCGCGAGCGGGTGATGACCTCGGGCGTGATCGATTGATTCACGTTCTTCGGATTGGCCAGCACTTCGCAGCAAAAGATAACCATCACCTCGGGATCGCGGACGGCGTCTTGCCAGCGTGAGACGGCTTGCTGCACGCTCAGCGCGGCGCAGGCGATCTGAGGGATGCGGATAGAGAAGCGGCGCAGCTTCTCACGATCGGGGCGGCGCATGTCGATCTCTGGCTTGGAGCGATCGAGCGGCGTGCCGTCTTCGGGATCGGCGAAGTAGAACGTGGCGCTCGGATCGTAGCTGGCGATGCTCTCGCCGTCGCGCTTAAAGTCGCCTTCAGCGCTCAAGCAAGGGTCTTGCACAGAGGGTGCATCGCCCATTTGCATGCGGCAGACCTTCGGCCAGTTCTCTTCGAGGTTCCAAAGCTTGCCGGTCTTCTCGTTGCGAAAGACGATCACCTCTTGGGTGCCTTCGGTAAATTCTTTGTTCTGCCCGAGGCCGTGATAGCGCTGAGTGCCGATGCTGATGCCGAAGCGCAAGTCACCGGCAGCGGTGCGACCGCTTAGGTATTTGGCCTTCTTCTCGTCAATATCGTCCTTCTCATCCTGGATCGTAACATCCATAGTGAAGGTCGTGGGGATCTTGGCGTTGAGGCCACGCATCATGCCGAGCGCTTGTTTCTCCTGACTCGACACCATGAACGCACCCTTACGATTCACGGACTTACCAGACTCGTTGACGCTCTTGCCCATCTGGAGCAGCTCGTTGAACCATGGGTGGATATCGAGGATCTCAGGGCGGAATTTGCCATCGACCACACCTTCGACCAGATCTTCGTCCGGGAGGTAGAGGCCTACGTTGCGGAATTTAATGCCAGTCAGATAGGCGATCAGCTGTAGGACGATGATCGTCTTGCCATACTGAGCGCCGCCACAGATCGCGAGCGTGGCGTCGACGAGTGGCTTGCCGGTTGTCGAGCCGAGCACCTGGTCAATGCGCTTGGCCACGAATACCAAGGCCTCACGACCTACAAACGAATACGGCACCGAGCCGCTGGAGGCTTTGCAGCGGGCATGATGGAGCAGGTAGTCGTAAAACGACTCTACATCGGGAGCGCTGTGTGCGCGGTCGCCGTTACGGATGCCGTCGTCGAGTTGGTTTAAAATGCTCACGCTTCAGCGCCCTCCACGCTTTGGATGAAGAGGGCCTTCATTTGGTCGAAAAGTTTGAGCGCTTCGGCGTTGCCCTTGATCTCGTCTTGCAGGGCGTCGAGACCTTTCTCGATATCGCTCTTCACGGCATCGCGCCATTTGTTGACGTCTAGTTCGAGGCGGCGCTGCTGGAGCTTGAGGCGGGCACTATCGCCGAGAATGCTGCTCAGCGCTTGCAGATCCTTGATGTCCGCATCCTTGGCATAAGCTTCCTCGAATGCGCGTTGCTCGATCTGTTGCAGCGTGAGCTCGCTAAAGTTGATCTCTGGATCCTTCTCAAACATATCGCGGATCTCGCGAGCATACTCCCGGTTGCGCTTGGCCTTGAAGCCAGTGCAATGCTTGCGGTAGAAGTTGACCAGGGCACCGACGGAGGTCTCCAGCTCGAAGGTCTCTTCGATCCATTCGACCGCATCCGCATAGTCCATGTTCTCCACTCCGAGACGTTCCCGGACGAGATCATAGGCAGTGCCCTCGTCTAGCTCGATACGAGATAGGCGCGAGGCGATGCTGTTACTGTTTTCTTTGCGTGCCATTTAGCGGGATTCGATGAGCCATGCGCGGCCAGCGTCGTTGATCTTGTATTTGAGCCCGCGCTCACTGCGCACGCTAGTGATGAGCTGCCGTGCTTCGATCGCGGCCAGCTCTGTGGTAAACTCAGTCGTAGTGAGGTCACGTGTGGCCATCTCCACGTCCTGCTGTAGATGCGTATCGAGCACCAAGAGGCCGTCGGCTTCCTTCAGCTGCTTGAGGATGTTCTTCCAGATTAGAAATTCGCGGTCGTTCATGATTTTGGTAGACGTTTCAATATTTCGTTATTTATGGCACGTTGATCGTGGTAAAATTCGCGGGCGTCGGAGGAGAGCAGCGCGATCGAGTCGGTCTGGCTCTTGTTTTGCTCCTCGATCCGGCAGGTGCGTTTATCGAGATCCTTAATCTCTTCGTGCATATCTTTCCGGCTTCGGGCGGCAGTGATTAACTTCCCCTTCACTTCATCCACGTGCTCCTTGTGCTCTTCTTGGCTCACGAAGCGTTTCTCCATCGAGATGATAAAAGGCTGTTCGTTTTTGCGTTTCCCCAGCGCCACCATGACCTGATTAAAGATCCAGAGCAGGCACCCGGCTCCGACTAGGAGCTGGATGATTGCGGGGCCGTTTGCGTTAAAATCAGGCATGGTAGGCAGTCCTAGATAGAGCTCGGTGTGCAGGGCTAGTATTGCGACGGTGCGGGGGCGGTAAACACCGGCTCGAAAGCGCGATCGATGACCACATCACCCGACTGGGATGTCTGCCGCGCAAAGGCTGCCTCCAGGTGCCCGGCGAATAGCTGAGCGCTCACGCGGTCTTGATCGCTGGCAGGGACGCCGGCGAATAGCTGAGCGCTCACGCGGTCTTGATCGCTGGCAGGGACGCCGGCGCCATCTGGATCCGGATCGGCCAGGGCGGCGCGGAAGCCGGCGAGTAATGTGTCACGCGCCTCGGAGTCGTCCGGGTAGATCGCAAATACCGACTCTGCGATCGAGCTGGCGATCTCTGCCTCACTGGCTCCGGTGGCAAAGGCTGCGGCTGCCGACTGCTTGAGCGTGGCTGCGTGCTCTGCGATCGTGTCGCTGTGCGCGGCCTGATCGTTGATCGCCATGATGATTGCGGCATGTGCCACGCTGTCGATCAGTTGCGCGGCGCGTGGATTGTCCTGCCCCCACTGAGTCGAGGAGCAGCCTGTCTGAGTGATCAGCAGCGGTGCCAGGCAGAGCAGCCCAAGCACCCAGAGCGTAATGTTCTTCCCCGTGAGCTTGCCGATCTTGACCGGCACTGTGGCCTTGAGGCGGCCGTAGAGGGTAAATGCGAATGAGAGGATCAGCGCGAAGGCCTCGATCACTGGGGCGGTCTCAGCCTCGGTGACACGCACGTCGAGCAGGGCGAGTAGCCCGAGTATGGCAGAGACGATAGCGCCCCAGGCGGTTTTGGATTGCAGTATGTTTTTCATGGTTATTTCAGGCGGGTTTAAAAATGGTTTCAGGCGCGGTTAAAGTGCCGCTCCACTCGATAGGCGGCGGGCCTTCGATGCCGGTGGGGGTGCTACAGCCCACCAGTGAGGTGAGCACCCCGACCACAGTCGTGATGAATAGCACTGCGTAGAGCACCAGCAGGAGCAGCGGCTCGACCGCGTGGAAAAAGTCTTTGAATTTTTGCAGCATCATTTGAGCAGGCCGACGGTGAGTAGATCGCTTGCGGATACCTCCAGCTCGCGTCGGGATGCCTGTGGCTGAGGCTCGATAAAGAAGTGCCGTAGCTCGCCCCGCTCAGCATCCCACTCGATCGCGAGCGCGATCGCGTGGCTGATGCCCAGCACCCAGCACTCGAAGACGGCGGGGGAGTTGGCGTAAAACTGCCCCGCGGCTCGCTGTGCCTTGCGGTGAGCGATGATCGACCACCACACATAGGTCATGGTGAAGTCCTCACAGTCCCAATCATCCTCCCACTCGATCAGGCCGAGGTCGAACAGCAGGCGGGTGACAGAGTCGTAATGCGCACCCAGCATGTGCGACTTGCTCACACAGGCATAGGTGGTATCACGCACCTCGATTTCGCCGCGGGCGATGCCCAGGCTTAAGAGATAGTCCAGCAGCTCGCGGACTGTGAGCACATGCGGGGCGCTCACGCGGCACCTCCTAGTTCAATCATGGCGCGTCGGCGAGTATGGCTCGCGCTCTCCGACTGCGCCCCAGCTGTCGAGCTGGCATTTCGTGCGTGGGCCGCGATGGCGAGCCGCCCGTTCGTATGGTCAGAGAATAAAGATTTGACCCGCTGGAATACCCCTAAACCAGCGAGCCGGGAGCCGGAAGCAATTAACCGGCCCCGTATGTTGTCTATCCGTTCGGCGCAAGAAGCAGCCACTGACGGATGATTAACCCCAAATATAAAAGATTTGCCCTGACCGATCACTGCGCACCTCCTGGCTGAGGTCCACGCTTTGGCTTGAGCTCGCTCAAGGTCACGGCGATGCCCGCAGGCAGCTTCAGCTCGACCGTCTGGCCCTCGTCGATCGAGGCACGGATGATGGTGTGCGCCCCCTCGACCCGCGAGGCGATCGCATGTGCGCGAAACTGCACAGCGCCGCATTTGGTTTTCGTTGCGGGGAGTTCCCGTCGGCCCGTCACCGCAGCCCGGTAGGCCGGGCTACAGCGTGCCAGGCGCTGGGCTTTTTGTTGAGGTGTTTCGGACGACATGCCCACACTCTACCAAAATCAAAAAGCAAAAGTCTGATTTGGCCGCGTCTATCGCGATGCCTCCGTTACCTGCGCTCACCCGCATAGCCTTTCCTCTGCCGCGCTCGTCTGGCTATACAAAAATAGCCCGCCAAAGGCGAGCTATAAAATTTGTAGGGGCGCTACTTGTCACGCCCGCGTATCTAAAGGCCTCAGAGCTACCACCGCACCGTCCACTTGCGAAAGGTATCCTCGCGCCCACGGATGCAATGAGGGCAGGCATATTTCTCATCAGGGTGCTGCCCAAAATTACGGTCGCCGCGCAGCTCTCCCGTTCCCGTGCATAAATCGCAGAGCCGGTTGATCGGCTGCCACACCGTAAACGTCTCACCCCCGCGCAACAGCTCTACAAACGCCTCACGTGTCACACCATTATCTCCACCCTCGCTCAAGAAAAGCTCCGTCCACAATTTCACAGTCTTCGGCCCCGTTTTGCTCTGATAGTTGTAGAATCCATTATCAAAAACGTAAGCCGACACATATTGCTTACCCACCCATCTCCGACCGCTATGCACCTCCAGCGCGGAAACTACCAGCGGGCTAGAGTGCTCCTCCAGTAAGTAAGTCCCGCCCCCAGGGGATTGAAAAATTTGCCGGTGTATCAGTTCCACCTCAGCCACCTCGATGGCCGCGATAGGGCGCCCGTCCGGCGAATACTGCGAACGCCACAAGTCGAACAGCCGAATCAAAGTCTCGCGCGAGTAGCGTTGGCCGCCCGTCTGCCCCACGCGAAACGTGTCTAGAATGATGCGATCTTCAAATGGCTCTATTCGCTGCCTGGCTGCCTTGTCGTTAATCGTCATCGTATACTCGCGGCCCTGTGCCACCAAACTAAGTAGTCCCAATACCGAAATTAAAATTGTCTTTCTCATAACAATACCTATGTTTATTTTGTTAGATTAGGAAAGGGAATTATTACGCAGTTTTCTTTGTAAGGAAGCCTTTTTTCGGGCGACCGCCTTTACCCGTGCGTTGAGGAGCGGCTTTTTCGATCAGTGGCAGTTTGATGCCCATACTTTCTAATTTTTCATAAACAGCATCACGAATAAAACTCGAACGATCTGTGTATCCACACTCTGAGAGGGATTCGTCAATTTTTTCAACAAACGATTCTTTCATCATAGTGATGACCTGCTTCTGACCTTTGCTTCTCTGACCTGCCATACAAGTAGTTTTTATCTGTGGCAAAAATTAAGCAATAAAATACTTGCTAAGTATAAACTGAGTATATACTTAGTTTGTTATGACTAAAAAACATCAACGTGGCGCAGTCCACAAAGACAAGGCCAAAGCTATTCTTGTGCATTTCCCAATCGAAATGATGCCCTTCATCGATGAAGCCGTGAAAAGACATGACCTTGACCGCTCAAAATTCATCCGCATCGCGGTGCGAGAAAAGCTGACGAAAGGAATGCAAGTATGAGCCTCCTCCAAACCATAGCTGGTTCCAGTGTCCCGGCTGAATTAATCCTACTCAACGACGGGGATACCGAGCACAGATTCCATCAGCCTCTATCTGTAAGAGTTCGCTCAGATGCACACGAACAACTTGTGAGGGTCGCCATGAAAAGCGGCCTCAATCGGAACCACCTTAAGAGGCTCGCAATCAGCGCATTTCTCGACCGCATCGAAAGAGACGGATCCTTTCATATTCTCCCCACCGAATGGGAACGCAACGGCGTTCACCTCGCATCTAGCAAATGAAACCACTCACCCAAATACTCACCGAATCCACCTGCGGCAACCAACCGCAAACAAAAAAGGCCACCGCCCAGTAAGCGGTGACCTTTAATAAAAATAGAAGAAAGAACCATGAATACACAAAACAACACATCACTCGTCAACGATTTATTCTTCGACGGCCAAAACGTCCGCATCTTCGGCACTCCCGAAAATCCGCTCTTCGTTCGCACTGATCTCGGCGAGATCCTCGATCTCGTAAATGTCCGAAAACTCGACCTCGAACCACAAGACCTGGTGTCACTAAAGGTTACATCAGGTGGGCAGGTTCGCGAGCTGGTCTGCGTCACCGAAATGGGGCTCTATGAGCTAATGTTCCGGAGCCGCACCGAATCGGCAAAAAGCTTTCGTCGCTGGGTCTGCGAAGTCATCCGCGAAATCCGCCTCAAAGGTTACTACATCCGCACAGGTCTCACAGACTGCGATCGCCGCCTCAAGGCCGCGCAGCTCGAAGTCATCGCCTGCGAGCACGATCTAGCGGCCAAGCGCACCCGCCTCCAGCAAGCCGCCGTGCTCGCCAACGAGCTACCAGGCGCCACTCCCGTCGGCGCACTCGTGCACGATCTCCACCCCGACTGGAGCCAGCAAAAGCAAGCCAGTCTCTGCAGCCGCATCGTGCGAGCCGCCGAGAGCGCAGGCTTCCCCTGCGGCCACACCCGCATGCCCCACGGTAAAGTCCGCACCCTGCGCCTAGCGGATTTTGCGGCAGTCGCCCTCGCCATGCACCTCATCTCCAGAAGCCAAGGTCAGGCACTCATCCATGAGTCAGACTCCGCGTCCTCTGCGAACTCAGCGGTTAATTAAATCCGCACTCCGCCGAACATGAGCGAAGCACTCCACCGCATTATCCAAATCGCCGTCCGGCACAGTGCCGGGCGGCCCTCCCGCGAGCAGCTCCAGATCCTACAAGACTGCGATGCCATCGCCCCCGATGCCCTGCGCTCCGAGCTAGGCCACCTCATAGCCTCAGTCGACACCACCAACCGCATGCTCCGCACCTTCGAGGCCACACCCGACGAAGACCAAATCTAATTCCAACACTCACTCCAATGAACCCAACCACTCAAGCCGTCCAGCGCCTCGCCAATAGTCTATCAGTAGCCGAGTTATGGTGGCTTCACAATCTTCCAGACCCATCAACTGACCAAGCGGGTCTTTTGCATTTAAGTCTGCGCAATACCATCGAGCACATTGTAGGCGAAGCAGCAACTCCAAGCGATCGGTATCTTCAAGAACTGGCCACTCGCGCTTGGCGATATAAGACCGCACGGCTCTGTCCGTCGTCGATGAGCACACGCCGCACACTCGCTCAAAGGCGGCATGCCAAGAGAGTCGCAGCTCATGTCCACCCAGCAATTCAGCCTGCTCCCCAAAAAAACACGCCGCCTGCGACCAATCCTTAAAAGCATCCATTCACGTAGCCTGAGCTAACAAGCCAAACTCTCAATTCCTAATTCAACAATCTCCTCCATGACCCAGACCCAACAGATGATGAACATGCTCCTCCCCGCAGGCGACCACGTCAGCGCCAAAGACATCGCCGTCGTCAACGGGTTCACACCCGAGACCATCCGGCTCGCCATCAAAAATGGTAAGATCGCTGGCTTCGAGATGAACGCCACGGCCAACCGCAGCGCAGGAGCCATGCAGCGTAAAATGATCCCACGCTACAGCGCAGTGCTCTACCTAGCAGAGACCTACACCGGCGACGTAGAGACCATGCTCTCCGACCTAATGACAGTCACCGACCGGCTACCACCCCACAGCCTACTACAGCTCCAAGCCCACATAGCCAAGCTCCTACGCAACCGCTAACCCCCCAAAAAAATGAAACATGCAAATCACACCAGCCCCACCGCCCAGCGCAAAGCGCTCCGCACTATAGGCCCCAACGGCATCGCCCGCCAATACATCCACTCCGACGCCACCGAGGCCGAGATCGAAGCCGGCAAAGGCCGCATTTACGAAGTCTGCGAGTGGAAAGGCATAGGCATCTACGAAGTCCACGGCCGCAGCAACAAATCCCTTCGCCAGGCATTCGAAGCCGCCGGCATTTACGACACCAACCCACCACGCGGCACCCGCGTCTAAACCCAACAACACACAATGGAAAATATAGCACTCATCCTCCTAGGAGCCATGGCCGGCGCATCCGCCGTCATCATCTACGTAATCGCCAACGAGGCCAAACGCATCCGCACCTACGGCACCGAAGACGAGCCCCGCGACCCACGCGCCGCCCTCTAATTCACAGCAAACCCAAAAACAAAAAGCAATGAACCCAACAAACAAAGACGCGATCCGCGCCAACATAGCGCGCACCCTCAGCGACGTCATCCCCGCCGCCACATCGTCACTCATCGAGACAGCAGCCGCCACAGGCCTCACCACCCGCTGCATCGCACACACGCAGATTCACGGCATCATCGACTTCGCCGATCTCATCAGCCTCTGCCGCGCACTCAAATTCGACCCAGCGAAGCTCATTCCCGAAGATCCCGACGCCGACGGCTCTGAGCACGCCGAAGCAGCCGACGACGCCTGGCACGATCCCCGCACCCAGCTGCCCGACGCCGACATCGCCGTCATCGTCATCACCCTCGACCCCGAATTTGGCAGCATTGATTCATTCCCCGCCCACTGGACCGGCCTACAATGGCTCGACGAAAGCGGCGGAGGTCACGCCCCCGCCGAAGTAGCCGTCTGGCGTCATCTCACACAGACCGAGGCCGACGACCTAGAGCAGCACCCCGAGCTAGGGAACAAGCCCATCGTCGCCGCCAACCCCGAGCAAGAGCAAGTCGCCGAACAATACCCAGCCTGAGCCGTGAAAATCGAGCGCCAAGAGATCCACCGCTGGCGCGAATGCGCCCCCGAGATCCACCAGCACCTCCAAAGCAAACTCACAAACCGCTAAACCATGCCCACGCACATCATACAGATCCTCACCCGCTACAACTCCACCTATCACGCCAAGACAGGTAAAGGAAAAAGCGCCTACAAGGTATCCTGCACAGCAGGCGAGAAAAACGCAGCCGAAGCCCTCCTGGTTAAATATTACGACGGAAAAGGCATCGACACACTCATCGACACCAAGACCCACGAGGGAGACTGGAGGGTCTGGTCCGTCAATTTTGATGCCTCCAAAGCAGCCCCCGCAGCGGACATCACCCCCACCAAAGTGTTGTCAAAATCTGACAACACCCCCACCAAGATCAAGCTCGACACCATCCTCGACACCGAAATCGGCACCCTCCAGATGCGCACCGAAGTCGACAGCGCCCACGTCGATGAGCTCAAAGACTGTCTCGCCGAGCTCCCCCCCATCACACTATTCGCCGACCCACTCACCGGCAAGCATCACATCGGCGACGGCTGGCACCGCTTCCTAGCGCACAAACTCAGCGGAAAAAAAGAGATCGCCGCCCTGGTCCACCCAGGCGGCCCCGCCGAAGCCCTCAAGCACGCCCTAGGAGCCAACGCCGAGCACAACGCCCTCCGTCGCACCAACCGCGACAAGCGCAAAGCCGTGACCATCGCGCTAAAATCCTTCCCCAAAATGAGCCTCCGCGAACTAGGCGACCTCTGCAAAGTCAGCCATCAATTCGTGGCCATAATCAAGAAGGAAGTGTCAACCGTTGACACCAAGCCCACCACCGCCAGCAGCGAAAAACCAGCCCCCAAGCCAGCCCAAACCGACTTTTTCGCCCAGCTCAACGCCAGCTTCAAGCCCGTTGAAGACGGTCTAAAAGAAGTCTTCAGCCACAGTTATTTCCTCAATCCCGACGTGCTCAAAAAGGACAAGCTAGAAGCCATCACCGGCATCGAGCGAAGCCTAAAAGCCAAGCTCCAAGAGGCCAAAGACCTCAAAGCCAAACTAGCCGCCCAAGAAGAGACCGTAGGGGCCGAACTTGCCGCAGGCTCTGAGCCTGTCGAAGCAGTGGAGACCGCCGAGACTCCAGCCCCCGAACTAGCCACCGCCTAAATTTAACTCCACCAAATCCAACCACATAAAGACACCATGGCAAAAATCGACGTAGAAACCCTCAAATTCATCCTCCAACGCAACGAGCCCGAAATCCGCAAGGTCAACAGCATCATGCAAGAGATCGAGATGGAGCTCAAAGCCGAAGAAGAAGAAAAGGCCAACCGCCCACCACCCGTAAAGAAGCAATTCTCGATCATCATCAGCGATCCCGAAGGCGAACTAACAGGCAAAGATCTAACCGGCTGGGTCGTGCAAATCCCAGAAGACGACAGCGTAACCGTTGCCCCCGATCGCATCATTAGCGCCGCCTACGAGTTTAACACCACCCCCAAAGGCCGCCGCATGCCAGTCGAGACAATCGGCGAAGCCTGCGAAGCAGTGCCCGCCAAGCTCCTGAAAGAGCAAAACATCTGGATAAAAACCAAGGTCCCATTCCTAGCAGTCACCTGCCCGAACAAGATCCCCAGAGCCTAAAACCATGCCAGCAATACTAAAAGTAGGGACCAGTCAGTTCTTTTTCACCTCCACACCATGGCCCACCCAGAAATAGCCGACCTAGACCGCACCTGCGAAGCCTGCCCCCACTGCGGCTGCGAAAAGATCCGGGTCGAACATTTCGCCATAGTCAAAGGAGGCAGCGAGATCCACCACTTCGCCCGCTGCCTCCGTTGCTTCGCCCAAGGCCCCATACTCCCCAGCCAGACACACGCCAAAGAAGCCTGGGACCGCCGCGAACTCCCCGACAGCAAACGCCCCACCAAGCCAGCCCCCGCCCCAAGCACCCCCAAGACAACACCCCTGCCCAAAGTCCAGCACACCACAGAGCCCCGCCAAACCGGCCTCTTTTAAAATTCAAAACCAAAAGCCAACCGCATGAGCCAACTCGCCACAGTCCGCAATCAGTCATCCGCCATCAGCCATCCAACTGGCACAGCCAGTTGCGCCATCGACTACATCCGCGTGAGCGGCGAGTCCCACCACTATCACGACCTCAAAAAAGAGCGCGATCGCGTCGACGTCCGCACAAAGCTCCAAGCGATGCTCGACATCGACCGCCTCATCACCGAGCAGCGCATGACCAAAAAGCAAGCCGTCAGCATCACCAGCGCCCGCCTCAAACCCTACCACCCCCGCGGCTACTCAGCCTCCATACTAGGCAACCTCCACACCATCTGGAAAAAAGGCGGCCAAAAGCAAGACGCCCGCGGCCACAAGACCGGCACCATCTACGCCCCCGGCGACTGGAAACTATTCATCCCCAACTACAACAACGGAGCCGACGACTCCGCCCTAAACAACAAACCCTTCGTCGCTCACATCCGCTCACTCTTCGCAGACACCACCCGCCCCGACGCCTCCGGTAACGCAGTGCGCGAACGCCTCCTAGATCAATGGTTCGCTGGCGAACACATACCAGGCTACGGCACCCTTCATCAATTCTGCGCCCGAGCAGGCCGCCCCGTCCCCGAAGGCTACCTAGCCCGAGGCCGACCCGAAAACATCCCAGGAGGGTGGAGCGCAAAAAACATCCACCGCATGCTACCCGACACCGCCACCCGCACATTCCTCCAGCGCGGCGAACACGCCACCCACTCACACTGGGGCGATCAGCTACTACGCGATCGCAGCAACCTAATGCCCATGCAGCTCCTCACATTCGACGACGTCGACTTCGACATCAAAGTCGTCCAGCCCATGGGGCCGGGCCGCCAAGACCAAGTCGTCCGCCCCAAAGCCATCTTCGCACTCGATGTATCCAACGGCATGATCATCGACTTCTTCATCCTCGGCAGCATCCGCCGCACATACGACGGCCAAGAAGGCGGCAAAGCAGGCACCAGCCGCGCATTTAACCACGCAGATATGCGCTGGTTTCTCGCAAAAATCATCGAAGAACAAGGCATCCCCCAAGACTGGCAAATGTCCATCCTCCTCGAAAAAGCAGCCGCCTCCATGAGCAGCGCCGATAAGCACATCTTCGAGCAAGAGCTAGGCATTCGCTTCGACACCACTGGCCACGTCCGCCAAAGGCTTACCAACTCCGGCTTCGTCGAGCACGGCGGCATGCCCTGGCAAAAAGGATGGATCGAAGCCTACTTCCGAGGCTTCCACACCCGCACCAACCACCTGCCCATGACAATCGGCCGCCGTTACGATCTCACCGATGGCCGCATTGGCGGTGCCAACAAAATGGGCAGCCAAGAACATTATCTAGTAGGCCTACTCAAAAAAGCACACGAGCAAAACATCCCCCTCGAAAAGCTCAAATTACCCGCCCTCACCATGGATGAGTTCAGCAGTTTCGTCGCTTACTATGTAAACGTTCTCAATTGGCGGACAAACCATAACCTCCAAGGCTTCGCTGAGATCTCCGAGACTCGCCTCGACGACGGCACCTGGGTCACATTCGAACAAGCCCGCCAAGCAGACCTCATTGAGGACGGCATGCACTTCACCCGACGGATGGAATCCCCCATTGAGTGCTACCGCCGCAAGATAAAGGGGCACCGCATGCACAAGCCACACCCCTACGAACTCGCGCACCTGCGCCTCGACAAAAAGCCCATCACCGTCACCGCCAGCCGCGTCAGCATCACCCGCACCGGGCAAGACCCACTCATCTTCCGCGACGAACAAAGCGCCGAAGCACTCACCCAGTGGAACGGCAAAAAGAAAGCCCTCCTAGGCTTCATCTCAGCCGACGAAAGCTGCATTCACCTCTTCACCAACGACGACGCATTCACCCACATATGCAGTCCCCGCAGAGTAGGCCGCGTTGATATGACAGACCAACACGCCCTCGATGTCCGCATGGGCGAAGTCCATCGCAGTCGCACAAAAACCCGCGACTTCGCCGCCCAAATCGCCGCGCCCCAAGAAGCCCGCCTCTCCGAAATGCGCGAGCACAACCAGGAAATCCTATTAGGAGGGCGGCTGTCCCCAGCCGCCGCCGATATTCAGACCGCCACTGCAAAGCAAGCAGCCGACGACGCCCGCGAAGCACAAATGCGCAACATGCCAGGCGACGAAGTCGAAAGCCTACTTCATGACGAATCCACTACAGAGCAAGAGCCCGATTACGCCGATGCCGAATGGGACAGCTCCGAACTCCTTTAATCCCACCCAAAAACAAACAACATGACAGACACAAACACACCGTCCGACGATCAACCCATCCTCGTCAAATCATCCGGAGGCTCAGCCCGAGTTTCATGGAAAATTAGCCTCGATACGCTACGCAAAAACATCGCCAACCTACGGCCCGAGTCGAAGCAAGCCATCGTCGATGCCTTTCTATATTGCACCAAGGAGAACATCACCCGCGACGATTTTTGCAAACAGCTCGATAAAAACGGCCCATCCGCCAACCTTATCTACAAGATCACCCACGGATCCTACAACCACCCGCAAACAGGCGAGCGGATGGACATTTCCGATAAGCACCTCAAGTCCATTCAAGGTTGGGTCCGCCAAAAACGCGCTCACGCCGCCAAAACCCACAGCGAGTTCGTCGTCACAGCCACTGCAAAAAAGATCAACACAGCCTACGAATTCGCCCGCGAATCACGCACACCAGTCTTCCTTTTCGGCCCCAGTCACATCGGCAAAACCTGGGCACTCGAAAACATCTCCGAGACCAACAACCACGGCCGCTCACCATACTTCCGCATGCGAGCCGCTGGCGGCATTCTAGGCCTCCTCAAACTCCTAGCCAGCGGCCTCGGTGTATCGCCCAACAGCAACCGCGAGCAACTCAAAGAGCGCATATTCAACTCCCTAGATCCCAGTATGGTTCTCATTCTCGACGAGATGCACGAGCTGCTCTTCACCTATCAGAAAAACAGCTTCTTCGCCTGCATCGAGTTCATACGCGAAATCCACGACATTGTCGGCTGCGGAATGGTTCTAAGCTTCACCGACTGGGGGCGGGACAAGATCTACAAAGACAAGCACGCAGAGCTAAACCAATTCTTCCGCAGAGGCGTCCACCGCTTTCAACTCGGCAACCCACTCAAAGCCGACCTAGAGCCCATCCTCAACTATCACGGCCTAGACTTCCCCAGCAAAAGCCTACGCGTCGAAGTTGGCGGCATCGGCGAAACGCCCTATGAAATGCTACGGCAACTCAGCAGAGAAGACGGCCTCAAATCCATCACCGAGCGCATCCGCTACTCAAAGCGACTCGCCACAAAAGCACATCGCGAGACCCCCAACTGGGAGGATCTAGTCCGCGCCCACATTCTCATCAAAAAGAACGCCATCGCCGCAAACGACTGGAACTAAAACAATGCGCAATAATAATAAAATCATGACAACACCAAAAACACCCACCGTCCCCGAAGGCTGCTTGCTCAACTCCAAGGGCCATTTCGTTCCAATGGATCAGATCCCCGAGCGTGATCAACTCTGCGATCAGCTAGTAGTCGGCCGATGCGAAAAAGCAAAAGTCCTATCTACTGCTGTCGGCAAATTCCGCACAGAGTCACTCGACGATATCGCAGCCTTCGTCCAATTAAGCGCCGAAAAATACAAAACTCAAATCGGCGGAAAGAAGGGCAACATCGCCGTCTATAGTTTCGACGGTCGCTACAAGATGACCCGCAAAATCGCCAACTGCATCCAGTTCGACGAGCGACTTCAAGCAGCTAAATCCATCATCGACGAATGCCTCAATGAATGGACGGCAGGAGGCAACCCCCACGCCAGGACTGTGGTTCAAAACGCATTCGAGACAGACGGCAACGGCAACGTCGCCGCTCACAAAATCCTAGATTTGCGCAGCATAAAGATCGACGATCCAAAATGGCAGCGCGCCATGGAAGCCATCGCCGACGCTATCAAGATCGTCGGAACAAAAACCTACATCTGCTACTACGAGCGCGGTGACAACGGCCAATACAACCAAATCACGATCGACCCCAACAAAGTATGAGCCCCGCCCAACACAAAAAGATGCAAGTCCGTTACCTCTGCGTCTTCCGCGATCTCTGCGAGCATTTTGAGCTCAAGCAGACCAAAGACTACCGCAGTCAAATCACCGAGTGGGTGCTAGGCCACAGCAACTCGTCAAACACATTCTCCGGAGCAGAGTTCTCCCGGCTCATCGACACCATGCAAGCATGGATCGCCGGCGACCAGGAACCCGGCCCCCTAAGCAAGAGCGAGCAAAACCACGCCGCCCACGCCGAGAATGCCAACCAACTAATTCACGCAATCTCCGAATTAGCCGATGACGATTACATCCAAGCGATCGCAAACGACCGTCACAACAATCGCCCCTGGCGCACTCTCAGCGCCTTCGAGCTAGGCCGCCTCCGCATGACAATCAAACGCGCCCACCTACGCGCCGCAAAAAAGGGCAAGACCCTCAAATTCAAGAAGCATACAGAGCAGTTTCAAAGCACTTTAAAGCAGCCTGAAACGATCCTTAATAAATAACTAAACCTCTGTCTCAAGGCCCGCCCAAGGCCACAAATCACTAAACCGGCCGGATGGTCGGTTTTTTTGTATCCGCCCCCCGAGATCACCCGCAAGTCGTTGATATTCGGCCTAATTCAGTATAATTCACGATTATTCGTAATCACTAAAGCCTCTGTCTCTGTTCAATTCCGTCCAGACTGCGGTGTTTGAGGCCGTAGGCGACGACCCATTGCACACTGCGGCGCACGGTGTCCCACTTCACGCCGAAGCATTCGGCGGTTTCTTTCCAACTCAGGCGTTTCGCCCAGGTGGCCAGGAAGTGCCGGAACACATTGCACTGGCTGTGCTTGCCGTCGGCCCACGGCACACGCTCGACCTTGACCCCGCACTTCGGGCAATCCACCCGGCGCATAGTGTAGGACAAGGACACCGGGATATTCAGGATCGGTACGAACGCGAACTGCCGAGGCTCGGTCATGTGGTCATAGCCGGAGCCGGGCTTGCCGCAACCCGAGCATACAGGTCTGCTGCCGCGCCGAGGCCGCACCTCGGCGATGATGCGCGGATTACCGGAGCCTCCGACCATCTGGATTTTCGTGTAAACGAAACCCTTGATCTTATGGACTTGGTTCAGTAGGGTCTTGAGCTTGATCAGCGACCTCCGTGTTGGTTGTTTTTGTTCACACCCAAGCACTACTGCGGAGTCGCTGGTCATTAAAGCTTCTTCGCTGGCCGCCACGCGGAAACCGCAGCGGCCCGCTCCGCTCAAGCACAAAGCCAGCATAACTGCGCATCGGGCAAGCCGATGCTACGGCTCTTCGGGCACTTATATAGCTTTCTGCTTGATCTCCGCAAACCGCCACGGTGCTGAACTTTTATCGTTTTGTTTTCAACAAAATCGTTATTTAACTTAGCAACCTACCCACTGATTCTGCGGAAGAGGCATTTTTGTTATTGTTAACATTTGTGTAGAATTGTTTTTTGTTGGAAAAAGGCTTTACATTAGTTCGATATCTGCCGTTAGTGTCCCTGCCCTTTATCTCGCTTTTATGAATTTCTATTATACGTTATGAAAAAACTTACCTTCTGTGCGATCACTGTAGCTTTACTTTTGCCAACGATTTGTAGCGCGGGCGAGTCTAGTAAAGGCACTGTGATTATGATCTCTGGCGTCAGTAGCTGGTTGGTGCTGAGTTCCGGAGTGATGCTTTGGAAAGAAATTAAGCGTAGCCGAGGTTCTAATAAGGAAGATAAATAATTCAACGGAGGAGCTGACTATGACCCCGTTGAAACCATTGCGGCATCGCGCCGCCTTAATCTTCGCTCTGTGTGCTGTATGTGCATGGCCGACTGCCTCATTAATGTCTCAAAGCGTGGCGCCGCTCCCATTTGAGACGGACTTCGAGTCCGAGGAAGGCTACACGCTTGGACCTTGGGAGGCAGATGCTTGGTGGCAGTTTGGAGCAGGCTTGAATGCCAATGTACTGAGTCCGGGAGCCGGGAGTGATCAGGCTGTTGGCTTTAACGGGGGGGAGGCCTTGTGGCTTTCGACAGACTCAGGCAATGCGCCAGTGACTTGGGTCGATTTCTATCTCAAACCTGTCTTTGTCGAGTTGGAAGACCGTCCCGTGGCTTCAGGGGATGGAATGTCGGCAGTCACCGCGTTCCTTAATGTGCTTGGTGCTGGTGAAGTGCAAGCACTTGATGGCGATGGACTGGGTGCTGGTTCGTGGATTGGTAGTCCGGCGCAACTTCCATTAATGGAGGACTCGTCGATGAATTGGGTTCGCCTCACTTATCGCTTGGATTACGCCTCCAAGCGATGGGATTTGTTTGTGGATGGTGACTTAGTGTTGGCGGATCTGGGATTTCTGGACAGCTCATCTACTGAGCTGTCCTTTTTTGCGGCCTACTCGGATGCGACTACAGATACGCTCCTTGATTATTTTTATGCCGGAAATGAAAATCCTTTATATATCGATAGTTCCAATGATGGCTTGCCAGATTCCTGGGTCAGTGCGCAGGGGCTGAGTATATATTCGAGTCAGCGCTACGGTGACGCCGATTTCGATGGTTTGGACAATCTTACCGAGTATCAACTCTCCACTCGCGCGGACTTGGCGGATACGGATGGAGATGGTGTGCATGATGGTGCGGAGCTTAGCCAGTTTGCGGATCCGACGGTTGCGAATGCCTATTCGTTGACGCTACTTCCGTTTGAAGAAGGCTTTGAAAGCCATCCAGAAGGCGTCCTCAGTTCTCTCAATAATTGGTCGATCGCTGGTGACAGCGTGTATGTGCAGTCCGCTGATTTTTACGCCGATGCATTGGCACTGGAGGTCGGTGCGGCTTCGTCGGCAAGCAATCAAATTAATGGAGCCGGGGAGGCCGTGGTCTGGGTTGACTTGTATCTGAAGCCCACCGCAGCGCAGGAGAGTCCGGAATTGAATACTGATTCCAGCGTGGCGTATTACTTTAATTCAGAAGGTCGCCCCGTGGTTTTCGATGGTTCCGGCGGCAACGGTTCTGGCTTCTGGAAGTTGTTGGATGTGGCTAAGTCCGAAGACTGGCGGCGAGTGACCGTTAAGCTAAATTATGCTGCGCAGGCCTATGACTTTTATTTGGATGGGGAACGCTTGGAGGCAGGGCTTGGTTTTGCTCATACGCAACCCTATTTATCCAGGCTGCAGGTCAGTGAAACAACATTTGTGGATGGCATTGTCATGGGCACGGTGGAACCATCTAATCTCGACGACGACCGGGACGGAGTCACCAACGCAGATGAAGCTGCGGCAGGCACCGATCCGCTCGCTTTTGATTCGGACGGAGATGGACTGGCAGACTCTCTTGAGTTGCTATGGGGGCTGGATCCGACGGTGGCCGATGTTACTTTAGCACAGCCAACTGAAGTAGGTCCAGGCGTTCATGTCTGGGTAACAACTTTTGCATCCGCCGAAGGTTATACGGTCGGAGACCTTGATGGGCAGAACGACTGGGACGCTTCGGGAGCCGCCGAAATCACCGCGTTAGAAGAGTCTTCACTTTCTGATAATGCGAGCACAGATGCCATTCTCGAACGAATGGCCGGTATGGGGGAGCATCGCCGCGTTTGGGTCAGCTTTCGCGCTAAGCTGGTCGTCGGTGTTCTGCCGTCGCTGGATGCAAGTTCTGAACCTTTCGCTGGCGCCCTTGGGGCGTCGTCGGCCTCAACGCTGGCGGTATGGGATGATGCTTCGACCGACTGGATGTCAATCGACACCGACGCTGATTTGGTCGACTGGAATGAGTATGCCCTGTATTTTGACTACGTGGACAAGGTTTGGACGCTCTGCCTCAATGGTGTGATAGTCGCTTCCGACCTCCCTTTTAATGACGTAAACTTGAGCACCTTCTCCCGCTTCAAAGCACTCCAGCTTAAAGTGGAAGAAGCCGAGTCGAATTTTGAGTCATCAACCGCTTATTTTGACGGCATCCGCTTCGCCAATACAGAACCCGCCGATATGGATTTCGATGGCGACGGCTTGGTAAATGATGTGGAGCGTCAACTTGGTAGCGATCCTTTACTTGCCGATTCTGACGGTGATGGAATGGACGACCTGTGGGAGCACACCTATGGGCTGAGTATTCTACTGGATGATGCTGGCGTGGATCTAGATGGTGACGGTATGGATAACATCGATGAATATGCCTTCAACCGAGATCCAACTCTTCAGGACATTCAGGGCGTGTCAGGTTATGCCAGTTTGAAGCGCTGGGATGGGGTTCAAGGTGCCTATCTGTCTAATTTAACAAACGACAGTCGTTTTCCTCTAAATCCAGATCACTTTACTTTTCTAGAGTCATTGACAACTGAGTACAGCGCTGACGGCCTATCCACATACGGGCAACGCATAAATGGGACAATTACCGCACCAGTGACTGGTCAATACACTTTCTGGGTGTCGGGGGATGCGCGCGTGGAATTTTGGTTAAGTTCAGATCATACCCCTTTCGGCAAAAAGCTTATTGCCCAATTGAAAGAAGCGACTGGCTTTCAGCAATGGACAGAATATGCCTCGCAAGTTTCCATGTCTGTTGAGCTGCTTGCAGGACAAAGTTATTACTTTGAACTGCTACACACGGAGGGCTCTGGTAAGGATCACGTTTCGGTGGCATGGCAATACCCCGGGCAATCTCGTCTAGTGGTACCAGGGGATTACCTGAGTTCGGCGATCTCTTATGTTAATGATGTAGACGAAGACGGTTTACCTGATGACTGGGAGGTTGCTGTGGGGCTTGATGCATCCAAAGGTTTTGGGACAAGCGGTTACAATGGAGATGCGGACGGAGATGGATTAAAAAACTATCAAGAGCGTGAACATAACACAAATCCAGAAGTTGCTGATACAGATCGTGACGGAGTTCCCGATCTAATAGAAATTGAAACATACTTTGGGAATCCGCTAATAGATGATATCGGGACACGAAAATTATCCCAGAAGCTTTCAATAGCAGATGGTTTTGCGCTGAAAGGTGAATGGGGGGCTGATGCCACAGGAGTTTATTCTGAGTCATCTGGGGGAACGTTTAGACAGCCTGTCAATATACTTGAGTCGGGGCAATATGAATTGGTCATAGCTGCATATCCTAAAAGCCAACACGGCAGAGTTTCATCTGATTACGAAGTGTATATATCAGTTGACGGTCAGCATGTATCAAATGTCCATTTTGATATGTACGACGGTGCCTCCTCAGAACGCACAATGCTACTTCCTTGGCTGGACTCAGGTCAGCACAACATAGACTTGCGCTTTATTAATTTCGATCAGGATCGAAATATTGGATTTTCCAGCTTCTCTCTGTTTTGCAGAGACGGCTTCGATGCCGATGAAAATGGCCGTCCAGACTGGATTGATAACCGCTTACAGCTTAATAATGGTATTGATCCGGATGTGCATGAAAGCTATGTTTCACCCTATTGCCTTGAGGGGCATAGCCGATATCCAAATTTTGTAGCCATAGATGGTTCAGTCGCAGGCGCCGCACCTGGCGATCGATGGTTTGCAAATGTAGAGCTGAGTCCAACTACAAGTGTTGCAGGCCAAGTCTCATTTGAAAACGGTGGGCATGTTGAAGACTTCGAACTGAATTGGTTAGAGACAAATATCATATCGAATAACAATTCCACCTACCGTATTCGGGAGGGTGATTCTCTGCTGCTGAATGCACATCCTGTTGGAGCTTCTCAAGGTAGTATCACAGTACAGCTGTTGGGTGAAGCACCGATTCACGCCAGTGTTGATGCAGCTGTGCCAGTCGTCTTCGACTCTGCTGGGACTTTTTTGATCGATGGAGTTTGGACGGATGGCGCACAAACTGCTTCGGGTCAGGTTTCAGTAGAGGTCGTCCGTGCTGAATTTCAGGAAGCTCCCATTGCGTTGGTGGGAAGCGCTCGTTCTTGGGTGTCAGGTATATCGAGCAATGTTGTTATTGAGTCCGATTCGAGGGGGAACTTCAAGGAAAGCGGTTCTGACTCAGTGACCGGAGAAAGGGCGTTCGAAGTCTCTACGGATATTTTGGCTCCTCGTTATTTTGTATCTCGACTGTCTGTAGGGGGAGCAATCCTCGATTCTCAGCATATTCTAGGTCTCCGTGCTGCGACAACCTCAGCAACTGCCTATAGGCTGGTGGAAATGTATGAGGATGGTACAGGATTGTATGAAGTTTCGGTGGTGCTTACAAACGTTTACCCCACCGTCGAAGCGCACGTCGATATATTTGTTGGCGGTGTCATGTTTGATGACGGGAGTAGGTATAAAGTTTTGAAAGCAGAAGACTTCGATGCGAATGGTGTTGCGAATGTCTATTTTATTCGCCCTGGATCGGCGAGGTCATCGATCTGCCATAGAACGTATATTTACGATTCAAATGTGAAATTAGGGAGACCCGGTGGCTGATCATGAATCACCGTAAAACAGTAAAGTTTCTATCCTTCGGGCTCTTTGGTCTGATCAGCTTATGCGGCGTTATCTTCCTACATTATGACAAGGTGCCTCAGAAGCAAAAGGTGGAAGAGGATTTGGTTGAAGCTGACGAAGCAAGAGAGGAATCTGCTCATTTGAATGTGACGCAGCCTAAGGCAGTTGCCGCAGGCGATGTCAGGCACGTGTTGAGAGAGCCAGTTGGCTATGCTGAGGCAATACAGCCTACCGGTACTCCATCTGTCGAAAAATCGGGCGTCTCTCGATTGATCGATCTCATTACCGGGCTTGGCGATGCTACAATGTCAGAGCGATTTGATGCGGTCATTCGAGTCAAAAATGCAAGGTTGTCCGACGAGGATGCATCTAGACTTCTTAATTACCTCGCTGATCCGTCACGCTACAAGGGAATGAACGATAGCGCGATGTATGCCTATGTTAATGAATTAGTTTCTGTTTTTCACGATCAGGATATTCTCGATGATCGGTATCTCAAGGTCAGCCAAGAGGTCATTTTTAGCTCTGAAGATGAGGTGATCCGGGATTATTTCGTCCAGGGGCTTTCACGCGGGTATGAACGTGCAAACACATCGCAGTCTTCAATGATCAAGGATCTTTTCTGGAAGATTAGCCATGAAAATAACACGAGTCTTGCGGGAACAGCATTGCATGCTTTGAACCGAGCCCGTTTGTATGAAGGTGAAGCCTTTTCCGAAGCAGAATGCGAAAAGCTGGTACTATGTGTTCGCCGGCTTTTTGAGGATCCGGAATCCAGTGAGCGGTCACGTATCCCTGCGATACAAATCGCAGTCGATCTACAAATGCACGAGTTAATGGACCAGATGGAAGTATTGCTTCACTCTGAGGACTCTACCCTCTCCGAGAGAGTGGCTGCACTATCTTCTCTAGCCCGAATGGGCGGCACCACACAGATTCAAACAATGCTTGATTCAGATGAGCCATTACTCGCTCGTGCTGCAGAAAAACTTATTTATAAATAGAATGAAATTATTCATATCGCTCTTTTGCTCATTATTAGCAGTTCCATATTTAAGCATCTTGCACGCTGAAGGTGGCAGTACAAACCCATGCCTGGATCCCGGCACAAATACGGATCCTTGCAAAGTGTGGTCGGAAGACGAGTGTGCTTACGTTTCAAAGAATCTAAATTCATCGAATGCCACTTATACACATCATAGTTATCCGACGATGAACTCAGGTAATGTTTCACCCCCCAGTGGCGGTGTAGTTTGTGACGGCGGACGAATAACTTTTACCGCGTCGGGATTTAGCGATGGTACTGGTTCATGGAGTGACGGCGAATGTACTCAGAATGTGACCTACACAGCTACGATCTCTGGGGATTCGACTAAAACTGTGACGATGGATTTCCCTGCTACGGTGTACGCGGGGAGTTCTTACCCTGTTTCCGTCACGTTCAATTATACTTACGAACACCCCGTTAATGGTACGACCAATGCGTCGCGTACGGTCACGGCATATTACCAACGGAAAGTTGGATGCGGCTTTGACGACGACAGCGGAGACAGCGGTAGCGGCGATAACGGCGGTGGCGATAACGGCGGTGGCGGTAGCGGCGATAACGGCGGTGGCGGTAGCGGCGATAACGGCGATAACGGCGGTGGCGGAGAAGATCCTGATGATGATCTGTCTGATCCTGACCCTGATCCGTATGATCCCTTTGATCCAGATGATCCTGATGGCCTAGATACAGATGGCGACGGTATACCTGACGGCATCGAAGAGCAATACCCATGCCTCGACCCATTGAGTGATGATGCTGGCCTAGATTCTGACGGAGATGGATATACCAACTATCAAGAATTATTGTTTGAGCTAAACCCAATGTTACCGGACGAATGTGGACTAGCTTATCCTCCACATCCTGATGGCTTTTGCGAATCCATACGTAATCCATGTGTTGCATATGAAGGTCCAGACCCGGATCCAGACCCGGAAACAGACCCGGATCCAGACCCCGATGAAGATGGTATTCCTACTACGTTGGAATTGCTGTTTGACTGTATGGATCCCCATCGAGGTGATGCTGGTTACGATTTCGATTTAGACGGAGTGAGTAATTATGAGGAGATTATGATACATAATCTTAATCCGTGTAATCCTGATTACGATGGAGATGGCCTCCCTGATGGGTGGGAAATTGAACACGGTTTTGATCCGATGGACTGGGAAGATCCGCTCACGGATAGCAATCTCGCCGATAATCCTGATGCTGATGCGGATTCGGAAGGACTAATCAATATAAATGAATTCGCGTTTGGTGGTGACCCAAATCTAGCAAATAGTGATTCTGGATTGCTTGTCGATATCGATAGTCTTGTTCCTCTCACCGTGGGTGCTCCTCAAATTATTGTGCCACTCCCGGGCGAGGGGCAGGAAGTTTTCGACGCGGAAAGTGGATATCCATTCTTAGACCCTAAAACATACGACGAAACATTGCCGCTGTTTTTCCTCCCATACCGTGCGCCCAGTGGTGCATATGACTACAATGGGGATGGCATTACTGATGCCACTGACATTGAGCCGCCCGCGAGTGTTGTCGTTCTTGGGGCAGATGGTTTACCTGTCCCTGATCCATCCGTGAACCCCGGATTCTATTACTTCGATCCGGCCACGGCATCGCCTCATGTCTCAACGCTTTACCCTGAAGAATACTATGATGTCCCTCAGCAAACGATGTTGCCTTATGTCTATCCTGAGGGACACACACGTTTGAGTGACCCTCTCGATAATGCTAGAGAGCTGGTCGAGTGGGTTACTTTGAGTCTCGGGGGGCAGCCTGTTTTGGATAGTCAGGGCGCCCCTGTTCAGTTTGAGCGCTTGAAGTTTGTCCCTGGGGTTGGAACCTATGCCCCTGACCCTGTTACGATTGCGCTATTCGAGAACGACGGTGGAATGGATGATTTGTGGGAAGCTTTGGCTGGAATGGATCCCATGTATCCCGAAGATGCGACCCAGCCGGCGCTCGGACGTCTCGGGCTGAATAACATTGCATTATTTGTATTTGAGAGTCAGCTGAGTGCGGATCAGGATGGAGACTTTATTCCCGACTTGCTCGAACAGGGCAGTAATCTAGGTGATTCACCTCCAGGTTTTGGCACGGAAGCGACAATCGTTGATAGTGATGGTGACACGATCCCAGACGGTTATGAGGTCTTTGCTGGGCTGGATCCGACAACTGCAGATGGAGCTGAAGATGACTTGGATCGTGATGGAATAAGCAATGTCGATGAATTCAATCTAGGACTATTGCCATTCTACGGAGATAGTGATTTGGATGGTCTGCCTGATAAGTGGGAGGTCGACAACTCAGTCGATCCGAACAGCGTTATCACTGAAACGCTGTCGGCAACAGATCTGAGTCAGGGAATGACCTTATGGTGGAATTTCGAGCGTATTAGTAGTAGTCGAGATGGTGTCGTATTGGACGACTCGCTTTTTGATGGCACTCGGGTTCCGACAGATGCTCGTCTTCGTGGTAACAACCTCCGCATTGCATATTATGGTTCTCCGGTCTTGACTCAGGGACGGCACGTATCAATTAATAGCCTATCAAATCCGTTCGATGCGGCATACATGCTTGCTCCGGATGCTACTGCGTTAGACCTTGGGCAGTCTGATTTTACTCTGGCATTTTGGTTTCAATGGAGACCGGAAACTGTAAGAGAAATATCTGTTTTAACAAACATGTTTGCAGATGAGCGCCTGGTGTTCTCAAAAGCGGGTGCCTACTCTGCGACGGCACAGTATGTTGGTTTTGGCGGTGAGGTAGAGCTGACCTTTGCTTTCGAAGGAATCGCGGAAAATGTCTCTGTGGTACTGCCGGATTATATATGGTCGCACGTCGGAGTGACCTTTGATGCAACTAGCTCCCAATTAAGCATTTACAATGATGGTGTATTGGTGGAGCAGGTGACTTTGACAACAGGTTCGATCGTAAATTCTCAAGAGCCGCTGATCATAGGTTCCCCCGGCGAAGTGCCGTCACGTTTATTAAATATGTCTCTGGACGATTGGAGGATTTATGACCGAATATTAACTTCGGACGAGTTTTCTCAACTATCCGATCCTGACAGCCTGCTATGGGATCAGAATAAGGATCGCGATGGTGATGGCCTAACCGAACTTATTGAGTTCCGCTATGGCTTTTCGCCATTCGAAGCTAATATTGATACGGATGAGGACGGTATCCTGGATATATTGGAAATTAATGGTTACGTCATTGATGATGATGGCCTGCCGATAGCGCCTTCCCCCAGTCAGTGGCCTGTCTATAAAACGGATCCCCGTTTATGGGATCACGATGGAGACGGCTTGAGCGATCTGGAAGAAATTCAGGGGATTATGAGCGTGGTAAAGCTTACTCATGCGAATGGTGTTCCAGAATCATATAATAGGATAATTACTACTGATCCAGACACTCGTGATTCAGATGGCGATGGGTTGGATGATCGTTTGGAGCGCGAAGTATATTTCACTGACCCGGCGCACGAGGACACTGATAGGGATGGAATTCAGGATGGTTTTGAACTTGCCAATGGACTCAACCCGAATGACTTCAGAGATTCTGAAGGAGAGTTCGTCGGAGATCCTTTGGGTGATCTGGACGGTGATGGGATTAGCAACTTGGAGGAATATCAAGATAATTCCCGTAAGGTTACTGAGAACGAGGAGCGGCTAGAATTATCAAGTTTGGATAGCGATCTCGATGGATTAACGGATTTGGAAGAGGTTGAATTGGGGCTAGACCCTGAAAACGAGGATACCGATGGTGATACTATGTCGGATGCGTTTGAGTTATCTAATAATTTTGACCCCTTGGATAATCTGAATCCAGAAGACGATACGAATCCTGATGACAACGCAGATGCAGATCCAGACTTTGATGGACGCACGAATGCTCAGGAAGAAGCGGATGCAACTAATCCGAATGATCTTGAGAATCGAACCATACAAATCGCTGCTGCCAGAACCATTTCGAAAACGAAGGAGGTGCCTTCTGATGCAACAGACGAAGAGAAAATCGACGAATTCCATCGTCAGACATACCGGGTGTTCTACCCTGAAGGATCTGGTAGCGGTGCTGCCTATGTCGCTGGCGGCGAGGCTTTACAGCCATTTGGCATATTAGAGAAAATGACGCTCTCAGGTCAAACTCCTGATGGGGCGTCAGTTGAGATTCAATTGGGAGCGTCGGCCATCGAAAATAGCTTCACATCGGATGACCTCGGTTCGGAGCTTCCGAAACAATCTTTCGGGCCTGCGCGTAGTGTCGGGAGCTTCCTAGATTCGCTGCAGAGAGATGAAAATGGTTATGTCAGTATAACCGTAGTCTTCGCTTCGACAGCCAATCTCAAAGATGAGGAGGAGGAGGAAGGACCGGATCCCGGGGACGAGACCTCATCCCCGCAAGTTGGCCAGAGCACTGGGAGTTTTGCTGGTGGTTCAGGCGGCGGATATGGAGGGGGCGGGAACTGGTCAGGACTGTATGGGCAAAGGGCAACTCTGGAACCTAGTCCTCAAACTGAGCCAGAGCCTGAAGAAGAGCAAAAGGAACAGTTTAAGGCGAAGGCCAATTCCCGGGTGGTTCTCTATGTGGAGACCGAGAGCCCGTGTGATCAGTCTGGAGGAAGTAGCTCGATTGAGAATTCCAGTGTGGATATTCAAATCGGGTTAGGAGAGTCGATCCGCGGCCTTAACCCTGGGAGCCTTCGGATCAAAGCGGATGTGCCAAGTGCGTCGCTTTATTCACCGGATGAATTACTGTATGTTTGTGATATCGGTTTGGACGTCGATGTCATTCGTGAGGGGGCTGCGATACGGCAAATTCTGACTGAGCAGAAGCTGGTAGATGTCGAGGTAGTCGACGCGCACTCCTACACAATCAGCTTTTACGACGCAGCAGGGATTGAGGAGGCCGATGAGGACACTGGCTTATACACTCCTGATGGCTTGCCAGTTCGTGTCTGGACGATTCAAGACCTCGATTCCGGAACTAATAATTCCTATAAATTGAGTGTTAGTGATTCAAACGGTAGTTCCTCTACGGAATACCTATATACATGGAAGCCGGAGAATCAGGATTGGACTTTGACTAGCGCAGGTCTGAAAGAGGTCGGCCGCAAAGAGCTCGTGTCGGGTAATTTAAGGACGGAAGTCTATTGGGTTTCGACACCCGGTGGGGCAGTGGTTTCAAAAGAGGAAACAGTCTACCAAACTTTCCCTTGGGGTGAAGAGAAAGTTGAGCATACACTGGATCCGGATTCGACCAGCGGAGGGTTGACGACTACTTGGGCTTACTATGACAACCAACTCGTAGACGGGGTGGGCAACTACGGGCGACTCAAGAGTGTCCTGCGCTCTGATGGAGGCTGGTCTGAGTATCAATACGATCAGTCAGGCCGTGTGATTAAACAGACTCAGCCTATTGGGAACGCTATTCTAGGGGCACCCGATACTCTCTGCCGTGTTGTCGCCACTCAGTATCAGGCGACATCACCTCAAGTCACGCGAGTTGAAACAACTTTGGGTGTCGAAACCTCACGCCAGTATACTGTTCGTGATGGTAACACCACATACCAGATTAGTGCAGTTACGCCAGGTGCACCGTGGGATGCTCCTGATAATTTGATAACTGAGACCCAGACTGTCGGTGGTTCAGGTGAATTCCGTGACCGGGTTGCTTTTAGGTTAACGCCTGATGGTCAGATGACGCTCAGTACTTACGAGCGTGACCAGAGCGATGGCTCCTTAACTGTGATTACGGAGACAGGAGTTCCAGATGTAGATTACCTCACAGTTGTTGACGGAGTCCGTCAGACGATAGTCCGAGATGCACTGGGCGAACTAATCAGTCAAACGAGTGTAGATATCGCGACTGATACCACAATCAGCAGTGAAGTCGTCCTTGCCTCCGATGTTTCCGGTAAGCCATCGATTCTTGGCTATGCAGATGGCACCACAGTCCAGCGCACCTACACAGAGCTGGATTGTGGTTGTGGACCAGCCAAATTGAAATCTGAAATTGATCAGCGGGGCATCGAGACAACCTATACATACGATCAGCTTGGGCGCAGAACGTCAGTCACGCGTTTAGGAGTGACGGAGGAATACGTCCACGATGCGAGTGGCCGAGTTGTGCAGAGAAAACGAATCGCAGGTGGCACGACACAGATTATAGAGGAGACCGACTATGATCTGGCTGGTCGTACTACCGAGAGAAGAGCGCTCGGCGCAAATACGGACGGTTCATTGATTCCCAAATCGACTACGTATTCCGTAGCTGCCGAGGGCGGTCGAGTTCTTACGTCAACATATGCCAACGGTGGGACTGAAGTTCGGACAGCCTATCGCGATGGTAGCATTGAGCAAGTTTCAGGGACAGCTGTTAATGCGATGCGCTACGAGAAACGTGTCGAGGGGGATGCATTAGTCACCCGGGCGATTCTCGTGGATGATGGCTCAGACACCCTCGAGTGGGTGGAGACTTGGGATGTGATGGGGCGCACTGAGAAAACGGTTTATCCGGATGGTGCGCAGTCTTTACAGTTCTACGATTCTGCGGGGCGGCTCGAAAAGACAGTCGATCCAGATGGCGTCGTGAATTTATACGCATACAACTCTAAGGGCGAGCGCTACCAGACCGCCGTTGATGTCAATCAGAATGACGAAATTGACGATATTGCAAACACTGCTGACCGTGTCAGTGAGAGAGCTACATTTTTCACAACACGCACTTATGAGGGGGAGACTTACGCTGTCTACCGCTCTGAAAGTTTCCAGTGGACAGAGTCCGGTAGGGTGAGTGTTTCGATCAGTGATCGCACTCCGGATGGTAAACATGTCTGGAACGAGCGCTTTGGCTCGATTGCCTATACATTCACTGAGGATGCGAATACCACTGATGGTGATTGGAAAGTTACCTCCGTAGCTCCCGATGGTAGCTATAACGTGCAAACATATACCGATGGCCGCATGAGCGACACCACGAGCTACGACTCGACCGGCGCTCAGTTGGCATCGACCACCATCCTTTTCGATGCGCTGGGTCGCCAGGAGTATATCACTGACTCCAGAACTGGCACCACGCAGATCACCTATTACGACAACGACGCCGTGGCCTCGCGCATCGCCCCCGACCCCGACGGTGATACGCTAGACACGCAGGGTAGCGTGGTTCAGCACCCAGATGGTGACGGGACACATGATCCTTTGGAAACCACCTTTATCTACGACGACATGGGGCGCCAAACGCAAGTCATCCTTCCCGACGCCACGAGCACTTATACCGAATACAATGCAAAGGGGCAGGTCGTTAAGACCTACGGATCCCAACAAAATCCCGTCGAATACACCTATGACTATGCAGGCCGCCAGAAGACCATGACCACATGGCAGGACTTCGACGTCTCCACCGGCTTTGGCATCTCTGGCGACGCCACCACCACTTGGATCTACGACAACCAGCGCGGTTGGCTGGATCGCAAGGAGTATCCCGCCGTCGCGCCGGATCCTGCATACGGTACCGACTATACCTACACACCGGGCGGTCGCCTCGCATCCCGGACCTGGGCGAGGGGAATCGACACACTATACGCTTATAATAGCGCCGGTGATATCCTCGCTGTCGATTACGACGATGCAGGAGCCACCCCTGACATCCACTACACTTACGCTCGTACTGGTCAGCAAGACGCGGTGAGTGAAGGCCAGTATGCCACCGCCGCCTTCTCCGCAGGCGATATTTTCACACCCTCACTGTCACCTTCGCTCTCCACTTCGGTGCGCAGTATCGACCACGACTACAATGATCGCTTCCAAGTTCAGCTAGAAACGATCACAGGGCTTTTGGCCAATGACAAAGAGCTAGTTCGGACTTATGTGGAGTCGGGTTCAACGGTCGGGCGAAATGCAGGCTACATCTTCGGGGAGCTGCTCGCGACGACGGCCAATCCGCTCGGTGCATCCGATTTTGCCACGACACATTCAGTTGTCGACTACGGCTATGATGCCGCCGGTCGCCTCGAAACCGTCACCGACGGCACCGATACCTTCACCTACGGCTACCTTGCGGACACGCGCAATCTGCTTGAAACCGTCACCGGCCCCGTCCACGATGTCACCTATGCCTACGAACCGGGACGCAATGCTATGACTTTGGTGGACAACCAGTTGCTGGGAGGGACGACTTCTGTGTCGTCCTACGCTTACGCCTATAATGCGCTCGGTCAACGCTCAGAGCGTAGCCAGGGGGGCGATGAGATTGCCAATACCAGTACCGACAGCTTCCATTACGACGGGCTCGGCCAGGTCGATTTCGTGGAGAATGATTACTACACGTCGTCTGATTATGAGCCGGATTACAGTTTCGACATGATCGGCAACCGCACTGGCGACACTGTCGATCTCAATGGTACGACCAGCTACACGCAGGACTTGCTCAACCAGTACACCGCAGTAGGGGCCGCCTCGCCCATATACGATGAGGACGGTAACCTGACTGCAGACGGCACTTGGACTTATACTTGGAACGGCGAAAACCGCCTGGTCAACGCCGATAATGGCTCGATTAGTATTGATTTTGCCTACGACTATCAGGGGCGCCTAGTCGAGAAGGACGACGGCACTGCTGTTGTTGTTTATTTCTACGATAGATGGAACCGAATTGCAGAATATGTGAACGGCAGTCTGTCGTCCACAAACCTATGGGGCATCGACCTTTCGGGCTCTTCGCAGGGAGCTGGCGGTGTCGGTGGCTTGCTCAAGGAGGGCAGCCGCTACCCGACTTATGACGCCAATGGCAACATCGTCCAAAAGCTCAATTCCAGTGGCGGCACTGACATGGCCGTCGTATACGATCCATTTGGGAATATCATTTCAGGCACTTTAGTTGGCGAATACGGCTTCTCCACCAAGCCGATGATCAGTGACATCCAGTGGTATTACTACGGCTTCAGATATTATGATCCCGTGACAGGACGTTGGCCATCGAGAGATCCGATTGGGGAAATTGGTAGCTTAACGTGGTTTGCACGTAGAGCATTTGTAGAGGCGAAGCTTTTGAGTATTAGCAATTCGCTTATTTCTGCTGGGGTGGATGGCGAGCAGTATTCATTAATTATGTCTCGTTTAAAAGAAGGTGGTTTGAAGTGGCTTTCCCGGCCATCAGAAACGCTTTCGGGTAGTGGAATATACAGCTTTGTTTTCAATGACTCAATTAACGGCGTAGATGTTTTGGGGCTAGCTGATTTGAGTGGATTTTCATGTGAGCAGTTAAATGAAACATTAGAAGGCGTGCAGGGAGGCCAAGAACTTGCTGCCGATGTTGCTGAAAGTGGTGAGTATGATGCTGTGAGCGACGCCGTTGACTCAGGTGATGCCGAAGTCGCAACACCTGTTACGGGTTCAAGTGACCCAGTAATTGATGCTTTTGAAAGTGATTGGTCTGATACAGCTGCAGGTCTTGGTATGCATATATTAGGGCAGGCGGCTAATGCAGTGGACGGTTTGTTTTTAGATGAGCCTGGGAACTTTTATAATTATTGGGGAATGATTGAAGTCTGGAGGCACCAACAGTTGATTGACCAAATCGAGGAGGAACTTGAAGGGCGTGGAGAGGACTGCGATTGTTCCAGTGAAGAATAGCGCATCCCAAGCACATAAGCTGGTTGGTGTTCTCTTCGGGATAGAAGTTGTTTTAACGATTCTAGTCGTTTTTTCAGTTCCGATATTGAGTGAGCGGATTAGCAGTCTCTATACGGGAACCAAACCTCTTTTCTTGTCCATGCCTTGGATAATAGTTTTTTATCTTCCGAGTCTATTTTTCGTTGCCGATTCGTTAGTGACGAAGTTTAGCGATGGTAAATTAAATCGATTTTATGTTTTTAGGCACGGTATATATGTTATGCTCATGATTTCAGTCTTTGGCGTTCTTGCTCGTTATATGATGATTACAATTACTGCGATTTGACGCTAGGGAATTACAGGGGGGATTTTTTAGCCGCTTCCCGTATCCGCTAATCAACTACGCAACTCGGCAACAGGCGTCCATTCGCCTCGCGGCTCTCCTTTGTTGCAATCGCCCGTCCCGCCCCCGCCCCGCCTCTGGTCGCCCCCTGGCTATTATGGTCTTAGCCGTTCTCCCCGCCCTAGGGCTCTTATGCCTAGTTTTCCCTTTATCG
>PBYS01000104.1 GCA_002729725.1 Puniceicoccaceae bacterium
AGTTCAAAGCTGCCCAAACAAAACGATCAAAACGAAAAAAGCCTCCCGAACGATCGGAAGGCTTTAATCTAAAAGATGGTGCCAAAGGGCAGATTTGAACTGCCGACCAAAGGCTTATGAGGTCTAAAAGTCAAGCAGCATTGATACGACTCAACGAGAGGAACGCTTTAAGGAACGCTTTACCCCTCTTTTTTTGGCGTTTGCGGCCTTTTTACGGCCTCCACGCGACCCGAGTTTTTGAGCGCATTTTGTTGTAGCGCGAGAGATCCGATTCACGGCCCGTGTCTTGGCTGTCTTTTTCGCGGCCATGTCTTACGAAATTGATGTTACGATCTGATGCACGCTCGACGCTGTGCCGTCCTTGAGCGCCTGCGATTGGATGGCGCTTTTAATGGTGCCGTCCGTCGTCGCTTTTTCCACACCTTTGACTATGGATTTTGCGGCTTTCCGGCTCTCCCTGAGCTTGGCCGTCAATACGAGTGAAACGAGCGAGAATAGCCCGCCTGCAAACTCTCCGGCATAGCTCGCAAATGGTATGCCAATTGCCCCGGCTGCATCGCCTGCGGTGTCAATCGCGGCAATGGTGGCTTTTGCGGCCCCGCTTGGCTCGACTGTGGATAGATCCGGCCCCGCGTATTCTAGCCCCATGTCTGGAGCCGGGCGCTCTTCGAAAAATTTAGCCATAGCCGAAACTGGGGAGCAGGCTAAAAATGATGATAACGCGATTGTTAATAATATGATTTTACTTTTCATAATTTTGTATCTGTTCGATTTTGTATTCATTGAAGGAAACACGTTTTTCAATTTCGGCGTACGCTTTTACGCCACGCATTTGAACGATGACGAGCAGGCCGAAAAACATGTTTTGCGGAGTTAGTAGGGATTGAATTAAGCTATCCATGTTTTGATTTTGGGATAAATGACATCATAGGTTTAACAAATTGAGCCGCGAAATATAGTAATGCCGCGGCCATGAATCCCCACACGACAACGCGCAAGCGCCCAAAATAAGCGTTTCCGCCTGCAATCGCGCTCGAACTCACAGCGCGAACAAGATCACCCACCGCAAGCCCGCTTAGACTGTTGGGTTTCGATATCCAATGATTCCACTGATTCGGATTTTTGAAAAAATTGGATAAATTCGGCGCGGCCTGAGCTAAAATTTTAAAGCGGGTCGCGTTGGCTGCATATCTGAATTTTTTAATGCCGAGAAATCCTAATCTACGATCGACCTGGATAAGAATTAATTTCGCCGAGAGCTGATCGTCTAGCGCTGGATTATTTTGATATTCCCTCGCAAGACTAGCCGCGCAATCACTCCAAAATGACGCATCAGACAATACTAAATTTTGCTGATATTCGCTCATTTTTTTAGCAAGACGTAATCAAAGTTAATATCAGCAGCCGGCACGACATCGCAAGTAACCGTGAATGACTCACTCACCTGGCTAGAAATCCAATGATTTGTGACATTACCTAATGATGATCGAGCAATCAACATCACCTTATATGATGTTGAGCCTCCGGCCCTGGCCCCGTGTATGACTGTCTGACTATTGGCCCCCGCATCTATAACAAACTCTCCCGTCGATATGACCTGAGAGTCTCGGAAAAACTCACCACCCGCGCTTGAGTAATACGCTCCAGAAAAATTAGAATTTGCCCCACGCAGTGAATCCACACGATACCCATTGAAGGGATTCCCGCCGCAAATCGAATCTGTGTCAATTTGCGTATAACTGCCTTCACACACTATCACATTATTATGTGATAAATTAGCGTTCCGAAACGGTTCATTGGCAACATGCCGTGACAATGTGATATTACTATATTCTGCTCCTGATAAAATGTCTCCCGTATAGTCATATTCCGAATAACACTCGTCAATGTGCAGTAACATCCGTTGCCCTAGCTCATACACAAACGCGGGGACAGCATTTGACAGCGTACGACCTGTGAACCTCACCCGTGCATCACTACATGAAATTGATTCAGATATCGAACCTAATACTAGTGCGGGCATGTTCTCAAATGGAGCGGAAAAACGAAAATCAATGCTCGATCCGGCAGCACATCGCTTGAGCCATGCACCCCCATCACAGCCGCCGCCAAGCATGGTTCCAGATAAAAAACAATTCGCGTCACATAAAAATGCCCATGACCCCAATGAGTTTTTCAGTATCAGAGTTAACCCTGACAAGTGTACTTTAGCCGTCGAGCCAGAAACCCGAATTCCACCCCCATCATTCATGGCGCCCGACCTGACAAACCCTGAAAAAGTGTAATAGCCATGTTCCAAGTCGACTACCCAGCTGTATGTCGTCTCTCCATGTAGTTCAACACTCCCAGATGTTTTATTGTCTCCATCCGCTTTAAATGCCGTGTTCACTTGATAAAAATAAATCAAATAGTTATTTTCGTCTGAATCACTGACACCATCAGATGTAACATGACAGGCTATCCCGCAATCTTTCGCATATATCTTAACCTCTACATGCTCAACTTCCTTCGTTGAAAAATAACCAGTATCACAATTGATCAACGATAAATCAAACCGACAACGACCGCCGGCAGTCGTACCATCAATTGATATGCCAACGACATCGTTATCATTATTCTGCCTGTTGCCATCGATCCGCAATTCAATGTCACAATATTCGTTGGCGAACCCCTGAACGCTCACTACTGCATCCAAGTTTGCTGAATTTTCCTGCATCAATGTCACGTTTGGCAGGCTGATTCCTTTTAATCCTGCTGGAATAGTAATTGTCTGGTCGATCAGAATCACCCCATCAAATCCTGAGTGCAATCGCTCGCCATTCGCGGCGGCGCTATCTATCGCAGCTTGTAAAGCTGCGGTTTGATTTGTTCCATCCACCGAGACCCCTGATTCTGATAAGTTTCTAAATCCGGCATTCTTCAGTATTGCCGATTCTGCCAAATTCCGGGCATCCTCATCGATAACGCCAACAACTTTTGGTTTGGGGATGAAAGTCATATTATTTAGATCCTGTTACGGTTGCTTCTTTGCCTGCGCCGGTCGCTATGATCGTTATATCTGAATAGAGCCGCCCCGGTTCGAGTCGTGAAAATTCAATCCCTTCTTCCTCTTGAAGCGTGAGCCCCGCAACCGTAATTTCTCCGGTTCCGGAATTGTAGACCGCCAAATTGATACAATCCGCAAATGTTTTATTTGTGTCGCTCACACGTTCAGCGATAATCACCGCCTTAGTTTGTGCTATCGGTGTGGTGGATGCTGTCACCGATTTTAAATTGGTCTGAGTCGCTGCATCTAACGCCATGTCACCCACGATCGACGCGTTCACTGTCTTCAGCGCCGCAACCGTTGCGGGGTCGATTGTTGATGAGACGCTCTTGAGGTCGGCAATCTGGGACTCTGATAACGTAAATAGAGGGTTAGCAATGCTTACCTGATCATCTGACAGATATTGACCGCGCCCCCATAATAACGTAAGAGTCACGGGTGCCGCAGTATTGTTGCGGAAAATAATGTTTTCCCACGCCTGGGAATCGATTGATTCTTGCAGGCCGGAGCCCACACGAACGGGAAAAAAACGGCGCGAACCGTTTAGACTCGCCTCGATGTCATCGCTGAGCGCGTAGATTTTCCACCAATCTGAATGCATTTCGATTGGTGCGGATGTCTCGCCTGGTAATAGCGAGAACGTTTCGGAACTGGGAGGGTTTACGCTCATTTTTTATTTGATAAATAGTTGATGAATCGAGTGACAATAACGCCAACTAACGTCGTGATTACGGTTACGTAAATCACGTTTGTTAATTCATTGTTACCGTTACGTTCATCGGCGACGATCCCGGCGATCGCTTCTTGATTTTTGGCAACCGCTTCCGTGACGTCCTGCACTAGATTCGAATTGCGTGTTACGACATCACCAGCGAGGCCGAGCGCTTCAGCGTTGAGCTCTTGTAAGCCCTCTAGCCCCTGTTCTAATAAATCCACGTCAACGCGTTCAACTGTGATTGCGTTTTCGTCTCCGGTTGCGCTGATGATTAGCGCCTGATCTTTAGCCGCTAACGAGTTGTCACCTGAAACGCCTAGTGCGTCATCTGTGAGCGCTTGGCTCCGGTCCTGCTGGTTTGCGCTGGATTTGCTGCTGGATTTACTGCCCATGTGATAAATTTAAACTTAATGTTACGTCTTGCACCCGGAAGCCCTGAGAGCCTAGCCAGTTTGCAACCGCTGTTCGAATCGTGTTAACCTCGATACTAATACAACCGCGCTCTTTCGCGGCCTCGATCAATACCGGCAATATCTGCGGTGAATGTGTGCCTTTAGATTCCGAATAAATGGCCTCTAGTACTAATGCTTTGCCCTGGTCGCCTGTGCGAATCGCGGCAAACACTGCCCCGACGCGCTCGCCGTCGCAAGTCAAAGCCCAATGCGCTAACTTCCCTTCGTTCACTTGCTGTCTGAGCCAATCGTTCGAGACTGTCGGGTCTTGGCTGGGAATTCTTGCGGCGTATTTCGCGCAAGTGTCATCCCATCCTATAGACTCAATTAGTAGCTTTACGCTTTCTAGACTGTGCTTTTTTACGGCCATGTTTTTTAGGCTTCGATATGCCGATAATTAACACGCTGGCAAATGTGACCAACGATAGCACGCCCGCCCACGCTGGGAGCGAGCGTAGAAAATCGACCACGACAGCGCTGGTGCCCTTTGTGACACTAGCGCCATTAAATGTGGAATCGTTGTTAATTGGCGTCACGGTTGAGCTGGCACTGCCACCGCCCCCCAATATGCCGCCCGCGGCCTCTCCTAATTCTGAAAACATCTACTTGAGCGCCTTCCAGATAACGAGCCCGAGCAACACAACGACCGCAATTGACGCGGTGGTGACTCCGGCCACGGTGCCAAAATAGCCCAGGCTCTCCTTTGCATCGGTCGACGTGTATGTTGTGCCGGTTGCCAGCTCTTCGCTGGTCGAGTCGAGACTTTGTTGCAATGTCGCGTATTTGCCAGCGACTACGCCCGCATCATCTAGGAGGTCCCCCAGTGATGAGAGAACCCCTGATGTAGACTTTCCCAGGCTTTCCAATACTCCAGACATAACGATTAACTCTTTTTATACCAATCAACAGCGACGTCGAAAGAGTTGCCGGTAATCGCTCCAGTCGTGTGATACCAGATCTTCAGCGGCTCAAGCGGTGTTCCATCGTCTTTCTCGGTGTACAGCCGGTCAGAACGTCGCATAGACAATTCAGGGATATACGGGAAAAAGTCCGGTGTTGTGTCGACCCATCCGGGGCGGCTCGCTAGGCGGTTTCGCACGTGTGCAAGATCTGACTCATAAATCGTCGAGTTCCCGCGTTCGATCCGAATTTCATCTACTTTGTCTGACTTGAAATCAATCCCGAGGATGTCGCCTTGCGGCGAATCAATTCTTAGCAGATTCCAACCGACCTTAACCCCGGTTTCTGGGAAAATTTCGTTTACGCGATGTACGCCAATGTTTGTATCTACCGGCTCGAAAACTTTATAGCCTGTAATGCTGTCAAATGTTTGGCTACCGGTAAGCGCTAGGATGTCCGCTTCAACCAAGAACGACTTTCGGTCAGCGAGGCCGAGCGCGAACAGGTCTTCTTCGCCTGGTGTGTTTCGCATGACTTCGGCAAACTCCAGAAAGAACGAATTGGACGCGACGTTGATGCCGCGTAGGGCTTGACGCTTTTTAGCGTGGGCGGTGTCGATCGTGATGATTACATCACCGTCAACACGCAATTTGATTTCAGGTATCAACGTAGTAAACGGCATTACTGTTGTGCCGTTTGTTGTCGCGTTCAGCGTGAAATGTAACTCGCGATATGTCGCCCCACGGGCCGCCATCGCGATCTTCATTTTTTTGCCGGGTTGAGCGTTTGTAAAATCGTCAATTTTGAGTTCTAACGGCATAACTTAGGCGGTTTTGTTGGTGATTGTGGCAATCGCTTTCTTATACCAGGATACAACCACGGGCGCGGCGATAATACCGGCAACCACGATTGCGACTTGTCCAAGTGTGCGCTTGATTTTGTTGGATTGAGTTTTGTTCATAACGGCGCAAATCCTACCACGCCCCGCAAGGCGGTTTTTACCTAGTGCCCATGCTAGCGGGCATGTTTGGGCAAAAAGAAAAAAGAGAAAGAACCTCCCGAATCACGCAATAGCTCGCTTTACTCGCGATGCGTGTTCGAGCTGTTCTAAATAAGAGAAATCAGCGATTTGAACGCGTTATAGCTGCCCAATCGGGCAATCAACTCCTTTGGGCTGGGCTCAATGGGCGGCTCGATTCGTGCCAGGTCATGCAGGCGGTTTGCTGCGTCGAGACTGAGCCCTTGCCCTATGCCCCGCTCGATCTGTGAAACCTTTGTTGGGCAAATGGCCAAAATGCCCGCCATTTCTATTTGATTGAGTCCGAGCGTTGCCCGCGTGGTTTTCATTTTATCCGCTGTGCTCATGATGCTAATCGCAATACCTCCGCTTGCCCATCTTTGAAAAAGATAAAGTTGCCCGTCTCCAATAGAGTGGCGTCTTTAATTAACGGGTGCCCAAGCTGTTTATACAGTTTATCGGCGTCTTCCTGTAGGTTGATTCGAAAAATTAACCATACCGTTGACTGACTTCGAAAAATGGGCTCTGCCCCTACGAAGTCTTGAAAACCGAAAACCCACAGGTTGCCCGGATGCCTGCCCATTCGCGGGATTTTCAAAAATGGCTTTGCCTTGTTACCTCTGCCCGTCGTGGTGGGCACTTCGTCAATGATCCCCCAACGCTCTGCATTTTCCATCGTGAACGCGGCCCGCATGAATTCGTCGACGTGGTCACTGTCGAATTTATGGGCACACTCTGATTCAAGGCCCAAATCTGAGCAAAAAAGCGGGAGTTTGCCCGATTCGAATTTAAACGCTTGGCAAAGTTTATCCATGCAAAACGTTTTGCCGCTGCCTGATGCCCCTATAACTGATATGTGCATAATTGCTTCCTTATTTTGTGATTTGAAATTCTGCTTCGACAGTCGCGAGGCCACCGCCCGCGCCTGAATTTTTGCCCATGTAGGGCATTTCCTCCGCGGGCTCGTCTACTCTGCGCCCGCGCTCTGTTGGTTCGTTGGGCTCGTGGTCTGGTTGTGCCCGTTTGGGCTCTTTGGGCTGATTCGCCGCCCAAGTTTTATAGACTCTATGGGCATACGTGCCCGCCGCGAATGCAAAGCCCAATATTGCCGGGAATCGTAACAGCTTCCAACGGGCAAACGCGCTCGATAATCCAGATGTAAACATTTCCTTCTCGCTAGCCCCATTGGGCAAGTTGCCCATTTTTGCAGCATCGCCGCCCGCAAATGCAAAAAGACATTCGCAGAAATCAACCCACTTGCCCGCCTCGTTTTTGATTTCGTCGGGTTCTGGTTTGGACTCCTCGGGCTCGTCTGCGGATTCGTTGCCCTCGTTGGCTCTTATCGCGTTCCATCGCGCCAACTGCTTGACGGCGGTATTATCTCTATCCGCTTTCGGAATGGTCTTGAAACGGCCCGTTGCAGTGTATGCAGGCTCCCCGCTATCGGTGAGCAAATGCTTTTCAGGATCAAAACGAATGCGCTTACTATCAACAGGCCAATCAGCACGGGAAGCGCCGTCACTGCCAGCGCTAGCAGTGCGACCGTTGCACCGATGAGGATTGCTATCATCGAGCACAAAAGGATTAGCTTCAGGTACATACTCTTTTGAAATGGGGGGGCGCTTGGGCAGATAGTTGCAAACGAAGTCGTTTGCGCTGATCGTCTTGGCGCTGGTGTTGATTTCGGCACGGCGTTTTTCGCGCTCGCTTTGTTCGTCAAGTGCGGGTGTTTCCGGTGTCTCTGTCTGCGTTTGTGTTTTCTTTTCATCGCTCATTTTTGATAAAGGGCCGCGCCCGATATGGGCGCGGCATTGGGTTAAAGGTTTTGTGTTACTCGCTCTTTGGAGCGCGGTTCAAAAAATCAAACTGATCGAGAATAACGCCAAGTTTTTGGCGACGTTCGCCGCCTTCGGTTTCCCATTGCTCAAGGTTGAGACGGCCCTCAATTAGAATCGGATCACCCTTTTTAACGTGTTTCGAGATCACGCCCGCCCGCTTTCCAAATGCGGTGACGTCAACAAAGGTCGTCTTCTCCTTTTTGTTATCTCCGCTTCCGCGTACCTCATTCACTGCAATTCCAAATTTTGCAATTTCGTGCTCTGTTACTGTGACTTTATAACTTACGTCACTGGTGACGTTGCCCTTGAGTATGACTTTATTCATTTTTGATCGTTTCTTGTTGGTTTTTGGTGTGAGAGGTCGAAACCGCTCTAAAAGTAATCGCAGACTGTTTCTGATTCGGAAAAATTGGAGAGATTCGGCTCAAAACGCCTGCCGCTTTGCGGCCCTACGGGTGCTTCGCTCCGCTCGCCCATGCACACGGAGGGCTTCGCCCGCTCAGATTTGGAAGTTACGGGTGCGTTGTGTGCAGAACCCTTAGACGCGGGGCAAATTGGCGACAAATCGAGCCCTGACAGCTCGCCTTGTTGGGCTCCCCTGCCGTTTAGCCACTCCCAAGGGTCGACGCCGTGCAGCATTTCGAAGAGCCCGCAAGCTGCTTCGAAATGCTCCTGTGACTCTGCTAAGATTGGCTCAACTTCCTTTCGGTCTAGCAACTCGCGAACATCGACCCGGCCACGGACTAAAAGCACCGGCTCACGTATCGGCAATACGAGCGGGAGCGGTGCGAGCTTGGCGACTATGTGACACGCGTCTGATTGCCGGTTGAGCTTGTCCTCTTCGGTTTCGTCAATCCGGCTGATGTTTGTCAGCTTGTCGTTTAGTTCCTGGTCGAGCGACTTCTTGCCCTTCACCACGCGTGCATTCGGATTTCTGCGGACGCGGTAAGCGCTCGTCTTTGTCTTAGGGTCGTAAACAAGCTTAATGTGCTGCCCGTTGATCTTGTGTATTTTGATATTAAACTTCAACTGACCGTAAAACGCGACTAAGCGACGTTTGAACGTCGCTTTTAGGTAACGGCGAAAGTCTAAGTCTTTCACGTCGTTGAGTTCATCGCATTTGATGACATACTTGCACGCCTCGCGCACATTGTTAAGCGCTCCACTGTCTAACTTAGGCGTCTTAAAGTGTCGTTGCCCGAATTCTATAAGCTCCAAAAATTCGGCGTCCGTTAGATACCGATCGATCTTGAGAATCATGTGTGTGTGGGGGTGGTATGTTTGCCGCCCCTTCTCATCGAGACAGCGCACGCGCCGCCCCTGTGCGTCTAAAATGTAGGGTCTCGACCATTTGCCCGTCACCGGGTCCTGAGTCTTTTCATGCGCCTTTTTCACGGGAGAGCCGGCCTCGTTAGATCGCATAACGATTTGAGCGCCTAAGCGCGTTGCAATTGGGCTCTCATTAAAGTTTGTGACTCGCCCGTTTTGCGCTTTCCAGCGTTTAGGGAGCCGGGCCGCAATGCATCGCGCCCCGTCATGCTGTACCCAGTGGCGAAATTTGACGCCCTTTTTCGCGGTCTCGCTCTCCACGTAGTAAGTCAACTCTTTCAACAACTTAGCGCGTTTCTCCTGTGCCACTTGCGGAATGGCATTATTGCGGCGGAACGGTTCGACTTCGTCGACGTGCTCCGAGTTGACCCCCACGAAAGAAACGGTTTGGCCGTCGTGGTAACCACGTTCCCCGGTGCGCTCCATGCGGTCGGCTTGCTTGATGCTCATTAGCCGAGTCTGTGAGCGGCGTTTGTCGAACGCTTGAAAGTCTTTTAAATCCTCGATCTGGCCCGCGCTCAATAGATCGTCTTGAAAATTCGCGTTTCTAATTCTTCGCTCGCTCGCGATCTGCGAATGAAACGGCAAATGTTCCCGCGTCTGAATCGACGCGGGAACATGCTTTGAATCAAGAAAATCTCTGAGCGAATAATCCACTAAGCGACGGCCTCCCGTGATTGAGTTCGCCTAGCGAGTTCCACGAGCCATTTAGCCAGAGCAGCCGGCGTTTCTTCGCGCTCCGCTATAGTGACTTCTTTACGGTATCCTGGCATTCCTGAAAGAAGGCCCTTCTTTCGAGTGATAACCCTAGGCGCTCTACCTAGTAATATTGGGATCTCCGGCACTGACTGCCGGTCGATTCCGCAAATATAAAACCAAGTCGGTTTTTCGGCTCTATGACCAAACCAGAATTGCGGCAGTGAGATCGTGAAACCGCCATAAATGTCAGGGCCCATGCCCGGCCGGGGAAGTGCCATCTGTTTAAATAGGCTCGATTGTGCCGGATGCTCTAACACGCCGCCATTTTCGCGAACTTTCATTACTGCCCAAAATGCCAAGCATTTTTCTAGCTCCGGCGCCTTTGCCTGTTTGCGCAGTCTACCCCACCCACGGCATGGAGGGTGTGCGACGATCGGTGCTTTTCCTGTGAAAGTGAGAGCATCACGCGTCTTATCGTAAACGTCGCAAGCATCGAGGGTCTTATAATATGAATCCTCACGCGCAAAAAGAACGGCGACTGTCTTTTCAGTGTTCATCTAGCAAAATTCCACTTGTTCCGGGGCGGCGGCTTTCGCTTCGCTCTTTGCCATTAGCTCGGCTAGTGCCGCTCGCAATATGACAGGGTGATTCATGTCGGGAGCGTGTCCGGCTGACTGAAAGGCAAACTCATAGCTATGCCACGATATGCCCGCGTGTGTCATGTCTGCCATGTTTTCGCCCACTACGTGCGATCCGTTGGCGAGTTGCACTGCATACGCTTTCGGCCCCCATATGTGCTTTGCCCATGCTACGGCTTCGCTATGTGTCATGACCGCCCACCTTTCGTATTGCAAAAGGGGGCGGCTCTTGGATTTTCCCCATTATGACCATTGAAGAAAAAATCACGATCCAGACTGCTCGACTCGCCTTGATGAATCTCCAATGTGGCCGCGGCCTTGATTGGGCGAAGCTTCCCGCTCCTTGCAGGAAACGGGTTGAAGAGGTTAAAGCCAAAATACCCGATGGCGACTGGGGCACGGCAGAGAATCGGGCTTTCTTTTTCGTGTATCTCGAAGAAGCGGATATTTCGGAGGAAGAAGAAGCTTACGACGAAGAGCAGTTTATTGAATCCCGTGGCCTTTTTGCCCTTTACGAGTTGCTTTGCGATGAAGAAAGCAGGCAGCCCAGGATTAAACGTCATCCCGATATTTCCGAGCGGGACGCCTTCACAAACCCCTACGCTAAGAAGTGAATCACTCATCCTGAAACCGCCTTTCCGCTGCATGCTTTACATTCGATGCTGCGATTTAGCCCGTAAGGTTGACGGCCCGTGTCCTGGCATGTGTCGCAGTTAAACACGGGCTGCTTAAGTGCAATCGTCCAGTCTGTGCGACTGTCGGAGGCGTCTTTCATTTGACGCACTTCAAACACGCCGTTTCTTAGCGAGCCTTTAAGGCGTTCGAGCGCATCCTCTGTGATTTCAACCATCGCCTGAGCAGTTCCCGGCATGGGGCAAGCGTAAGATTGATAAATCATTAAATAGTGCTTCACGATGCGAGCCTTTCCATTTTTTCGGAAAATGTGCCGATCACGCGGCCTTCTCCGATTGGTGAAACGCGCTTTAGCTCGCGGCCTAAGATCACGGGGCGCATCTTTTGCCCGACTGTGAGCTTTTGCCCTAAGACCGATGATCCAAGACAACGCACCGATTCAGGATCGATGATTCCGCGCTCCCAATCGAATTTTAGCGCGTCTGTGCGCTTCAACCCTATGGCCGAATTGTAGAAATAACCCGGATACCAAGCATCGTCTTCCAGGCTTTCGAGCTGCTCATCTGTAAAAAGCAAAGGCAAGTCTGCTTTGCTTGTGTGTTCTGTTATTGTTTTATTTCCATTTTTCATAGCTGACATCCAAAAGAACCCAAAACCGCCAATTGTAAACAGCAAAAGGACACCCGTAACCGCCCAATAAGGCCTAAAAGGGCCTTTTTCTACCGTTAAGCCGTTCTTTATCAATGGCTTGCAAATAATAGAAAAAGGTTCAAAAAAGTTGTTCTATGAAGCGAACTAAAGCAGGAAAATCTGTAAAAGAACGAACCGTCCGTCTCACTCCTGAAAAGATGGATGTTGCCGACAAGATCGCAAAAGAAGCCTACACCACGTTCAATGGACTGGTAGAAATGCTCGTAGATGCGGCGATTGAATATCATGAGCGAGAAGGCGAACTCCCCACGCCAATCAAGATAGTCAGCAAACGAGAATACGAAATCTACGCCGCCGACATAAGCCGCCAATCGGGAAACGCGGTAGCCGTTGTAAAGACTGCCTCACCCTCCGCGAAATCTGGCAAGCAGGCGTCGTAATGGTGCTACTACAAAACGGTAACACTGAATTTCACTTCGACTTCTAGAAAGCAATAATGAGCAATGATATCTTAACTGCAATGGAACTACCTTGGAGCGAGATTATCGACGCTTCTTTATTTGCTTTTGGTGTCACATTTGGAGCGATCTACTCAAAATGGACACATCAAGGCACTATTGACTATGAGCGTAAACGATGCGATAAGTTCGAAGGCAGAGCCGCACAGCTACAAGAGGAAATCATCGAAATATTAAACAACAAATGAACACAAATATACTATCTTTCGTGCTACCTACATTGTTGATTCTAATTGTCTTTCACTGGCTCACTTATCGCGATCGTCGTATAAGGAGGCTGCAACACTTGGAATCCGATCTCGTATTTCACACTATGGATTTACTGATTCGCGCCAAAAAGCTGGGGTGCATTGAAGGCGAAATTCCAAGCCCTAAAACTTTGAAAGATCATCTGTCGGCGAATAGTGAGGAGCCGTCCTTTGATTTTGAAAAGTTAACTGATTCTGTCGAAATGGCTAAGCGTGTGACTTCTCACCCTGAACTAGTGAAGCCTTACCATGAGCTTACTTTTTCAGCTATAAAGCTTAGTTTAGTCAAGGCACCGGGCAAAACCTCATTCGTCAGCATTCTAGTTTCTGCCTGCTTGTTTGTTGGGTTTGGCCTCCACTCCGTTTCTAAGTTGCGTAATGGAAACGGTAAAATATTCGGGGCTTCTGTCCTGTCGAAACTCCCTGTCCGTTTCTGCTAAATCGGGACAATCCTACTAAAGAAAAACTCTGCGGCTGGCTCTTCCACTAGCTCGAAATAGTCCGACAGAATCACGGCGGGACTGTTTCCGGCCTCAAGTGCTACGGCCTTGAGGTCTTTTGATTGTGTGACCCGGTAAGAGATCCCCGAATGTCTGCAAATGTCTGGAGCCCACGGAACCGGGCAGAGTTCGCGGCATTGCCTTTGCTGTCGATCTGAGGGCACGGCAAACGGGTATCGTTCCAGCCACGCCCGCAACGATGGCACGTAAGGAGCCAGACGGCGCGACATGCCGCGCATTTTGCCCGTAGTCACTTTGATGGTGGTCTTTCGAAAGTCCTTTTTCGTGAGCCCTTCGGCCTCGGATGGCCGCAAGAATGCGAATAGCAACACGGCATAGAAGCCGACACATTCAGGCTTTGCCCGTTCGAGCTTACGCAAAAACCACCACGCTTGCAGTGGCGTCAAAATCTCGATCTCTGCTTTCTTCGCCTTGCGCGGCCTCTCGATGCCTCGGCATGGGTTCACCTGGATAACTTCGCGGCGAACGAGAAACGATGAAAACGCGCTCAATGCCTTAATCATGTTCTTGCCGCTGGCGGGGCTAGCCTGCGCGAAGGCGAACGCCTGCACGCTTTGCGGTGTCAAATGCTCGAGACGCTTGGCCTTCGACGCCTCCAAGTATGCCTTGAGCCTCCATTTGTAGTCATTGACCGTTTTTTGGTCTAATTTCTTACGCTCCTGATATTCGAGGAAGTCCCAAACGAGCGGGTTAAGCTCTGCGCCCTCCCCTTTGCTCTCCCATTGTGCCCGGGCCATCTCTGCGGCCTTCACAATGCCAATGCCCGTGCCCTGCAAGATCCTGAGCGCGGCCAACACCTTGTGACGGTCTGCCGGGCTAATGTGCACGCCCTCGGCCCCCTCCTTTAGCAATTTCTCATTATATGCGGCACAATCCTCTTTTGCGTCCGCTTCATTCCGGAACCTGCGCTTATATTCTTTGAATCCCTTACGCCGAAATAAAACCAGATGCGTATAATCCTTTTCGTTTATCTGGTAAATTTTGGCTTCTTTCATGGTCCAGAATGAGGAACAAAAAAGGAACAAAACGGCAAGAATTAACCGTTTTCACGGAAAAAGTAGAATAACGGCGAATGAGTCACAAAAAAGCCGCAACCCCGAATTTAAAAGGGATTGCGGCTCATCTCAGCTATGAGAAATGGTGCCAAAGGGCAGATTTGAACTGCCGACCAAAGGCTTATGAGTCCTCTGCTCTACCACTGAGCTACTCTGGCTTAAAGTGAAAGAGGGTAGAAAACTGCCTACACAAGTCAAGTCAAGCGCTCAATTGGCAGTTTTTTAAATAAAGCACGAATTTTAGCCCCTCCGAACCAAGGCTGAAGCACTTGCCCCAGTGGGAGAGTGGGAAGTGGAGAGTACAATGGGGATCGGCCATCCCGCCCGATTGAACTTTCAAGTAGGCTCCCCATGTAGCGGGTTGCTTTAGCGCCCGACCGCGTGTGAGCGGCCACCCGCAAGGTAAGAAAATTTACGGTTCACATTGCCCCCCTTGAGCATCTAGTTCATGAACACGCCCAAGCCCATGAAACACAAGATTCACATCACCAGCGGCGACCACGCCGGTCAATTACTTCAAGAAGCCAAGCTAGCGGGCGAGATCTTAGTCTGGCACGACATTCTCTACGACGGCCCCCGCAATCCAGGTTGGCCGAGTGAGGCGAGTTTACAAGCACGCGCCATTTTCCTCGAGCAAAGCACCGACGGCGGCCTGGACCAGGCATACGTGCTGGAAACACTCCAAGAGCAATACCGCAAACTGAGCGAAATGCCCGCCGACACACAGACTGTGCTCTGGTTCGATGCCTGCCTATTTGATCAGTCGATGCTGTGCCACATTCTCACCTGCCTACAACATTTGAAGCGCTCGCAAGTCGATCTGATTTGCATCGACGCCCATCCCCGAATCGAACGCTACAACGGCCTCGGCCAATTGCAGCCCAGCGAGCTGGCCGCCAGCTACCCCATACGACAGCCAGTCAGCCCCGCTCAATTCGAATTTGCCTGCACAGTCGACCGCGCCTTCGCCGAGCAAGACCTCACCACATTCCGAGCGCTAGCCGCTCAATCACAGGCCCCCCTCGAATGGGTTCCGGCTGCGATCACACGCTGGCTGGAAGAGCAATCTTATGCCGGCACTGAATTTGGACGGCTGGAACACCACGCACTCGCCGCCCTCCGCGCCGGCTGTCACAGCCCCGCCGAAATCTTTGCCGCCGTCGCCCAAGCCGACACACCCCCGCAATACTGGGGCGACACCGCACTTTGGGCCAAAATCAACGGACTCGCCGCGCGCACGGCACCTCTAGTTCGCATCGAAGGCCCTAGCCCACGCCTGCCACAATGGCAAAGCAAGCATCCACTCGCAGAATATCGAGTTTACCTAGCCGATTAACCCCAAATCACGCAGTCTTTCATCCCAGCGCCAACGTACGCCCCCTCATCGCTCAAGTCGCTCAAGAAATGCAGCCTGCCCAAATTCTGGCTCAACGACAATCTTCGGCAGTTTCTAGCAGCCCAAAGCAGCGATACGTGAGCTCCCCTTGAACTACCAGGCATAAAAATAGGACGTCCCAACCAATGTATTTTGTAAAAGCATCATTGGTCAGATAGCTTGCCCCCCGGTTCAAAGACCCGAAGCCACCACTGTATGAGAACCTTCAATGACATCCCCTGCAACCGATCCGACGCAAGCACTTAAAAGCGGAACTCCAAACCGAACAAAAGCCCCACGTCCTCTCAAGTCCCAACCCACCACGTGGAGTGAAGCTCTTTACGTGGAAAGTCTCAGCGCCGTGTACGATTCACGCAAATTAACGGTGCATTTGGCTCCCTTCTCTGGCAAGCTATCCGGTTATGATGACACGCTCGGTCGCTACGCTCATTACTCAACTAGAAATCGCAGCTAAAGCTGCTGACTTCGAAGTCGACGCCTTTGGACACGTCGGCCCCGAACAGGCATGGTCCTTACTGGGCCTGCGGCGCGCTCCGCAGACATTGGGCTTAGAGACAGGCCACATATACCTCTCCGCCGGCATCCACGGCGACGAGCCCGCCACTTCACAAGCACTGCTCGAACTGCTACAAGACGATGCCCTGCCACCCCAGTATCATTACTATATCTGCCCGCTGCTGAACCCCGCCGGCCTAGCCAACGGCACACGCGAAAACCCCGACGACTTAGATCTCAACCGCGACTACCGCGACTTGGTTTCGCAAGAAACACGTCAGCACGCGGCTTGGATCCATACCCACATTCCACAGCTCGATTGCGCGATCCACTTACACGAAGACTGGGAGAGCCAAGGCTTCTACCTCTATGAGATTCAGCTCCCCTTGCAGTCTAGTCATCCCCAGGTCTGCACACCACAAGCGGGCCGCGCCCAACGCATCTTGCAGGCAGCGAAAAAACACCTCCCGATCGAGACCGCCAACTGTATCGACGGCTTCACGGCCAAAGACGGCATCATCCCGATCGAAGTCGAGCAACAGCTCGAAGAGGGCCAGCCCGAAGCACTCTGCCTGCAAGAAAGGTTCGGCGGCATCAATTACACCCTAGAGACGCCCTCCGCGCTGGAATTTCAGAAGCGGGTGGATGCACTCAAAGCCGCGGTTCTAGCAGCCATCCAAACCGAGCCGCAGGAAACGTAATCACAAGGACCAGAAAACATGGAGATCAGGCGTCCCGCCCGCTTGAAGTTCGAAGTAGACCCCAAAGTAGCGGGTTGCTTTAGCGCCCGACAGCGCATGCACAGCACCCGCCCACGAAAACCACAAACCAAGGCTGAAGCACTTGGCCACGACCTACCGAATCAACGCGACCACCCTCCACATACGACAAGCTAGAAGCTTGTCACTACACAGAGCAAAACATAGCGTCCCCGTTTTTTATCACACAACTGGCGCAAGCCCGCTTTTCAATGCTCCAAGTCATCAACACACTACTCCCCGTCTTTGTAGTCATCGGGCTCGCATTCTGGCTCGCACGTCGCGGCTGGCTCTCACAGATTTTCATCAACGAACTCAACTGGCTCATCTTTTGGGTCAGCCTGCCCGCGCTGATCATTCACAGCCTAGTCACCGCGGAGTCGCTGCCCAAGGATGCCCTGCCCGCGATCGGCATCTTCACCGCGGCCACACTTTTACTGATAGTCCTCGCGTTCCTGACCAGTCGCTGGCTACAACTGCCCCGCGAGCGAGTCGGCACCTTTGTGCAAAGCGCCTTTCGCGGCAACCTCGCCTTCGCCGGCCTCCCCTTTGTCGTCTTCGCCGTCGAAGGCATCCAGCCCGACAAAGTCGGCGCCGCAGTGGCACAAGTCATGTTCATCCTCGCCCCCGCGATGCTACTCTACAACGTGCTAGCCGTGCTCGTGCTCACCCTCAGCCAGCAGAGCGTATCCACATCCATGTTACGCGGCAGCGTGGGCAAAGTCGCCGGCAACCCACTCATACTCGCTTCCATCATCGGGGTCGCCCTCTTCGCGCTGCCATTTGAACTCCCCAAATTCGCGCTCAGCACCCTAGGACTGATCGGGCAAATGGCCGCCCCCGCCGCCCTCTTCTGTGTCGGTGGAGGCATGGCCTTCGTCTCGATGGAAGGCCGCTACCGCAGCGCCAGCTACGCCAGCGCACTCAAAGTCATCATCATGCCCGCGCTGACCGCCGGCCTACTACTCCTGGTCGAAGTCGACCCCATCGCACGGCTGGTGCTACTCATACTCAGCGCCTGCCCCACCGCCGTGGCTTCTTATATCATGGCGAAAGCACTCGATGGCGACGAAGCCCTCGCCGCCGGCTCCATCATCCTCAGCACCCTCGCCTGCATCCCCAGCGTCGGCCTAATCATCGCCCTCAGCCTATGAGCTGGGGCGCAAGCCCAGTAGGGAGTGGGAAGTGAGGAATTGAACATCGAACATCCAAGGTTCAAACTGCTTACGAGCTATCCCCGCATACAGCTACAATGAATCAAATCCTGCTCAGCAGGCTCAAGGATCTGATGCTTCACTGGGACGGGCTGCTTCAGCCGCCCCCTCTGTGATTAATACATTGGTTTCAAGTGGGTTATACATCTTCGGCAGCTTAAAGCCGCCGTTCCCAGTGATGGCCAAAACTTCTTTAAGTCCGTGCCATTCCGACATGCCCCTTTACGGGCCTTGTCGTGAGATAAAAAACTCATGACACAGCTCCATGAGCTCACGTTAATTTTGGTCGACGAACAAAGATCACTCCACAACCGACAAGTAAGGGCAGGATTATAGTGGCGGGCTCTGGAATTGCATTGGGCAGTTCGATGAAGTCATTAGACATACTAGTGGGCACTTCATAATTAAGAGAAGACGAAAGAAAGCTCAGATTAGCCCAATCCGAACCCAAATTAGCAATGCTCGTGAACTTAAACCCCAGACTATCACCCGCAGTCAGACCCGAAAAGTTAAAGTCATAGAAGAAATCTGTATCGCGTCCTTCCCCGCCCGAGGAGTTGTAGTCTGAAGACATTACATCTTCGTAGTAGCTCAACTCGACTCCGTTAATCAATACCGACAAGTCGGTCGATATAAAATAATTATGCACAAAAAACGACACCTGTAGTTCTTCGCTAGGGCTGGCTACACTCAAAGAGGCCCATGTGGCTGCTGTGGTACCATATCCGCTGCTGATAGCATTTACAGAAGTATTATTATATGCCGTGCCACTCTCGGTCGGCGATCCGCCAGTCCATCCAAAGTTGGTTGCGTCATAGGTGTTGCCGTAAACAATGTCTCCGTCGCTGGCGATTCCTGGGCTAATGTGAAGCGTTCCAGCCGAGGTGTTGTAAGCAGCTGCAGAATCTACGCGGCCATGTATCACAAATTCACTTACATTGTCCCCTTCTTCGTTGCCGGCATCATACTGGATCGCTCCAAATCCGGAATCTGAGCCAATGACATTGGCAGTCACGTTTATGGAAGCGTGAGACGCGCTTGCGATGAACACTGAACCTGCCACTAGGGCTATCATATTTTTTTTCTTAACCATCATTCGCACTCTCTCTAATATTAATGTTAATTTCTTATCACTCGAACATCAGTAAACAAGTTAAGTCACTCCACACTCGATAAGGTAGTGCAAAAAATTGTCTGTAAATTCAGTCGAGCCTAGGCGAGACGCCGGTTCCTTCCCTGCGGGGGATGGAGCGTAGCGGAATCCCCCGCAG
>PBYS01000105.1 GCA_002729725.1 Puniceicoccaceae bacterium
AATCTGCACGCTACGAGTCAAAAGAAAGATACCCGCAAAGACTTTTGAGATACAGGCAGATCGTTCAAACGACGGATGCCATGAAATGAGGAAGTCAATAATCGCGGATCTATTTGCCCTTTTTGACCTCAAAAACATGAAAAATTGGACTGACGCTTTTTCTTAGACGACGCTTTTTCTTAGACGTAGAGCAAACCTCACAATAAGCCTGAGATACAGCCTCTCGCAATTCCCTAATATTGGTGCCCGAAAACCCAGGTTGGACAAGCAATCATCGATCCTGGCATAAAGCCAGTCACGACAAACAGCGTAGCGAACGGGTTTACCCCGCGATTGAATCGCTGTAGCTTTGAGGACATGCTTTCAGTTTAGGAACAATTTTTTGGCAATATCTCTCCTCTCAATCTCAGGAAACTTATGAGATTAGCTTTAGCAAACGTGCGTCATACTCCATAGCGACCGACCAGGACGCTGAACGTTCGCTGAAGCTTCACGCTACGGCTTGTGTTTCGTAGCGTGCGTATGATGTCCGCAGGGTATTTTGGAAGCCGACGGTGCCAGAACCACTCAGGGTGCCACCATCTACGGTGAAGTCGCGAGCACAAGGACATGGGTAATAAATAACGAGACGAAGAAAGATAAAAAGAAAATGGAATTATCATAGGATCCCACCTACGCTCTAAAAATGAATCGCCATTCAACAAAACTCATCGCTCCGATGCTAGCGGTAGCTGACATGAAAGAAACGATTGGCTTTTACGTCGACGTGCTGAAGTTCGAGTTGTTTTGGGAATCCCCCGACTACTCTGTAATAAAATCTGGAGACGCGGAAATCCATCTAATGCTAGCGAGTGATGAGAAAGTCATGGAATACGTGAGAGGTCACAGCAGTATCTACGTCGAAGTCGAGGGTATCACCTCTCAGTGGAGTCACGTAAAGAACTACAAAGAAAACTATAAAATCAAGGATCTATTCGATAGAGATTACGGAATGAGAGAATTCCACATTTCAGACCCAAACGAGTGCCTTGTCTTTGTCGGCGAACAAATCAAACATGCCGAACAGATCGACTGCAACAACGAGCGCTAGTGCGCTCCGCGTGGCCTCAAAGTTCTACCAATATTATGAGTAAAAAAATTAGCACGCTTGACTATTTGAAGCTCGAAGGAATCGAAGGCGCTTGGTCTGTCGTGCAGCACTGTGACGTTTCGACTGAAGCAGAAATGAATGGCTCAGAGATTCAACTATGCGTATCCAATTCCAAAGGAGCGAATTGGCACAGCGAATTTAGGTATGTGAGCAGGATTGACTGCTAGCTGATCTCTATCAAACCACCGCGTCCTCACGGGAGCCGGCTCACCCTGGTCCCGATTTACGGCGAGCCGGCTTTGGCCCGGGAATGGTGCAAAACTAAGCCTCCGCCCCGATATTGGCGTGGAAACTATTCCCTGCCGTCGTCGCTTTGACGTAGCCTTTGCGGATGGTGAAATCACCGAAGCGTTCGCCCTCTTCGCGCTCTTTAGCGTAAGAAAGTAGAATCGGCTTGAGCTCATCAATGATCTGCTGGTGGGTGACGGATGTACGATAGAGTTTATTCATACGCTCACCGTCAAAACCGGCACCGAGGTAGAGATTGTATTTGCCCGGCACCTTACCGACGAGGCCGATCTCTCCGAGATACGGACGACCACAACCATTGGGGCAACCGGTGGAGCGAATGACGATCTCATCGTTTTGCAGGCCGGCTTCTTCCAAAATCACTTCCAAGTCGGAAACCAATGTCGGCAAGTAACGCTCCGACTCTGCCAGTGCGAGGCCGCAAGTCGGCAGCGCCACACAAGCGATCTGACTGCGACGCATGCCGGACGCACTCTTGTAGCCGTCTAAGCCATATTGCTCGACCATCGCATCGATGGTGGCCTTATCTTCTTCAGCGACATTACCAATAATCACATTTTGATTCCCTGTCAGGCGGAAGTCGCCCTTGTGAACCTTAGCGATTTCGAGCATGCCCGTCTTGAGCGGCTTGCCTTCAAGGTCGACGATACGGCCGCCCTCGATGAAGAGCCCTAAATTCCACTTACCGTTGGTACCTTCGGCCCAACCATAGCGGTCGCCCATGCTGGTAAATTTATACGGACGTGGATCTTCCAGCTTAGTGCCAAGACGCTTTTCCAATTCGGCACGGATAAAGTCTGCACCATGATCCTCGACGGTGTATTTGAAACGAGCGTGTGCGCGTTCCACCCGGTCGCCTAAGTCACGCTGAATGCTGACGATCTTTTCCGCAGCATCGATCACTTGCTCGGGCGTGCAAAACGCGATGACATCTGCGAGGCGCGGGAAAGTCTTTTCGTTGCCATGCGTCATGCCCATGCCGCCACCAACAGAAATATTGAAGCCTACCAGCTTGCCGTCTTCAACGATTGCGATGAAACCGAGGCAATTTGTTAGTACATCGACATCATTCTGCGGAGGAATCGCAAAGGCGATTTTAAACTTACGCGGCAAATAAGTCTTCCCATACAGGGGCTCGACCACCTCATCTTCACCATGAGAGACGATTTTTTCGGCATCCAACCAAATCTCGGCATACGCATTTGTCTGAGGCTTCAGGTGGTCGCTAACTTTTTCTGCCAAAGCTTGCACTTCGGTATGCACCTCGGACGCGAAAGGATTCGGCGTGCCCATGACATTGCGATTAACATCCCCACACGCAGCCAGCGTCGTCATCAGGGCATCATTCACCGACTTGATGGTGTATTTCAAATTCCCCTTTAAGATACCGTGCAGCTGAAAGGCTTGGCGGGTGGTCAATTTAAGCGTCTTAAATGCACAGTAATTCGACACCTCATCCATGGTAATCCACTGCTGTGGCGTGCAAACGCCCCCAGGCAAACCAACGCGTGCCAAAAAGGAGTAGGCCTTGTCCAACTTGTGCTTACGACGATTCGCGCGCACGTCGCGGTCGTCCTGCTGATAAACGCCGTGAAACTTCGTCAATTGCTGATCGTCAGCGGAAATTGAGCCCGTGGAAACATCGGCCAGGCCTTCAAGGATCGTGCCACGCAGATAGTTGCTGCGAGTCTTGATACCCTCGTTCTTGTGGAGTTGCGGAGCTGATTGGCTGTCAGAAATCATAATAAACCTCTTATTAAGTGTCTCCCGTTCAGTGTTGCAAACGTAGAAACACCGCCAAGGAAAAAGAAATCTACTCGTAAACTGAGTCTTTTCTTAGGTTTGTCACTCAAAAACCTAAGAAAAGACCGAAAAAGCAGAAAAAGTCTAGCATTTCGGTCGATGCGTGGTTTCATACCAGCTTTTCAAAAAGCAGAAATATGAGCACCACCGATCCAGTCGTTCCGCAAACAGCGCCGCTTGCCCCTGAGCAAGTCGCCTCGTTGAACAGCCTCCTCAAGGGCCTCCAAGCCGACCAGTTACTCTGGATAGAGGGCTTCATCAGCGGCCTACGCGCCGGAAGTGGCAGCGCGACGCCTGCCACAGTAGCACCGGCTGCGGCCCCCGTAGCCACACCAGAACTGACCGTGCTCTATGGCACCGAGTCCGGCAACTCCGAGAGCTTGGCCGATCTGACTGTGAAAGCAGCCAAGTCAGCAGGCTTCAAATCCAAAGCGGTCAACATGGCCGACCTCAAGCTCGGCAAGCTCAAAGACATTCAAAACTTGCTCGTCATCGTGAGCACCTGGGGCGAGGGCGATCCCCCCGAAACAGCAGCCGATTTCTACGAAGCATTCATGAGCGATAAAGCGCCCAAGCTCGCCGACACCCGCTTCTCGGTAATGGGCCTCGGCGACACCAGCTACGAGGACTTTTGCAAAATGGGCAAAGACTTCGACGCGCGCCTGGAAGCACTGGGCGGCAAGCGAATCGCAGACCGCGTCGACGCCGATGTGGACTACGACGACGACTTCGCCAAATGGCACAAAGCGGCGCTTAAAGCGCTTAAAGCCGCCGCACAACCGGCCGCCGCCCCAGCCAGCGCCCCAGCACCGGCAGCCCAGCCGGCCGCCCCGATCAAATACTCTCGCAAGAACCCCTTCCCTGCCGAGCTCAACGAACGCGTGATGCTCAACGGCGAAGGTTCGGCCAAGGAAACCATCCACCTCGAATTCAGCCTGGAAGGTTCCGGCCTCGAATACCAGGCTGGCGACGCACTCGCCGTGGTTCCCCACAATGCGGAAGATGTGGTCGAGGACTTCATTCAGACCGCAAAACTTGACGCCGAGGGCCCCGTCCTAATTAAGGAGCGCGAATTCACACTGCGCGAAGCACTCACCAGTCAGCTGGACATCACTTCCCTCTCGATGCCCGTCATCAAGCGCTACAACGAGATCGCCAAGGACCCGAAGCTTGCCGAGCTACTAGATCCCAGCAACAAGGCAGAGCTACAGAGCTACATTTACGGCCGCGAGATCATCGATCTCTTACACGAGTTTCCTGCCAAAGAAATCAGCGCCGATGCCCTGGTCGGCATCATGCGCAAGCTACCACCACGCCTCTACTCGATCGCATCCAGCCCCAAGGCACACCCGGGCGAAGTGCACCTGACTGTCGGCGTGGTGCGCTACGATGCCCACGGACGCAACCGCAAGGGCGTCTGCTCCACCTACTTGGCGGAACGTATCGCTGAGGGCGAAAAGGCCGACGTCTTTGTCACCCCCAACAAGCACTTCAAGGTGCCCACCGACAACGACCTGCCGATGATCATGGTTGGCCCGGGCACTGGCATCGCTCCCTTCCGCGCCTTCATCGAAGAGCGCAAGGAACTCGGCGCCAAGGGCGACAACTGGCTCTTCTTCGGCGATCAACACTACTTGACCGACTTCCTGTATCAGACCGAGTGGCAGGACTACCTCGCCGACGGTATTTTGACTAAACTCGACCTGGCCTTCTCACGCGACCAAAAGGAAAAAGTCTACGTGCAAGACCGCATGCGCGAGAACAGCAAAGAGCTCTACGCTTGGCTGGAAAAAGGCGCCTACTTCTACGTCTGCGGCGATGCCAGCCGCATGGCGACCGACGTCGACGTTGCGCTGCACGACATCCTCCAACAAGAAGGTGGCCTCAGCGAAGACGATGCCAAGGCCTACGTCAAAAAGCTTAAAGACGACAAGCGCTACCTACGCGACGTCTACTAGCACAGTTTTTACACCCCGCCTGGCAATGGAACATAGTTCATTGCCAGGCAGTCCCTAAAATCGAAGGCCATGCGCGAACTTAGCGCGACAAAGCAAACAAACATCAACTTTGCCGAATTGTAGCCGAGTGCTTCAGCCTCGGTTCCGAAGGTCCAAAGCATCCGCTCCGACATAACGCATACGGGGTCTAAAGCGCCCCGCCACTGCCGGCCTCACTCAAGCCGTAAGCTCGGACTACTCGTGATACCACGCTTCAACCAGCGCTTTCACCGCTTCGGGTGACTCCGCCGCCTCAAAGCTGAGCGAGGCCGAATTGATGCAGTAACGCAGTCCGGTCGGCTTGGGCCCATCGGGAAAGACGTGTCCTTGGTGTGAACCACAAACATTGCAATGCACCTCCACACGCTCCATCCCGTAGCTTACATCACGGGTCTCACCGAGCATGCGCTCGTCGATCGGCTGAAAAAAGCTCGGCCAGCCCGTGCCGGAGTCAAACTTATCGGTGCTACTGAACAGCGGCGTATCGCAGCCGATGCAACGGTAGAGCCCGGTCTGCTTATTCGAATTGTAGGGATTTTGAAAAGGACGCTCCGTCCCCTGCTCACGCGCGACATGATACTGCAGATCCGTCAGGCGATCCCGCCACTCCGCCTCCGTGCGCTGCACCGGATACTCACCGCTGGTCAAATCTACATGCGAAGGTAGGCCGCAGGCCGACGCGCATTCGTTGACATTTACATCAGTCGTTGCGGGAGGAGTATTTTTTTCAGGCATAGCAAAAGTAAAGAGCGCACCGGCCAACAAGAGAAGAAGCACCACAGGACCGACACTGCGGAATTTAAGATTTATATTCATAGAACTAAGAGCCCCTAAGCTAGCCAGTATTCCCACGAATGCAAATCGTGAAGCCAGCGTAAAACAGGCGCCCCCGCCTGTTACTCAGACAAGTGCCGATCCAATGCGAAATAGGCTTGAAGAATACGCAGCACTAAGACTTATGTACGCGCATGTCTAAAGTTATTATCATCGGTGCCGGGGGTGTAGGTAATGTAGTTGCGCAAAAATGCGCCCAACTCAAAGATATTTTCACCGAAATCGTGCTCGCTTCGCGCACAGTCTCTAAATGCGATACCATCGCAGCCGATGTGCTTGCCAAGACGGGCGTCACCATTCGCACCGCCGCCATCGATGCCGACAACGTCGCCGAGACCACCACTTTCCTCCAGGCCGAAAAGCCAGAGCTGCTGATCAATGTAGCGCTACCCTATCAAGACCTGACACTGATGGACGCCTGCCTGGCAGCCGGCGTGCATTACATGGACACCGCCAACTACGAACCCCTGGATGAAGCCAAGTTCGAATACAAGTGGCAATGGGCCTACCAGGAGCGCTTTAAAGAAGCTGGGCTCACAGCACTGCTCGGCTCCGGATTCGACCCGGGCGTGACCAATGTCTTTTGCGCCTATGCCCAGAAGCACCTCTTCGACGAGATCGAGACCATCGACATCCTCGACGCCAACGCAGGCGACCACGGCTACCACTTTGCCACCAACTTCAACCCCGAAATCAACATTCGTGAGATCACCGCCAACGGCCGCTACTGGGAAGAAGGCGAGTGGAAGGAAGTCGAGCCCATGAGCGTGCACCAGGTCTACGACTTCCCCGTCGTCGGCGAACAAGATGCCTACCTGCTCTACCACGAAGAGATGGAATCGCTGTGCCAAAATATTAAGGGCCTCAAGCGCATTCGCTTCTGGATGACTTTTTCACAAAAGTACCTCACCCACCTGCGGGTGTTGGAAAACGTCGGCATGACCTCGATCGAGCCAATTGATTTCCAAGGCCAGCAGATCAAACCCATCGAATTCCTTAAAGCCGTGCTGCCCGATCCCGCCAGCCTCGGCCCCCGCACCAAGGGCAAGACCTGCATCGGTTGCGACATCGTCGGCATCAAAGACGGCCAAAAGAAGCGCGTCTTCATTTACAACACCTGCGATCACCAAGAATGCTACCAAGAGGTATCCAGCCAAGCAATCAGCTACACCACCGGCGTGCCTGCGATGATCGGCGCACAAATGATCTTAAAAGGCCTGTGGCAAGAGCCCGGCGTCTGGAACATGGAGCAACGCGACCCCGATCCCTTCATGGAAGAGCTCAACCTACGCGGCCTCCCTTGGCAGGTGATTGATCTGCCCTTGGAGAGCTAAAGATCCTCCACTACTGCGCACGTAAGCCCGCCAGCAAGGCCTCGGTCTCGAGCTGGATGCCTTGGCGACACAGGCGGCTGACTGGATAAATATCCTGCGCAGCGAGGTAGGCCGCCAGTGCGCCCGCATGATGCCCGTCCTCTGCTTGCCGTTCAGCACGGTCGACTTGGAGCACAAAATCCGCCACCCGCGGTGCCAGTTCGGCACGAGCCTGATTCATGGGGCCATCGCTCGAATCGATCTTGGCCGCTTCGACCAGTAGCTCCCAGGCCGCATAGGCTTCCCCTTGCTTCACGAGCTCCTGGCTCTGGCTGACCAACAAGTCAATTCGAGCCACCTGCTCAACCACTTCCATCAGCAGTGGACGACGCTGCGTATCTTCCGCCAAAGCAAAACCGAGGTCCATACGACGCTCATAGATCCCGCGCCGGTCCATCCGCTTATAGAGATCGTCGAAAATCTGCACCCCTTGTGAGCCAGCCGTGGCCAACTTGGTGGTTTCTTGCTGAAACTCGCGAATCGCTGGATTCGAAGGCCAAATATCGATCGCAGTCTGCAGCTCGGAGCGTGCCTTATCGATATCACCCAAATTACGATACTGTGAAGCTGCAAAAACCGCCATATCACTCATACTCTTGGCGGTCTCAACTGAGGACAGCACTCGGTTCTTGGGAAAATCTTCGGCCAAATCGGAAATACTCAGTGCCAGCTCCGAAACCCCGTCATAATCCTTGGCCTCCGCCAATTCGCCCGCTTCAATCAAAGCACGATAAAGATCGAGCATCGTGCGCCGCTGATCGGTCGGAATCTTATTCAGCTCGGTCAAATACTCTCCAAGGAAAAACACCTCCTGCAAGCGCTCCAATGCGATCAAATTGCGCTCTTCATTATAAGCCGCATTCACGGCATCCACCCCTTTGTTGACATCATTGATCGCCTCGCGCGCAATAAAAGTCATACTATCCACGGTGAAAGACAGGTCACTACCAGGCAGGAATTCCTGCAACTGCTCCTTGCCCACCTCAAGCGCCTGATGGGAACCTTTAAAGATCGATTGGTAAAAGCCTGCCAAGACCAAAGCATGCTCGAACCGGCGCTGTATCATAAAACTGACAATTTGACTTTGAAATTGTAGCTTCGCCTGCAGCCCAGTCATTGCCGACTGCGTCTCCAGCGCCAGAATCTTAGCCTCGGTCTCCGCCAGATCCAACATACGAAAAGCGGCCTCCGAAGTGAGTGTCTCACTGCTATTGGCCGAGCTCTCACTATCATCACGCTGCCCTAAACTCGTCTCTCGTAAACGCTTCTCGCGAATGCTCTGTAGCGCCATCGCACGATTCGCGACCACTTCCTGCTGGTATTTTCGCAGCTGTTGGAGCTCCCGCTGATCCATACTGACCCCACGGCTCTCTTTGCGAATGCGCCATGCGTTAAAAACCTGATTGGCCACAATGGTGCTATTACCACCGTCGAGCTCGAAACGAGAGGCACGAAAAAGCAGCTGCCAAGTATCGAGGATCGCGTCGTCACTGTTATCATTCGAGACCGCCAAGCGCTCGATGATATCGGACATCAATTTCGCATATTGCGTCTCTTCTTCGGTTGGAGAGGCCAGTAAGAAACGTTCAAAGCGCGAGCGAAAAGCGCGCTGTTCGGAAAGGTTAAAACGCTTCCCCTTCCACTCGAAACTGCCATTCTCGAAATCCATCGAGTCACTGCTCGGATCAAACACACGGTTCGCCATTTCCAAGAAGGTATTACTCTCAAACATCCCATTCGCCGGTGCTGACATGCCCGCTTGTGCAGTTTGCGGCTGTGCTTGCGGCTGTGACGCCATCGAACTGCCCCCATTCATAGGAAAACCACCTTGCGCGAACGAGGATTGTGGCAGCAGCCACAAAGCAATGCCCGATGCCAGAGCCAAGCCTAGAGGCTTCACTCGCAAAGACCGCCGAGCCCCCGCGATGTGGACTTCGCGCGCAATAGGAGTGAGACTCGCCTCCTTTTGGCGATTAATATTTGCGCAATGCATCCACATAAATAAGTCCTCCCTGTTCAATAATGACCTGCAATTCATAGCGTTGCCCCACATGCAAATTGCCTCCGACCGTTTCGGGCACAAACACAGGCAAACGCGCATCACTGCCCTCCGCCACAACTGCCAAGACACGTCCCAGCCCCTTTTCCCATTTCAACTGCTCATTAATCTGCGCCCGCAGCACATAACGATTGCCCAAGAAATCTCCCGGCTTCTCCAGATAGTTCTGAATCGGCAGCACCTCCAGATCCGAGCCAGCGCCCCCGCTGCAACCAGTCAGCCCAGTCAGCCCAGCCAGCCCAGCCAGCCCAGCCAGCCCAGCCAGTCCGCCCCATCCGGTGAGCAGGCAAGCCGCCCATAAAGCACCACGTGAAATAGAAAATAAGCCAAGGCCTCGCAGGAAGCGGCGAATCAAGGGGCGGGGGGAAAGCATGTAAAATGACATCATGACAAAGTCGCAAAAGTTTCAATAAGAGTTAATTCCAACGCTTTTTCTGGCAACCCCAAAAGACCATCACGGCACCCATCAAAAAGTGTAACAACAAGATACTCGCCGCCAGCCCCGACGATGGAATCCATTCATTCGAGTCCACACGATAAGCATCATACAAGCGTGTGGCTCGCATGGAACCAAAATAGCCCGCCCAGCCCCAGTAGGCATTGATAAAAGGACGACACAGCCAAACCAACATATCCGGCAAGGCCAGCACGATACCAGAGAGTGGCAATTGGAAGCCGACTAAATACACAGAAAGCAAAGATGCCTTATCCGCCGAATTAAAGATCGCGGAAAAGCCGAGGCAAATGGCTGTCATTGAAACACAGCTCAATACCAACACCCCCGCTTGCGGTAAACTTGCGCCGGGGAACTCACAAATGTACTTCACAAAGCCCATCATCCAGAGCCCCTGCAGCACCGCAACGAATGAAGCAAAGATCAGCTTGCTAGACGCATAGGCCCCCGCACTGAGCCCTGCGAAACGCTCCTTTTCAAAAATTTGCCGCTCACCCGCAATCTCTCGCGCCCCGTTGTTGCTCCCCATCAAAGTCAGCAAAATGACTTGAAACAAGATTAGCCCCGTCACCAAAGAGGCCATCTCCAAAGCATCGACCCGATAGCGCAGACTCGCTTCCATTTGCTCCAAAGCCCCGCCGCCCACATCCATAGACAAGCCGCGCAATTGGGGGATTCCATCCCAGGCAAAAATCGTCACCAATAAAGGAAAGCCCAAAGTAATCCCCAAGGTCAGCAACCAATAACCACGATCACGTTTGAAAAGCAGCGCGCGTCGTGTCAATAAGGTCCAGGTTTGCGCAAGCGCACTCGGCGCAGGCGGTGCCCGCACTGCTTCAATCGGCTCCACAGGCGCCAAGCCAACAGACTCCTCGCCCCAGCGCGCACGCCAATGCTCGATGGAGTGCTCATTCAGCCGATCATAAAGGTGCAAGGCATCGGGAATATTAAAATAAACATTCAGCGCCTCTAAAGTCCCCTGAAATACCACCGCCCCCTCATAGACCACCGTAATCCAATCAAACACATCCAGCTTCGCCAAATTGTGTATGATACATATAAAGGTCTTCCCACGCTCATCGCGCAGCCTTTCCAACACGGCGAGAATTTGATCCTCCGAGCGCGGGTCCAACCCGCTGGTCACCTCATCGCAAACCATACATTGCGGATCTCCGACCAATTCCAAGCCCAGCCCCAAACGCCGCAATTGCCCTCCGCTGAGATCCGAAACCCGCTTATCACGATGTTCTGCCAGCCCGATACGTCGTAAAATCTCCTCCAAGCGCTCAGCTTTCACCGCGCCATCGCGCACACATAGATCCAGCGCATAGCAGAGCGCCTCCGCCACCGAGAGTCGCTCATGAGCAATACTAAACTGCGGCGCAAAAGACAGCTTTCCCAGCAGATCAGAACTCTGCCGAACTGGCTCCCCCGCATAACTGATCGCCCCCTCACTCGGTAAAATGCCCAGCATCGCTTTCACCAAAGTCGTCTTGCCGCAGCCCGACGGACCAATTACCGCATTCAGCCCCCTCGGCTTAAAGAGCGCCGTGGCTCGATCCAAAATGCGTACACCAGCGGGCTGTATTTCAACGGTAAGATCATTACAAGCTAACATTAGTGAAACAAATTACCTTTGCCCACGATCAAAAGGCCAGCATTTTGATTCTTATGTTGTCATTACGAAATCTCCTGCCTGCCCTACTGCTCACGGTCTTGACCTGCCAACTCTCGGCAGTCTCCATCACCACCCGTGGCATCAAAAATCCTGCAATCTATGGAATCAAGTTTCCAGGCGACACACGCGCTTACTACGGTAAAGAAGATCATATTCAATCCATCTCCAGCCAAGAGTATATCACCGCCAACTTCCGGGTCACTGAACTAAACATCGTCACCCAAGGCACCGCTCTCGTGCGCATTTACCACAGCCGCCCACTACGCATCGGCGAGTTGCAACAAGCGATGAGCAACGCCGTCGACGCAGCCAGCACGCCCAGCGGCTCCTCGATCATTCAACGCCCGCTGCCCGCACAAGTACAGGCCATGGCCGACCGCGCCGCCGGCATCACCGACGCCGTGACAGGCACCGAAGTGATGAAGGAATATCCCATCGCCACCCACGCGCACACCATCGAGTATCGCATCGGCAGCCGCAAAGAACTGCTCGAACTCCACGAACAACTCAAAAAGCACTGGCTCAAAGAGCCCGCCTACTACGAAGGCGGCCAGATCGTCGACAAATCCGACGCCGTAGAGACCGAAATGAAACCCCGCCACCTAGGCGGCACACTGTTCATAGTAGAAAAGTAAAAGAAGTTGAATCAAACCTAGCGTGCTCGCTTGCATCTAATGGCTCAAGTGCTCGCTTTCAGTTGAAAATGGCTGAATGCGATCAAGCTCGACGCGGGGGAACCAATTGATGACTGCGGCGGCTTGACCGAGTTCGGTGTCGGGGCAATAGGCTGGCCCCGAGCTCTGCCAGGCGCACGGCGCGGTAGCGGTAATGGTAGCGTTTATCTGGCAGTATTTGGGTTTGCTTGGCTCGATCCACTTCCTCGCCGCTGGGCTCATTGATGGGATTTCCGTAGCTGTAGAGCCTATTTTGACGTGCCAGCGCCACATCCCCCCACTCCAACGAGCCTTCGGTCCAGGCGTAATCGGGCGCGAGCTCGGCGGCGAAGAGTAGCATGCCGTATTCACGCATCAAGCATGCAGCCTCCCAAAAATGACGAGCACGAATAGCGGCCTCTTGACTCAAGTCGTTTGCGGAGCGCATGGCCCGCAAATAGGCCTCGGCTTGCTGGCTGGCATCGGGCTGAAAATGCTCAAGCGCCAGCTCAAATCGTCCTTCGCGCATTAAGCGCCGCGCCAAGAGTGCCTGGGGATCGCCATCGTAATAATCAGCCTCTTCGTCCAACTCGCTGAAGTGGCTCTGCACCCATTGAATTAATTCATCGATCGACAGTAAACGCTCGAGCACGTAGGCGCAATCTTCCCAACTATCGGCATTCCAAAAGCAATCGGCGGCGTCCTGAATGCGCAACCAGCCGATCGTCCAGCGTGTGCCTTGAGCTAAGAGCGGGGCGTCCATCCGAGTGGGCCATTGCCAAAGTAGTGCCTGCTCGGAGAGCGCCCGCACATTGTAATGACGCTGCCCATCCCAAGCCAGCGCGTCGCCACTGCGCCAGGTGAGCTGCACCGCACGCGGTGGCTCCGCGGCGACTTCGGAAGCTTGCAGCAACTCGATCTCCACCAGTCCGTCGGCTTGCACGCGAGCCTGGGCTTGCCAGCTGGCACTGGCGACGCGGCCTAGCATGACTGCCTGCCAAGTGCTGGGGTCCCAATTGTAGCTTTCCTGCCCGATCGGTAAGCGATACCAAATCACCCCACGACAGCTAGCTGAGGATCGCACAGCGAGGCATCTAAATCGATGCGATCGGCCCGCTGCACGCTGTGCACCTGCAAGACAAAGTGATCGACGGGCACCAACAATTGAGCGAAGGCAGCAGAACGCTCCATCCAGGTAGGTAAAGTGGTGATCGAAAGCTCAGGGCCGTCCAGTTGTGCGCGAATTAGGTGCAGCCAGTGGGCGTAGCCCTCAAGCTGGCGAGTCGCACAGTCGAAGTCAATTTCTACCGCGGCCGGCTCGATGCCAGCCGCGCGAGCCCGGCCTAACGAAGCCGCCACCGTATCGAGTAGGCAGCGCGTCATGGCTTGATCCTGCTGAAAGGAGCCTGAATAGACGGCGGCTCGAATGGCTAAGGTGATCGGTAAACCACGCGCTTGCAGCCGTGCCCAATCGGGCAGGATCTCTACCCGCGTCGGCTGAGCGGAGTCGCTGAGCTTGATTTCGGCGCACAGTACAGTGAGCCCATCGAGCTGAGTGGTCTGCTCTGCAACCGCGGTGGATACCGCGGGAGTCCAGGCTCGCTGCCACAAATAGGCGGCCTGACTCATCTCGGCCCGAACACTGAGCAAGAGTGCCGCATAGATCAAAAGAACCGCCGTGAATCGTCGCATCCCAACAAATTAGAGATACGGGACAGCCAATAGCAAGCGAGCGTCTTTGATTGTGAATATCTTTTGCCGTCGCAAGCGACTCAGACGATGACAGAGCCTAGGACAAGCCGCGTTCGCTCGCTTCGACGAAGGCTAAAAAGGTTTGCACGATGGCGCAATCGCCCTCCATTTCCGCGCGCAGTTTTTCAGCGGCTTGGCGGCGATTGAGGCCCTCTTTATAAAACATTTTGAAGACACGCCGCACGAGGTTGACATCCTGCGGCGTGAAGCCAGCCCGTTCGAGGCCGACCTTATTGGTGGTGCGCACCATGGCGGGACTGCCGTCGGCAATCATATAAGGCGGCACATCTTGCACCACCTTTGAGGCGGCGCCCACCATGGCGTAATCGCCCACGCGACAAAACTGGTGCAGGCCGGCGCCCCAGCCCACATTGACATGATCCCCGAGCTGCACATGCCCTCCGAGGGCTGCGTGGCTACTCATCACCAGATGATTGCCCACGATACACTCATGCGCGATATGACTGTAAGCGAGTATCAGATTATGATCCCCGACGATGGTCTCGGTATTTTCAGTCGTGGCACAGTGCACGGTGGTGAACTCGCGAAAGACGTTTCCGTTGCCCACACGTAGACCGGGGCAGCCGCCCCGATATTTTAAGTCGTGAGTTTTCCCGCCAACATAAGCGTAGGGGTGCACTTCGTTATCCTCACCCATGGTGGTGGCCCCATCGACTGTGGCGTGGTGCATCACTTCGGTGCCTTTGGCGATTTTGACCTGAGCACCGATGTAGGCGTAGGGCCCGACGATGACACCCGGCTCTAGCTCAGCGCCGGGTTCGATAATTGCAGTCGGATGAATGTCCGTTGACATGAGAATATGTGTTAGAATTAATCCGTAGCGTCCGCCAGCATGAACATCAGTTCGGCGCTAGAAACAACCTTGCCGCCAACTGTGCACTCACCCTTGGCAGTGGCGATTTTGTTGCCGCGAATTTTAATCAGCTTCACGCGAATCTCAATCGAATCCCCCGGCTCCACCGCTTGACGGAATTTCACCTTATCCACGCTCATGAAGAAGGCGATCTTGTTTTGCTCGACGGGCAGCTTGCGCAGCAGCAGGACGCCAGCGGCTTGTGCCATCGCCTCCACCTGGAGCACGCCAGGCATCACAGGACGGCCGGGATAGTGTCCCTGAAAATAAGGTTCGTTGATGGTGACGTTCTTGAGCGCGACCAGCTCGTCTTCGCTCACGATCTCGATCACGCGGTCGATCATCACGAATGGATAGCGGTGCGGCAAGATGTCGAGCACCCGACGGATGTCCATGACGGTCTCGGCAGAATCGACAGAAACGAGCTTTTTCTTACGCTCTTCCTTGCGCTGCTTGGTGCCTTTAATCTTTTCGATGAGCTTCTTTCGCAGAACTTTGGAAAGCTCTGCATTCAGTGCGTGACCGGGGCGCACACCAACAAAGTGCGCCTTAATCGGCATACCGACGAGGGTAATATCGCCGATAATATCTAGCATTTTATGACGCACAAACTCGTCCTTAAAACGGAGCGGTTCCTTGGAAAGAATCTTGTCGCCCTTGATCACAATGGCGCTGTCGAGGCTGCCGCCCTTGATTTTACCGAGTTTGAGCAGCTCCTCGATATCCTCATAAATGGTAAAGGTGCGAGCGGGCGCGACTTGCGCAATGTAAGTCTCGGGGTCGATATCGAGACTGAGATGTTGCGTGTGAATGCCGCGGTCGTCGGCTGAGGTGCACGTGATACGAAATCCATCGTGCGGCAGCGCGATGATGGAGGAGTTGCCGCGGGTGACGGAGACGGGCTCTTCGAGCACGAAATATTCACGCTCCGCGTCTTGCTCCACAGGTTCCGCTTGCTGAATCAAGTTGACGAAGTGCTTTGCGGAGCCGTCCAAGATCGGGGGCTCACTGGCATCCATCTCGATCACGACATTATCCACTCCGCAACCACTCAGGGCACTGAGCACGTGCTCGATGGTGTGCACCTTGGCGTGACCATCCGCGATGGTAGTGCTACGCACAAGGTCGTCCACCAAGTCGATGAGTGGCTTGAGCTCTGGCTTGCCGAAGAGGTCGATACGACGAAAGATCACGCCGGTATTTTCCGGAGCAGGTTTGAGTGTCAGGTTAACATCTTCGCCTGTGTGCAGAGATTTGCCCTTGATGGAAACTTCCCTCAGTATGGTGCGTTGTTTCATAAAAAATGGATAATTCGGTGTGCCAAGCAGTTAAGCCGCTCGCCTGTAAAAAACGTGTGAGCCTATGCTCGGTGACAATTATGTAAAGCTTGGGTTTTGGGTGCTAGAGGAGCGTATTGATGTCGATCACGGTCATGCCCGCATTACGTGCGGCTTGCACGCCCAGATCAGTATCTTCGAAAGCGTGGCAGCGCTTAGGGTCCACCCCGATCAACTCGGCTGCACGCAGGTAGGTATCGGGCGCAGGTTTGGGATTTTCCACATCATCGGCGCCGACGATAGCGCCAAACCAATCGGCAATGCCCAGCGCTTGCAAAATCTTATCGGCCACCCAGTGAGGGCTCCCCGTCGCAATGGCCATCGGGATCAACTCGCGGTGAAACTCGGCGATCGCCTTGACGGGCAACACAGGCTGCACGTCTTTGAGCAGATCGAGAAAAAGCTCTTCTTTGGCCTCGGCCACTGCGACAGCATCAACGCTTTTGCCCTGTTCCTTGGCTAAGAGCTCTACGATCACCGCAGCGGGCACCCCACCGAGGGCATAAAAGCGTTCTTCTGGGAACACGATGCCATGGGCAGCCATCGACGTCGACCAGGCGGTGAAGTGCGTGGGCATGGTGTCCGCGAGCGTGCCATCCATATCGAAGATGAGGCCGTCGTAGTGGTCGTGTAAATTGATCATAATATTTGCAGAAGATATATTTCTGCACAGACAGAAGACAGCAGCCGCAAATCAGTCAACGCCGGATCAGCCCCAGAAATGGGAGGTATTTAACGTTGCGGCCTCCACTTCCTTCGAAATCCTCTCCTGCACAGGCCATTTATACGCACTGCACATCATGCTCCGCTCACTTCGTAACGCATTCATTACAGGCATCGTCGTCGTCCTCCCGTTGGGGGTCACGATCATCGTCATCAATTTTCTGCTGGAACGGCTAGGCACCCCGGCGAGTAATTTCTTTTTTTGGTATCTGGACCCAGAGTGGCGCGATAAGCCGATCATCGAGTTCGGGCTAGAGGCGATCTCGGTATTGGTCGTGTTTTTATTGATCACGCTGCTAGGCTATGGCTCTCGCTTCGTGCTCGGACGCATTATCTTGAATGGTCTGGAGCGCCTATTGGACCAAGTGCCCTTTATCAATACAGTGTATCGCACCGTCAAACAGATCGTGGACACCTTCGGGCAACAGAAAAAAGCCGTGTTCCAAGAGGTGGTCTTGATTGAATACCCGCGCAAGCGCTGCTACGCGCTGGGCTTTTTGACCAGTAAGGCACGCGGCGAAACGCAAGAGGTCACAGGTGAGCATATCGTCAATATCTTCATCCCCACCACGCCCAACCCGACCAGCGGCTTTCTCCTCATGTTGCCCGAGGAGGACATCACCCGCCTGAGCATGAGCATCACCGACGGCATGAAACTCATCATTTCGGGCGGCGCACTGGTGCCCAACCCCAAGACTGGCGAGAACGTCCAAATCGAAAACCCGCCACAGGCGAAGGGCAACTCTCCGATCGATCATGCTTGAGCAAGAAGACGTGCTCGTGCTCAAGACGGAGCCCTCTGGCGAGTCCTTCCTGAAGCTGCACCTGCTCTCGATAGAGAGCGGCATCTTTCTGTGCTTAAAACGCCGCCCAAAGCAAGCACACACATCCACCACCCCCGACCTCTTCGATCGGGCTGCGCTCATACTGGAACGCTCACAACAGGGTAACATGCGCTTCGTCAAAGAGTATCAACTCACCCAACGACGCGAACAAATTGGCCAAAATTACCACAGCCTACGCCATGCGTGCCGACTGAGTGCCCTGCTAGTCGCCAATGCCACACATATGCCTGAGTCCGAGCGTTTATTTAGCCTAACTGAGCGAGCGCTGAACGCGTTTGCTGCCGGCAAAGCGCCCGAGGTCGTATTATTTAAAAGCCTCTACTTACTACTCAAAGACGAAGGTTACCCCGTCCGCGAGTCTTGGTGGCCCACGCTCCACGATGAATGGCGCAGGCACGCCCGCCAATTACTACGCGAACCGGCTCCCGCTCGCCAAGAACAGGCTGCTCAAAAATCCTGCGAGCGCATCGAGCAACATTTGTCGCAATGGATGCGCTACAACACCGACTTAATCTTACCTGATTAAAAATTTGTCATTGTGCGGCCCAGCCGGCTCCGACTATGAATAGCACCTACCCCGCTAGAAGCATACACTATTTATGAAGTATTTCCTCCTAATCTTCCTCAGCTGCCTCGGGCTCAATCTGTTCGCTCAAAACTTGATTCCTGGAATGAGTCCACAAGCAGTCGAAGCTAAAATCGGCAAGCCTATCTCGACGATGGAGATCGCCGATCGCTCGGTTATCATATACGCCGATCAGCGCAAACTAGAATTCAAATCTGGCAAACTTGTAAGCGAGAATGGAGTGAAACTACAAGCGCCGACAGCCAGCTTGCTGAACGCCCAAGACAACTCAGAGCTCAAAATCGACATTCCCGTCATCCGCAACGACATGACCATCACCGAGAGCATTCAAGCGGAAGAACAAGCCGCCGACCAGCTAGACCAGCTAGACCAGCTCTACAACTTTGGCGGGATCAACGACAATCTCGACGCAGCGATCGAAAACTACGAAAGCGCCCACACATCCAGTCCCACCAACCAGGCCCGCGAACACCTGCGCGACGTGCTGATCGGCTTCATTCTCGAAATCATCATCACCTACATTGTGCTCCAAATCGCGTTCAACCTGAGTGGCTTTCCTTGCTTATTTTACCAGATCGCCTCACTGAGCCTCGCAGTCGCCGTCGTGGGAGCCGGCTTGGATTACTTGCTTAGCATCGGGCTATTGAACCCTATCCGTCTGGGCCTCAGTTTCATGCTCTTACTGATATTGATACGTCAATTCACCGATGTGCGCGAATGGGCCACCGCTATCCGAATTGCTATATTAGCCCGCATGATCTCGATCGCCCTAATGTGGCTCTCGCTGGCGGGACTCATGGTGCTGTTTGGCCTCTAGCACGGAAAACGAATCGTAAAACATGTGCCTTCCCCCAATTTACTATCCACCTCGACTGTCGCACCGTGCCCGTCAATCATCGCCTTTGTAATGGCTAAACCCAGCCCCGTGCTCTTGTTCTCTCCAGATCTCTCCTTATTCACACGATAGAAACGATCAAATAGGTGCGGTAGATTCTCCACGCAAATACCTGCCCCTGTATCACTCACCTGGAAATAAGCGGCGCCTGGATCGGTGTAGGTCTTCAATGCTTCCCGGTATTTCTCAGGACTACGCTCGCGCATGAGCGCAAACTGACACTTCGCCAAAATCACCGAAATCGGTGTGCGCAACTCGTGCGAAGCATCGGCCGTAAAGCGCACCTGTTGATCAAAAGAAGATTCCAACTTAGCAAAAGTTTCATTCAGCACAGCCACCATCTGCCCGAGCTCGGAGTCCATATCACTCGCATCAATACGCTGCGACAAATCCCCCGGGGAAATCCCCGCAGCCGTCCGGGTTACAGAGTTGATGGGCTCTAGAGAGCGCCCGACTAAAAACCAAGCAATTACAAAACCAAGCACGACGACGAGCGCATACTCACGAGCCGTCCGCACTTGAATCGACTGCGTAGCCTTCTTCACGCAGGGTCTCTACGATCGTTTCGCACAACTCCGCTTCGTCTTCTATGACTAATACACGCATACAATCGACATTAATGTCTTCTCTCAAGAATTTGGCAATCTGTAACATAGCAAACAAATCGTTAAAACATAGGTGCAGGGTGCATGCCTTGAGAGTGCCCCGGTGCGGGGGCTCTTCGAAGCTCATCGGCTCAGGACGATAACGACGGCCATCTGCAGACACTAGGTTTGGATAGGCATCGCGGGCCGACTCCACGGCATCCGCACGCCCTCGCACATAGCGCACGTAAAATTTCTTAGCGCTGCCCCGTCGTGGATCGTTGAGCGGGTAGCATTTGATCCGCCCATCTGCAAAATTCACACCGAACAAGCCCGCTTGACGACCAAAGATCGGGCTTACGTTGACTGTCGTGCTCAGCCACTGCGCATCAATAAACCGCTACCCCTGCGCGACATCACCATAACGAAATTCAAAATAGTCCGTATTAATATAGGGAATCGATGTCGCAGGCACTTCACTCATACCGCCACGCATCATCAAGCCTGTCACACCCCGAAAGTCGATCAGACTATACAGCTCCTTCACATTGGGCGCGCGCCAGTCATCGTAGCCAGCGAGCGTCATATCTTTCGCGACTTGCTTCGCTTCCTCCAAACTCAGCTTATTCGGATCCGTGGCTTGAGACCACATCAGCCCCGTCACCAAATCCGTGACCGTGCCATCGCCGTTATCCCGATAACTTGGCTGCACGCCTTGATACTGCGCATCCTGCCCAAAGTAAGCAGCTCCCTCACGGGGCGTACGAATCGGCTCGCCGATGTCGTAGCAAAGGTTTTGCCCCGTATCGACGACAGGCGACGGCGGCCATTCGCCCCACAGCAACAGCGGCACGGCACAGGCAATCGAGCAAAGTTGTAGGAAATCTTTTAACATAGAGCAAATCATGTGCGGACTACTTACAGTTGAAGCGACTTAAAGATTAAAATACGCAAGATAAGGAGCGCGCTCGTCACCTGACAACTCTTCAACGAAAGTAACTTCAGGTGGTCCTGAACTAGTTGTGTCTCCGGCATAATTCGCAAGTGACTCATCGTAACGAAAAGATCCGCTGCCAGTCAGGATGATATCCGCACACACGATCGAACCATACAGATCAGAATCACCTTTAATTTTCACAGAGGCATTGGGCGCATAAATCACGCCGCTAAACTGCCCATTATTCAGGAAATCAATTCGCTGGCTGTTGGTCGCAGTGCCCCAAATCTGAAATTGGTGGGGCGCAATTTCATTAAAAATACCACCTCCAGTCACTTTTGTGTCACCTGCGACATAGATCGTGAGAGTCGCATCAGGGGCGAGCTCAATCTTACCGCTCTCAATGACTTCGATGCTCGTTTGGTTCTCGGCAGGAAGATGGATCATCACGTCGCCTTCGATTCGCAAAACTGCATCCGATTTGACGACAAGTGTATCAAGCTCAAGCACCGTGCTCTCCCCGGGGCTCCCAATCGTCTCCTGATTGACATACACATTTTCATACCAGGTGGACGAAGCGTTACTTTTCTTCTGACGATCCGTGTAGGGCAGTTCATACGCATAACGTAAATCTGTCAGTTCCAAGTCAGGCGCTGTAATGTCTTCAAAGCTTGCGGAAAATCCCGTCTTCAAAGCTCCGGTTTCAAGCGAGACTTTCCAGCCTTTGGGGTCTTTCAACTCCAGATGCTCAGAATCGCTGGGGTGCCACAGGCTCGCATCTCTCGGCCCTACATGTCCGCCCCATCCCATCGTTAATCCTGAATTCTCCGAACTGCCGACCGCAGCGGTGCCATACACATCAGAGCTGCCCAGATCAATCGCACCCGCTGCAGTCGAAACCAAAAGCGTAATCGAGATCGAGACCAGCAATTCGGCCAAAGTAAAACCAGACGCGCCTCGAATGCCGCCCGGCTTGTTAAAGAATGTGTATTTAGCTGTTGCAGCCATAAACCTCCAATACACCGCAGTAGCCGAATCTTATGGAATCATCAGCCTAGACACCATCAATCCGGAGGGCCTACTCAGCATCACACCCGGCGCATACTCCGTACATGGCGATCACACGCGTGTCGCCATCCGTGCAAGCAAACCCAACGGAGAATCTGCAGTCGCCATCTTAAAAGTACGCATGGTGGACATCCGCACGCTTGCGCAAGTTGCCTGACTTGAGTGATTTTTCACTTCGGTTTGACAAAATGGCGCTAGGCGACCTTCTCTTAGCCTATGTCCAAACAAGGCGTCATTCTCCTCAATCTCGGCTCGCCCGATTCCACCGAAGTCAGCGATGTGCGCAAGTATCTGCGCGAATTCCTCATGGATGGGCGCGTACTCGATGCCCCCTACCCCATTCGCTGGTTCCTGGTCAACTGCCTGATCCTACCGACACGCCCGCGCGAATCTGCAGAGGCTTATGCTGAAGTCTGGCTGGACGAAGGCTCGCCACTGATCGTCACCTCGCGCCAGCAACAGGCCGCCCTCGCCGAAAAGATCGACATCCCGGTCGGCCTCGGCATGCGCTATGGCAACCCATCGACGCCCGATGCTCTGAAAGAGCTACTGGATCAAGGCGTCGACGACCTCTTCATCATCCCGATGTATCCGCACTACGCGATGTCCAGCTACGAGACCGCAGTGGTGGCGCTAATGGACGCCGCGCGCGAGATGAAGCCCGACCTGAAAACGACACTACTGCCGCCCTTCTACCAAGATCCGGGCTACATCGATGCCATGGTGGAGCGCGCCATGCCCTCGCTCAAAGACGGCGACTTTGACAAATTGGTCTTTTCCTTCCACGGCATCCCGCAGCGTCATCTCGTCAAAGGTGACCCTTCCCACAGTCATTGCCTGACCACCCACGACTGCTGTAATACCTGCCACCCAGCGCATGCCACTTGCTACCGCCACCAGTGCGCGATGACTGTCGAAAAGTTCGTCGCAGCCGCCAAGATCCCGAAGGACAAGTACATGATCACCTTCCAAAGCCGCCTCGGGCGCGAGCCTTGGCTGCACCCTTACACTGACAAGGCATTGGAGCAATTACCGAAAGACGGCCATAAAAAGGTCAAAGTAATGTGTCCGGCCTTCACCGCTGACTGCCTGGAAACACTGGAAGAAATCGCCATGCGCGGACGCGAGAGTTTCCTCGAATCCGGCGGCGAAGCGTTCGAGCAGATCCCTTGCCTCAACGAATTGCCCGCATTCATCGATTTCCTCGCAAGCAAGGTCAATGACTGGCAAAACGGTGCCTACGAGACTGCCCACGCAACGCCACCCGCCGAAGTAGCACGCGGCTAAACTCCAGCCATGCTCAACGAAATCGCCATGACCGATAAAAACGCCTTCGCGGTGGCCGCCGCCATCTACGGCGGCGCGTTTGCCTTTGGGCTGGTCGCTCTGCTGATGCGGCGCGTCTATCCGCGCGCGGTCATGTTCGCCTTATTGGTGGGCGGCTTTCTAATTCAAACACTGGGGCTCAACCTGCGTGGCGCCGAAATCAAGGCCTGCCCACTGGGCAACATCTTTGAAGTGGCGCAATTCATCGCCTGGTCGCTGGTCTTGCTCTTTTTCATCATCGGCCCCGCCTTCCGCTTGCGCCTACTCGGCTTCTTCACCGCCGGCCTCGCTGCCCTGCTCGCGGCCGGCGTATTTGCAGTGCCCGCATGGGATCGCGCCTACCCGCCCGGCATCTTCGGTGGCAACCCTTGGATCGAACTGCACGCCGCACTCGCCATCTTTAGCTACGGTGTTTTCGCCATCCTATCGCTGGTATCTATCATGTTTCTGATCCAGCAACACGGGCTCAAAAAGAAGCAATTCAAAGGCCTCTACCAATACCTGCCCTCCGTGCAACAATTGGATCTCATGGCCAAACGCCTACTGATCACTGGTGTAATTGTCCTCAGTGCCTCACTGATCTTTGGCTCCATATTTTGGGTCAATAACCACGAACTAGTGCCTGTATTTAAACTCACCGCGACTTGCCTAATCTGGCTCGGCTATCTCACCGTTTTCGTGCTACGCATTCAAAAGAAACTCGTCACACGACGCCACGCGATAGCTACGATCATACTCTTCGTGCTAGCAATCGCCTCACTCTGGCCAGTGCAATCTGCCCGCGATTCCGAACCTCAAACGACTGGAGCGCCCCTCCGCGTCGAGCGTTAAGCACATTTCGTATTGGTCATGAGCGACGTATTGCAATCTCTGTTTGTGCTGGGCACCTCGCACCACGCGACGCCACTGGATGTGCGTGAGCGCTTTGCACTCACACAGCCACAGGCACTCGAACTACAACAACGACTGCACGCACACGAAGGTATTCGTGAGTGCTTAGTGCTCAATACCTGCAATCGCCTCGAAATCTACGGGCTGGCCGATCGAATCGAACGCGTGGATGAAATTCGTGAACTGTTTTGCGAAAAGCAAAACGTGCCGATCGAACTCTTCCAGCAATACGCCTACAGCCATAATAACCTCGAAGCGCTGCAACACGTGCTCGAGGTGTCCACCGGCCTCGACTCGCAAATGGTCGGCGAGACCGAAATCCTCGGCCAACTCAAGCAGGCCTACACCAAAGCACGCGACGCCAAGTGCACGGGCAATGTGCTCAACCGCCTCTTTGAAAAGAGCTTTCAAGCCGCCAAAGCCGCCCGCTCGCAGACCGGCATAACCCGCGGCCAAATCAGCATCGGCAACGTCGCTGTCGATCTAGCCAGCCGTATCTTCGGCCAGCTATCCAAAAGCCGCGTACTACTACTCGGTAGCGGTGAAGTGGGCGAAAAGACCGCGCAAGCGCTCAAGAGCCGCGGCGCTGACGACATCGCAGTCAGTAGCCGAACCTTCGAAAATGCTCACAAACTGGCACACGAACTCGGCGGCTCTGCGATTGATTTTGAAGATTTCAAAGCGCAATTGGAACACTTCGACATTGTCATCTGCTCCACCGCCGCACCCGGCACCATACTGGATCGCAGCATCATTGCGCAGAGCATGAAACGCCGCCCCGAGCGCCCTTGCTTCCTGATCGACCTGGCCCTCCCCCGCGACATCGATCCCGCCGTCGAAGACATTGAAAATGTCTACCTCTACAATCTCGACGACTTATCCACCATCGCCAACGAAAACCTGACCGCCCGCAAAGCCGAGATCGATAATGCCCGCGAAATCCTAAAAAAGCACGCGTGGAATCTCTGGCTGCAGCTCCGCCGCCGGGAACTCATGCGACGCAGCTAGAGCATTCTGCGTTTAGGTAGACATACTGGCTGGCATGAATTTTGGTTTTCAGCAAGGCGGGTGCAGCGTGTGCGGGTCGAGCCCCGAAGGATACTTGCACTCCTGCGGCTCTGAGCAGATGCTGCTCCGACATGGATTTCCCGCTCAAACCTCTTCCTCACATCACCGATCCCGATACACTCATGGAGCACTTCCTTGAGTATGCAGTAGCCAAGGGCATCGAACTCTACCCGGCACAAGAAGAAGCGATCCTGGAAATCTTCTCTGGCAAGAACGTCATTCTCAACACCCCCACCGGCTCTGGTAAGTCATTGGTGGCCGCCGCGCTGCACTTTCTCTCGGCCTCGCAGGGCAAGCAATCCGTTTACACCTGCCCGATCAAAGCACTGGTCAATGAAAAGTTCCTTGCCCTCTGTCGCGACTTTGGTCCCGAAAATGTCGGCATGATGACCGGCGACGCCAGCGTCAACCGCGGAGCCCCCATCCTCTGCTGCACCGCCGAGATCTTGGCCAACATCGCGCTACGTGACGGCGATCAGGCAAAAGTCCATGATGTGATCATGGACGAGTTTCATTACTATTCCGACGGGGAGCGCGGTGGCGCTTGGCAAGCTCCCCTACTCACTTTGCCTCAATCACGCTTCTTGCTAATTTCTGCCACATTGGGTGAAACGCGCTTCTTTGAACGCGAACTCGAACGCGTTACCGGCAACGAGTGCGTCACCGTATCCAGCACCGAGCGCCCCGTGCCATTGGAATTCACCTACGTCGAAGACCCGCTCACAGAGACGCTGGAGAAACTGCAGACGGCCAACAAGTTTCCGGTCTACATTGTGCATTTCACCCAACGAGCGGCATCCGAAACCGCACAAAGCTTGCTCAGCATTAACGTCTGCAGCAAAGAGGAAAAAGCGATTATCACAAAGGAGTTACAAGGCGCCTCCTTCAGCAGCCCCTTTGGCAAAGAGATCAAGAAACTACTGCGCAGTGGCATCGGTCTCCACCACGCCGGCCTACTTCCCAAATACCGGGTGCTGATTGAAAAGCTGGCACAGAAAGGCCTACTCAAAATCATTTGCGGCACCGACACCTTGGGCGTAGGGGTGAATGTCCCGATTCGCACTGTGCTATTCACCCAACTCTGCAAATATGGAGGCGTCAAAACCAGCATTCTGACCGCACGCGACTTCCACCAAATCAGTGGACGTGCAGGCCGCAAGGGCTTCGACGACCACGGCTACGTCGTCGCCATGGCACCCGAGCACGTAATTGAAAACAAGCGCTTGGAAGCCAAAGCAGCCGCTGACCCGAAAAAGAAGAAAAAGCTAATCAAGCGCAAGCCACCCGAACGCGGATTCGTGCACTGGGACGAACAAACTTACCAACGCCTGCAAGGCGCTCCCGCGGAACCGCTCACTTCCAGCTTCCAGGTATCCCACAGCATGCTACTCAATGTGCTCAGCCGCCAAAGCGACGGCTGCGCCGCCATGCGCCAACTCATCCGCGACTGCCACAATTCCGAACAGTCCAAGAAGAGCATGCGCAAACAAGCCTTCCAGCTATTCCGCGCACTCACCGACCGCAACATCATCGAGATCATGCCTAAGGGCAGCGAACCGAAACTACGCGTCAACCTAGAACTTCAAGACGACTTTTCGCTCAATCAAACACTCGCGCTCTATTGTATCGACACACTCGGCCTGCTCGACACCACCGCGCCCGAGTATGAGCTCAAGCTGCTCAGCCTGGTGGAATCTATTCTAGAAAACCCCGACATCATTCTGCGCAAGCAGCTCGACAAGCTGAAAGGTGACAAAGTCGCCGAGATGAAAGCCGCCGGCATCGAATACGACGACCGTATGGAAGAGCTGGAAAAACTCGAATATCCCAAGCCCGAAAGCGAATTCATTTACGAAACATTCAACCGCTTTTCCGCCCTACACCCTTGGGTCGGCGGCGAGAACATTCGCCCCAAATCAATTGCCCGCGAGATGTTTGAGCGCTACAGCAGTTTCGCCGACTACGTCAAACTCTACGGGCTCACCCGTGCGGAAGGTCTGCTACTACGCCATCTGACCAATGTCTACCGCGTGCTCACCAATACCATTCCGCCCGCCTTCAAAACCGAAGCCGCGAACGAAGTCGTCACTTATATCGAGACATTGCTACGCATCACCGATTCCAGCCTATTGGATGAATGGGAGACACTCAAAGACCCCGACTATAAGCCCAATAGCGACGAAGCCCTCCCCGCGCCCACCGGCCCGAGCCATATCACCCACGACCGTGAAGCCTTCACCCGCCTCGTGCGCAACGAAGTCTTCCGCTTCCTACGCATGCTAGCCAACAAGGAATATCAAGAGATCGACGAACACTTTCCACTCGACCAGATGTTCCCCGAAGCCCGCTGGAAATACACCGCACTCAGCAACGCGATGGAAGCCTACTACGAAAGCCACGAATGGATCCGCCTCGATCCCGGCGCGCGCAATAAAGCCAACACCAAGATCACCGAATCCGAAGACCGCACAAGCTGGCTCATCGAACAAACCTTAGTCGATCCCGAAGAGCTCAACGATTTTCAAATCACCTTCAGCCTTTCAATGACGGAAGCCAAGGAAAGCGGCACGATTAAGATCGTGCCCTTAGAATTAGCATCGATTGCAGAGTAAGCGCCCGAACGTGACACATCAAAACCACAGCCAGAATCCAGGGTAAAAAGCCCCCACGCTCCGAGCACCGCCAGAAAGAACGAGAGACAGGCCTAGCCAAAGACCTGTCGCTTCAAGATTACTGAAGAACGAATTCAGCCCGACGAGTTTTCCCCAGATAATTCTTCACAAGATGGTATACATTCGAGGCCATTATCCCACAAGGCTCTTTCCGAGCAAAAAAGATGCGCCTGAGGCTTGATGGAGAGTTCGCTGTCGAGACTGCCAGCCGGCACCATCAGCATGGAGCCTCCTGCGAGTCGATGCGGTAAAGCCGAGCCACAGTGCGAGCAGAAGCTTTTCGCATGACAGCTATCCGGCAATTGATAACTGCGAACTCGGTTTTCGCCAGATAGCCAATGTAATTTAAAATCCTGACTGAACAAATTCGCAGCGTGAGCCGAACCCGTGTCCTTACGGCAACGATCACAGTGACAGAGATAGAAATTCTCAAATTCGCCCTCAATTTCATACACCACCTCTGCGCAAAGGCAGGATCCTTTATATACTGTAGTCATCACGCATTTAGAAAAGAAAGCTGAGAGCAAACGCAAAATCAAAGATTCATGGAAAACTGAATGCCCCCTGAACCAAGGAAGTCATCCCGTCTGAAGTGCCCCAATATTTGAAATCATTCTAAGGGCACCAAAAACAATCCCTCGAATATAGTAGTAAGCCAAGCTGTCGTTTTTCATTGATGTTACATAATTGTAACCTTAGCTGAAGCATTTGCATCTAGCCCACTATCTATGTTTTCAACACTCCTCGCAATTTTTGGTAGTCTAGGACTCTTCCTCTACGGGATGAAGGTCATGAGTGAGGGCCTGCAAAAGGTCTCCGGCGAGGGGCTTCGAAGCCTCATCGCAAATATGACGCGCAATCGCCTCTCGAGTATCATCAGTGGCACCCTAATGACCACACTGGTACAGTCATCAAGCGCGACCACAGTGATGATCGTCAGCTTCGTGAATGCAAAGCTGCTGACTCTACGAGAGTCCATTGGCATGATCATGGGGGCGAACTTAGGGACCACCACCACCTTCTGGATTGTCGCCCTACTCGGCTTTCAATTCAGCCTGAGCTCGATCGCTCTGCCCTGCATTGGCATTGGTGTTGCGATGATCTTCTTCCACACGCCCAAGGTGCGCAACGGGGGCGAAGCACTGATCGGTTTCGGGATTTTATTTCTAGGCCTCAATTTCCTCAAGAGCTCCGTTCCTGACATCGCAGCGAATCCCGAGCTATTTTCTTTCCTAGCCGATTGGACGGGCCATGGGATTGGATCCGTGTTCATTTTCTTTGCTTTCGGAACGATTTTAACGATTGCGGTGCAGTCGTCATCTGTAGCTGGTGCCATCACTTTGACCCTGGTCGCTAAAGGCTGGATTGGTTACGAAGATGCGGCTGCAATTGTGCTAGGTGAAAACGTCGGCACCACCATCACCGCAAACCTCGCAGCCATGACTGGGGGCGTGGAAGCCAAACGCGCCGCCCGCGCTCACTTCCTATTGAACATCATCGGTGTCTGCTGGATGCTATGTATCTTTGCTTTCTTCACCAAGTTTATCGATCAAATCACACCTGGTGCCGCCGATGATCTGACGCACACCCTCTATCACCTCGCTGCGTTTCATTCGATCTTCAACCTTATCAATATCTTCATTTTATCATGGTTCGTACCACAGCTCGCCTACCTCGCGAGTAAAATGGTGCGCGACCAGAGCTACCTGGGGCTCGACAAAGCGCACATTCAATACCAAGCCCCCAACCTACCGCAGACGGGCGAAATTAACTTAGCCGAAGCTGAACGTGAGATTCAGCGGATGGCCGAGCTCACTCGTGAGATGTTTGCTGGGTTTAACGAAGTTTACGAATCTCCCGAGCTTGACTTAGGCAGCCGTGTAAAAGAGCTCAAAGCCATGGAAGAACGTAGCGATCACTTAGCTTTCGACATTACTCAGTATTTGATTTACTGCACCTCATCCGAGCTCAGTCGCGAGCGTTTAAACGAAGTCACCGTCATGCTTAGAGTCATTTCAGAACTCGAGGAAATTTGCGACAACACACTCGACTTGGTCAAACTTGCGGAACGAAAATATCAAAAGAAACGAGTGCTCCCTGAAGCCACCCAAGCAGCCATTCGTAATTTCAGCAAACCTGTCGACCAGTTCATGGGCTTCTATATTCAATGCCTGAGCAAAAAAGTGACCACTGCTGATATAGAAACGGCCTTGCAACTGGAAGAAACGATCGACTCCTCTCGCAAGAAGCTTCGCCGCGAAGCTGTGCGTCGTATGAACGATCCAGCCAATATTAAGTCTGAGATGCTCTATATTGATATTCTGAATAACATTGAGAGTATCGGGGACCACTCACTCAACATCCTACAATTACTGAGTCAAATCGACTAAAGCTCAGAGTTCAGCGCCAGCGACGGCCCCCAAAGAGCCACAAGACTCGTGTATCTGCCCAAGCAGCAATGAAACTAGCTGCACACCGTCGCAGACAAAGAACGGCAGGCAGTATTTCTCAGCTACATGAGAAAATCTGCACCCTGTGTTGTTTTTCCTGCGTGGGCCCCTTACTATATATGACATGAAACACTACGAATATCAAAAGACCTTGAAAACTATCTGGGAAGCCGCGGTCGCCACTTACGAAGGCGGCAACCATGATCCTGACAGCTACTTTGACGATGCTACATTGGCTGAACTAGCTTCGATTGGCCTCAACACGATGGATGTGTATGACTACGTGGAAGATTACCTAAGACACGGGGCCCCCGACTTCGAAACCTTTCTTATGGTCAGCGAAGCACGTCGCGACTACTTTTTGACCATGCAAGGAGGCAAAGCTTCCAGCAATACGCTCGACTCCAGCAAATTACCGGCAAAAACCGATCAAGCCGCAGGAATCGTGTGGCTTCCACGTATCATTCAAAAAGCATACGGCAAGCTACGCGGTGAGCTTCCCCCGGAGACAATGTATGGTTGCAGCGGCGATCAGCGTTTCTTCAAGGAGCACGACATTCACCCCGCAGAATTCCTGCGCGCAGCTTGGGCCTGTGAAAATAACGCCGACAAACTCATCGAATGGGTGGTCGCTCGCAAATCCGCGTAGTTGACAAGTTCCGAAAATCCACCACACAGGGCAACTAATATGAAAATCATCGCATACCTAAAACCTACCTGCGGCTGGAGCATGGGCGTTCGCGCTATCATGAAAAAGTACAGCCTCGAATACGAAGACCGTGACATCATCAATAACGCAGATCAATATGCGGAAATGGTGGAAAAGTCCGGCCAACCACTCTCTCCTTGCGTAGAAATCGACGGCACCATGCTCGCCGACGTGAGCGGCGAAGAGGTCGAAAATTACATGCTGAGCAACGGGCTCGTCTCGGAAAACAATACCGAAGCCGAGGCACCGACCAATGCACCGTGCACCGATGAGGAGCACGAGGCCATGCGCTCCAAGACGGTACGCTTCTTCTAAGAAGCGATTCCGTCCCTAATCCGAACGATAAAAAACCCTAAAATTTGGGTTTTTGGGCCATTTCTACCGCTATTTGGCGCGAAAAATGGTCTTCAAGCGGTTAGATTGGGTAATTTTCCTAGACAGCTAACTCCGAGTCACTAGTTTGCTGTTTCTTTTTGACTCTACACACAGGAATCTCACTTGCGTGAGCAGGTTTGCTGACTGCTGCAGAAAGCGACCGATACCACATAGCACATTTTTTTAGACAGATATGGATAACACTTACACTCCACCCACAGCACAGGGATTATACGATCCTAAGAATGAACACGAAAACTGCGGCATCGGCCTGATCGTCGACATGAAAGGCCGTAAGTCGCATGACATCGTCAAGGGTGCGCTGGAAATTTGTGTCAACCTCGACCACCGCGGTGGTTGCGGTTGCGATCCGATCACTGGTGATGGAGCAGGTATCTTCATCCAACTGCCACATAACTTCTTCAAAAAGGTCTGCCCCGCAGAGTGTGGCTTTGAAGTGCCAGCTGAAGGCGATTACGCTGCAGGCTTCGTATTCTTGTCAAAAGATGCTGAGGAGCGCGCGCACGAAGAAAAAATCATCGAAGAGATCGTCGTCGAAGAAGGCCTCAAGATGATCGGCTGGCGCGATGTGCCGGTTCGTAGCGAAATCCTGGGTAAAGCCTCCGCGGCCTGCGAGCCTTGCATGCGTCAGTTCTTCGTATCGCGCGAATCCGTTGAAGCGGGTCTCGCCTTCGAACGTAAACTCTACATCATCCGCCACCTTTCGACCCACCGCATCCGCTACTCTGGCGAGGACGACGATGCGATGTTCTACATCGGTTCGCTCTCGAGCCGCACCATGACCTACAAGGGCATGTTGACTACGGAGCAGCTCGAAACTTACTTCCCGGACCTGTCCGACGAAGCCATGGATTCCGCGCTGGCGCTGACACACTCGCGTTTCTCAACCAACACTTTCCCTAGCTGGCCACGCGCACAGCCGTTCCGCTACCTTTGCCACAATGGTGAAATCAACACCGTGCGCGGCAATGAAAACTGGCTGCACGCTCGTGAAATGCAGCTGGCCAGCGAAGTATTTGGCGACGACCTTAAGAAGATTCTGCCAATCATCCGTGAAGACGGCTCCGATTCCCAGAAATTCGACAACTGCCTAGAGTTCTTGGTACTGTCCGGTCGTAGCTTGGCACATGCCATGATGATGATGATTCCCGAGCCTTGGGAACGCCACAAGAGCATGCCACAATACAAGCGCGACTTCTATGAGTTCCACGCCTGCATGATGGAACCTTGGGATGGTCCTGCTTCGATGGCGATGTCCGACGGCGTGCAAGTCGGCGCGACGCTCGACCGCAATGGTCTGCGTCCTTCGCGCTACTATGTAACTGCCGACGACAAGGTCATTCTAGCCTCCGAAGTGGGCGTTTTGGAAGGCATCGAGCCTAAGAACGTAGTCAAGAAAGGCCGCTTGGAGCCAGGTCGCATGTTCCTAATCGACATGGAAAAAGGTCGCATCGTAGGCGACGAAGAGCTGAAAGAGCAAATCGCCTCCGAGCAACCTTATGGCCAATGGCTCAAGGAAAACCTCGTCAATTCCGAAGACCTCCCCCCTGCTGAAGGCATGGTGGAAGATGACTTCGAGACGCTCGAAACTCGCCAAAAAGCATTCGGCTACACCTTTGAAGACATGCGCTTCATCCTCGCTCCCAGTGCGGAATCCGGCAAGCAGCCACTCGGCTCCATGGGTAACGACGCGCCACTGGCCGTGCTTTCCGATCAGCCACAGCTGCTGTATAATTACTTCAAGCAACTCTTCGCACAGGTCACCAATCCACCGATTGACCCGATCCGCGAAGAACTGGTCACAGCCAGTGTCAGCTTCGTCGGCTCCGAAAGCGATCTCACTCGCCCCGGCCCCGACAGCTGCCGCATGATCAAGTATGAATCCCCACTGATCGACCGTCGCCAGCTGGCACAGCTGCGCAACATCGATCTCCCGGGCTTCAAATCCAGTCGATTGCCAATTACTTTCGAAGCAGCCGAAGGCGGCCTCGACGCGGGCCACAACAGCATCTCCGAACCACGCATCTCCGGCAAGGGCTTGGAAGCAGCACTGGACCAACTCTTCGAAAATGCCGACGCCGCCATCCGTGACGGAGTCAACATCCTCATCCTCTCCGACCGTAAGATCGGCTCGAAGAAGGCACCGATCCCTGCGCTGCTGGCAGTCGCAGGTCTCCACCACCACCTAGTTCGCCAAGGCACACGCACCCGCGTATCGATCGTGCTGGAATCCGGTGAGCCTCGTGAAGTGCACCACTTCGCACTGCTGCTCGGCTATGGTGCCGACGTGATCAACCCTTACATCGCTCTGGAGACCGTTCGTCACTTGGTCGACCGCGGCGACGTGAAGGTGGATGCCGACAAGGCTTGCCAAAACTTCCTCAAGGCCAACCTGAATGGTGTGATTAAGACCATGTCCAAGATGGGCATCTCGACGGTCGCTTCCTACCGCGGCGCTCAGATCTTTGAAGCTATTGGCCTCAACGAATCTGTCATCGATAAGTATTTCACCAAAACAGCGACTCGCATCGAAGGCATCGGCCTACCTTGCATCGCCAAAGAGACGCACTCTCGCCACCGCAAAGCCTTCGCACCTCGCGACGACGAGCGCGGCGATGCGCTGGACTCCGGCGGCATCTACCAATGGCGCGCCGGCGGCGAACGTCACCTCTTCAATCCGATCACCATTCACAAGCTGCAAATGGCCACTCGTTTTGGCGACTACGGCGTATTCAAGGAATACTCCAACGTCATCAACGACCAGTCCAAGGAGATGTTCACCATCCGCGGCTTGATGGATTTCAAGTTCGACGAGTCCAAGGCGATCCCACTGGAAGAGGTCGAGCCGATCGAAGCCATCATGAAGCGCTTCAAAACGGGCGCGATGTCCTACGGTTCGATTTCCAAGGAAGCTCACGAAGCGATCGCGATCGCGATGAATCGCATCGGTGGCCGCTCCAACACAGGTGAAGGGGGCGAAGATCCCGATCGTTTCACACCGGATGAGAACGGCGACAGCCGCCGCTCTGCCATCAAGCAAGTCGCTTCCGGACGCTTCGGTGTGACCAGCCACTACTTGGTCAACTCCGACGAGATTCAAATTAAGATCGTTCAAGGCGCGAAGCCTGGCGAAGGGGGCGAGCTGCCCGGCCACAAGGTGCTACCGCAAATCGCCAAGACACGCGGCACCACTCCTGGCGTGGGACTCATCTCCCCTCCACCGCACCACGACATTTACTCGATCGAGGATTTGGCTGAGCTGATCCACGACTTGAAGAACTCCAACGTCAAAGCACGCGTCAACGTGAAGCTGGTATCCGAAGTCGGTGTCGGCACCATTGCTGCCGGTGTGGCCAAGGCCAAGGCGGACGTGATTCTCGTTTCCGGTTACGATGGCGGCACAGGTGCTTCACCTCGCTCCTCCATCCAGCACGCAGGGGCTCCATGGGAGCTCGGCCTCGCTGAAACCAATCAAACATTGCTGCTCAACGACCTACGCTCTCGCGTGGTGGTTGAAACCGACGGCCAGCTCAAGACAGGCCGCGACGTCGCGATCGCTTGTTTGCTCGGCGCGGAAGAATTCGGCTTTGCCACCACCGCACTGGTGGCACTCGGTTGCCTGATGATGCGTGTTTGCCACAAGAACACTTGCCCGGTCGGTGTCGCGACTCAGAACCCTGAGCTGCGCAAGAAGTTCAACGGCGACGCAGAAGCGGTCGTCAACTTCATGAAGTTCATCGCTGAAGAAATTCGCGAAACCATGGCAAAACTTGGTTTCCGCACCATCAACGAAATGGTCGGCCGCGTGGATAAGCTCGAAATGCGCCAAGCCATCGACCACTGGAAGGCGAAGGGACTCGACTACAGCAAGATTCTCTACCGTCCGGACGTCGGTCCCGAAGTCGGCACTTACTGCCAAATGAAGCAAGATCACTTGCTCGACCGCTCGCTCGACATGCGCGAGATCCTCGAGCAAGCGCAACCTGCGATCCAAGAAGGCAAGCCTGTCGAAATCAACCTACCGATCGTGAACATCAATCGCGTGGTCGGCACCATCACTGGCGCAGAAATCTCGCGCAAGTATGGCGCGGAAGCCCTGCCCGAAGATACCGTCAAGATCAACCTCACCGGTTCTGCCGGTCAATCACTCGGCGCGTTCTGCCCGAAGGGTATGACCTTCACCGTGACAGGTGACACCAACGACTATCTCGGCAAAGGCCTCTCTGGAGCCAAGATCGTGGTACGCCCCGATCCAGAATCCTCATTCGTCGCCCACGAAAACATCATCACTGGTAACGTCTGCTTCTACGGCGCCACTAAGGGTGAAGCCTATGTGGCCGGTATGGCCGGCGAACGCTTCTGCGTGCGTAACTCAGGTGTCGAAGCAGTCGTCGAAGGCGTGGGTGACCACGCACTCGAATACATGACTGGCGGCATGGTCATCAACCTCGGCACCACTGGCCGTAACCTCGGCGCTGGTATGTCCGGCGGGGTGGCTTACGTCTACGACGAGGCGGGCGACTTCGTCCAAAACCGCTTGAACCCCGACATGGTCAACGTCTATCAATTGATCGAGTGCGGCGACGAGGAAATGAACCTCGTTAAAGCCAAGATCGAGAAGCACGTCGCTTACACCGGTTCCAAACGCGGACAAAGTATCCTCGACGACTGGCCCGAATCGGCAGGTAAGTTCCTCAAGATTCTACCACAGGACTACGAGCGCGTGTTACAAGCCGTCAAACGCGCCGAAGAGCGTGGCCTCGCAGGCGACGACGCAGTCCAAGCCGCATTCGAAGAAAACGTGAAAGCCGGTCACTAAGCCGCCCTCACCTTCACACTTAAACACCTTCACACTTATACATTATGGGTAAAGCAACTGGATTTATGGAATTCGAGCGCAAGACGATTGCGAATCGTCCGCCACTCGAACGCGTCAAGGACTGGGATGAAATTCACGAACACTTCGACGAAGAAAAAGTACAGACACAGGGCGCACGTTGCATGGACTGCGGCACGCCTTACTGTCACACAGGCATGACACTGGCCAACATGGCCAGCGGCTGCCCCGTCAACAATCTCATCCCCGAATTCAACGACCTCGTCTATCAAGGCAAGTGGCAGGACGCTTACGAGCGCCTGATGAAGACCAACAACTTCCCAGAGTTCACCGGCCGCGTCTGCCCCGCACCTTGCGAAGGCTCCTGCGTGCTCGGCGTGATCGAGCCCCCAGTCACCATTAAAGACATCGAGTGCTCCATCATCGACAAAGCTTGGAACGAAGGTTGGGTCGCACCGATGCCACCCAAGGAGCGCACAGGTAAAAAGATCGCAGTCGTGGGCTCTGGCCCAGCAGGTCTTGCAGCCGCGGATCAGCTCAACAAGGCCGGACACCTCGTTACCATCTTCGAACGTGCGGACCGCCCAGGCGGCCTACTCATGTATGGTATTCCCAACATGAAGCTGGAGAAGCAAGTGGTCACACGCCGCACCGAGTTAATGGAGGCCGAAGGCGTTACCATCAAATGTGGTGTTGAAATCGGCAAAGACATTCCAGCCAAGCAATTGATGGAAGAGTTCGACTCTGTCGTGCTTTGCTGCGGTGCCACCAAGCCACGTGATCTTCCGATCGAAGGTCGCGAGCTGACCAACATCCGCTTCGCCATGGAGTTCCTCGGGCCCAACACCAAGGAGCTTTGGGACATCAAGGACGGCAAGTCCGAGCAATTCACCGAACTCGCCAAGGGCAAGAACGTCGTGATCATCGGCGGTGGCGACACCGGCACCGACTGTGTCGGCACTTCGCTGCGCCACGGTTGCAAGAGCGTGACTCAACTTGAGATCATGCCCAAGCCTCCCACCGAGCGTGCGCCCAACAACCCATGGCCCGAATGGCCCAAGACTTACAAGATGGACTACGGCCAAGAAGAAGCTGCAGAGATCCAAGGCGAAGACCCACGCCAATACCTCGTCACTTCCAGCAAGTTTGAAGGCGACGAAGAAGGCAAGGTCAAGGGCGTGCACATTCACAATATCGAATGGACCAACGATAACGGCCGCTTCATTCCCAAGAAAGTCGAAGGCAGCGAGCGCGTGCTTGAGGCCGAACTCGTGCTACTTGCAATGGGTTTCCTCGGCCCTGAAGCCACCATCGCAGAAGAGCTTGGCCTCGATCTCGATGCCCGCTCCAACGTTAAAGCTGAATACGGCAAATTCGCCACCAACATTGAGGGCGTCTTCGCTGCAGGTGATATGCGCCGCGGACAATCGCTCATCGTCTGGGCCATCAACGAAGGCCGCGCCGTCGCACGTGAGTGCGATAAGTTCCTAATGGGCAGCACCAAGCTTCCGTAAAAGGAGCATCACAATCATTTCCCAAAGGCCGCAGCTCGCAAGAGTGCGGCCTTTTTTGCATGATCGTGGCGGGGCTCTTTAGACCCCGTTCTGTGCCGTGCAGCAAGCGACAGTTTTCGACCAGTCGGAACCGAGGCTACGGCTTAGGTTCACACGGATCCAGTGGCGGGGCTCTTTAGACCCCGTTCTCTGCCGTGCAGCAAGCGACAGCTTAGACCAGTCGGAACCGAAGTACGACCCCATTCCCATCTTGCCATCCGAACCCGTTAGAGATTATCTCCACCCCATGTCAGGACGATTTAGAGCCGAGTGTCGCCGCATTATTTTCCAATCCACCCGATGGGATGAGAAGGGCTTCGATGTGATCCTCATATTAGCGATCCTCTTGAGCGTCGCTCTCGTCATGTGGGAGAGCGTGCCCTCGATTTCGGAACAAACACGCCAGGCACTGTTCATCCTGGAATGGGTCATCACCGGGCTCTTCACCATCGAATACATACTGCGGCTCTATGTATCCGAGAAACCAGCCAAGTATGCCCGAAGTTTCTTTGGCGTCGTCGACCTACTGGCGATATTACCCACCTACGCAGACCTGCTGATCCCTGGCGCGCACTACTTAATGCTACTGCGCGTGTTGCGGGTATTACGCATCTTTCGCGTGCTCAAGCTGGCCAAATACATAGGCGAAGCCAACACACTCATGCGCGCCATGCGCGGCTCCGCGCGTAAAATCGCCGTATTCATTTTTGTCGTGCTGATTTTAGTCCTGATCCTGGGCTCACTCATGTATCTCATCGAAGGTGCCGAGCACGGCTTCACTAGCATACCGAAGAGCGTCTATTGGGCCATTGTCACCCTCACGACAGTCGGCTACGGCGATATCTCCCCACAAACCCCGATGGGGCAATTTTTCGCATCCATCATCATGATTATCGGCTATGGCATCATCGCCGTGCCGACAGCCATCGTGACTGCGGAAATGACCTCCAACAACCAACCCACTCCCAACGCCGACCCGACATGCCCCGCCTGCGGATGGGAAAACCACGACCACGACGCCACGTTCTGCAAAGTCTGCGGTGAAAAACTCCCCGAGCCACCGCCCGCCCCATAATCCAGCAACCATCCTACCACTGTGAATTTAACCGATCCTCAAACCATCCAATACATCTTCGGCCTCGGCCCTGAAGAACTCGTTTTTACAATAGGCATCGGCAAAGACAGCAGCAAAACCCGTCCGCCCATACCGATCCGTCAACCCTACCCGGAATGGACCAAGCTGGAATCCAGCCAATGTCCCAATTGCCCACTTAGCACAGAAAGCTGCATCCATTGCCCCGCCGCCGTGCGGGTGCACGAAGTGCTCGAAAATTTCAAGAACGCCAGCTCCTTCGAAAAGATCGACTTAAGCGTCATCACCCAGCGACGTATTTTCAAACAACAATGCGACCTGCAAAGTGCGCTCAATTCCATGCTAGGCCTACAACTCGCGACCAGCGGGTGCCCCATCTTGGAAAAGCTACGCATCATGGCCAACTTCCACATGCCCTTCTGCTCCTTTGCCGAAACACTACACCGCACCGTCAGCGCCTACCTCACGCAGCAGTACTTCATCTATAAAGAAGGCGGCGAAGCCGACTGGGATCTAAACGGCCTCAAAGCCTACTACCAAGACCTCGAAATATTAAATCGCGCGTTTTCACAAAGGATACAAGTCATCGAAGAAAACGACGCCGCCTCCAACGCCATCGTCATGTTCTTCGCCGCCTCCATTATCGTCGCGGATGCCATCGATGACGACCTCGCCGAATACAAGGACTACTTTACCGGCAAGACAGCCCAAGCACCTACAGATTGCTAAGAGCAATACCCCAAATCCAACGATAGCTGCATGATACGTTTTATGTCACGAAACTATCCGTCAGCCAAATATCTGCATTCGCAGCCTTTGAATGACGGCCAGATCCCCCCAGTCCGCCCCCGTGGCTGGATTCGGCTTCGGCGGGTGTTTGCGCTCCCGCTCGCGTTGCCACGCCCCCGCGTAGCTGCGCACAAACTCCGCCGAACCTAGGATCGCCCCATCGGTAAAGTAGCGCACCCTGCAGCGCAGCGCGGTTGCCTTGGAAAGTTGACCGCCCTCTTGATCCAAGACCTTCAGAGCCTTCGCACGCGACATTTCCGACAGGCCAGCATCCGAAGCCCGCTTACCGAAAATCAATTCACGGTGCATCCGGAGCGCCACCGTCACCGATACGTTTTGACGCAAACCGCCGTCCGCATACGCCGCCCAGATACGGCGCAGCCCCCGCCCCGCCGCCTGTCCCGAGCCGGCCGAACCAGCCAAAGCCTCCGCATAGCCGCAGAAACGGTAGTCTTTCGGATCCTCTACCAGCCCCGCACGCACAGGGTTCAGGTCGATGTAGGCCGCCATCGTTTGCAGTGGATTACCTGCGCCCTCGACCAGCACACTCTTAAAGCGGTCCATCCAGAGCGTGCCCCGCCGGTTCCCATGATTACGGTTATACCAGACCGAAAAACGCTGCTTCACCGTCTTCATAAACTCCGAAAGATCATGCATCCGCGCCAGCAAACGCGCACGGATCGCCAAAGTATCCGCGTCCCCCTCCCTCAGCGACTTTTCCAAGCGCGCGAATTCCGCCGTCTGATATTTCGTCGGCTTTGGGTAGAGCACCTTAAAACGGCGCAGCAGCTCCGCATCCGACACATCCCGCGACTCAGGAACACGCACCAGCACATGAAAGTGATTCGACATGACACAATAAGTCAGAATTTCCACCCCGCAAAAATCTGCCACCTGCCACAACATCTTACGTAAGACCTCCTTCTCCCGATCCCCAAACAAACGCTCACCCCCAACCACCCGACTCATCGCGTGGTAGGTCGCCTCCGCACCCTCAACTTTGATCCGCTTCAACTGACTCATGCAAACGAAGCTACGGCAGCAACAGTGACCAGTCAACCCCTATATTTATATACAGGCTATAAAATAAACTCCAGGCTATAAAATAAACTCAAAGGCATGTGGTTATGTAAATTCCCAGAATGCAGATCGGTCAAATGTGGCGATTATATTGAGCCGAAAAAACGGAAAGAGATTTCCGAGCAATTAAAGAAGCTTGGCCATAACCTGCTCACCACCATCGAAGAAGTTCAAAAAATCCCAGAGTATCAGGACGATCCTCTCATTTCTAAGTTTTTAAAGCGCCTTCAGGCGCTTATACGAACCGATTATTTTCCATTGTATACACCAACAAGTAAATCATGGACGTGGGCTTCATCTCGTTACCCTATCAGGTTTTATGATGATCCAGCAAAAGAAGGAAAATCAGATGCTCTCAAATCATACCCTCAACAATGGCTTGTCAGGAGGCTTTTTGACCCGATCAAAAAGCAAGTAGATCAGACTTGGAGAATCACTTCTAACCCAAGTTTCTTATGACTGTCGTCTATGGTGCATAAACAAGGGGTGTCGTCTCCAAAGGCACTACAAAATCGATTTCATTTCTTGATGGATTTTTGGGC
>PBYS01000106.1 GCA_002729725.1 Puniceicoccaceae bacterium
AAAATCGCCGCAAATACAAAAAATAATATAACGCATACAGAAGAAAAACACATACACATACAAAAAAATATGACACATACAAAAAATCGCATACAAGAGCTAGGCGAAATAGGACCTAAACCTGAAACTTTTTATGAAGATATGGACAAAGCATACGGGCATAAACAGAATTTAAGCTCGTTACAGCAAGATTATGATAGACTTAATGCAGAAGACAATCCGCACACAGAACAAATTGAAACTTTACAAAGTAAAAACATTGAAGAATTAGATTATACTATGATGAATAATTTAACTAAACTTAAAGAACACCAAGAATTCTTATATAGATTATTAACAAGTAAAGATTCATTTATTAGAAAGAAAATTATAGATCAAAACTTAAACTACTTAAACTCAAGACTTAATATGTATCTTACAGAATTAGGATTACCGCACGAAGTTATTTTCCAAAGTGACTTAGGTGTTGAAATTACAGAATTAGGAAGAGAATTAGACTTTGATAATTTAAGTAGAGGTGAACGAAACAGATTAATATTAGGATTAAGTTGGGCGTTTAGAGATATATACGAATCTACTAACACACCTATTAACTTACTGTTTATAGATGAATTAATAGATAGTGGTATGGATACTCAAGGTGTTGAGTCTTCAATGGCTATATTGAAAAAACTAACACGAGAAAGACAGAAAAATGTATTCTTAATTTCTCACAAAGATGAATTAACTGGCAGAGTTAATTCTATAATGAATGTAGTAAAAGAGAATGGATTTACTTCGTTTGGCGAGGACTTTGAAGTTGTTTCTATACACTAATCACAGGCGATTAGCTCAGTTGGTTAGAGCATTCCGTTGATAACGGAAAGGTCGTAAGTTCGAGTCTTACATCGCCTACCAACTAAATTCTCGGGGGTACTAACACCCCAGGTGGTGGCTTTGACCCCATTGTATGACGCTTAAAACAGCAAAAATAAATAAAATATATGTCAGTTTCCTTTAAAAAGAAGAAATTATTAGTATTAGGAACAAGTCATAGTTTGGATCTTAATGGAGAGCACGGAGACAATTATAACAAATATATTGACACATCTTGGCCTTCGTATCTTTGTGATAAACTAGGCGTTACATTTATTAACGGATCAATTACTAGCTTTGGTATGGAGACATATCCAGCAAGAGCATTTTCATATTTACAACGAAAAGGTCCTGTTTATAATATAAGTCACGCACTTATAGAATATCCAGGTTTAGAAAGATATGTACAATCTGTATCTAATCCAAATTTCCAAGATGACGATATTTTAAATACAGAATTTTGGAGAGAAGGTTGTGTTAAAGGCCAAGAGTATGTTAAATCTAAATCAAAAAAAATGTTAATTGATTACCATCCTGGTTTTTTTAATGATCATAATAACGAACAAATTCAAAGAAAATTAGATTGGGTTAATGATGGTGCAGAATTTCATATAACACTTGAAGAAATAAACACCTTGCTTGGTCTAATACCTAAACATAGTGATATATACCACCGAATGAATAATATGATAACAGCCGTGATGTTAGATAGTTATTTTAAGTCCCAAGGTGTTCAACCTATATGGTTTGCGTTTCAATCTTCTTGGCCTAGAAAGAAATGGAGAAACACTATAATGAAAGATATGAACATAGTAAATGATATAATTGATGGTGTTCCGTTTTGCGGATATATTGAAAAAGAATGGAATATAAAAAGGAACAGCGAATTTTATAGTGATGGTTATCATTTGCACAGTAAACAATGGCGTGAAATTATTGTTGACAAATACCTTTTTCCAGTATTAAATAGCATTATTAATCCAGAATAAATACTGTAAAGTTAAGGAATATTATACAATATGTTAATTAGAAAAAAATATCAATTGCCTACAATGTGGAAGTTTAACAAGAAGTTTGACATTAAAAAACTTCAAGAAGAAGCTTTAAAATTAGGAAACAGTTATGGTAACGTAATGGAAACTAACAAAGCATTATGTTCTAATAATCACGAATTAGTTATGAGTGTTTATAAACACTTTAAACAAATTAACTTAACTGAATTCGATCCGAGTGCAGAATCACCAACTGTTGAAAGTTGTGAAGCATTAGGTAAAACAGCAGGTACAGGCGATGAGTCAATTAGTAAGATTGCGAAATACAAATTAAAATCTAGACGTGGAGAAAGTTTAGATCCAGCACTTAATGAACATAATTATAATACTCCAACTGAACAATACAAAGGAACTTATTTTGAAGAAGTTGTAAACTCTTTTAATGCAGATGCAATTAGAGTTAGACTTGTAAGATTAGATCCGGGCAAAACACTTACACCACATATTGACTACGACCCAACTTATGCTGTAAGAGTTATTGTTCCAATTTTTGCAGAAAAAGAAGCTACAAATTATTTTTGGAGAAAAAGTAAAGAAGAAGCTTATCATTTAGAAGCAGATGGCTCAGCATATTTTTTGAACATTGGATTTACTCACACCGTAGTAAACTCAGGCAACACACCAAGAGTAAGTTTAATGTTTAGTTTAAAAGACCAATCAGACTTACAAGAAATACCAGAAGGTAATTGGAACGAAACAAATAATATGGGCGACCTGCGTATTACTAACGACTACAAAGAACACAAGGCAGAAGCAGATGCCCAACAATTGGCAGTTTAAAACTGAAATAAAAGAATCTGAAATACACGGTCACGGTAGGTTTGCTATGGAAGATATTCCTAAAGGCAAAACTGTTGTAACATTAGAAGGTCCTGCTTTACCAAAAGAACAAGCACCAAGAAAAATGCCAGTTAGTGATACACACAATATGAATTGTGAAGATACATTTGTTAATCACAATGAAGATCCTAATCTTAAATTAGTAGATACTAAAATTACTATAACTGTTGAAAAAACATTTGTGTCTACAAAGAAGATTGTAAAGGGTGCTGAACTAACTATGAACTATGAAGAATTTGCTAGAGGCAAAAAGTTTTTATTCTAATGAAAGATCCATTAAGTTATAAAATAAAAAAGTGGATAGAATGGCTACTAATTCAACAAGTTCCAGCAATACTAGTAATATTATTTCTAATTTACTGGCTTATATTTTAGTTTTACTTTCACTTTCAATAAACTTTGCGTAATATTTTGTCAAAGGATTATTTGGCTGATAACCAAATGGTTCAGATGACTGTGATTTTTTACGTTTTTTTGAAAGCTTTTTACGGGTTTTAGTTTTTTGATTCTGCATCAAAATAGTATTTATCTTTCCAGCCCATATTTGCAAAAGGCCAGCCAGTAATTACAGCACGACATCCTGGTTTAGCATTTCTAACAGCATTAACAAAGTGTGCAGACCCTACTCTAAATAATACACACGAGTTTCTTTTTGGTTTTATTGCTAATGGTCCTACAAGGTAAGGTTGTGTTTGTAGTTTTTCTTTGAACTGTTCCCAATTCTGTTTTTCTTCTGGGAACGTATTAAAATGATCCATTAACATAACTTCATTAGGAAATACTAACTCACCACCTTCTTCGGTAGTAAGATAATGTACAAAAACAAAATCACCATAAATGTCTTTTCTTTCAGTATGTACGTTGTATATGCTTTGTGGGTTAAAAGTTTTTGTAGTAAATTGTAATACATTTTTAGGATTTATATCTTGTATTAGTATTGGCTTATATACTTCTTCGAGAACTTCATTTAGTTTTGTAATGATTTGTACAACAAGTTTACTATTTTCGTGTATATTATATTTGATATGATTATAGTTGTAATAAGATTTACTTATTATATGTGGTTGTTCGTTACCATCTAATTCTTTTGTGTCTGAATTTTCTATATTTTTTAAAACGTCATCAATTAATTCTTCTTCAACAAAATTTTCAGTATACCAGACTTCGTTTGCAATTCTTTCTTCCCACATTTTATATATGTTCCTGAGTTCGCATATGAGCGAATGCTTCAACTAATATTTCAGTAGCTTCATCTTCGGTGTAACCTCTGCTTTGCAAATAAAACATATGATCCTCATCTAATGCACCTATTGTACAACCGTGTGTACAAATTACATCATCATTATTAATATCTAATTCTGGTTTAGCAAACGCATCAGAATGAGTATCTAGCAAAATATTTTTATTCAACATATGACTTTCACATTTAACTACATCTTTTGGTACAGTAATTTTTCCTTCAAAAGAACTTTTACCTCTTTTATTAACAAATCTAAAATCTTGATTACATTTTGATTTACTGCCTTTATGTATAACATTAGTAATTAGATTAGTTTTCTTTTTTGTATTTTTAAAAAAACCATAAAGTTCACAAGATGCATTTTCATCTAATTCTACATTAATTTTTGTATTAGAATCTTGATTACCTTTAGCTTCAAAGAATAAACAAGCTTTTGCATTTGATTTTATTTTAAAATTTAAAGTATTAAAATCAGCTATATTAATTTTTGTTTCTAAACTTTTATCAATAATGTAATTATTTTCCAACATCACTAAAACCTTGTTCATCTATATTATTAAGTAATTCTACAGAACCAGTATTGGTTATTTTACCATCTTTTAAAATATGTACGTGAGTTGGATTTAAACTTCTCAATACAGATGAGTTATGACTAATAACAATCCAACCAAATTTATTTTTGTGTTCATTAATTAATTCTTTAACAATTTTTAATGCATCTACATCTAAACCTGTATCGAGTTCATCAAGTATTACAAGTTTAGGATTAATATGTAATAGTTGTAATATTTCATTTTTCTTTTTTTCGCCACCTGATGCTCCGTCATTAAAATCTCTTTGAGCCCATCCGGATTGCAATTTTAATCTTTCAATGTCTTCTAAATACTTTTCATATTGTTTAGAAAATTGACTTAATAATTTATAATTTGTTATACCTGGAATACTCGGAGGCGATTGAAAAGACATAAACACACCTTCTTTGGCTCTTTCAGTAACATCAAGTTCTAGTAATTCTAGATCATTTAATTTAACGGAACCTGTTGTTTCGTATTGTTCTCTACCAACTATTGCATTTGCTAAACTTGATTTACCAGATCCATTAGGTCCTATTAAGGCGTGAAGTTCTCCTTGCTTAACATTTAAGTTAACACCTTTAATAATATTAGTTTCGTTTATTTTTACTTTTATATCTTTTAATTCTAACATTAATGGCAGTCCTCAGGCTTTGGCTGTGCGTGTTTTTCTGAATCAAAGTAATAATTAAAATTACAATGTTTGTCAAGTCCGTTTATTAATTCTTTTGTAGCATAAGGCCAACCTGTAACAACAGGTCTAGCATTTTCTTTTACTTCTCCATCTAGAGATGTAACGTAATGTGCTGATCCAATTGCAAAGATAACACACTTATTCTTTTTTGGTTTTATAGTGATATCATTTAGATAACGCATTGGAAATCCTTTTGATTCAACTAATTTAATATTTTCTTCCCAACGATTTCTTTGTTCTGGATATTTTTCCAAATGCTTTTCACAACCTGCTTTGCTTGGAAATACAAGATGCCCGCCTATTTCATCAGACAAGAAATGCATAAACGCATATGGCCCATATTTGTTAATTGGTTCAGTATGTAAATCATACCAACCTCTTTTACTAAAACTTTTTGTAAACAACTGTAAACCTTCTAGGTTTGTTTTTGGTACAGGTGTTTCTGTTAAAGGTTGCAATAATTCGTTTATCTTGTCCATATATAAATCAATTAATATTTTATTTTTATGGATATCTGTTCTATGTACAGTATAATTGTAAGTTGTAGCATTAACACCAGAGTTTCTAAAGTTTGGTAATATTGCTTCGCCTGGTTCTAGTTCTGTTGAACCTGCTTGAAACATTTCTCTTTTGATATGTTCAACAGTTTCTTCATTAATGAAATCATCAATTTCCCAAATTTCATTTTTAACTATTTCGTTCCACATTATCTTTCGTGTCCTATTGCTATTATATTTGCATTTTTCATTCTTGCATCAGTACCATACATACTCATATCAAACTCTTTTTTCCATTCATTAACATCAGACTTAACAACATCTAAAGGATATATTGTAGACATTTCCTCAACTATACTTTCTTTATGATGCCAAATTTGATATATTTCATCAGAACGTAAACATCTACTAAAATAAAGATATGTAGCCAAATCTTGTACTTCAGTTCTTTCTTCATCACAAAATATTTTTGTAATGATGTCTCTATTTTTTCCAACCAACCATTTCATAAGTGGCATATTATCTAAGTTATTATAAAACATTTTTATTTGATCTGCAACCGTTGTACCACGTTCCACTAGGTATTTAATAGAATTTGATAGGGTTCTTGCGTTATAAAAGTTATGGTAAAACCACCAATAATCAAACATTTTCAATAATTCTGGTAAATCGTATGATGAGCATTGGTGCATAATTTCAATTTCCTCAAACTCGTATGTACTACGTTCATCTCTAAATTCTGGTTCGTTGTGTAATTTCTTATATCCTAATCCTGAAAATGAATATGGAAATGCAAGTATTTTAGATTTAACATTATATTCTTTTCTAAATTGTTTTGTGTATATTTCTGTATTGGGTACTAAATTTAAAAAATAAGAACGCATAAAATCAATACCAAGTTCATAATCTTTGTTTAATGAGTATAACCAACTGTCTGCTGTTTCACCAGGTAATGCTATAATCATTTCTGATGTTACTGGCAATCCTTTTGATTTAAAACTATCAATTAAAGGTAATAACTTATCGTTATTAATATTTGCTCTGTTAATAACTTTTAAAGTTTTAGTTGAATGTGTTTGGAAACTTACTTTAAGGTTACGTTGGTCAGCATCTAAATTATTATGTATAATATCTATAATCTCTGGCAACCATTTGCTACCATTCTTTGCTAATCCACTGTAAGATATTTTAGGATTATTGCCTGTTGCTTCTTTGTTTGCTTTCATTTTTTTAACAACATCTAAATCTCTAGGTAGCATACCAAAGTTAGCATCAAGTATTTCAAGCTCTGCTATGTTTGTATGCTTGTATAAAAAATCTAATTGTGCATTTACAGGATCCATATCAAATTTTGTAACTTTCGACCTTGCTTGTCCACCCCAATCACAAAACGCACATTTAAAAGGACAACCACGATTAGTTTCAAATGATGCTTTAACTCTTTTTTCTTTTGCAAGTATAGAATCAAATGTGCCATCAAGATACGGAGTAGGCATTTCATACGTTTCAATTTGATATAACTTACGTCCTACTTCAACATTATTCCAACCAATACCAAAGCCACCATCGTGAGTTTGTATAGGTGCATCTATATTTTTTAAAAAGTTACTAACTAATTTTTCCCCTGGACCTACCCAAAATATATCTATGTAAGGATGTTCTTTTGCAAATTGTTCTGCTAATTCTATGTCTTCAGGTATATTAGGTCCACCATACATAGCAATACCATTTGGATTAACATCTTTGTAATGACTCATTAGTTGATCGTTGTATGCTTGATTCCATACGTAGCAAGTTAATCCAAACACATCTATTGTTTTAAAAAGTTCTGTGTATTCTTCTACAGGTTTGTATTTGTATAGTGGTTCGTTAAAAGTATAATTTGATTTAATTTCTGGTATTTTATTACAATAGCTAATTAGACAGGCCGCGGCATAAGGAAGCCACGTTTCGTGAATTACAGATATAGTTCCTAATTGTACTGTTTTCATAATGCTATTGTCCAAACCTAGATTGTTTTACACGACAAATATAGTATTATTTATTTGTTTCTTTTAATGATTTATCCCAATTGCCAGAGTCTCTAGCAACATAATGTATTGTTTGTTTATTATTAAATGTAAGTTGAAACCCTATAGAAGGCTGGCTTCCTGGATAATGATTTGGAAATTCTGTATCATTTATTTCTGTAAGCTGTTTAGTAACTTCGTCATTTATTCCAAAGTAGCAAATATTTTTTGTTAATAATTTTAAAGGTGTGTGTTTATCTATTATAGGAATATGTTGTAAACAAACCAAAGGATGACCAAAGTGACTTAATATTATAGGAGGAATGTTTTTAAAATTTTGTATCTCGTGCATTAGTTCTCCTGTATTATGATCCCATATTAAATCCCAGTCGTCAGCTGAATGTTTTTTATAATCTATTGGTTCATTTATAAACTTATATGTTCCATTAAAATTAAAATATTCTTTTAACCAATCAATTTTTGGAGTAATATTTGCTGTGGTGTTATCGTAATTAACAACGTCAACTGGATTATTACAACTTTGTACAGCATAAAATAAATCACAATTAGAAAACCCACCTGCAACTAAAATCTTTTTTGGTTGTAGTATTTTAAAATAATGAAATAGTAATTCATAATCTGTATATGATGTTACAGAATTTCGTGTGTCTGTTATAAAAACCCATTTGTTTCGGATATTTTTTTCTTGTGCTATAAAAGGATATTTCATACTACTACTTATTAGAATTTACCATATCCATATTTCTGCCAACTTTTAATTAACAGATGTTTCCAATCTGGGTTTTTTCTTTTACCGTGGCAAATAATATGTAGTCTTGCTTCATTTGATCTGTTCCAAACTGCGTGTTCTTGTCCTACGTCAACTATAAAAGCACTACCGTTTGTAAAAGGAACAGTACCCCAATTTCTATATCTAAATTCACAACCAGTAGGATTATATATTGATACATTAACAGGAGAGAAACATCTTTCATCGTTATCTTTGTGTGGCAAAATATAACCGCCTGGTTCTAACCACATAAATCTTAATCTTTTATATTCTCTAAATGGAAATTTATTTTTAAAATAATCTGTTGTGATTGGACATTGGTCAGCTAATTCTGTCCATTTATATTCAACTTCATCTTCTTTTAGATGTTTAAACTCATCTAGATGACGCCAGTCATTTGTAACGTCAGTTCTAATACCGTGTAAGCAACCACTTAACCAAGTACCGCCACCTGAATATTCTCTATGTACTACACATTGGTCTTTAACTGCTTGAGCTTCTTTAAAAATCTCAACCCAAGGCATATCTGCATATACATCTAATTCTAACCAAGGAATATTTGTTTCTTCATCTAACCAATCATAAATGTTTTTTTCTTTAAGCCATTCCGGCTTCCAATGTTTAGTTAATTCTTTTTCAACTTCTTCTTTACTACTATGTTCGTTATCGTAATATCCCATTATTTTATTCTCTCTCTTAAATCTGTTGAGCTAAATCTGTGTTCACGTTTATTAAAATAAACTTTAATGTTTCTTCTTTTACAAATATCTGCACCAGTAAATGGTTTAGTTTTATATTCTTCACCTATGATACGAATATCAATTGCTAGTGTTGATAATATGTCTTCGCAATCTTGTTCAGTTTGATAAGGAATAATTTCATCAACATACTTTACTGCTTTTAATTGTAAGTATCTTTCAAATATAGTTTGTATAGGTTTATTCTTTGTATCAGGTCTATCAATTGTAGGATCACTTTGTAACCCAACTATTAAATAATCACATTTTGATTTTGCTTCTTCAAGCATAGCGATATGACCTGCGTGTAGCAAATCAAAAGTTGAAAAAGTAATACCTGTTATTTTAGATTGCGTCATCAATAGTTCCCATACCTTCGAGAATCATTTTAAAAAAATGCATAACCATATTATTTTCTAATTGTATTTCATACAACTCAGAAATAGAGTTTTGCATTTCTATAACTTGCCAACACAATAAACATATTGCAAGTGACATAGCAACTAATAAAGTTATTATTAGTTTTTCTCTAAATTTCATTGTCGTCTTTTGTTTGTTCTTCGATTGCTTCATATTCTGATAGTGGTGTTGATAGAGTATTTTCTTCTATATGTTTTTCTATTTGCCACATTTGATTTTCAATTCGACTTTCTTCTTTTGATAGTTCCCACCATTTGTCTAATTTTGCCCAATCAGTTTTTGTTTTACAAAACTGAGGACGTAAAGGATCTAATTTTGCTTTTTCAGATTTTATTTCTTTTAATCTTTTAGTAAAGTCTTCCATTTAAATTTTCCAGCTTTTTAATTGTTCTTTAGTAGGCTTCATTGGTTTACATTTTTCCACTTTGCCACCTTTAGCTAAAAACTCATCCATTTTCTTTTTTAATTCTTTTGCTCGCTCTTCAGGACTTTTTCCGCCATACTCATCTGTTGATGAATAGTTTCTATTAATGCCTTGAAATTTTCCCATATATTATTCCTGTTCAAGTTTATGAAAAGCATCTAATATCTCTTCCGTACTATACTTACCTTGTATATGAAATAGGTTAAAGCAGTCAGTTGTTCCGTCTTCTCTAACTATAACTTCCCATTTCTTATCAGGAGTTACTATTCTATGCTTTATCTCTTTCATTTTCATATTTTATAATATAACACTTTGAAATAAATTACAACCAATCTGTGGATAAAAAATGAATATGGGGCTCATATGAGCATTATGGTATTAAAATTTGTAATGCTACTCGCAAGTTGTAAGTCAAAACTTGGTAAATGTTGGAATTTAATAAATAGCTTTAAATAATCGAAGAAATTTATGAAATGTTAGAGCAAGACTTGAAAAGAGCGGAAAAGATCACTAGGCACACTCAGAGAAACTGGGAAGAAAGTGTACCGTTCCCTCAGCCCCACACAGATAAGATAGTAAAGTTTGCTACAGAGAGTCCATCAAAGAACGGATTACAATATTATGACTTGGCTGTTGTTACTGATAACTCAGTTAAGAGAGCATTATACGATTGTACTTTAGGATATACACATAATCATAATGCAAATGTTTCTATTAATAATGGAAGAGGACTTGAAAAAAATTCTCAAGTGTTAGCACCATTAGTTTTAGTATGGCTTAACAAATATAAAAAGCCAGACCAAAGCGACGAAATGGTTTGGACAGATGCTTATCACGAAGATTTTGAAATGTTAGAAAGAAAAGGTGTTGATTCATCAGTTCAACTAAAAGAATTTACATCTATGCACGTTGGTATTAGTAGTGCATACGCAAATTTAATGGCTGGTGCATTAGGATATAAAACTGGTTTTTGTAGATGCCTTATTAATTATTACAAACTTGCTCACGCATTAGGCATTGATCAAAAAGTTGAATTAATGTTAGGTATTGGGGAAGGAAACGAAATGTTAAAACACAATGTAAATCCTGATACTAATTTTGAATATGGTTCTGTAATAAAAGAGCCAGTAAAAATAATTAAGATATAAATTCTAAACCTTCAACAATATCACCTTCAATAAACATATCAATAGGATGTTTCTTGCCAAAGAATTCATTTGATACCCACGCATCTTCTTCTTTAATATAATCAAACCAAGGACTAACTGCATAAACTAAATTTGTTCTAGTTAATTTTGTTTTATCAGCAAAAGGCCTATGTGTAATTCCTGTATCCCAAGAATACCATTTACCGGGTTGAAGATAATAACGATCGTCACCTTCGAGTTCCATTCCAAATGCATTTTCAGGAGAAGTAACACTTAAATTAATTCTTGCTTCAACAAAAATTGAATCATCTCTATGCCACATATAATCGTTTACGTTTTTTCTTACTTCATCATTATCTAATTGTTGTAACTTTGCTAATCTACTTCTAATAAAACTTCTCTTAAAAAGCTTTGTAATTTCTGAAAGATATTCGTGATTTATTACATCAGTTAAATGATTGAAGCTCCAACTATCTTGATAAGTGTTTTTAATAATAAACTCTTTTATATTTTTTTCATCTTTATATTTTTCTAAAAGCATTTTTAATTGCTCATCAGTAATAGCTTTATGTTCGTGGGCATATTTAAATGCATTATGCTTTCCATATTTTGTACAACGTCTCCAAAAATGTTTATCTAGTTCAGCTACCATAATACTTTTCCAAATGTCTAAATTTTCTATTACAAAGTCTAAGTCCATATTATTTCTTGGATAACCTAATGTTTGAGCATTAGGTTCAATATTCTTTTGAAATTTATAATTTGGATTATATACTAAACTTAAACCACCATATGTTTCATCTCTAAACATTTCAGAACCATATATGTTTAAGAAACCAAAAAAACCAAATTTTTCAAATGCTGATTCGCAAGATTGTTGTACTTTTAAAAGGTCAATGTTTGGCTGTGTAAAAGATAAAAACTTTTTATCAGTATTAACTGGTTTCATATTATCCATATAATACTGTAAATCGGTTTGTTTTCGTATCCAGGTATGAACTACATCATCTTCTGGACAATCTTTTACGTAAAATTTATGTTTCATTATTGAAATGCTGGCAACTCTTTCAAACTGTTAATCTCTTTTTCAAATATTATAGTAGGGTTTGCTCTAGACCAATCTAACTTCATAAGTTCTTCTAGATAAGATTTTGCAGATTCTTGTGAATCAAATACTATTTGATCTTCTAATGTATTGTAATCTAAATGTATTACTATATTTTCAAGTATTTTTTTTGATTCAGTATAAGAATTAAACAAGTCACGCATTTCTCTATGATCTTTAAAGTCAGGCTCGCCGTCTTTTGTAGATCGTAATGAGGAATGTTGCTTGTTTGAATCTAACGTAGGATCTAACTTTAGTTCAAATTTATCAGGATATTTACTAACAGTAAATGGTATAATACCATCTTTTTTATAGTGTCTCCAAATTATACAATACATTTATTTTTCCCTTGTTTTTCCTTATTTTACTCTATTTATTGTAATATAAATGGTTGCAAAATGCAATAAATATAATTATATTTAAAGGATGATAAGAACAATGGGAAACTATACAAGAGATCAATGGTTGTTATTTTTTGCACAGATTATAGCACACTTATCAATTATACCAATGATTATGTACGGTTCTTGGTATCATTGGGTTATAGCAATTGCTGTATACTTTGTAACAGGCTGTTTTGGTATGACTATGACATATCACAGACTGTTAAGTCATTATAGTTGGAAAGCACCTAAATGGTTTCATTATTTTGGAACGTTAGCAGGTACATACGGATTAACTGGATCAAGTATTGGTTGGGTAGCAATACATAAAGAGCACCACAGACATACTGATATGGAAGGTGATCCTCACGCACCGGGTATTAAAGGCTTTATTAAAGTACAATGGTTGAGTATGTTTTATACTCCTAAACCAAGATACGTTATTAAATTAATTAGAGATAGTTTTCATACGTTCTTACACAAATACTATTTTTTAATACACCTAGGAATAGCTGTAACTTGGTATGCAATCGACCCAATGTTAATGGTTGCCGCATATCTATTTCCAGCAATGATATTATGGAATGCAGGATCTTTTATAAACACACTAACTCATACAATCGGATATAGAAATCACGATACAAAAGATGGATCAACTAACATACCACTATTAGGATTTTTAATGTGGGGTGAAGGTTGGCATAATAATCATCATAAAAATCCTGGTAGTGCTGACTTCCAGCACAAATGGTGGGAATTTGATGTTGGGCACCAATTTATAAAACTAATATCAGTAAAAGAAAAATAAAAATGAAAATACTTATAATGGGTTTGCCCGGATCGGGTAAAACCACACTAGCTTCGAAGCTTACACCTATACTAAAAGCAAAATGGCTTAATGCTGATGTTGTTAGAAAAACAGATCAACATTTTGATTTTAGTAAGTCTGGAAGAATTAAACAAGCAGAACGTATGAAACAACTTGCTGATAGAAAAGTAAATGAAGGACATATTGTTGTTGCAGATTTTATTTGTCCTACAGTTGAAACAAGAAGAATTTTTAATGCTGATTTTACAATATGGTTAGATACTATTGAAGCAAGTGACTTTGAAGATACAAACGAAATGTTTGAAAAGCCAATAGTTGCTAATGGCGATGATGCAGATATTATTATTAAAGAAAAAAATGCAGAAGGATGGGTTGATACTATCGTTGGTGCATTAAACACAATAGGAAACAATGCATAAAATTATTATAGGTACTCCAAGAAGCGGAACAAGTTTTGTTACTAAATGGTATGCAAATCAATTTCCTGAATGTACTGCTTTATCTGAACGTAGACTATTTGAACACTTTGAACCAGACTATGCAGACTGGCCAGACTTAGGTGACGTTGAAGGTATAGATAAAGAAACACAAAAAAGAATTAAAGAATTACCAGAAAATTATATCTTTAAAATGCATTCTGGTCCAGATATGAGCAAATATATTTGGGAATATGTATATAACAAACCTATAATACTAGTAAAAAGAAAAGATTATCTAGGACAATTTATAAGTTACGGTATAGGTTGGACAACTTTTAAATGGTATCAGTATGCTGATTGGAAAATGCCATTAGCTGGATTAAACAAAGGACAAACATTTACATATAAAAAAGAATGGTTTGATAATTTAGTATGGCGTATTGAGGATTTAAAAAAACGTGAAAAATATTTAAACATAGAACGTATAGTGTTATTTGAACACTTACCATTCTTTCCTAATAATGGAGAGTTAATGATAAGACAGAATCCAAAAAGCAACGATGAAAAACTTAATATAATAGAAAACAAAGATGAATTTTTAAAATGGTTTAAAGATTGGGTAGGTAAATGGAATCAATAGTACAATACAATGCATCTCATAAAGAGTTAGTTGAACAGTTTCTTAAAAAAGCAAGAGCTGAAGGTAGTGCAGGAACATATACTCAAAAGAAATTTAACCTAGACGAACTAGATCCAAAAAGCAGTTTGTGGTTAGCAATAGTAGACGATGAAGTTGCTAGTATAAGTTATGCTGAAAGAAGTTTTATTACAGACACACCAGAGTCAATTAGAAAATGCAGATATCATATATTAAAAAAACATAGACACGGTCGTTATGGATTTAAAATGATGAAACATCAAATTGCTTGGGCAAAAGAAAATGGATTTAAACATTACTATTGGACGCACGATGTAAAAGATAAAGCTATTAATAAATTGTTTCAACATAAAAGAACTTACATTGTAGGTGACAATAGTTGGTTTAATGATGAAGATTATAAAAAATTAACATTAGAAAAAGAATTATTGTTTCACGATTCTCCTAAATCGGATATGTTACAATACATATACAGTTATTATATTGATGAATCGTATGTTTGGAAACCTACTAAAGCTATTATAGAACATAGCCACACAGGCGATAACGTTGATCCTGCAGAAATACTTTATTATAGGCAAAGTAAATATTGGTAATGAAAGCATTAATGTTCAGTTGGAATGGTGAAGTTGATATAAATCAGTTTGATTATGATTTATGTTTTTTGCAACGATATAAAAAAAAGTATGCTGAACAAATACAATACCAAAATCACTATACTAACAATTATGGACAACGTGGTCTATGTATTATAGATAAAAACAAAATAGGATTAAATGTTGAAGTTAAACAATTTAATGATTATATTCCTGACCATAAAGATGAATGCCAAGGACAGTATTGGCAAACAATGAAAATTGGCAAATATAAAATTATTAATGCATCAATTTGTTATCCTAGTGATGATATGCCTGAATCAGTTTATTATAATCAAGGAAAACAATTATTAGATATGTTAGACGATAATACTTTAATTGTTTCTGATTTGCATTTTGAAGACGAAGAAATCGAGCAAGAAAAGATATTGAGTTTTAAAGAAAGAAATTTAACAAATCATTTATCAACATTTAAAGCATTTACAAATAAAAAAGGAGACGAATTAAGTCTTGATAAAATTATAACAACAACTAATAGTAATATATCTATTAGTAATATTAATGTTATTAAATGTGAAAAAGATCCAATAGTAGGGCATTGGCCTATAGAATTCGAAATCCAATTTGCTTAAATACTAGCAAATGTTTTCATTAGTTAACCCACAGCATATACATACAATCGAAGTTGAACCTACGACTTTCTGTAACGCAGGATGTCCTTATTGTTCTAGACATAAGCCTGGAACAAGTGATGTAATTGAAGATTTAGCATTAGAACATTTACCTACTCACTTATTAGAAAAAATGAAAGAACAGTTTGACTTGTTTCAAGGAGCCGATAAAGTTAATGTTTGGTACTGCGGGAACTATGGCGATTCTTTAATGCACCCTGAATTTGAATTTTTATATCAATATGCATCAGAAAATTTTAAGAACGTTGGGGTTCATACTAATGGCGGAGGACGTACAACTGACTTTTGGCGTAACCTAGGAGAAACATCTAAACGCAAAGGGTCGTCAAATTGGGATATAGGATCAACACGTATAACTTTCTCTATTGATGGATTAAAAGATACTAATCATTTATATAGAAGAAAAGTTGAGTGGGACAAATTAATCGAAAACGTTGAAGCTTATATTAATGCTGGTGGACTAGCTGAATGGAAAATGTTAATATTTGATCATAACGAACATCAAGTGGAAGAAGCAGAAGCCTTATCAAGAAAATTAGGTTTTAGACATTTCTCTGCAGAAGTTACAACTAGAGAACCACCACCGGAAGAAGATTATCAAAAAGCTGTAAAAGTTGCAAAGAAAAAACCTGAGAAAAGAATTGAAAGAGTTAAAAAAGTTGAAGAAATAAAAACAAAGAAAACTGCAGAAATTAAAAAAGAAGTTTTTAAACAACTAAAAGTAAAAGAAGAATCTTGTATTTCTTGCAGAGGTATTGACGACCATAGAATGTATTTGAATCCTAAAGGAAGAATATGGCCTTGTTGTTATTTGTCAGAAGAATATGATTTATCAATACATCAATTAGCAAGAAAAGAAGCTTGGTTAGTAGAACATTATAAAAATGATTTTAATAATTTCAATACACGTTCTTTAAAAGAAATATGGGACGCACCTGCTTGGAAAGAAATAACTGATGCGTGGACTACACGAAAACGTGAATTACGTAGGTGTTGGAGAAGTTGTGAGAACGGTCAATGGAAGTCTTCAAATACTGTAATAAAATTACAAAGCGGAGATCCTAATTTACATATACAAACGTAACTAACATTGTCTACGTAGGAATAGAACTAAAGTTCTATTGTACAACGTTCGTTAGTTTCTTTTAGATTTTTTATTGTATCAATATTGATAACTGTGATATTTGTATGTGTTTTTTTATACCACTATTAGCTGATTTGGCCATACTTCACCCAGTTACGGGTGAAGATATCTCACTATTAGAGATCAGTCATCCAACTTGCGGACTCTAAAGAGGTGGTTGGCCGATACCCCTATCAATCCTACTTCATCCAACGGGACCTATACATATCCAAAGTTGGCTGTTTATGTATAAGTTAATGGTTGCATTTCTTTCTCTAGCAGAGCCATTATCATTTGTGCCTTAGTTAACACTTGCCTTGCATCATACGATTCGCCTGTGTTGTTACACCGTAATTCGCTTTTTTCAAAGATGCTATATTTGCCTATGTTTGCCTGAATTATTCTGCCTATGCTTTAAATTACGACAAATATAGCACAATGGTCAACCTTTATTTTCCAACTTTATTAAATCTCTTGCTTTTGTGCGATAAATTTAGTAATATTAAAGTATGAAAAAGAAAAAGAAACAAGCTAAAGTAAGTAAAGTACTCAAAAA
>PBYS01000107.1 GCA_002729725.1 Puniceicoccaceae bacterium
CAGGAGCGCTGTCAGAGAGACCCCACTATTGCATACCAAGCTGTCGCCATGCTACGGCCTAAATGAAGTTACCTTGGACTGACCACTTGTAATGTTTCGTAGTAGCCTCGATTGAGTTCAGAATCCTCTGCGGGCATTTCGGCTGAATCTGTTATCGATGTCTTGGCCAGTAGTTCATCTAAATCGCTGGCAGCATCGCCATCGGAATCTCCCGTGCCAAATGGATCGCCTCCCAATGCTAGTTGCACATAATCGGGGATGCCATCGCCATTGCTATCCCGATTAAATGCGGAGAGCGTGAAATTGTAGTCGACTGTTTTAATCGGGCTTTTATAATCACTCGCCGTCTGAATGTAATAGGAGAGACTGACTTGCTCCTCGCTCGGGTAGAAGGGGCTGCTATAGCTCTGCCAGGCTTCGTCCTCGCTGCCGCGATAATACAAGTCTGTATCTTCAGGGAAGCTGGCCTCAATGAGTGCCAACTGATCGTAAGTGCCGGGCTGAGGGCTCCAGCTCGCAAACAAGGCCGAAAATTCATCTCCGCTGAGATTGAGCGCATATACGCTGGCAGTGGAGTTGATTTGATTGGTTAAAACGCTATTGGTATCATCGCCAGCATAGGAACTGGATTGATAACTTTTCTGTAAGCCGTTCTCCGCCCCCATATCGGCCCAAGTGTCATAGGTCACACTTCCCGGGTATAAGATGGGCTCCGAGGCCCAGGCAATATCTCCCCAAGCAGAGAGCCACCCGAGCAAACGTGCGCTTGAAGAACCTAGCGGAGACGCATCAAAGAAAAACAAATTTGGGCGCTTCTGCTTGCTAGCATCAACGCTGAAGCCATCCATGGGCACATTTCCAGCAAAGAGCGATTTAAGCCCGCCGCTACCATCGGAGCCGAAGAGTTCATATTGATCGGTCACCCCGCCCTCCCCGCTGAAAATCAGCAAGCGATCGCCCCCCATCGAGACGACTCCGGTGAGCGCGCCGGTAGGATTGCTCATTGTCAACTGATCCACGATGCGCTCATCAGCCAAGTCCAGCAGATCAATTTGATTGCTGCCCACATATTGCACAGCCACCAGCATCTGACCATCCAACACGAGGCGTGTCGCCATTTGTATCGGCGATCCTAGGTCGTAAGCCAGCGGCGGCGTTAGTTGCCAATCCCCTGCCACTTCCTTGATCACGTAGAGGTATAAATTGGTATCATTGAGCGCATAGCAGAGCAGTTGATTGGCATACCCGTCTTGTAAAAAGTCCCCATAGATCAATTGCCCGGCTGTTGGGAAATTTTCTGAGTTCAGCAGTTTGAGCCCATTTTTAATCGGCTCTCTTAAGGAGACTTGCCCCTCGGAGATCATCGCGACCAGCGCATTGCTTCCATCAAAGACTTGGTTCGGGTCGATTGGAAAGGTGAGCGAACGCTCAAAGGCAGGCATATTGATCGGAAGCGAGATGTCATAAGCAGCCTTCTCACTGGTTACCAACAGCTCATGTTGAATGACATTCGGCGGACTATTGAGCCCGGATTGGACCAGCACCATCGGCTCGTATTGATCCTGATCCGGTGCTGCGGGAAAGCTTAATGCTGCCTCGGGACCGACGCCCACAATTTTGAAATTAAACTCCCCCTCATAACCGCCGCTATAATAGGTTTTAATTCGATTACTGAGCGCTTTGGGTAGCATAAACTGAGTGGAATACGATTCCAACAACAAGGAGAGTGTCGAGACAGGTGCATCCATGCGCTCCCCGGTCTGCCAAAACGGTTCGCTGATAAAACTGTCTCCGGGAGAATCATAAGACTCGTAAGAGCGCACCAAACCGGTGGCTTTATCGACAATCATCATTTGAGCGCTATAGCCAAAATCCCCTGCGGGTAGGTCGACCAACCATTCGTCCTTCGTCTCATAAACCAAGGGTACCAAGCCCTGCCCCATCAGTGTTGTCGCAGAGATCCAGGCCAAACTTGTAAGCGCTAAAACACGTTTAAACATAACAATATTCCTTATCTTAAAATGACTCTATTGAATCGTAATGGTATTGAGTGGTAGCACTGTTTCGATCTCGCCACGCTCGGTGAAAAAGACGATCAGGTATTGGTAAGTTCCACCAAATTGCACCGGAGTAAAATCACGCATGTAGAGCTGGTGCGAAGGGCCGCTGCCATCATAGGCATCAACAAGTTCAGCGAACACATAGGGGTCCCGAATTCGTGAGACTTCGATCACATCGCCCCCGGTCTTACCGATATCATAAATGACGCCGCCTTCGTAGGCGATCTCCCGCATCATTGGTGACACTTGCTCGACATTTTTGCTCGGCTCCCGAGCGACTGGTGCATCGACTCGATAGCGATACAATGCAAAGGGGAAAATCGACTTTGTCACATCGCTCTGACCAGCCCTGCGCTCTATGATCCGATGCGCGGTGTAAGCCACCGGATCCCCGGGCGGTGTCAGAAATGTCGGAAAGTCCGAATCTAAATTGGCATCTTTATCGTACCGAATCACTTCATCCAGTTCACTATCCACCAGCCGATACGCTCCGATCCGCAGGGCCGGTATCGGCCCATTTACGTCGTCTCGTAGGATTTCCATGCCAAATTCGCTGGTAAACATGGCTTCCAAATCCCCCTCCAGCAGTCCGGGCAGATCCCGATCGGGCCAGGCAACATTTGGCCCATTTTCCGAGCCGCCCTGTGTCCATGCGATCGTCTGTAGGTTACTAAAAGGACCGGTTAGGCGTGAATCCAAGCCCTCGGCGGAAACGGCACGCACCAGAAAGCTGTAAACCTTGTTTGGATCTAATTCCAAATCGACGCTGAACTCTGGCGCGGTCTGCCCAAACACAGTCGCCAAACGACGTGTTTGGTAAATATAATATGTGCGGGCATCATTTTGGATATGTCGTGCGCCAAACTCAGTTATCTCACTGAGTCCATCGCTCACATCTCCGGGGCTGACGGTATCGCCACTCGCAATCCACAGTTCAAATTTATCCACTGCTTCTGGTGGGCAATACCAAGTCAGGCGCGCCATCGATTGCCCGTTCGTTCCCGAATAGAGCTCTGGTTGCGCTAGCAGCGGTGCCGGGTATTCGCGAATAAATTTGATACACTCATCCACCGGCACTAAAGCACTGGCGTTACCATGTTCGTCAAAGACCTGCAGGAAATAGCAGATCGTATACATCGGCGCATTGGGCAAGGCATAGTCGGCATATTCGAAATCTGCCAAGTCAGTAAACAAGTCCTCGGTCTGCCCTTGTTGTATCAAAGACAGGTCCCCGTTATTAATGCGACGATATAACTTATACTCACGCGCGCGCTCTGGCATGTATAATTCAAGCCTGGGCTTGACCAGCAGTCCTCCGGGCTCGCCATCGTCCACTACAATGTGGGGGCCACAGTTGCGATCGTCGGTCAAAATTTCGATATGTCTCAACTCATACAGATACTCCACGCCAAAGGCACTGTTGGGGTTCACATCATTGAGTGCTAACAAGACTGTATTGCTAATATTGCCAAAGCGGTCCCCACCGTGAACGTTCACTCTCACCTCGTTGCTCACGACTGTGGGCTGATAATCGAAAATAACGAGATTCTCACCTTCGGCGAAATAACGTCTCTCAAGATCGATGGGGTCTAGCTCTGTCTTCTTACCGAAATTGATATTAACACTCGCCCATTCAATGTCCGGGTTCGAACGAGTCACCGCGATGCGAATGATGGGCTTGGCGCTCAAATCATCCGGATTTCGCTGAAACAACTCCGTGCCTTTTGCTTCGATCTCTAAGCTCAAGCAACGTGTGGTGATGCTGCCACTCGGATCTTCCAAAGGACGACGATCCCGCAGGACACCGTAAGCTGAAGCGCTATTGGCGCTCATATTACCGCCACAAGCACTGTCATCTTCCACCCGCACGGTGTAGAAATAGGTGCGTCCGGCATCATCAGCCATGTTCGGTGCGTCCGGATTCAATGGCGATGAGGCATCGATCCAGCTATTCCACTCTTTAGTGGTATCCTGATCGATCGGGCCCGCCACTAAGTTGGCCAGCGGGTTGGCTGACTTTTCCAGAATCTCCTGTGGACTATCCCAACGGTAGATGTAATATTTATAATTATCGACAAGCTCCTCACCGTCGGACTCTAGCTGACGCCAATGCAGCTCAAGCTGTTGCTCTCCTCCGTAGGCTTGAATTTCGGCAGGATCAGTCGAAGACACGAAATGATTGCTCACTTTAACTTCATCGACTGGCAGTGGTGGTTTTTGATCACAAATTTTAACATAGTGCCCATCAGATAAATCCCCCGGGCGACGCAAGAGATCTTGTGCTCCCGCAAAATAATAGAACTCGTCCCCATCGCCGAAGGTATCTTCAGCGCCGGGCTCGAAGCGATCATCGTCATCAGCGGTGAAGAAGGTCTCGTTATCGCTGAGATCTTCAGACTCGGCCTCGCTTAAATCCGTCTCTGGCATGATTGGATACACATTTGTTTGCACCAGCATACCCGCCTCCAGCAGCATCTGCGCGTCGGCCACAGAGGGAGCCGGGCAAACAGGGTCTCCCTCACGCACCCAGCCGAGACCAATCGCATCTGCTTTAGCGAGGCGATACACATTATATCCAATCGCCAGCAGCGACTGCTGCCGCAAGACCTCTGGAGTGTGCCAACGCAAGCGCACATTCAAGTGCCCGCGTGGATCATTCTCGTAAGTCGTTTCTGAAATAGGAAAAGGCACATCCACCGGTTTGCCAGGCGCAGGTAGCGGCGGATAGCCCAAGGTCGGATTTGCCGCACCCAGGTCCATTAAGACACGCCCGACCACATCCTCTGGCCCACGTGAGCTCGGGTTCCACTCGCGCAGCTCCCATGTGACTAAGGGCTGGTCTAATTCACCAAAGTAAGCGAGGCCCAACACGCAATTGATGCCAGGGTGTAAGCGCCCGAGGAAATATAAGCCTTCGAATAGCGATGGATCAGCCTGTGCACTCCGCACCGCAATCGATACCTTTTCCGCCAGGTCGGGCTCGCCGCCGGAAGCCCCTAGAGTCGAGATGTCGACATCTTCGAAATAGCCATCCACCCGCTGTTCCAGCATCGCGAAATCTTCATCCACCTTTTCAGATGCTTTCAAAATTGAACGAATGGTTCTTGGGTCGGTCTGCAGTTGAATCACCGCACGCAATTGAAACGGCGCAGCGGTCGCGAAGTCCGCCGCTTTTTCATAAATGGCATAGGGACGGCCAATCACCGCCTCAGCTTCTTGAGACTGCAAGACCATATAGCCAAAGTCAGCCCCATTGGCATCACGCCCAGTCGTTCCGAGCGTGAAGGTCAACTGCTCCAGATCTTGGGCAAAGGAAGCCAGCGGCCAGGCAGACACAGTAGCCAGTAGCCAAACACAAACTAAGCGGCGTAGTATAATTGCGAACATAAGAAATTTGATTTTGTAATTAAAAATTCGGATGTGAGCTACAGATCGACGCTCCACTTGCTATCATATTTGACCTTGGCAGTCTTGGAGAACTTGAGACAGAGCGGACACGGCCCCGCCTTGCCCTTCAGCCGCCCGCGGCCATTGAAGCGGAACTCACCACCATCTTTCACACCCACAAGGCTGACATCTCCCCGAATCGAGACCGCACAGAGTGCTTCGCCGCTGGCACCGACCAACATACGTCCGCCAAAGACCGGCCCATCGACGAAGTAAAAGACGCCCGCTCCGATGCCTGCCGACACGCGGAACATACAACTGGCCGGAATGCCCAACGCAGCCTCGCTAATCGGAATCCAAGCCTCGCCATAGGCATACGCACCAAGGAATACCCCATCGCCGATGACCTCACCTGCGAGCGGGTCAATCAGTAAGATGGGGTCCGCGCTGCAAGACTTCCCGAGGAAGATCCCTCCGGAGGCTTCGTAGCTACTGATGATCATACCGGCCCCTGCAGCGATGTAATTTTCATGCAGGCCAAAGGCGACCGCTGCTTTAAGGTCGAATATAGTAAAGGTCTCGAAGCCAAGTTCGCCGCCGGTCATTTGAAACGATCCAGCGAGCCCCGCGGGATAGACTGGAAGATCCGCTCCAGCAGCGTAGATCATACTAAACTTCGCCCCCACATCGGCACGCATGCCCGGCGAAATCCATTCCAGCGGTATGTCCAAAGCTCCCATCGAGACTTCGGTCAACTTATCACCGGAGTCGCCGCCACAACTGCCGGGCGCATCGCTATCGAGCTGTAGATACTCCATATATCCACGGAACTGCAAGGGCTCTGGCACTTGCCACTCAAAACTACCGTCCAAGCGCAAACGTGTGAGCGCGTCGCCACGGAAGTGGGCCACGCCATCGATTTGCCCCGAACCCACGGTATCGCTCAAATCGCTCAACATCGGATTAATTTCCTTCTCCAACTCGACGACGGTCTCCGAGATTAACTCGCGGATGATCACATTCACCTCGGCAAATACATTGTCGATGGTGTTTTCGACCGTGCCATTGAGATCGTATAGATACTGCTTCAACGTATACTGAATTTTTTTCACGAAGGGCGCTGCACCGACCTCATCAACTAGCTTTTGCCGCAATAGAGCTGTCACCTCTTCGCGAGGATACTCCTCGAAGGGGTTCGGTATCTGCTCCAGTTGCTCTGTCGGATAGAGACGATCATATTCAGCCTCCAACTCGTCGAGAAATTCGTCTGCCGTCGCGCGAACTTCCATCGCCACTCCTTTGATTTCCATTTCGGCTTCATCCAGGATCGCAGTCAACGCATTATGTATCTCCCCCGCCTCGGCGAGTTTCCCACGGATCTTAGTGACCTCTTCACGCAGGTCATTCACGATTTTTTCGATTTCAGCCAAGGTCGGTTCGGCTTCGGCTAGAAGCTCGTCTAATTGCTGTTGGATCGCAGTCTCGCCTTCAGTCAATTGCTCGGCAATCGCTGCCCCCAATGGATCCTCGACCAGTTCACCGATCAGGGCGGTCACAATATTAACCACCACATCACGCTTCCCGTCACCGTTCTTACTTAAGATGCCTGGCACGACACGCTGGATATCAACATCCGGCAGATCGATTTCGATACCGTTTTGTGTCACATACAGTTGTCCGGTAATCGCGACCAGAGTCTGCTCCAATTTGGCGAGTCGCTTATCGATTTCCTGCACAATACCAAAGGGTGCGTCCAGCTTCCCGCGCAGTTGATCCAACTGCGCCAATAACAAGCCATCATTTGGATTGTCGGGATCATAGACATATTGATCCAGCAAGGGGTCGGCGTAAGTCGCCCGATAGTCACGGAATAAGTCCGGACCGTCGTTCTGTGCGATCGCTAGAGCCGCTTCAAATTCGGCCCCCAACTCATCATAGAGCGGGTCCAGCACTAATTGATCGATCCGATCAAACAACTCTACATAGAAGGCATCAATTTGATCGTTTAGCATCTCAGCCACGCCATCGATGCCCCCTGCGATCGAGTTCACGATCTCCTCCTGCGCACCTTCGATAAAGGCTTGGCCCGCACCGAGTTGATCCTCGGCCACAGAGAACAGCATGTTCGATAGATTCAACTGCGGCAGCCCGTCATATTGCACACCAAAGGATACCTCGATGTGCTCCGCACTTAAGTAGTCCACCGAGTGCTCGATATTCAGCACCATTAAATTGCTTCTTCACGGATTTCGGACAATGGGAGCCTGAAGTCTTCTTTCTTAGCTGCCTTCCTCGCACGGATTTGAGGCCGCTTGG
>PBYS01000108.1 GCA_002729725.1 Puniceicoccaceae bacterium
CGATCCTGAAGGCCAATGCCTTGAAAATTACGGGGCGCCAATGAAAACCAAGCACGCCGACTTGCGGATACAATTATCTCACGGATTCAGGCTCCAATATGTCTACCCGATGTATGAAATCATGATTAAAAAAGGACCACTCAATGAACAATAAGTTTAATTTATTAATGCTTTTGATCTCGCTCTGTGCCGTAGATGGCCATGTCGTTAACTTGAAGGTGCATGACGAGAATCTCACTCCAATCGCAAATGCGGAGGTAGAGATTTCTTTCGATAATCCTCGCTCGCCTGTTCGTTATGATGAACAAACTAAGCTGACCGACGAAGATGGGCAAGTTGTGTTCAAGGGGAACGGGATACTAGGTGCATCCATGCGTGCACAAAAGGAAGGGTATTACCCGTTCGCACATTATCCGGGCGAAAGATTTCGAGCTTCGTCGAAAGAGTTGGATCAAGGATTCAGTGCAGAGTTAATGCTGAGGAGCATTAGAAAACCAGTTCCACTCTTCTCCAAAAAGATCACCGAAGCCACCCATTACAGGCCTTACAAGATCCCCGTGGAAAAAGAGCCGATTGGCTTCGACTTCTTTGTCGGCGACTGGATAAAGCCATATGGACAGGGCAAAGTCGCTGACATTCTGTTTAGTTACGAGAAGGAGTTTGTCGAATTTGCGAGCATTCCGTCCCGAACACTAAAGCAGGTAAGAGAAAGTTATAAGCGCCGGTGCAAGAGTGAGGGAATCGCTTATACCGAGGAGGGTTTTCGCGAATTTGCAGGCAAATGGGATTCCAAATTTGAGGTATCCTTCCCCGGCGAAAAAGAAGGAATCCAGATGGTCGAAGAGCGATTTAACGTCCATAGTGCCCTGCGGATGCCTCACGAAGCTCCAACAGATGGCTACAAAAATGGATTCACTGTCGAGAAACTGCATACCGATGAACCCCGAATCGCCCGAGGCGACATCGGCTACTTTCTCCGCACCCGTGTCAAGCTTGACGAAAACGGCGAAATCGAATCCGCAAACTACGCCAAAATTTACGGCGAGATCGAATTCCTGCCCACCGGCTACGTCTACTTCCATTACTACTTCAATCCCACGCCGAACGACCGCAATCTTGAGTTTGACACCAAACGCAACCTGTTTGGCGACGATGTTGAAGGCTCTCGAGTGAATCTGCCGTGATCATGCGCTTCAGCACTCTGGATGAGAATAAGATTACCGATACCGATCCGCACCGCTGGTGGTTTAACAACGACGATGATGTCGATGAAACTTCAGGCAACGACGTTTCCGGCAGCGGCTCCGCCGATTACAGTAACGCGGTGGTCGATTCGACCCGCGACTTGGTCGATTTCTTCCCTGAGAGGTTCAAATTTAGCATCTATATGGCTTGCCAACGACTTATGAAAATACGAAAAAAGCGTCTTGAAGACGCAATTGACCATTTTTCTAGCCACAATGGCAGGCTGGCTGAACCGCAAACAGCTTGTTGATCAACTATTTGCATGCCGAGAATGAAATACTCAAAGAACAGCTGGAGAAGAAGGATGTGAAGTTGGCTTTGAGCAATACCCAAAGGCGGAAACTTGCAAAGTGCGGCAAAAAGCTCGGACGCAAGGGGCTTGTGCAATACGCGAGCATTGTCACGCCGGATCGTATTCTCTACTGGCACCGCAAGCTGGTGGCACTCAAATACACGGCCAAGCGCAAAATCCAAACGGATCGGCAGAAAGAGATGGAGGTGATCCGGGAGTTCTGCATCAAGTTCGCGGAGGAGAACGCGAGCTGGGGCTATGGCCGCATCCAAGGTGCGCTCTCGAACCTCGGTTACGTAGTCAGTGAAACCACGGTCGGCAACATCCTTCGCGCCGCAGGGATCCCGCCAGCAGAAGACCGCATGAAGAAAAGCACATGGAAGCAATTCGTGCGTTCGCACATGGCGACCATGTGCGTGGCCGATTTCCTAACCACCGAAATTTGGACACTTCGTGGCCTCGTTCGCTATCACACACTTTTCGTAATGAACTTGGCCAAACGCAAGGTGCAGATCGCTCAGATTAGCTGTCAGATGAATGGTCAGGTGATGGCGCAGGTCGCTCGGAATCTGACCGATTCGGAAGATGGTTTTCTCAATGACATGAGTTACTTTGTGTGCGACAATGACACCTTGTTCACAAATGAATTCTGCGAGACATTGGAAGCCTCGGGGGTAAAAGTCATCAAGACGCGCGTGGCCACGCCCGAGCAGAACGGCTATGCCGAGCGCTTCGTCAAGAGCCTGAAAGAGGAGTGCCTCGACCGAATGATTTTTTTCGGAGAACGCTCGTTGAGGAAGGCGGTCAAAGAGTATGTGGAGCACTATCACCACGAGCGGAACCATCAAGGATTGGATAATCTGATACCATTCCCGTATGCCGGAAAAACAAAGGGCATGAGCGGTTCGGTCGTAAAATTTGAACGGCGGACGGTGCCCCGCGCGGCCGGCCCGGAGGGCTGTTAAACTACTATCATCGAGAAAAAGGAGAGGAGGAACGACTGGCCGGATAGCAAAATCACAGAAAGCGTGATCGAAATGATCGAAATAATGCAAAGAAATCGACCCGAATTGGAGCTGACTAATGGGAGCCGATGGCGTGATTTCGATCACGATGATCGAAATAGATATCGACGTAATTGCCGAAAATACCTTTAAATAAGGGCTTTAGGAGGTGTTAACCACTTTGGAATTATTTCGATCAGTTCGACTTTCTACAAGTGATTGGCAGCCAGGGCAGATCGCATTGCCGAAGCCTCCGCCCGAACGAGCGTATTCCGGGGAAATTGGGGATGAATGGATTAGCCGTGTCGAAGAACTCATCCTGCGGTCGGTCTATGAGGATTGGTCACTGGAGGACGTCGCGCAGCGCGCGAATGTGTCCTTACGCTATTTGAGGGATCGCTTCGAGAAGGTCATTGGCTTATCGCCAAGTGAATATAGGGCGAATTACCAACTCCATGCAGCGATGTTGCTCATGCGGGATTCCCGTTTAAGTCTCTCTCAAGTCGCCGAGCGTTCCGGCTTTCGTTCATTGCCTGTGTTCTCTAGATTTGTAAAGCGAAGGGTCGGGATGACGCCCAGCACATTGCGGAAGAGCCTTCTCCGAGGGGAGTTTGAGTTTAAACCGAAGGCACCGTTGAGATCAGTCGCTCCAGGCGATGACTGATGCTTTGGCCTAGTCTTATTTTTAAGCAGTGAAACATGCTTCGGTGTACGTGATTGCTAAGGTTCCTGAATTCCGTCAATGGGGCACATCAGAACGGAGAAATTGGCGACAGCGGGGCCGTTTTCCAGTCGGACGAGTAACTTATTGTAACCGGGCTTGAGTAAGACGCGGCGGAAGCCTTCGTCTAGTGCCCATCCGGACAGACCCACATCTTGAAAGACCACCATGTCGTTGATCCATAATTTGGCGCGGTCATCGCTGGCTACGGCTACGACGACATCCATAGTGCTTTCACAGAAGACTTCGGTATAGGCGAAATAAACCGAACCACTTCGTTCATCAGGAGGCTTAATCCGAATGCTGCCGGACTGGATAAAGCGCCACTGTAGGTTCATCGGTTTCTTTGTGCCGGGGTGTGTCATTCCCTCGTATTTTGCGTCGAGGTCGACTTCCGTTTCCGGGGGGAGGGACGGTTCAAATTCTTTCACGCTATGGGGGAGTTTCCAAGGCCCGATGATATACCAGGTGTCGATGAAGATCCATCCTTTGCGGGGCGAGTCCATGTCGAAGCGACGTCCGGGCAGGGCATTCGCATAGGTTTTGCTACGACTTAAACTGATTTTGGAAGGATTATTGCCGCTGCGGTCATTTGCAGTGAAGGATGTGGCGTCGTAATTGTTGCTGAGGCCAGCCTGCCCGAGATCGCTGCCGCTGCGGTCGCCTGATTGATTGTGATAGCTCTCTTCCATCAGGGCTCTCAGGTCCTGTAGGTTTCCTTGCGAGCGCCCCATGTTGGAGGCGGCCATGGCCATCTTGGCTTTGATGGTGGCCTCTTTGCTTAGGGCGTCTTTCAGTTGTTCGGCGGTTTGAGTGGCTTGGGATTCGGCGGCTTTGCTTCCGCTGGCGGCATCCAGCCGGTTTTCTGCCTGGCGTGACATGCGCTCGCTGGAGTTGACCGCTTGGTCCAAGGCCTCATTGAAAGCTTTAAACTCTTCGCTGGTGTTGGGCTGATTGTTGGAGAGTTGTTCGCTGAGTTCCGGTCCAATATCGGTTTCCGGGGCATAGACTTGCTCCTTCGCTTCTTCCAGGGGGATTTGTTTAAACTCAGCCAATTCGGTGGCTTTATTTTCAGCATAGATTTCGTCCAACTGTTGGGTCATTTCCTGGATGGATTCGTAGAGTTCGGAAGTCTCCATCTCTTCAAAATCCTCGTCAGAGGGGAGGATGTCTGTGAACGAATCATCTTCCAATGCTTCCGTCTCCATGGGGACTTCATCCGGTGAGAGCGCCAATGAGTCAGTTGGCTCCAGGCCGCCCTTCATCAGCAGATTTTCAAAGTCCTCCAGATATTGGGTGCTCTCTGCCTGTAGTGTTTTAAACTCATCGATACGCTGGTTGACATATCGTAAGCGCTTTTCTTGCTCGCGATCTGCAGGTTGTGCGACGACGGTTTGATAGGCCGCCGTCAGCACCTCCTGGACGGGCAGGAGACTGTCGACTGTTTGACGCGCTTCATTCAGGGCCTCCCAGGCATCGTCATCGGGCACTTCTGTTTGCAGAGAAAGCACCCGCATCGTATTGGCGTGTATTTCGTTCGAATTGCGAAGCTCGGTGATCCGCCGGGTTACATTGGGCTGTCTGGATAAAAAGGAACTTTTACTGCGCCAGTAATGGAGGAGGGCGGCTTGTTCGGACAGGCCGTTGGCACGTTTGGCCATTTCGTCCCAGATGTCGGGGAGTTGTAGGGAGGCTTTACGGACTTCGACGACTTCTTCGAGTTCCACGACGGTCTTACGCAGTTTGCGGGCGTTTTCTTTGAGCTGCTCGCGCTTTTTGATCTCCTGATTGCGTGCGATCTCGCGCACTTGCTCACGGTTCGGTTCCGGCTTTTCGATCTTTACCTTTTTAACGACCTCTCCCTCCTCGTCGACGACTTCTTCGATCAGTGCGAAGGTGCTTTGCCGCCAATCTTCATTCAGGTAAAGTCCCAGCGAGACGGCCGCACACAGTACGGTCGCAATCACAAACGCGATCAGTAGAGGAGATCTGTCATTGAATCGCATCATTTGTCGTATTTCTCGTGGTAAGTCCGTACGCCGACATTACGTAAGTTACGGAAGCTGAGCGCATCCAGCACCTCGACGAAGCGATAGAAGGGGGTGTTTTCATCCGTATCCAGGCGTATGCGACGATCAGGATCATCCTGTTCAATCGAACGCAGTTCATCCAGCAGCACACCGATGGACGACGCTTCGCCTTCGTAGTAGATTTCCCCTTCGGCATCGATAGCGATGGCCACGATTGTGTCGTCGGGCGGGACCTCCAGCGATGAACGTGAAATCGGCAAATTCAAATGCTCCACTTCTTTGAGATCCTTTTTCAACATGGTGGTGACGAGAAAGAAGATGAGCAGTAGAAAGACGCAGTCGATCAGCGGCGACATGCTCAAGGCAACATCTTCATCGTCTTCGTAGGGATTCCGGCTCATTAGCGATACCCCTCCATTTCAAAGTCTTCTTTATCTCGGTGACGCAGGCGAACGCCTACATTCTCAAAGCCCTGCAGTGCGAGTGTGTCCAGTGCGTCGATCACCCTTTGGACGGGGATTTCGCGGTCTGTATCCAAACGGATAGAAACATCCGTGCCTTGCGTTTCTGCAATGGATTTCAAGTCCTCGCTAAAGGAGCTGACCGCTCGATACGCGAGTTCGGATGATTTTTTTGAGGGGCCGGTGGCGCGAAGCAGATTGCCCTCTTCGTCAAGTGCGTAAATGATCGTCTCGGACTCCGCGACCGAGGCAAGGGCTGCGGTGTAGTCGGGGAGCACGACCGGAATCTGCTTTTCCAGCTTTTTCAACATCGTGGTGACCAGGAAAAAAATCAGCAGTAGAAAGACGCAGTCGATCAACGGGGAGAGATCGACTTCTATGTTGTCATCCTTCCTTTTCCGCGCGCCCATGCGACGCAGAGTGCCGACTCGAGACGCGCTCGATGGAGATAGGCGGGGCTTCGGTGTGGCCGGGGGCATCGGGTGTTCCGTCGTGATGACTATTGGGCGCTTTCGTCTGCCTCTTCGCTAACGGCAGTGGTTTCGGGGTGCAGCCACGGAGCCATCAGCATATCCACGGATTCTTCCAGGCGGATTCCAAAACTATTAATGCGCGACTTGAAAAAGTGGTAACTGGCGAGCGACGGGATCGCGATGATGAGACCCAGCGCAGTTGTAATGAGAGCCTTGCCTATGGAGTCCGCCAGGACGGAGGCATCGCCGGTATCTCCCATGAGGGCGACTTTTTGGAAGGATTCGATCATGCCGATAATGGTGCCCAGCAGACCGAGCAGAGGTGAAATCGTGGCCACGACCGCGAGCGGGTAGGTGCGTTGATGTTGTCGGCTGACCGTGCGGGAGATCGTGTCTGTGACTCCGAAAGAAAGTATTTCAAAGGGAATGTGTGTGTGGGTGGCAATGTAGCTGCCGATCTTAGCTAAGACGCTGTTCGATTGGTTGCAGCAATCGTTGATTGCCGTGAAATTGCTGGCTTCGGCATGTGTTTTGAGCTTTTTCTCCAAATCGCTCGGCATGAAATTGCCCGCACGCACAACGAGCAAACGCTCAATGATAAAGACGATGCCGACAAATCCGACGGCGAGAAGTACAATGGACGTTGCCCCACCTTTGAGCACTTCGGCGACCCAGTCGATTGTCCCGGCGGCATCCGATTCCAGTTCGACGGCGGCAGACTGTGCGAGGAGGGAAGCGCTCGGCAGGATGGAGAGTAGGAGGGGGAAAAGTCGTCGATACATAAATAAAGCAATTTGGGGTCGTTAGGATCGGAGAGCAACTAGCTTAGTTGCGTATATAGGAGTTTCTGTTCAAGGAAATTATGGTTTTATATAACAAATTATATGTATTTAATGCTTTGTTGTTATTGGAGTGATTAACTTGGAATGCTATGTTATTGGGGGCGTTCATGCCTGGGAATGGATGGCTTCTGCGATTGAAGCGTCTGATCTGGATTTTCAGTTGAGTAGAGTAGTCTGGTTTTAGGCATTTTAGGAGGCCCGATTGTAGATTTTTCTGCAACTAATTGCGTAGCGGCACACTCGATCTACGTTTCCGTTGAATTCTATCATGGTCGTATTAACTTCTCCCGACTTGCGGAGAGTTCCATACTTCTTTATGAAGTTTCTTTGCTCCAAGTCTTCCGTTTGCTTGTTGGTTGGTTTATTTTTATATGCACCGTTGCCGAATTGTTTGACTGCCGAACTCACAGTCGACCTCGACGTGACCACTTCGCCTACGCCGCAGGTGTCGATCGACTGTAACAGTCAAGGGAGCCTGCCGGTTTATATTCGAAAGCGAGCGCTCGGTGACGTGGGCTATGAGACTTGGCTGACTATCGCCACCTATCCCGATGGCAGTGCGCCGCCTTTTATCGACACCAATCTGGTCGATGGCGAGAGCTACGAATGCCGGGTCGATGCGTGAGTCTCGCCATCAGCTTATGATAATAACTTCATGGCGGTTTTCCCGGTGACGATTAACGCGCCCCTGGACGACTCCCGTGGCGATTTTACTCGTGGTTGAAAATACATGGGGCAGCGAGCTTTCCGACGAGTTGGCCAAGCTGGAGCTAGACCTCGCCGGTGATGGTTGGGAAGTGTTCCGCTTCGACTGGGGGCGCAGCAGTGACTCTACTCCCGAAGCTCTGAAGTCTGAAATTATAGCGCAGGTCGCCGCGCATCCACAGATCGATTCGCTGTTTCTTTTTGGCGCGCTACCCGTTGCGAATTCGGGTTATCTGGGCCCGGATGGTCACTCCGCACGGCACCACGAAACCGATCTTTTCTACGGCGACCTCGACGAGTGGACGGACGTCAGTCCCGCCTTGTCCGGTTGTCTACCCGCGCTGGGGGATTGCGATGGAATCGCGGGTGAGGACTGAGAATACCGTAGCTTTCGTATTGTCAACCCAGTGAATACTGCCGACAAGGCCTTCCTTTGGGTCGAAGTGGAGCAGGTCGAGTGGCGTTCGATGGCAATACATGCAATGGTACTCTCTCCGCTTAAAGTATGGGGATTGGGTGTAATCAGAAAAGTTGTCACCTAGTAGCACAGGCATCCTGCCTGTGTTTCTGTATTGCCCACAGGCAGGATGCCTGTGCTACTTGAGAATATTCTGACAACAAATCTGATTACACCCATGGGGATTTGCTTCACTATAAATGATTTGACAATGCTATGCTGTTGATGCTTTTTATGATCTAGCAATTAAAGCGTTTAACTCAATTACCTCTAATTATGATCTCAAAGCAAATTATCTTACCTCTAGCATTGTCGGTTGGCGGCACCCTGAGTGCAGAATTCGTATTAGTTTCGGATGATTTTGGTGGCTCGTCGGCTGACTCCTTGAATGGAGCCTCGGCAGATACATTTAATTCTGCTGTGGCATCTGCTGGAGGAAGCGCGACTTGGGTGGCAGGCACTGAGTTTAATGCGGATGGCAGTGTGGATAATGGGAATACCAAGCAAACTGCTTACTTGGGCTTGGGTTCGTATGTTAATGACTTGAAGGGGAGTGAGGATGCCATTTTTACGCTCGAGGCAACCATGGGAATTAATGGATCCGGCTCGAATGGTGACCGTCTGACTTTAGGGTTTTTCCGGAGTGAACTTCCGAGCTATAGTATTGATGGTACTTTTTATACTAATGACCGTGGGGCCTTGACCTTTAATTTGCGCGAATCGAATGCTGGGTCTGAATCGGATGTCTATGTGGGTTATGGTGTGGACGGAGGGCATAATGTCGGAACGTATTCCGGTATTGGTACGTATAAATTTACGACGATCGTAGACTTGAGCACGCATAATGGCGCAACGGACTTTGGCTCGGTTTCATTCTATCTCGATGATGTCCTTTTGGGCTCAACGTATGACATTGCTTACGATCTCGATTTTAGCTATGTTGGCTTCACCAACGATAATAGCGGCGGTGGGCAGCTCAGTAACTTCTCATTAACACAGGTGCCTGAGCCTAGTGCGTATGCACTAATGGCAGGTGTGTTGGGGGGTTGCTATGTGATGCTTCGCCGTCGGAAGGCTTAGGTTATTTAATTCCCTCGAGAGTATCAATTTGAAAGCAGGTCGCTGTAGCGGCCTGCTTTTTTTGCTTAACCGTCTTTTTGTGAAGACCTGATGGAATTCGTGCTCACTGAATGGCGTATATCTGATGGAGGGCAATGCTCCGCCATTGCTGTTCGCCGGGGTGATTGAAAAGGCCGTTGCTGTCTGAGTATTCGCTGGAAGCTCGCAGGCGTGATGGTCGGGTTCATTGACCTGTCTTGTCGCCTGCAATGGGCCTTCGAGCGGGATATGTAGAATCGGCTCAATTCCAGTCATTAACCATGGATTTTTCACTCGCAAGGCGGGTATGTGACGAATTTTTACGGGGCTTCCGATCGGGGACTATCCAAATGTTCTAAAATTTACCCTGAGAGGATTTTTATGAGGATGCGCCCTGTGCATGTGTATAATTATTATGCTATGTATATTGCTATGTGTAAGCTTTGTTTTTTATTGACATTGCTATGTTTCTTGTGTGGGTTCGGTGTCGCTTGGGGATTATTCTCAAATTCAAACTCTAAATCGCCCTATTTGTAAAATTATGAAACGTATTATCCTTTGTCTTGCTTTGTCTTTAACTGGAACGCTCTGTGCGGAAGTTACTTTGGTTTCCGAAGGGTTTGGTGGCCTATTCGCGGATGACCTCGGTGGCACTTCGGCTGATGTGTTTTCCTCGTCCATAGTCGATGTCGGTGGAAGTCCGGTTTGGTCGGCTAGTACTGAGTTTCAGGCGGATGGCACGGTTGATCGTTTCTCCAGTCATGGTTCTGCGCTTCTCGACGTGGGCACTTACATTAACGACTTGAAGGGAGATGCCAGTGCGATTTTTGAGTTAGAGATGACTGCGACTCTGGTGAATGAGTTTAATAGTATCTCAACGAGTGATATGATTTCGCTTGGTTTTTATAGTGCTGGTATCACCACAGGCGAAACTTTCTATAGTCAGAATGAAGGTATGGGCACAATCGCTTTCCGTGAGTACGATTCAGATAGTAGTGATATCTACGGTATCGCAGGGGCGACTGATGCCTACAATGTTTCTGATTATGCGGCCGTTGGGGTTTCGACGACACTAAAGTTGATTCTTGATCTGACTACATATGACGGTAGCACTGATTTTGGCAGCATTGCCTACTATGTGAATGGTTCTGAAATCGGTTCGATCGCTCTGGATAGTGCTGGTGATTTTAGTTACATTGGCTTCTCTAATGCCAATCGAGGTGGGGGCTCGGTGAGTGATTTTTCCTTTGTGCAAATACCGGAGCCTCGCGCGTATGCTCTAATGGCAGGGATGTTGGGGCTTAGCTATGTGATGCTGCGCCGTCGGAAGGTCTAAAGTCTGGAGTCCTTAATATTCAGCATCAAAGGACGGATGATATCTGCCTCAGGGCGAACCTACGTCTGAAGATCGATGCCTATTGGATCTCCCGGTGGTGCAAAGACGCGCCTGATCTGCCTTATAAAGATAACATTACTACAGCGAACTGTCCTCTGCTTAACTAGAGCAGTTTCGCCCTAACTTTGATTTACCCTATGCAAAAAAAACATGCTTACACGCTGCTCTTGGTTGGAGTTTTCATGGCGACGGGAGTTCACGCTCAAGTTGTTTATTTTAGTGACGATTTTAACAGCTACGACGAGGATGGCGGAATTATTCCAACCTCGGTTACGAATTGGAATTCGAACGCGCGCTCTTACATCGAGTTGGACGATGGAACTGCGAGTGTTAGTAGTGGATCGGTTCCTTCGGATATTTTTGGAGGGGGCACGACCAACAAATTTGTAAACTTCAATGACAATACGACCGGTTCAGGCAGTTCAGGTGAAGCGGTGTTTGATTCGGCTGTGGATGGTATCGCGACAGTATTTTCCTTTGATTTCTATGAGACTAGCTCTGGTGGCGGGGACACGATGGGCTTTGGCTATACCAATAGTGATATCAATAACAGCGGTGCGATTCGGGTGACGCTCGATGATGGTGAGATTGGTTTGTATGATTTGAATACGGATGCGCTGACGACTTATGCTTCGGCGTATTCAATGGATACTGCCTACCGTATTTACATGGTCGCCAATGATTCGGCCGCGAGTGTCAGTTACGAGTCTGAGACCATTGCTGCTGGGGCGTATGGTGTCTTTCTCCAAGAATTATCGGGTAGCACCATTAGCTTGGTCGGCACTAATCTGATCGATTCAAGTGTGTCTATGTCTGACTTCGGATTTCGCACATTCAGCTCTGCGTTGCAGCAAGTTTTTATTGATAATGTTCTTGTGACTGGCGTGATTCCGGAGCCAGCAGGCTTTGGATTGATTGGAGGACTCTTTGGGCTTGCTTCGATTGCCCTGCGTCGCCGTCGGAAGTAGGTGGGCATTATGGGTCCGCGAATTCTGCAGATTATTTATCCTATTAACGTTCCTTAAAGCCTGACGTGCAATCGCCGGGATTGGAGCGATTCTCTACATGTTTATGAAAAGTAACCGTCTTTCCTTATCGACTCTTATGATGACCGCTTTGTTTGGGTGGCTTTTATGCACGCCCTCAAGCAAGTTGGAAGCGGTTTCAGGTAGTTCCTTAATCAAGAACGGTGATCTGGAAGCGGATAGCAATATGGACGGTAAGCCCGACCGCTGGGGAACTGCGGGGGATGGTAACGAGTATGTGACTGAAGGGGGCAATACCTTCCTACGTATGTCATCCAACGATTCTAGCCGGATGATTATGCACTACATGAATGTGGATATTCCCAAAGGGGTCGAAGCACTCGAGTTAAGTTGGGATTGGCGTGTCACGGGATTGAAGCCGGGATCCGAGCCTTGGCATGATGTCCGTATTATGACGAAAGTGCTGGATACTTTTGGTAAGCGGATGAAAACCGGCGCGGGGGATCCGTATCTCCGAAGTTCGACCAAAGGCTGGCGTTCCAAATCGATGCAGATTCTAATTCCAGAGGGTGCCTACTGTATCGAGATCATGCCTTCGCTTTGCTACGTCAAGGCGGGCACTTTTGATTTGGATAATGTGAAGCTTACGCCGATGGATCCTGCTGCCTTGAAAGCGAAGATGGAGGCTCGTGCCAAGGAGCGTGCCCGCTTGCATGTGGATGCCGAAGCGGCGAAACCTGAACTGTGGCCCAGTGAGTTGAAAGTCGTAGGGAATCGCTTGCAGAATGCCGAAGGTGAGGAGGTTTGGCTGCAGGGCATCAATGTTCCGAGTATGGAATGGAACCCCGCCGGCGAGAATGTGCTGAAATCGGCACAAGTCGCGATTGAGGAGTGGGGCGCCAACTGCCTGCGCCTGCCGGTTCAGGAAGTCTACTGGTTTGGTAAGAATGGCGATGCTTATAAGAAGCGGGTTAATGATGTCATCGTTTATGCCGCGAATCGCGGTGTCTATACCGTGTTGGATTTACACCGTTACCGTGCGCCCCGTAAGGAGCATATCGATTTCTGGAAGGATGCCGCGACGATTTACAAGAACCATCCGGCGGTTCTATTTGATCTGATGAACGAACCACACGGGGTTTCCTGGGACGTCTGGCGTAATGGTGGCTTTGTTGCGGAAAAAACAAAGCAGGCTGACGAAGATGCCTTCCTCTCGGATGAGGAGCGTGCGAAGAATAAGCAAGGTTTCAAATCGGTTGGCATGCAGGGCCTTCTGGAGGCCGTCCGTTCGACAGGAGCACGTAATGTTGTGGCCGCCGGTGGTCTGGATTGGGCCTATGACCTAAGTGGTATTCTCAAAGGCTATGCGCTTGAGGATAGTGAAGATGGCAATGGAATTATGTATTCTTCCCACGTCTATCCTTGGAAGCGTGGCTGGCAAAAAAGCTTCCTCGACGTCGCAGAACACTATCCAATTCTGGTAGGTGAAGTCGGTGCGGACGCTAAGAAGATGGATTTCATGCCGCACGATATACAGGAAGACTGGGATACCTGGGTGCCTTCCATGCTGGGAGCGATTCAGGCATACAAATTGAATTGGACAGCATGGTGCTTTCATCCCAGCGCCAGTCCGCGCATGCTACTGAACTGGCACTACGAGCCGACTCCCTACTGGGGGCAGCAGGCGAAAGAAGCGCTAAAGGGCAAGCCGTTCAAACTGGATCGTCTGCGCTAACAGGCCAATGAGTTGACCCACGCGCCTAACATGAGCCATTATGCTGTTGATGTTTTATGTGGGTCGAAACCGATAAAGAGTAAATGTGGGTAGGGATGAGGGGTGGAACTTGAGCAGTTGGGATATCTCTTGCTGTGATTCTCACAATGCTTGATAGCTCCTCTATGATCTGACTGCTGCGTTCATTGGGGATCTATTGCTTTAATTGTATGCTTTATTATTGCTTTATTTCTTGAATGTTTTTGGCGATTGTAGCATAGCAATGAAATGTTTTTCCCATTCCCTGTTTCTTTGACTCCGAAGTTTATCCGTTTCCTTTTACTGTCGATTATCGGCATACTCGCTGCGAGTCCTTGCCTGGCCTTTGAGCCGGATGTCACCGTAGAGGTGGATGTCCCACGTGTGACGATGTCTTGGCCAGAGCTCGGAGAGAGCTATCAACAGGCTCTCGGAGCAGTGGGGCCCGAGCCGGTAGTCATTGAGCGCCGTGAACTCGGCTTGCGTGGCGTGGATACCTGGGATCAGTTAGCCCGAATTATCGATGGCAGCACCTCGTTTGTTGATAACGATCTCGTCACTGGGAAGACCTATGAATACCGTATTTGGTCCGATATCGCCGAAGACCGCACCAATGCGGGTAACTCCATGGGCTTTTTCCCGGTCACTCTGAACACCCCGTACACCGACAAACGTGACAATATCGAATCGGGAACGGGTGCCGCTGTCGTTTTTGTCGTCGAGGATACCTGGGCCGCCGATATCGAGCAGGAGCTAAAATTGATGGAAAACACCATGGCAGGCGACGGCTGGCAGGTGTTTCGTATCGACTGGGGCCGTGAAGGTGTGGGTAGCGAAGAGGGGCTCAAGGCGGCGATCAAAGCCTTGGTCGACGCGAACCCCCAGATTTCAAATGTCTATCTGTTTGGGACGATTCCAGTGGTTTTCTCCGGACATCTCGCAAATGACGGACATGAGCCGCGCCCTATGGAGACCGATTTGTTTTACGCGGATTTGGATACCTGGACTGATGTATTGGACTCTTCCTGGAAGGTTGCCGGGGACGGCATCTATGACCACGATACACCTCCAACCGTTCCGGAGCTCGGTGTCGGTCGGGTGAGCTTTCACAACATGACCATGTTCAAGAAGACGGAGCTCGAGTATCTGCGTGATTATATTCACAAGGATTTCGCGTATCGGCATGGCTACCGATACGTCCCTTACCGTGCCTATCTGGGCGACGGATTGCAGGGGGGGGTGAATCGCCAGATCATGCCGATTGTCGGTCGCGCTAATTGGGAGGATAGCGGCAATTTGACGGTCACCGTGGATAGTGATGAGGGGTATCTTTTTGCATTTGGAAATCATTCCAACGACGCGCCGCTGGGCTGGTATCCGGGGATCGATAGCCGCTATAAAGGGATCTTTATGAGCGTCTTCCGTAGCTGGCAGCAGGAGTTCTGGGTGGATAATGCGCAGATGCGCCGCGTCATGACACAGCCGGACTGGGGCTTGACCTCAACTTGGGGCGCACGCCCTTTATGGACATGGCATTTGCTGGCAGCAGGTCAGCCGATCGGTGATCTCGCGCTACTATCCTGGGAAAATGTATTCGGGTATATGAGGATTGGAACTGATGGCCTCTGGTATGACGAGCGCGAATACTGCCATCTGTCTGAAGTCTACAAAAATTATGTGACTCAGAATTTATTGGGCGACCCCACCTTGCGGGTGTTCCATATCGATCCGGTTGAGAATCTGACCATTTCGCGGCTTGATTCCGACACCGTGCAGCTCGATTGGGACGCCTCTCCGGTGGCAGATTTAGTGGGTTACCATGTGTATGCTTCGACGGAGCGTCTCGGGCCCTATACGCGGCTCACCAGTAGCGTGCTGACAGGCACTTCTTATACGGCAAGTGCGCCAACAGGCGCCGATCTATATTTCCAAGTGCGGACGCGCGGTAATGCGCACGTCAATACCGGGGTCTATGAAGATCAAAGCCTTGGGCGCTTTGCGCTGGCCTATGCCGATGGCTCGGTGAATACGGTCCCAGTGGCAACCGATTTTTCGCTGTCCGGAAAAGTGAATACACCGCAGCTGATCGAGTTCCCTGAGACCGATGCCGACGGCGATCCGTTGATCCCGGTCTTCGTTCACAATCCTGAAGGCGGTCAGATCCGTTGGTTTCATGGCAAGCCTTACTATGTGTCAAAACGCGATACGGTCGGCACGGAGACTGCGAGCTATGTGCTCTTCGACGGGGTGAGCACCAGTGAAGCGGCTACGATTACCTTTGAGTCCACTGAGCTTGGCGACGTCTTGGTGGGCTGGGAATTTCCCAACGCATCCATCGACCCGATTGAACCGACCTTCCTTCGGTCCGGAGTGACAGCCGGAGCTCTTACGGCCGGGGCGGGAGTCACGGTTGAGAAGAAGTGGGATGGCGACGACGGCTATACCGCGAAGTATTTTGGCTCGTCCCTGGTCGAGGCTAATAACGATTATTTTTATTGGACGGTGTCAGCGGCAGCAGGGTCCTTGATTTCCATGGATCGTATCCAGTTTTCGGTGAACGGAAACGTCGATGATCCCGTGTATTACGAGATGCGGGTCAGTGTGGATGGTTTTGAAACCTATGAGACGGTCCCACTGGAGCAGGGCGCAATTATTGGCACTGGATACAGCTCCAATGATGGATTTTTGGATACCGGCGATCTGTCCGGGATCGCGATCGCTCAAGAGCAATGGCAGGAGGTCGAGTTTCGCCTGTATATGTGGCATACTGGATATGCGAGTGACCCGCTTGGTCTGGGAAAAATTACCGACATTCAACCGGATAATTTCCCTTCCGAGTGGTATGATGCCATCGAGGATTTTTCGATCTTTGGTTCGGTGACCAGTTCAACCGGAGCGCCTTTGATCCTGCTGACCAAATCGGAGCTGACCGTTGAGGAATATGACAGTGATACGATCGGGGTCGGCTTGAGTGCTGCGCCTGAAAGTCCTGTGACGCTCAACCTTTCAGTGACGTCCTCCACCACGGATAATATTGTAGTGACGACTGAGGATTCACTCATCTTTGATTCCACAAACTGGTCGCAACTGCGCTACCTGAGCTTTTCGGCAGAATACGATGAGAACGATACCAGCGGGCAAGTTGTGTATTCGATTTCGGCAGACGGCTTGGATGCCGTCGCTCTTACTGTGAACGAAACGGATGTCGGCACGGTCACTACGGAGATCGATATCGAAGTCTTTGGCGAAATCGTCAGCTATACGCCTGCAGTCTATGATAGCTCTCAGACAGATACCGGGGTGGCGACCATTTATCGCCGGGAGGAACTTGAGATTGCCGGTAATGGTTGGTTCATGCTCGATCTGACGAATATCGATATTGATGAAGATACCATGCTGTCCTTCGATTTTCAAAGTGACGGTGAACCTGAAATTAACGCCGTAGGATTTGAGACGAACACCAGTTATACCGTGGGGCTATTTTTCCAATTCTGGGGCACTCAAAATTGGAATGCGAATTGGATTGAGGACTACGGGGCGACCAGCCCTGGAGTGAAACACTACGAAATACCGGTCGGAGCGACCTATACGGGCACCTATCGCTACCTCACATTTATCAACGATGACGACGTAGCGAAGACCGCAGTCAGTACCTATTCGAACATCCGCATTTATCAGCGCTCACCGATGACCGATTGGGCGAGTGCGCGTGGGGTCACTGAATCGATGTCGGTCGATAGCAATGGCGATGGCCGCGTCAATCTCTTTCACTTTGCCTTTGATACCAATCCTTTCGGAAACGGTTCACACGAAGGTAAAGCTATCCATACGGTGACCGACGATGTCGTCGACGGCCAAACATACGTTTATCTGACCTTCCCAGTCCGCCTCGGGGCTAGCTTCTCGGGCGATCCTCTGGAGTCGGATCCGGTTGATGGTCTGATCTACCGCGTAGTTTCAGCCACCGATTTGAAAGCGCTCGCCCCGGATATCGCCGTAGAAGAAATCACTCCTGTGCTCTCAGATGGCTTGCCAACTCTCGGCGATTACGACGACGTCTTGGGCTCAGACTGGGAATACCGCAGCTTTCGCATGTCGCTTCCCATCGGCACCTACGAGCGCGGCTTTATCTGGGTTGAAGTCGACGAGTCGGCTGGACGATGACAAAGAGGGAGTTCTTTCAGAACAACGTGCCTACAATAGTTATTCCTCTAACTCTTCATTGCTAGTTTTCAGCGCATCTTTAACATAGATGCCCCAATGTTGGCTGGGGTGATAGTCCCAGCCAGAAAGCATACTAGGGCTTGCGAGTGGATGAAAGCACCATGCCGCCCAATGCATTTGATTTTGTTCGAGCCAAGAGAAGGCTTTATTTGCCCATTCCTGGTTTTTTGCAGTCGCTTCTTTGTTTTCGGAGGACCAAGCGCCTAATTCTGTGATGAATATAGGCTTCTTTGTGGCTATTCGGCTCATACTTTCCATTTCTTCATCGTTATCAGGATATAAATGAAAGGAGTAGACGATGCCGTTCCCTTTTGGGTCTTTCAATGCGTTGTCCTTGAGTATTGTATCCAGAAGCTGTTTGCCGTTCATGGCATCTACAATGATCAGATTCTGGGCACCAGTGGCGCGAATGACTTCGAGCATTCGCTGCATGTCGCTTTGCCATTGATCCCATTCGGAATAGGTCGCGGTATTAAAGACTTCAAAAATGACCGCTGGATTTTCCTTTAAGCGCTCTGCGGCTTCGGCCCAGAAATTGTAGTGTAATTCCACCGGGATCCCATTGTGATGCAGGTCGAGGATCATATAGACGTCTAGGCTGGCGCAAAGATTGGCGGCATCTTCGACCAGCTGTCTGTAGGCGGCACCTCCGTCTTTTTGATAGGGGCCTTTGCCAATCCAAAAAATATCTGAGACCGGTAGTCGAATGACATTGGCATCCCATTTTTCAACGGCTGTTCTTATGGATTCGAAAATATGTTCCCCGTTGGAAACCCATTCCAGACTTGGCACGGAAAGTCCGCGCAAGGTGACGATTTCGCCTTCTGGATTCAGTAACTTATTCTCAAATACTTTTAAGGCCCCAGGCATGTCCTCAATCGCTGGTGCTTCGATCTGTGGTTTGACCAGAGCGGCACGTCTTTCCTGATCCGCTAAGCGCTCTGCTTTTCGGATTCGAATACGTTCGATCAAGGGTTCCGCGGGGATGGGCACCAGCAGCAGATCATCGAATTCCAGAGTGCCCGATTTTACTTGAAACAGGGCGAGGATAATCTCTAGGGATTGGGCAGCTTCCGGGACCAGAAACTCCGTGTTCTTGGTGATCCATCCTTTGGAAGTGCGCTTGAAATAAGGAGGATTTGGGCTCGAGATCCGCTTTCCGTTGGCATCCAGAAAGTTGAAGATGATTCGTCCGTCATGCCATTGTTCTTTGCCTTTTTGAATGTTCTCGAAGCGGGCTCGGCAACTGAAGAAATACGCGTGGTGATTGGATGGAATCGGCACATTACGCTTGAGGGCAATGAGCTCGTCCGGTTTGCGGTAAGATAATCGGAGAAATGAATTGCCGTTTTCCTCTTCGACCATGGAAGCCCCATCAACCATGGGCCAGCCGTCCGGCCAGCCATCGCCATCCGAGTCATCACTGAAGGATCCATTGATTTCAACAACCTCTGTCTCATGGATTGTCAGCATCTGAGCCGAAATCGTGCTTGCGAGAAACCAGAGTAGGGCGGCACTGAGTAACTCAAATTTAATGAGGCGTTTCATGTTGCTGATCTACATATAGGGATTGCCAAAGGATTTGAAGTTTCAATTAGACCTGCGTGAGTGAATGACGAATCTCTCTGACCGAATCCGCCAAGCCCGGGTTTCTAGGGTGCTCCGGCATCGACCAGTAATCGTCCTTGTAGAGCGTCGAGGCCAGTGGGTAGGTGAACACACTTTGATAGGATTGATATGCCTTGTCGTAATCCTCTAGGGCAGTGATCAGCTTGTCATTTTTCACATCGCTGCCCATTCGGTTTATGTAGCCAAGCGCCATGACTTCCCAGCCAGCGGCCACCAGTGTAAACAAGGCTTTGCCGTATTCGATGGAGCTGGTGATGAAGCTTTGCAAGTCGCTGTCACGGAACTTGATTTCAGCAAATATGGCTGCGACTTTATTCCAGATTTGCACCGACTCTTGTTTTTCTCGCAGGGCTTGGTCGAAGCCATTCGTTTTATAGAGATATTCGAAAACAGGTTTGAGTTGATCGAGTCCACCTAAGTGATCATCCCGCATCCAGTTATTCGATGGGAGGCTGAAGAGGTTGCGCTGCGTATCGAAGGATTCGCAGTAGTGTCCCTTGAGGTTGGCTTCGGAGGCCATGAGTGCACATTGACGGAACTTTGTGGCATCTTCATCGGACAGGCCCATTTCCGCTCGGGCAAATTGTAGGAAAATGGATTCCTCGCTTCGTTGCGGAGCGTTGAACCAGTGGCTAATGACATAAGTGTTCAGTCGTGGCCAAAACTCATTTGGAATGTAAGGGCCATACCAGCCGCCGCCGCGTGACCATGTATAAAGTCCTTGGATGAGGGGATGGTTTTGGATGGATGACAGACTTTGTCCCTCACCGTGCTCCACAAATCCGTTGATGAGATCATTCATCACATAGCTTGGGTAGGCACCTTTACCTTCGTATTCACGCTGGCATTGCACTTCTACAATTTGTTCGTGTTTGCCGACGGTGAGGCAGGGGTTGAAATCGACCCAGCGCCAGAAATCAAGAGCGGTATGTTTGATTGAGAAAAGCAGTTGCTCGTGTGGCTCAACTTGGTTTGTGAGCTCCAGATAGATGTCTTTGCTCGCATGAAAACGGGTGGGGTGGCAGTCCCAGGTGCGAAAAATGACATCACGCTGATGACGCACGCAGATGTTTTCGCGTAAAAAGTTCAGTAGAATGACAAATTGTTCCTTCTCTGCATCCGACATCTGAGAGGCTTCGCAGGGGACGGCACCGTTTCCGGTATGGAAAGGAGTGTCATAAAGATAGGTTTCACCTACTCGAATGATGACGCCATCGACTTCGGGGAAGCGTTGAAACATCTCATCAAAAAGCACTTGGTGCACTTCCAAGGTTTTTTCGCGCTTCAGTGAGATCTTCCCGGTTTCGGGATCACAGATTTCATCCTTTAGGCTTTCGACGAGCTGCTTCGGCAGGACGAAGAGGTCGAGGTGGTAATGGATCTTCAATCCGGCCTCCTTGGCCGCTCGGATTTCGCCTTCGATGCGTTTTGTATTCTTATCGAGCCAGTCGCCGGCTTCGCTTCCTTGAGGAAAGCAATCGAGACCCAATGCGTCGAAAGTCATAATGGTATTCAAGTGTTTGAAGACCTGTCCATTATAGCCTAAGTCTGCGAGCACACTAGGACTGCGGAAGTCCGTTTTGAATGGAGCTTCACCCGGGTTTTCGTGAACCATGTCTAAGATGTATTTCATATAAATTCTCTTTTCTGTTCAAGCCGGGTGTGCTTGCTGCTGGGAGTTATTCAAATATTCAGGGATTTGGGAGGGATAAATCACGCAGTTGACGCTTTGGATTCACGGTAACTGCGTGCATGTGCTCGATATAGGCTTCGCGATTCTTAGAAGAGTTCGATCGAGTTTAAAAGGTCTTCTAGTTTGCCTTCGGCCAGTGCGACCACGGTGTCGGCGGCGCCGTAATACATTTTAACAGTTCCGTCGTCTTCGAGAAGAAAGCCGCCCGGGAAGATGACACCTCCGCGGAAGCCTTCGAGTTCGTAGTCGGTTTCAGCACGGAGAAGTGGCTCCCGGCATATGCCAATGACTTTGTTCGGGTTTTCCAGATCGAGTAGCATAAGCCCAGCAATATATTCCTTGACCCAGGGATGTGGGCTCCAGGCGTTGAGCGGCTTGTCATGATTGATTTCGACCGCGTGGAAAGTGGTTAGCCAGCCCATCTCCGTTTTGATCGGAGGCGCGCCCGGGCCGATTTTGGCATTGGCAAATGGGACTTCTTCCGAGGCAAGCAACAGGCGGTGATCACCCCATTCGGTGCCATTGGATGAACTGCTCATCCATATATCAAAGGACTCCTTGCCGCCGTTGAAGTAGAGTGGGAAGGGGCGGTCCAGACGGATCAGCTTTCCGTTCACTCGCTCGGGAAAGAGGACCATGTTACGGTTTTCAGGCAAAGAGATATGAAGCATCTCCCAAGAGCGGAGATTTGGATCGCTGGTCTTGGCGATGCCACCACGCACGCCGTGTTGTGTGTCGAAAGCGAAGCAGAAGTATGCTTCCTGGTCGATCACGGTGATGCGAGGATCATAGACGCGGACGATTTCTTCGTTACCGAAGCGCGCTTCGTATTGATCTTTCAACCACAGGCGGATCGTGTCGCGGTCAAAGACCGGTTCTTCTTCAATCTCCCAAGCGTAGCCGTCTTGACTGCGGGCGAGACCGACACGGGTAAGGCTCGGGATCGGGTCGTCTTTCGGGCCGGAGTCGGTGCGGAAGAGCATTACGTATTCTCCGTTCCATTTGCAGATACCGGCATTAAAGACGGACATGCAGTCCCAAGGAATGTCGGAATCCTGAAGGATCGGGTTTTGGCTGTAGCGTTGAAGCAGTGGTTTTGTAGTCATGGTTGAGTGGTTCGATCAAGGTGGTGGTGGTGGTGGTGGTGGTGGTGGTGGTGGTGCGTTCGATGTAGCGCAGCCTACTTAGTCGGTATAGGTGAGCCAGAAGATGCCGGGCTCCGGTTCACCCAAATCCCTTAATTCTGCTTCGGTGTAAGTGTGTCGCATGCCGCTGGGAGAGTAGACCAGGATACCGGTGATGCGCTCTTCGGGGCGAATGATCATCATGTTGTTGTAGCGCAGCTTCCAATCATCTTCGTTGTTTCTTGTGGCAATTTTATAGATGAGCCGATTTCGTGTGTCTGTGTCGGGTTCAATGATCTCTTCTCCGCCAGCAGCGATCGCAACGCGTTGTTCTCCAAATTGAGCAACGACCGGATTGTTATTCAGATTCAGAATACGTATGGACTTTGGTGGGAATTCCTCGGGATTGCTGTTGTAAAATCTCGTTGCATACGAAGGTATGGTGGATTCTGGAAATTTCGAAGGTCTCGGGGCGATAACCGCCAGTGAGCTGACTGTATTTATTGGAGGGCTCACCGTTGTTACTTTGATTCGTATCGCTTTACCGCTTTCAGTTAATTGGTCTGGGAACTCCTTATAGATTTCGATCTCATCACTTGCCCTAGCTTTGATCGGCTTACTGATTGCGTAGGGGCGCGTGCTTAGATTCTGAAAATCTTCATCCACTTTGAGGTAGTACAGGCCTGGGCTTTCATCGAGGAAGAGGAAGCGCAAATTTGTGTGAGGCTGCTGATTGGATTGTGCCTGCAGTGTCAAGTTGAGCGCACTTAGTAGGCAGAGCGCTGTAAGCAATGGCTTGGTGAATCGTAATGTTTTCATGGTCTCAAATTTCTTCGGGTTCTAACCAGCGGAAGTTAACGATCTGATAGCTTCGACCGAATTGGATATTTGTTGGATCGGTGGCATCGTCGGTTGGGAGGTCGCTGTTGGGGTTTACATAATCAGGAATGCGTTGAACAACAGCTTCGCACCAGGCGCGTCCGATGACTTCTTGGGTGAGTGGGTCACGTGTGTCGCCGTAGCTTCGGATGGTAAATGTATCAGAGCGGCCAGCGAGGGTCGCACCGAGTTTGGAGAGAAAATCGCCCTGGAGTAGATAGCCTGGGAAGCCTGCGACTCCTGCATCGAGGACATAGTCTGAGTCGAGCATTCTAAACTCACTATTCACGCGAGAAGTCGTTTGATAGTCCTCGGCTAGATTAGTTACCTTATTGACAGTTTTATCGATTGCAGCCTGTAAAGCGCCGCTTAGGCCGAGTCCGTATTGGGTGTCATCCTCTCTACGCACGAGGCGTCGGTTGACGAATTCCGCCATGGAGAGGAAGGGGCCTCGAAGCCGAACCTGAAGGACGATTTCTTCGGCTAGTTCCTGAATCTCATTGGGAGTTAGATTTCGAATACCATTCCAGGCATTCTCTGTATTTCCTGCCGCGGACCCGGCGGCTGTACCAGCTTGGAAGAGCGTTCTTGCAAAAGGCGCTGTCAGATTTTCGGGAGCGGTTTCACTGCCGATTTCAACATCACGCAAACTGGATATGACTGCTTTCCACGCGTCGATGGAAGTGGAATTGATATTGAAGGCTCCGTCGATCAACAGATTTTCGGCAGCTTTCCGGCTATTTGCCGATTCCTCGGCTGCGCCATTGCCGCGGAATGCTTCAGTATTATCATAAGTGACCTCAGATTCTTCCCGGAAAGGCACCAGCCGGCTATTGTCAAGTGTATCCGTGCTGAAATCAAAGCTTCCGCTTTGTGGGTAGGTCGAAAAGTAAAAACGATCCCAGAGTATTTGATTAAAAATGTAAGATCCGTCGTAGTTTCTAGAGGTTTCCGATGTACTTTCGGCGAGTAGGTGGCGAGAGACATAGGGGTGTGGGTATGAGTTACTGATGGAGTAGTTGCTTTGCCAGCCGCTGGTGGTTGCGGTCGATTCGTAGATCCCCGAGCGCCACCAAGTACCATTCACGTGTCCTGTGGTGTTGAAATGTTGTAGCTGGCCTAGCGAGCTGATTTTGTGATCGGGGCGTGGGATATCATAAAGGTAATTATTGAAGCCGACCAAAGAGGAAGTTCCAGGGCCACCGATACTAGCTGGAGCCTGGCTTTGGGAGGGACCCTCTCCGAAGTTTAGCAAGCCCCATCGTACAGTATTCAAGTCTTCGGGGAGAGTGACATCGGGCCGGAACATGAGATTGGCTTGAAGGAATTTATTGAAGCTGGTATCACCATCGGCACTGGCGTAGTTTTTGAAATGTGTATAGCCCCACTCCAGTAGGTGTTTTCCTCCCAGTGACCCTTGGTAGCGGGCAAAGAATGAGCGATAATTTGCCTGCATGAAGGGGGCTTGTTGTGGGAGTAGTGCTTCAGGCTCGTCGTCTGTGGGGGCGTCATATAATGTGAGTATGATGCCGCCTCCGAGTTTTTGCCCAACGCTATCAGTTGGTTCGGTGACAAAGCCTTTTCGATCACCGCCCGCTGAAGTGGGGAGGCCGTAGATGTTGTGGATATGGCGTTGAGAACCTGTGAGAGAGCTATCGTCCAGGTACAAATAAGCCTCCAGTGTTTGATCGCTATTGGTGAAGAGCGCGACGTGTGTTTGGGTGGCTGGGATAGTGACGCTTTGGGTCCAACTAAGGGAGGTGACGGGATCAAAGCCTTCATTGACCATCAAATATCTAGGCTTGCTGGAAGCGTTGTCGGCAACGCTTCTAGTGTTCACCGGGATGGATTCGGATGCGCCGTTATAGCCCGGCTGCGTTATATCAAGCGAAAAAATCTGAGCTTCACCGGCAGCCATGCCTTCGGATTGAAGGATGAAGTGTCGGTTGCGCATCTTCAGTGTGGCTTCCAGTTGGTCAGAGCTTGATGAATACTCTGGGTCCGATCCTGAGTAAGTGCCAAACCAGAGGCTAATGCTATCAAGTTTTCCATCGTAGTTGAATTGGTAATCCGCCGGAGCGAGTGGCACGTTATAAGGGTTGGCGATGGTCACCTGTGGAATGGCGCTGACTCTCAAGTCCCAAATCTTGTCGGCTCCAGAATCGGTTACGGCCAACACGTCGATTTTATAAAAGACTTTGATTCCGGTCATGATGGGGACGATCCCATGTTGGGTGCTTCGATGAAGTGTGGGAATTGCTTCGAGCTCTCCGGATACAGAATTGGTTTGAAATACACCGGACGGGCTGTCGGAAAAGAGGTTTCCCATATTGTAGAAGGACCAGAGTTGCTCCCAAGTAGCGCTTAATCGAAGCATACCGTTTGTGGGGTCTTCAAAGTTGCTGGGGATTTCGCCGTAAGCGCTGGCATCATCTGTGATGATACGATTGTAGACGCTTAGATTATCGAGGATATCCACACTATATGCGGCGTTCATCGCAGTGCGGAAATTTGTCTGAGTGGGCTGCCCGAGGATGTAGCTTAAATCTCTTTTTAAGCCTCCATTTTGCATATCCGCTAGCACACCATGTGACCAGAGTGTGAGGTCGTGGTAGTATTCTTGCGTGCTGTCGGTCCAAGTGTTGTCATCCTTCAGATTTGTCCATTGTTGCTGGGAGGCCACTCGCTCGAGAGTAGGGGCGTTGATTGGATACATACCCAGACCATCGCTGCTGATTTGGCCACTGGCATCGCTGGCAAGTGTTTCGATGGAAATGCGCTGCGCGATCGCCTGGCGCTTCCGAGTTGCCAAGTCAGAGCTGTCATCGGCGTATGGGGCGACTAGATTGACTTTGGCCTTGGTCCCCTCGTCACCGACCCACCATGCGTAGCCATCGTTGCCGGAATTGGTGTTCTCAATTTCGACGACGGGTGCCGTGACGACTCTGTCCAAGTCATCTGCCGTTTCAACGCCCGCACTGTTCTTGACTAGGATGGTGTAGGCATTGCCGTTGCTGTCGTAAAAAACATCCCCCGGGGTGCTACTGGTTGTGAGCCCGTTGATATTGTTTGTCGGATGGATCTCGTTCGGTGAGTTGAGGTGGCCACTGACTAGCCAGCCTTCCAGAATTGGAGTTGGGTTATGGGCGGACGGTTGCTCCGGGTTGAAGTTGCTGGTCTTCCCGTTTCTCCATGAGCCGGTCCAGTGGCGGTTGCGATTTGCCTTCCAGTAAGTGTTTAAGTCGCCCTCGATTTCGTTTCCGGTGGATGTTGACGCTACCGTGATAGTGTCGGGAATGATGATGTCGGCGTTGGCGGTGGTGCGTTGGTCGAGACCTGTTGTCTTTTGTAGTGTGCCAAGTGCAATCTGCAGTCCAAGTAAGGCATTTTGTTTAGCCTTTAGTCGAGTTATGACGTTCTCTGAGGCTCTGATTTCCACTTGGGTCAGAGTGCTGATCGATAGAAGCAGGAGTACGACGAGAGCTGTCAGGCTGAGCGCGATAATAAGTACAAATCCGCTACGATTCCTCTCTGCCTGTCTAGTGGGGCGGAGTATGGTCGGATCGTTCGGAATGTGGTTTGCGGGTGGCATGGTTCACGTGTCTGGGAATGATTCACGAAATGCAAATGGCATGTCCTGAGTGTGTGGTGGGCCTGATTAATCAAAAAGGCTGTGTGTCGTGATGTCTGGAGAGGGGAGGATTTGTGGGGATGAAGTTTGGTTCGCTGATTCTGTAGGATATGTCAATAGGTATAGCAATTAACAAGCAATATTTTATATATACTTTAATTTCGTAGATTATACCTGCTTCCCTTCTAGAGGTCAATTTCGATGGGAACATTGCATTATAACCTTATTTATAGGTTATACAGTAGAGCGGAGTGACTGGATCCGTTAAATTTATTAAGAATAGCAAAATGCTATAATTTAATTGCATGTCTGCGGGGATTCCTCTAGCTATGTCTCGTAATGACTTAAAAGAAATCGCTGCGTGACCTTTAGAAAGCTCTGCCTTCCTTAATATTGATATTCGGGGCTTGTGGAGGTCAGGTCAGGCATCACCTGTTTCCTTAAACCAACTCAAAATTATGAATACTCGATCTCGATTCCTCTCTGGATTCCCTCTCATCCGTTCTGCATGCATTGTTTTGCTGCTAGTGTCTGCTGCCAGCTTCGGGTTTGCTCAAGATGGCAATTTGTTCCCCAACGGGGAATTTGATTCGCCAAACAGCGCGGGCGACTGGCCCGCGAAGATCAGCAAGCCCAATAAAGGAAATCATAGCTGGGGGAATGAAGGCGGTGAGCGTTTCATTCGGATGGAGTCCACAACGCCTCTAGAGACGGTTTTACTCTATCAGCAAATCAGCTTGCGCGGCGCGCAGGAAGTGGAAATGACGATCCGAGCTCGTGTGAGTGGATTAGTGAAGGGACCAAAGAGCTGGTTTGATGCTCGAATCATGGGCGACTTTCGTGACTCCGGCAGCCAGAAGATCAAGGATTTCAAGCCGATCACTTTCGGTCGCGATACGGATGGTTGGGTGGAGCGCACAGTGACCATGCCGGTGCCGGATGGGGCTGTTTTTATGGCGATCATGCCTTCGTTGCTTCAAGTCAATGCGGGCACGCTGGATATTGCCAGCATCACGGTCACTCCGGTTGTCGAAACTGCACCACAACTTTAATTAGGTTTCACTTTTCAAACGATTTCTAAGAGCGATCCAGATTCCCTATGAAACTGTAAATCAGCAAATAAATGATCTCAAAAGTCAATTTACTACAGGGGACCGATTCCGTTCACGATCTTTCCAAGGGCAATACGCTACCGATTGTGGCGCGTCCGTGGGGGATGCACCATTGGTCTTTGCAGACTGGAGCGACGCCGTGGGTTTTTAACTGCCGTCACACGCGGGTGCGGGGCTTCCGCTTGACGCACCAACCGAGTCCCTGGATGCAGGATTATGCCTGTCTGACGGTCCTGCCATTCACTGGAGTAGACTGTGGCGGCGGGGAGCAGCAAGCTTCATCTTATTTTGTGGAGCGTTCGGTTTTAGAACCGAGCTACATGCAGGTGGACTTATTGCGCTATGGGGTGCAAATGGAGATGTCGCCGACAGAGCGCGGGGCGATCATGGCCTTTGATTTTCCCGCGGATTCCGCACCGAGGGTTGGTTTCTACTTCGACGGGGAGCACCGCGTCCGAATGGATGGTGACAGTCGAGTGGCGGGTTGCAGCCGATATAGCAAGGACCCGATTCCTGATGCCTATGGTCTATTCTTTAAGGGCCTTTGTTCGGTGCAGCCATCCGGTTTCAAGGAGACAGAGTGGGGGGGCTATCTGGAATTTTCGAAGGGGGTTCGGCGGGTTGAGCTGAGGCTCTGCGCTTCCTTCATTGACGAAGCGCAGGCGGCGCTTGACCTGAAACGCGAACTCGAAGGGAAGGGGCTGGAGACTGTTCGTGAAGAAGGGGCCCAAGTTTGGAACCAACTTTTGGGACGTTTCGAGATTGAAGCGGAGACGGAAGCGCAGGAGCGTATTTTTTATTCCTGTCTCTACCGTTGTTTGCTGTTTCCTCGCTTTTTGGACGAGATTGATTCCGAAGGGCTGATATGTCACCGTAGTCCGTATGATGGTGAGCTCTATGAAGGCAGCCTGTGTACGGATAGTGGCTTCTGGGATGTCTATCGCACACTGTATCCCTTCCTGGCATTAGCCTATCCTGAGGTACTTAAGCGCATGATCGGAGGGTGGATGAACGCCTGCCGGGAATCCGGATGGGCGCCGAAGTGGCCAAGTCCGGGCCCCCGGGACTGCATGATCGGCACGCACTTTGATGTTTTTGTCGCAGATGTGATCGCAAAAGGCTTTACGGATTGGGACGTGGAAGAGGCCTTTTCCTATCTTTGGAAGAACGCAACAGTCGAATCGTCGGATGGTTGTTTCGGGCGGGACGGTCTCGATGCCTATGATGCTTTGGGCTATGTGCCTGCGGACCTATTTTCCAAGGCTACAGCATGTACGCTGGATTATGCCTACAATGATTTTTGTATCGGACAGGTGGCCCGTTATTTGGGAGAGCACGAGAAGGCGGAACGTTTACTCGAAAGAGCCCGGAATTATCGAAATGTATTCGATCCGGAAGTCGGTATGATGCGCGGACGGAATGCGGATGGCAGCTGGTTGAGTCCATTTCGTCCCTTCGAATGGGGCGGTTCCTTTATCGAAGGGGGCACTTGGCAGCATAGCTTCAACGTGCCGCATGATCCGGATGGCTTGGCTGAAATATTCGGAGGTGCGGACGCGCTTTGCGCGAAGCTGGATGAGATGCTGAATCAGGAGCCTCGTTTTGAAGCGGGTAGCTATGGTTTTGAAATTCATGAAGCGTCTGAGATGGCGATGGCGGATTTCGGACAGTATGCTCACTCAAACCAACCGGTCCATGGCTTCCTATTTCTCTATGCATTGATGGGGCAGTCGGCGAAGACTGACTATTGGGTGCACCGTGTGTGTAATGAACTCTATACGGTCAATGACTTCCCCGGCGACGAGGATAACGGCGAGATGTCCGCTTGGTATATTTGGGCGTGTCTGGGCCTGTTTCCATACTGTCCAGGGACTGATGAATATTTAAACTTTAAGCCTTTCATTAAGCGTGTTCGCTTACATCTACCGAATGAGCCTAAGCCATTGGAATTTGGGCAAGAGGCGTTCCTGGGGGCGCTTCGAGTCCGGCACCAGGATCTTGTTGAGGCCTTACAGGCTGAAGAAGTTTTCTAGGCAGTGTTTGTAACCAACAAAGCATTTAAAAACACTGCCTAGTAGATTTCGATGTCTTTGATAAAATCGATTACGCTGAATTTCTTACGAAGCTCGTCGTTGATCCGGCCAAGGCCTCCACAGCTTTCGCGTACGAGCAATTTGGGTAATGGGCTCGATTCTGTGTGATCCGTGGTATTTCGTGTCAAGGCCAGTGCATTGCGCAACAAACCATTACTGATGTTTCTAAAATCGTGACCGATGGTCGTTAATGGTGGGTCGCTGAAGCGTCCGGCCTCGGTGTCATTGCGCCCGATAATCGAATAGTCGGTCGGTGCTTTGAGGCCGATTTTATGCATGGCGGTGATCATTCGCAGCGCGTGCTCATCGTCGTAGCAGAGGATGCCGAGTTCTCCGGCATATGTCTTCCATTTTTCGGCGATGCGATCCATGTGTTGGCTGCCAGGTTCTACTAACACACTTAGGTTCGGTATATCGTTCTCAGAAACGTAGAGGGTATACGCGGTGAGCATCCGCTGTAGGATCGGATCCTCCGAGGTGGTCGGGCCCACAAACGCAACTTTTTGGCAACCCATCTCCTTTAGATATCCACACAATGCTTTATTCGGTTTGAGTAAGTTTCGCCCAAAGAGCTCAGGATCACCGAAATAGTTTGCTTCCAATCCGGAAATCAAGAGGGGGATACTGACGGGGATCGGGCTCTGTTCTATAAACTTGCGGACCTCTCCCGCCATGTGGTGAGGGAACCAGGGGAGGACGATGGCGACGCAGCCATCGTTCGCCAACGCTTGTGCCTGTTTGAAGGACTCTTCGCCAAAGCCAGTGATCCAGGTTGAGCGCAATTCGAGTCCGAGCTCCATCGCCGAGTGGGCGATATTTTGGAGCACCTTGTTCGCGTAGGCATTGCCGTTGCGGAAAACCAAGACGCCGATTTGGTTAGCGATCTTCTTGGGTTGGAAGTCTGAATTCTGGTGATTTGCTTCGGGATGCTTCGCGATGAATGTTCCACTTCCGATGCGACGCGTGATGATACCTTCGTCCACTAATGCCTTCAGTGCCTTACGGACTGTGAGGAAATTGCACTCGTAGGTAACCGCTAAATGACGTTCGGGCGGGATCTTGGAACCAATGGGAAGCGTCCGTGTTAATTGACGAATCTCTTTTTCTACCTGCTCAAACTTTAGCTGTTTTCTACTCATTACCTTATAGCAATGAGTAAATTGCTATAAATTATACTGCCTCTGCAAACTTAATTTTATGCTGTTTTCTGATTGGAGCCGCTCGTTTGAACGATCCCGAAGTCAGTTATTATAACTGAGAGAGGGCGTAAATCTCCGCAGGTGACAGGGCACGTCGGTAAACGGCGAGGCCCGCGATAGCGCCACAGAAGAAATTGCCGATTTCACCATGTCGATCTACGCCGCCTACGGTGAAGTCAGACCCGTTGGGGCCGCCATCAAACAGGCCGCCTGCCATGGAGTAGGGGTTCAGGCTTGTTCGGCTATCCAGGGCTCCATTGAGCCATGCGTAGCCGGATGTGCCGTCATAGCTCATGGCAACGACGGACCACTCGTCGAAGGGAACGGGTGTGGCGCCCACCGGGCCGTCGATACAGTATTTATAGCCGGGGGTGGGGCCGCCGACATTCGACAGATGCCCGCAGACTTGCTCCTCCTGTTCCCAGACCGAAATATTTAAAAAGAGTCCATACTGCCTTCCGCCTCCGGTTTCATTCCATTGCCCTGCGATGAATTCGCAGCCTTGTTGCCCTTCCTTGTGGCGCTTAAGCCAAGCAATCACAGTTAGGTGGCCCTCGGGACCGTGAATGTCGAGTAGGGGGCAATCCTTTCTCGGTAGATTAAGCCATTGGCCTTTCTTGATTTGCAGTGCTTTGCCTCCCAACGGGGCTTCGGTATCTTCAATCAAGTCGAGCTCGCCTGATTGGGAGTGAAGGGTGTAGTGCGCACCTTGCTCGGTGGCAAAGTGATCGCCGGATTGGTTGAAATTCCAAAAAGCAACCAAGTCCGGGAAATCTTTTGGGGATGTGTCTGGGAGGATAAATGCCTTCTTAACCGTTTCCATGTCTGCTATGTAAGTGATTAGGGACTGCCGCCGTCGAGTGTTATTTGTATTATACTTTTTTGCGACTTTATTGGGAGCGTAGGTGTATATGCGTCACGCAACTAGTTGCGCAATGGGTTTCTTGAGTTTAACCGTATTCGAGCAAATGTAGAGAACCATAGAAAGACTGAGTCTACCTGCACGAAGTCTGGAGTGGACCCCATCTCTCAAAATTGCCCCTACTCTGATCCATTTAGGCACTGAACCGCTTGTTAACTGTCTATAGTTCAATCTTATTCAATACCCACATATCAATATGAAACAATTCTACCGCTTACGCTGCATACTGCCGATATTGACCTGCGCATTTTTATTAAATACCCTCTCTGCTCAGGAGGCCAGCCAAACCGGGGCGGCCTTTGATGCCACTGATTTTGAGCCTCATGGTGCCGTTGAGTTCTGGCCTCAGGGCTGGCCGCAGCCGGAGGGCGCGAGTTTGCAAGTTGAAGCGGGCAATCATTTCGTCCGTATGGAAACGCAAGAGCCCGGTAAAATGGTCATGCTCTATCGTGAGATCGAGATTCCCGAAGGAGTGGAGGCTTTTGAGTTCACGTGGAAACAGCGTGTGACCGGCCTCATACGCGGAGATAAGTCCTGGTATGATGCGCGGATTATGACGGAGTTCATGGACGCGGATCGAAGTAAAATCGGAAAGGGGCCCACTCCTAAGAGAGGAAAGGATTCGGACGGGTGGGAAAGCAAGTCTGTTAAGTATAACCTTCCCGAGGGTGCACGCTTCATCAAGTTCATGCCTTGCCTGTTCAATACGAAAGCGGGGATGTATGATCTGGATGATGTGGTCTTTACGGCGATTCCCAAATTGAGTCCTGAGGAAGATCCGGTTTACCAAAGAAAGCTGGCACAGGCGGCTAAACTTGCGCAACGACGCGACAAGGCCTTGAAGATCATGCAAAAAAACGGTGGTACCATGATCGCCAATGGGGATATGCAGGCTGATTCCAATAGCGATGGACGCCCCGATCATTGGGGCAGGCCTAAAGGTGACATGGGCTATGCGACCGAGGCGGGGAATACTTTTCTCCGTTTACAGTCAGATAGTGCCGAGAAGATGGTCATGTATTATAGCAAGCTAGATGTCCCCACGGGAGTGGAGGCCTTGGAGTTGTCCTGGGACTGGCGTTTGACGGATCTGAAGAAAGGTGCGGAGCCCTGGCATGATGCACGTATTATGATCAAGATGCTGGATGCCAGTGGCAAGAAGCTGAGCGGGGGAGATTCCTACACCAAGAAGTCCACCGACGGTTGGCAGTCGAAGAGCCGCAAGCTTCTCGTGCCCGAGGGAGCGGTTGCCATCGAATTCATGCCCACACTTTTCAATGTGAAATCCGGCATCATGGATCTGGATAATTTAAGTCTGAAGCCGATCGATGCGGCACCACTGTTGGCCTCCAAGGCGAAAAAGGACGCAGAACGCGCGTTCTTGCATGCCGATCCGGAAGCACCGAAAAAAGAAAACTGGCCTTCGGAGCTCAAGGTGGTCGGGAACCGCCTTCAGAATGCGGAAGGTGAAGAAGTTTGGCTTCAGGGCTCCAATGTTCCGAGCATGGAGTGGAACCCGAATGGCGAAAATATTTTGAAATCGATCCAGGTTGTTTTGGATGAGTGGAACGGAAATGTCATCCGTCTTCCGGTGAAGGAAGAATACTGGTTTGGTAAAGGCGGCGATGCCTATAAGAAGTTAATCAACGATGCCGTGATCATGGCGGCGAACCGTGGTGCCTATTTAGTACTCGATCTGCACCGCTACCGTTCGCCCAAGCAAGTCCATGCAGACTTTTGGGTCGAAGCCGCGACGATTTATAAGAACCATCCGGCTGTCCTGTTTGATTTGATGAATGAGCCGCATGGCACGAGCTGGGAAGTTTGGCGCAATGGTGGCTTTGTGGCTGATAAGAAGAAGGAGGGCGATGAAGACGCCTTCCTGAGCGAGATTGAGAAGAAGATGAATGCCCGCGGTTTTGAGTCGATCGGTATGCAAGCCTTGATCGATGCGGTTCGCTCTACCGGTGCGCAGAATATCGTAGTGGTTGGAGGTCTGGACTACGCCTATGATCTGTCAGGTATTCTCAATGGCTTTGCAGTCGATGATCACGGTGGCAATGGGGTCATGTATTCCACTCACGTTTATCCATGGAAACGTGGCTGGCAGAAGAGCTTCCTCGATGTGGCCGAGCAGTATCCGATTCTGGTCGGTGAAGTGGGTGCCGATGCGCGCAAGATGGATTTCATGCCGCACGATATTCAGGAGGACTGGGACACCTGGGTGCCCTCAATGCTGGGGCTGATTCAAAAGCATAAGTTGAACTGGACGGCATGGTGTCTGCATCCCAGCGCAAGTCCACGTATGTTGAAAGACTGGACCTACGAGCCGACTTCGTTCTGGGGGCAGCAAGCTAAAGATGCTTTGCATGGCAAACAGTTTGAACTGGATCATTTGCGTTAATGCTCGCGCAGATCGGATAGTTACTTATCTTTTAAAGCTCTACTGAATTCATAAAACCGATGCACATGCCTCAGCAACATAGTGATCAGCGTAGCGGTTTCGCCATTATCATTTCTTTGGCGATTCTAGCGTTCGTTCTGCTGCTTTTGTTGAGTATAACCGCATTGCTTCGTGTGGAAACACGAGTGGCCAGCGATTCGCTGAGCCGATTGGAGGCGAAGCAAAATGCCTTGCTGGCATTGAATCTTGCGGTCGGCGAGCTGCAGCAGCATTCGGGCCCGGATCAGCGTGTGACGGGACGTGCGGACCTGGAAATCCCTAGTTCAGTTTCGATTGCCTCCGGAGATGATGGCGAAACCGTGCAGCAAAAACTGGATGGCTACTGGCAATCCCAGAGAAACCGTCAGTGGACGGGTGTGTGGAGAAATACAAATACCACCACCTAGGATCCGGAGAATCCAACCGCCTACAATGCGACTCCGGGCCTATTGAACTGGTTGGTCAGTGGTAACGAAGATACCCTTGATTTTGATCCTGGCGATGTCGTGTCGGGCTTGAATGCCGGTTCCCGTCCGACAGACGATATTATCGGTTCTGGAGGACAGCGCTATGCCTTGCTGGTCAGCCCGGATGTCAACGCCGCCAATGGGGCCGAGTCCATTGATCGTGCGGTAACGGCACCTATTGTTGAGATTAATGGGGCCGCTTCTACTGCAGGTAGCTATGCTTGGTGGGTTGGGGACGAAGGTATCAAAGCACGTGCGAATCTGATTGATCCTTATGAAGGTACTTCAGATTCCACCGAGCAGTTGCGCCGTATCGCCTCGGCTCAGAGGGTTGCGATCGAAGCCATGACGACTGATGGATCGGACGGTTTGGCACCTTTTTATCCTGTCAATGATCCTTCACCGGAAGCGATACAGAGCATGTCAGAGTTTTCATTTCTCAATACAGATCCGGATTTTGAAGATGAATTAAGTGCATACTTTCACGATATGACTTTGCATTCTTATGGAGTCTTGGCTGATGTGAAGCATGGTGGGCTCAAGCGCGACTTGTCCTATATACTGGGGCAACGCGATGTTGTTTCCTTACAGTCTGCAGTCACCGCTGCATATGACGTCAACTCGTCTGGTAGTATTTATGTGATCGAGCCGCTCAAAGACTATAATCGTGTTCTGAATCAACTGACGACCCCGTATGCGGAAGTTCCCGAGGATATTGAATATGGAGATAGCCGGCATAAATTTAGCATCGCTCCGGGGATCATGGCTTACACGCCGACATGGGAAATGCTTTGGTCGTATCATAATTCCAGTAATCGAACGACAGACCTGCCCGCGGGAAGCTACAACTCTACGGGCCAAGTGGTTCCCAGGCTTCAATCGCCCACTCAAAGTGGAGTCGCTCCCATGATCGCCCAGGCTAAAATGTTTTTTAACTTGGACGTCAGTGGATCGGTTAAGCTCCAGATCATCCCGCAAATTGTCTTAGTCAATCCTTACTCTGTCCCGCTGGCGCCTGCGCGATACACTGTGTTGATGGCAGACTCGAAAACTGCCTATGTTCGTTTCGGCACGCCTGTGGACGTCAACGATCCGCAAGTGGCTGAATTTCCGACGACGAATCAAGTCAGCATTTCCGGTGCGGGTATTGGCTCCACGCAATTGATTCTGGATAGTAATGGGATGGCTCCTGGTGAAGCTCAGATCTTCAGTTTGCAGACGAGTGGCGCGACCATTCCGAGCAGCGCCAGTGCACGCGAGGATTTTCAGGCGGTTATGATCAATGATTATGATCCTTCTGCCTATTTGGTTTACGATACCGGCACCACAATTCCCGCTCCGGAGACGCACGCTTCACTCTTTTTCACTAAGGCTCATATACAAACCGAGCTGTTTTTGGATTATGATCCTGACGAGCGAACCACGATCGGGGACCGTCGCTTGGTTCAGTCAATCGTCGGACACTACCCATCGACTGGAGATGACTCTACAAATGTATTTCTGGTGTATCCGGTCGATTCCGGACTCAGAGTCGGCGGAGGATCCTATTTTCGGTTGAACGATTTTTCCAATAGTTACTTTGAACGGGCATTTTTCCTTCAGCAGAATTATCGCATGACGATGATTGATGGTTATCATGGGTATACCGGTGGTACGCACCTGAAGGAATGGGCGCGTGGCTATGCGAAGACGGGATTTCCGGGGAATGAAAAATACATTAGCGCAAATCTGCTTCGTCCGGTGGGCAGTCTGACCAACGTGCGCTGGGGGCCGATCAACTCGGGGACGGGGAGTTACGACACCGTACCACCTGCCGGAATCGGATCAGAGGTGGGCTTTACCAATTTAATCTATGAAGTGCCTGAGCCGAATATTGGATTAAGCTCGATCGGACAGTTGCAGCACTTCAACACGATGGCGTATATCGATCGCATTAATTGGCATGGCTATTCATCAATGCGTTCGCTCTATGGTCAAAATGTGCAGAATGCCACTACGGTCCAATGCTGGCAGGGGAACTATACACTTTCGAATTCCTACCCAAATCCCTTAGTTGCACGTGATCGACTTTTTGATACCGGTTATTCCGGATACCATTATGATGGCTCCTATCTTTGGAATGATGCTTTGTGGGACCGTTTTTACTTCTCGAGCTATCCTGCCTATGGGGATTTCGATTTTGCCACGGATACTTTACAGAACAACCGCTACGTTCCATTTCGTGACAGCAAACAGGTGCCCTTGGATGACGAAACAGAGTTTCGCGGCGACGGCGATGAGTCGAACCCGGATAATAATCGAATGGCTTCGACTAACTTAATGACCGAAGGTGCATTTAATATTAATTCGACCTCCGTTGAGGCGTGGCAGGCATGGTTTTCCAGTTTGAGTGGCGTGCCCATCGGTAATGAAGCGGATGGCGAAGATTTGACCGCACCTTTTGTCCGAAGCCTAAAGCGAATTGGAGAATCGAATGGTTCTGAGACGGCGAACGTCGAAAATGCCTGGACTGGATTTCGTAATTTAACTTACGAGGAAATTAGGGACTTATCGGAAGAAATGGTTCGTCAGGTCGTTTTACGGGGGCCGTTTCTGTCGATGTCTGATTTTGTCAACCGGCGATTGGTGACTTCATCGAATGATGGCAGCTATGGGCTAGGTCTGAAAGGTGCCTTACAGTCGGCAATTGATCTAACGATTAATAATGATCGGGTGGATACATTCTTTGATAAAGAGACCTCGAGCAGTGCGAATCTAATGGTTGATTCTGATTACCAATTGGACTCCTTTATCAGCGGATTTCCGGGATACTTATTGCAGGGGGATGTTCTCTCTGCACTTGGCCAGTATATGAATGCCCGCAGTGATACCTTTTGTGTGCGTACCTATGGCGATGTGCGTAATCCCGTAAACTCGACTGTGGAGGCGCGAGTCTGGTGTGAAGCGGTCGTTCAGCGTTTGCCTGATTATGTAAGACCCGAGAGCGTAGGAGGGGATGAGGCCTATGAAGTGGCGAGTCATGCGGATAATCAGCGATTCGGTAGACAGTATAAAATTATATCGATCCGTTGGTTGAACGAGGATGAAATTTAGTATGAGAGTTTTGTGTCAAAGAGTTCTAATCCTGTGTCTTGTATTCAATGCTTTTTGCGTTGTTGCCAAGGCGCAAGTCAGCCCGGTCCAAGTCCGTGTTTTGTTTTTGGATGAGTCGAAAACTGCCTATTTTATAAAGGAAGGCGATGGCTATCAGTCTGTCAGTCCATACCCCTATTCAATCAGTCCAGCCTTTGAAGTCAGTCCTCGCTCGCCTCGAGAAGTCTTTAAGGAGGTAAAGTTCGTCGATGATTCGGGAGAAGAGCGCTCAAGATATGTCGAAATTGCGCAGATCGAAGTCGAGGGGGATGCGAGCAGTGTCTTGGCCGTCGTTGCCTTCAAGGGCTCGGATCAATATCAGGTTAGATATTATTCCGAGAATGAAGACGAGTTTCCTTCGGGGACTGTTCGGGTTATTAATTTAGGGCAAAAACCGATTGCTGCGAGCGTCGGTGGCGGAGTGTTTCCTCTGGTTCCGGGGGAGGCTAAGTTGATGGAGCCAAAGCTGGATCATAAGCGTCGATTCTTTACGCGTGTGGCAGAGAAGGATTCCGAACAATGGAATATCTTATATGACGATGTAACGATTCTCCGCGCGAATGAGCGTATGACTGGGCTAGTCGTTTATTCGCCAAGTGGAATGCGCCATACCTATACAGAATCTGAAATTTTGGAGTATGGACCACCTCCTCCGGGGCATTATTGGCTAAGCTATTCCGATTCGATTCGAGAGAAGAATTAGCCATGATTCCAGAGAGTGTCTATGAACCGGATAAATCCGGAACTCCAACCCACTCAGCTGGCAAGTGTATTTCATTTAACTTCTCATCCTATCTGACTAGTGAACCAGTCGTGCATTATCCTTTTGCCGCAGATTGATCGAGCTGTCGATCTGCTCAACATGGCCGTCGAAGAATAATGTATTGCGGTAGCTTCCGTGGACGGGCTCAGGTGGTAGCGAACTCCCCCATGCATCCGGGGCTAAGAGATCATCGGCTTCGGTCAGCATCGGTGCATTGCCCGGATCATCAATCTGTTAATAGGTTTTTCCCCAAGTGGGCCCCCTAGGCGTTGCTTCGTTGACAATCCTGACAGGGAGATTGGCCAGTGTACTGGGCGAGCCCGCTTTGCGGCGTTTGCTTTCCCATGCAGGCCAAGCCAGTGTGCCATCAAATTCCATGTTGGCTTCAGTCGTGCTCCAACCGCTTGCTGGTTGGACATCCCAGTAACTCCCGAAAGTGCTTTGAATGCGTCGTGGATCCCGGTTGTAGTAGGGGCCCTGTCCTGTGAAGGGGTTATTCTGAAAGGGGGCCGAACTGGGTAAAATATTGTCGTGCTCCTGCAGATACAACTGTAAGGCCGCGCCAATGGTCCGTATTTGTGACACGCATTTTGCGGAGCTGCTTTTGGTGCGGACGTTGGTTAAGGCAGCGAGCAAAATCGCGCCAAGAATGGCAATCACAGCAATGACGGAGAGCAATTCGATGAGGGTAAAGCCTGATTGGCCTCGATTTGTTGTGGGGGCTAGCATCTGGTGGGTTGGGCGAAAGGTAGAGTGAGTATTATGCAATTTATGCAGGATAACTCACTTCTGCAACGCACAGATTGCAAATCTTACTGGACTGTCATGTCAGCAAAATGGCTTACAATCTATAGGGATTGGAAGCGTTTTATCGTCGATCCTCGCGTCCGAAGAAACGCTGCATGACGTCTGCGGCCGGTTTTCCGTGGACAGTGAAACCTTTGTCTCCTGCCGGATCACTGCAGAAAGCCGGACGCATGTTCTGTTCGTCCCACTTCCACCAATAGAGACCAGCCCACCAGGGCTCGTCCCAGAACAGGTTGAGGATGGCTTCGAGGTAGTTGGCCTGTTCCATGGGGGAATAGCCGCCGTCGCCCTGCCAGCTGGACGGACTCATGGCTCCGCCATAGCTGCTGGTGCAGCCACACTCGCCGAAGGAAATCGGTTTGCCGTAGGCTTCGGCTAATTTGCGGAAACGGTCGCGTGCGGGAGTCAGCTTCTCGATCATTTGCTCCACCGACCAACCGGGGGCATCGGCGCCAATTTCGTAACAGCTCATTTGCAGCTCATCGAGATCGCGCCACCAGTGGTCGGGATTCTTCATTTCCTGCTCCCAGTCGATCAGGTTGCAGTGTGTGGTGTGGCAACTGGTGACACGTCCCTTGTATTCATCACGGACGGTCGCGATGACTTCTTTCCAGCTGTCGTGGTGCCAGATGGTGCGGTCCAGTTCACTGTCCAGTCCATAGAGTTCGCAGCCGCAATCCTGTGCAATCCGTGCGTAGTGCTTACTGCGCCAACGCATGCTTTCAAACCAGCGTTTCCAGTGGTCGGAGACGCGGCCTGGAATGCGTTCACGGTCATCCTGAAACCAGACTTGCAGGCGGCCATTGCCATCCTGTGTTTCCAGCATGGGACGTAGGCAGACCTTGAGGTCTTTGCCGTGCATGTAGTCGATCAGCTGATACAGTTCGTGGTCGTTGGGAGTGACTTCGAAGTCGCGGTATTGGCGCGTGGTGTGCGCATTTTCCTGCATGACGATCGGAGTCAGGACGACATGGTCGACCTTGGTTTCGATCATCTTATCGACTTCGGCCATGGCCCATTCAGAGCCAAGAACGCCGTTGCGTGCATAGAAGCCAAAGGTGACTCCGCGTTGGATGGAAGGGGGGGAGATGGTCATGTCTGGTTTAATGATAAATGGTGGCGGCGTTCAGGACGAACGCCGCTACCACATACATGTGCAGAAAACTTCAAAATCAGGACAACCGTTAGCGGCGGCGAATTGTAATCCAAGAGAAACTCAAGATACCGGCCAAGAGTGCAAAGGTCCCGGGTTCGGGAATGATAGTTGCCGCCGCGATACCCAGATCCAGTGAATCCGAGCTAGTGATGCGAATGCCCGTCATTCCGGTGAGAGTGCCGGTTGTTCCGCTGAAATCACTGAGGTCGAAGCCTACTGCGGAAATCTTGGCATCTCCATAGGCGTCTCCATTGGATCCCGAAGTCGTGATTAGGTTAAAGTCGATAACTTGCGTAATGGATGACCAAGTGGATGAGCCCAAGCTTAATGTGAAATCACCAATTTCATTGCCATCGCTGTCGAGCGGTTTAATCACTGTCCCCGCATCGAGAGATCCTATTTCAAAGAGCACGATATCATTGCCATTTGTATCGATGCCATCGCCAACCAAACCGCCAAACTGGAAGTCTGCGGTTTGCAGGTCGATGACGCCAAAGCCGATGTCCATACCGAGTAGGGCGGTGGAGTCCAGCTTGCGTTCGTCGACCGGTGTGGAGGGCGTATCGATTGCCCAGTAAGCACGAAAGTAGTCACTGCCAGTCGTGACGCTGGCTTCGGTCACACCACTCAGGTTGCTGAAGGTGCCCGCTGAGTTTGTATAGGAGACCAGTGTGTTAGAGACACGGATATCATTGGGACTCGCGGTTGTATCAAAGCTTGCGTCGGTCGCTCCGATAATGGCGGCCGTCCCTTTGAGGGTCATTAGAGACAAGAGGAGCAGCAGATTTGTTATAGTTTTCATAGGTGTTGATGGGGTGGTTATATTATTTGTTATAGTTTTCATAGGTGTTGATGGGGTGGTTATATTTATTCTTTAATTAAAAAAATATTGCTTCGAACGTTTCAAGGGACTTGATTGGGCAACCGTTGCATGAGTGAGAGTCCTACACTATCTGATATCGCCAAAGCCACCGGAGTCTCCACGTCGACTGTTTCGCGTGCTTTGAAGGATTCGCCCAAAATACCGGAATCAACTCGTAAGCGGATTCAGTCTGTGGCGAAGGAGATGGGCTATGAGGCCAATCGTAGTATTTCCAGAGTGATGAGTGAGATACGCTCACGCAAAGAGTTGGAGTATCGTGAGACCTTGGCATATGTGACCGCCGACCCCAAAGGCTATGAAGCTCATATCTATGAGGGTGTTTTACGTCGAGCGGAACAGATTGGCTATCGGGTGGATCGCTTTGTTCTGAAAGATGTGGATCAGGAAACTGCGGCCTTGGACCGTATGTTACGTGCACGAGGAATCCGAGGGGTAATTGTCGCGCCCTTTGGCATTCCGAATGCAGAGTTGCAATTGGCATGGGAACACTTCGCGGCGGTAACGATTGGCTACACCATGTCCAGTCCGGATCTGCACCGAGTCGGGCGTGATGTGGTGCATATGTTACGCATGGTTTTTAGTGAGCTGACCTCGCGAGGTTATCAGCGCATTGGGTTTATGATCGAAAAGACACATGAGGCGCGGATGGATTACTCGACTCTGGCTGGCTATTTGGTGCATGAGTGGCAGCTCTCCGGTTCCAAGCAGGTGCAAGCACTCGTGGATGAGCATTTGACCGCTGATTCGATCGTCAACTGGTACGAGCGGGAAAAGCCGGACGTGGTCTTTACCATGGATCACAACGCGCGCAGCTGGCTTGAAAAGGCAGGTTATCGATGCCCGGAAGATTTCGGTTTTTTTGTGTTTAACTGTTATAATAGAGACTCAACTGTCTCCGGGGTTTATCCGGAATATGAAAACTTGGGAGCCGCCGCGGTCGAACAAGTTTCCGGGCTACTGGAACGAGGTGAGTTTGGAGTGCCGACGGCGCCTAGATGTCTTTTGGTGCCCGGGCTCTGGTGTGAGGGACAGACGATTCATCGGACATGATCGAACGACTCCGTTTAGAAAAAAACGAGTCGTTCCTCAGGCTCATCTGATTATCCGAGTGGTTCGATCGAATTCAGAAGATCTTCCAGTTTACCTTCAGCCAGCGCGACCACGGTGTCGGCTGCGCCGTAATACATTTTCACGATACCATCGTCTTCGAGGATGAAACCACCCGGGAAAATGACGGAGCCCCGGAAGCCTTCGAGCTCGTAAGGCGCTTCGGATCGAAGCAGTGGCTCCTTGGTCATACCGATTACCTTTGATGGATCATCGAGGTCGAGCAGCATGAGGCCGGCAATGTACTCCTTGTGCCAGGTTGTATCCGCCCAGGTACCGAGGTCCTTCTCCTCATGTTTAACGACGGTATGGAAGGTCGTGAGCCAGCCTTTTTCTGTTTTGATGGGAGGGGCTCCCGGACCGATTTTGGCGTTCCCAAAGGGGATTTCTTCAGCGGCGAGTAAGAGCTTGTGCTCGCCCCAGTGAATGCCGTCTGGGGATTCGCTGATCCAAATATCAAAGGATTCCCGACCACCTCTGAGATAAAGGGGGAAGGGGCGGTCGAGACGAACGAGTTTACCATTCACGCGCTCGGGGAAGAGCACCATATTACGGTCTTCGGGGAGTGTGATGTGTAGCAGCTCCCAGTTTCGGAGATCGGTACTCTTGGCGATGCCGCCACGGATGCCGTGATTGGTGTCGACCGCGAAGCAGAAGTAGGCCTCGCCATCGATCATGGTGATACGTGGGTCATACACGCGCACGACTTCCTTCTCTCCGAAACGGGCATCGTATTGGCCTTTGAGCCACTCGCGTATCTTTTGCTGATCAAAGACAGGCTCGGGATCGACTTCCCAGGTGATGCCGTCCTTACTTCGGGCGAGTCCCACACGAGTGAGGTAGCCATCCGGTTGGGCTCGGGGGCCGGAGTCGCTGCGAAAGAGCATGACATAGCCGTCCTCCCATTTGCAGACGCCAGCATTAAAAACGGACATGCAATCCCAGGGAATGTCATCTTCGTGGAGAACTGGATTGGATTCGTGGCGCTTGAGCAGTGGTGTAGTCATAATTGTATATCTTGTCGGTGATGGATCAGTTGATTTAACGAAGTCGTTCGCACTCAAATTGTTCGCCAGCCAGGGCGCGTTTGGCGAAATCGCCCCAGAAGGGGGTGGGCTCATACTGCCAGTTGGATAGCATGACAGGCGTGGCCCAGGTGTGGAAGGACCAACCTGTCCAGTTGAGGCGGTGTTTCTGAATAATGCCGAGCATGTCGGGCACCCATGTGTAAGGGTTCTCCTGGATCTCATGAGGCAGGAAATCCATCTTTTTCACATCGGCACCGACTTCCCCGATGAAGATCGGGTAGTGCTCGGCGGCATCGAGGAAGGATTTTTGCCAGTCGGTCTTCCAGTTGTAAATATGAGTGGAATACATGATACCGTTGCCCTCGGCATCTTCGAGTGCGTAGCCGTTGAGGATGCCGGACAAATCGTAGGCCCAGTCAAGGCCACCCGCGATGATGATATTCTTGGCCCCGGTGATCCGGACCGCATCGACGAGTGCTTGCATCCCGGGTGACTCAAAGCCGCGGTTGGCTTGCATCGTAGTTTCGTCGAGGAAACCGGCTTGGTTATATTCGTCGGTGTTGTCGGCAACGAATCCGCCATTGCGCCAAACTTCCCAGCTGATTTCGTGCGGCTCGTTGATAATGTCAAAAAGCACGGCAGGGTGGTTTTTGTAGAGTGTGGCCAGTTCCTGCCAGAAGGGCAGGTGCTCCGGCTTGACGGCACGGAAGCGGTGGTTGTCCAGAACGATATAGGCGCCGCGATTGGCCACGGCATTGACGGCGGCGTCAATGGTGGCGCGGTAGGCGAGGCCCCCATCAGTCTGCCCTTTACCTTGCCCATACCAGTAACTGTCTTTGATCGCGATGCGAACGACGTTGGCATTCCACTCTTCAATCGCGATGATAGCTGAGTTGACGACACCATGGCCTGCAGGAATGATTTCCAGACCAGGAATCGCGACTCCTTGTAGCCAGACTTCGTTGCCGTCTGTGTCGGTTAAGCGATTGCCTGTGACCTTGAGCTCAGAGGGCCAATTGTTCGGTTGTGCTGCTTCAGCGGGTGGATCGCTGGGATAATTACGATCAATATTATCTGCGGAGAGGAGAGCCGGCTGTGCGCATATAAGCAGAGTTGTTATCAGTTTGCAGAGAATACGTGGAGGCTGAAGCATGGTATCTTGGGGGAGGTTATTCGGTTTGTTGTTCTCGAAGTGATAGTGTTATCTTTTTGAGCACAACGGTTCCTCTATGCAACTAATTGCGTTGTGGCTAATTTGCAGTATAGATCATCTTAAGTATTCTGAATGACATTGATTCGTGGAATTGCCCCAACCTATCTACCCCTCTAAGCCTAATGCGATTCGACCTTCGTTTCCTGTCTTTTTATCTCTTAATTTTGATCAGTGCGGGCCACTATGCATCCGCGGATGTTCTGAAACCGGATGACTCGATTCTTTCAAATTCGGGCGTAGAGTTGGATGAAAATTTGGACGAATGGCCGGATGGCTGGCCGGAAGCTAAAGGTCTGTCCTGGGAGTTCGAGGAGGGAAATCGCTTTCTACGTCTCGAATCCACTGAGCCCGATTCGATGGTCATGGCCTACCGTGAGATTGCCGTGCCCGAAGGTGTGCACGCTTTGAAATTCAGCTGGAAGCAGCGAATTACCAATCTGGAACGCGGATCCAAAGCATGGTTTAATGCGCGAATACTACTCGAGTTTATGGATGCGGATCGCAAGAAGCTGACTCCCAGTCCAAAACCTTTTGCCTATGGTCAGAACCATCCTGATTGGGAAGTGAAGGAGTTCAGCTTCCTCGTTCCGGCAGGGGCGCAGACGGTCAAATTCATGCCCTGCCTTTTTCATGTGAAAGTCGGCAGCTATGATTTGGATGATATTACATTGGTGCCGACGGACACCGCAGCCTTAGAGGCTGCTGCACGTAAGCGGGAAGAAGAAGCCCGTATGCGCTATGTGGCTCCCGAAGAACCAAATAAAGCGAATTGGCCGTCAGAACTGCATGTCGAGGGCAATCGCTTAATCAATGCCGAGGGGGAAGAGGTCTGGCTCCAGGGCTTGAATGCGGGCAATCTCGAAACATTGCCGCATGACAAGCAGGTCATCAAATCAGCCGTCGTCGGCATCGAAGAATGGAATGCCAATGTCGTCCGCCTGCCAATGAAGGAAGAGTTCTGGTATGGCGAAAGCGTCTATCAAAAAGACGGAGGGCAGGCATATCGCGATACGATTGATCAGATTGTGACCTTGGTGGCCAATCGAGGCGCCTATCTCGTGCTCGACTTGCATCGTTATCGTGCGCCGAAACAGAAGCATGCCGATTTTTGGGTCGATGCCGCCAATCACTTTAAGAATCATCCTGCCGTGCTCTTTGATCTTATGAACGAGCCGCACAGTATCTCATGGGAGGTCTGGCGCAATGGGGGCTGGGTTGGCGAAAAGAAGGGGACCGATGAGTCCGCCTTTCTAACCGAGGCCGAGAAGAAGGCCAATCAGGGCTACGAATCGGTCGGTATGCAGGGACTGCTGGATGCGGTGCGATCGACCGGTGCGCAAAATATCGTCGTGGTGGGGGGCATCGGCTGGGCCGGTGATCTCTCTGGAGTGGTGAATGGCTATGCCTTGGATGAACATGAAGGTGGCAACGGCATTATGTATTCTTGGCACCAATACAACTGGCACACGGGGTGGGCAAAGACAGTGCTCCCGGTTGCCGAAAAGTATCCGATCCTGGTGGGCGAAGTCGGTGCCGATACCAACAAAATGGACTTTATACCACATGACATTCAGGAGTCTCCCTACACTTGGGTGCCCGATATGTTGGGCTTTATTCAGAAGTATAAATTGAATTGGACAGCCTGGTGTTTTCATCCCAGGGCCACCCCGGTTTTAATTAAGGATTGGACCTATGAGCCGACCGAATTCTGGGGTGTTTTCGCGAAAGAAGCCCTCCATGGCAAACAGTTTGAAATGAAGCGTATGCGCTGAGTTTGTGCGTAGATTTTGTAGGGCTGCCGCTTGCGGTACGCCGCTTTAGAAGAGGCCGTTGCCTGACGCACTGAGGCATCGCGCAAGCGCGAGCCCTGCGATTTCATTTATCTGCTTTAGTCCTACTTCGTTAAATGCCAGAAATGAGTGAAAACTGGTAGCGCAGGTCCGTCTCGGACCGCACGAATGCCTGCAATTTTCGCTGACACGACGTAGATGCGCACCAGGGACGGTGCTGCGCTACCGTTAAAATTCAATTTAACCAAGAAGAATTAGGAGTCTCTAAAATTCGCCTTAAGGACCAACCGGTTCCCAACAAAATGGCCGCCATGCAGAAGTGCATGGCGGCCTGTGTTACCCTGTTGTTGGTTTTACTGATTACTCAGTATAATTTTCGAGGACATCCATCTGAATGGCGTCGACGGTGTAGCTGTTCGTCGGAGAGCAATCCAGTGAGTAGTCTGACCAGTCCTGGCCTCCTGCCCAGTAAGTGCCGCTCAGGCCGTACGCGTGCATGTGTGACATGAATCCATCCAGAATCGGATTCCAGCGGATGTCATTCTTTGGGGTTCCATACTCTCCAATGAAGCCACGGGCGCCTTTTTCCTGCAACCAGAGGATGAAAGGGTGGAGGCGACGAACCGCCCGCAGTGGTGTTGGGTTCTCACTATCGAAGGAGCCGTAGGCGCCATCGCCGCTTGGATAGCTGGTATCGAAGTAGCAGTGTGCTTCATACATGACTTTATCGTATGGGTCGATCACATCAAGGTTGGCATTACTGGTGCGCCATTTGCTGGCACTGCTCCAGTTATCGCCACCGACGATGATCCAAGTATTTGTATCCACATCACGGATGCCATCGGCAGCCGCTTGTGCGGCTGCCGGCCATAAGCCACCGGTGTCATGTGGTTCATTCATGATGCCATAGCCATAGATCGCAGGTTCGTTTTTATAATGATCCGCGATTTGGTGCCAAACATCTTCAAAGGCCGCATTGGGCGCATTGGTCGTGCCGATGACATGACCGCTGTGGCGAGCATAGTTGTGCATGTCGAGCACGACTTTCATCCCTCGCGAGCTGGCTTGCGCAACCACCGCATCCAGGTTTGTGAAGTCAACTGCGCCGTAGAGGCTGGACTGAATGCGTTCCCATTTGAAGGGGATTCGAATGAGATTGAGGTCTTTCGAGTTGTAATAGTCCCACTCGGCGGGATCGGTTTGCCAGAAGGCAAAGCCATCGAACTCGGCACCGGCCAGGTTGACGCCGGTCATTTGGACGAAGCCATCCGGTCCAGTGGAATCGTAGTCAGGCGCACTGTCATAGATTGGGCGAATCAGGATGTCCTCGATACGCAGGCGACCGTTGAGAGAGGAACTGCTGGGGCTGACGTTGGTGATGACTAATGAGGTGTTGGCATCTACGATGAAGTCCTCGAAGTCCCAGGTTGAAGTTGTCAGGTTAATGACTTCTTCCCGGGCGACGCCTTCGCTGGTCCAGGTGACATGAATGAGTTCATCCCCTTGAAGTTCACGCCAGCGAATGGTATCGATTTGGTAATCGTGGTCGCTGACCATCGTGATACTTTCGCCTCGGTCAAAACGACCGACATAGGACTCACCGACACCAAAACCAGTGGCTTCAAAGCCGAAGTAGGTTGCGGTGGCGCCAGAGAAGTCAGGGGTGTTGGGATCGGTGACATCCACGCCTTTCTGTGCGGTGCAGGTGAAGGTTTCGTCTCGGTCAAAGCGCCCGACATAAAATTCTGCGACCCCAAATCCAGTGCCTTCAACACCAAAGACACTGGCGATTGCTGTGCTGTCATCTGGTGCGGCCGGATCCGAGACGTCTACATATTGTTGGGGGCTCGAGTCGGTGAAGGTGGCACTTGTGCCACCATTGTAGACGGGATCTGTGGCGAGCCCGGAGAAGGCGGTAGCGCCTCCGGTCAGGGTCCATGGTGATGAGGACCAGTTCTCCATGATTATAGCCGCATGGGAGGCTTGCAGGCTGAGTAGTAGTCCGCAGGCCAGGATAGAGCGCGGGCTAGGTTTGCGATGATGACTCATGCATTTCCTTTCGTTTGGGGTTGGTTGAGTAGGGTAACATCTTGAAACACTGCCGAGTCTGATCATTGCCTCCTTTATGCACAGGCATACGTCGTGGCGTGCATAGTGTTTGCCTGAGGGGAGTTGATCGATGGGGACGGGGGGCGTGCTTCGACAAATATCTATGAGGTAGATCTAAAGTCTACGTTGCTCTGTGCCATCGGCAAGCCGTCCTGATTGCAATAGATTGCACAATTCTTGAGCCGATAGTATGGAGAATCCCACTACATAATTTCGAGTGAGCGAGCGGTTGCGAGTGTCTCTTTCAGGTCGTTATTTTGAGGGCTATGCATCTAGTTGACCTTGAATAGTCAGCGCGCTGGCGGATGCTCCGATGGCGTTTAGGGGGGGCGCCAGTATCATTTGAAGGCTGCAATCATGCTGGTTTATACGCCGTTGCCGAGTGTGGTGGTTTTTTTATAACAGCCCTAATTAAAGTCTTCTTAAGGTAGAGCAGGCGCGTCTCTGCGCCGCAGGAAGATTCGAAAGGCCTCGTTTTACAGACGCGGATGCGCACCGGGGACGGTGCTGCGCTACCATAGCCGATGGCACCGGTATCCGGCTACGCGCTTCCACCTACGCTCAGGCTACGGCGGACAGGTCGAGCTACCGTTTTTGCATAAGCTACGCCGAGACACAGCGGTGCTGCGCTACCCCTATTTGAAAACTTCAATTATGAAGCGTCATACAAACATACACTAGCGCATCTTCTTTAACTCAAAGATCTTTCCTGAGAGTGCATCTTTCAGATATGCGCCCCAGAATTCGGTTGGTTCGTAGGACCAGTCTTTGATCAGGACTGGGGTCGCCTTGGGGTGCATCGAAAACCCGGTGTAGTTAAGCTGATACTTTTGTACCATCCCCAACGCATCCGGTACCCACGTGTGTGGGTTCTCCTGTTTGCTGCTAGAAATGAAGGACATCTTTTTTACGTCCGCGCCAAATTCGCCCACGAGCACCGGATACTTTTCCGCGATGTCGAGAAAGTGTTTTTGCCAACCACCATGCCAGTTGTAGAAGTGGGTGGCATACATGATGCCGAAACCGCCGGGTTGCTCCTCCAGTGCATATCCCTCAAGGATGCCACTTAGATCCAAGGCATAGTTAGTACCACCGGCGATGATAATATTGCGAGCCCCAGTAGAACGGACGGCCTCGACCAGAGCTTGCATGCCGACGACTTGAACGGTGACTTTCTTGCCTTTCTTTTTAACTTCCATTTCGCCACCGTTCCGCCAGAGATCCCAGCTGATGCCGTGCGGTTCGTTATACAAATCGAAAAGGACTGCAGGGTTGTTCGCATAGCGCGCGGCGGCATCAAGCCAGAACTTGCGGGCGAATTCTTGTGGAGCCCCATAGCGGTGCAGGTCGAGTATTAGGTAGGCGCCTTCGCCTGCGGCCATTCGTATCGCTTCGTCGACGACCTTCCGGTAGGCTTCGGCATCATTGGATTTGAGCTTTCCTTTGCCCTTACCGAACCAGAAACTGTCGGTCACCGGGAGGCGGATCGCATTGGCGTTCCATTCTTTGAGGGCAACCTTGATCGACCGGTGGATGTTTTCACCTTTGGGAGACCATTCCAGACTGACGACATTGAGTCCCTTCAGCAGAACTTTTTCACGGTCCTTATTGATTAAAGTGTTTCCGTAGACACCGAGTTGCTTGGACTTCGGTTCCGCGGCGAGCATGGCCTCGATGACCTTTTGATCCTCAATTTTCTTTTGGGCATCCGCTTGCTTCTTTTGTTCGGCTTCAAGGCGTGCGGTTTCGAGCTCTTGAAAGCGTGCCTCACTCATGGCGAGGACCTTGATCTCATCGATGTCTAGGGTCCCGGACGCAGGGCGGTTCAAGCAAAGGTTGATCTTAAAAGAGTCGGCACCCTCCGGGACCAGATAGTCACGGGATAGAACCGACCAGTTTTGTGCCTGAGAATAAAAAATAATGTCGTTGAGCTTCTTGCCCACAGGCTTGCCTTCGGAATTATAGAAGCGGAAGCGTGCCCGGGCATCGCAGAGCCAACCCCCTTTTCCAAACTTAACGTTTTCGTTGCGAAAGCGCGTATGCACAACAAGTCCCTTTGCATTTTCCGGAAGGGGCAGCATCTGGGTGATTTGAACCAGTTGATTCGGTTTTTCAGCAATCAATCGCATAAAAGCCCGACCCTCTTCTTCCATCTGCTGAATGACACCTTCTTCGCCGGATTGCCAACCTTCTGGGATGCCTGTCTCGGAAACGGGGCCCTCAAAGTCTCCATTCGTGGCAAAGCTCAGTCCTGGAGTTTCTTCCAGGGGAGGCATGGCTTCTTTAGGGGCTTTGGCTGCTGAAATCTGACTGGAGAGGCCGGCAGCAAGGACCGTCAGAACAGCCGCTTGTTTGATTGCTGAAAAAAACATAAGGTAGATAACAGGTTTCGGTAACAATCTGTTCGGTCCAACGCTTGCCTTCAATCCATCGTCAACGCAATTTGTTGCACTTGCCGGGGATAGCCTGAGGTTGAGCCCGTCGGCCGTATGATTTCGATTGCGCGGGGCCTGCCGCTTCCCGCTCTCATTCCAGTCATGCCTAGCTGCGCGTGTGCAATCTATTGCGCGATGGCCGCATTGAATGGATACAGTGTGCATATAGGGTATTTATATCCCCTAAGCCAAGGAACCGCCTATCTGCGTTGATTCGTTCTTTGCCTTGAAATTGTGTTATCATGAAGCTGAGTATCTTCCCTTATCTCGTTAAACTGTTTGCGTTGAGCGCGTTTGTGTTCTCTCAAACTTTAGATCTCCATGCGGCTTACACGGGACGCATCCAGGTCGATGTGGCCGTGGAAGCAGGCGACACCCCATCGGTAACGCTCACATGGGATTCGCAATTGCAGGATGAAGGCGACACCGGAGATGGAGAAGTCATGATTTATCGACGCGATTTCGGTTTGGAAGGCATGACAGGCGGGAACGAATACCAGCTTTTGGAAACGGTGGATTATCCGGGGACTGAGTATGTCGACTTGGCCGTGGAACTTGGGCAACGCTACGAATATCGGGTCTATCGACCCTACTACTATTCCAGTGTAAGGTCCGCAGGTTACCAATCCTGCTCCGCTTACATCGCAGTGGGGGTCGATGCGGAATTAATTGAGAGTTTGGGGACTGTTCTATTGGTGGTGGACAGCGAAGCGGCTGCATCCTTAACAGATGAGCTCTCATTACTTGAAATGGATTTGGTGGGGGACGGATGGCAGGTGGAGCGGCTTGATTTCGCGCCGGAGGGGATTGGGAGTCACTTGGACCTAAAGGATGCGATTGTGACCGCCTGCTCGAACAACCCTGCAATAAACACGATCTACCTGTTTGGGCATTTACCGATCGCACGCTCAGGATTGATTGCTCCTGATGGTCATAGTCCTTGGCGTGCACATGAAACCGATCAGTATTATGCGGATCTCGATGGTGTGTGGACGGACACGACTGCGAATCAAGACTACTCGAGTGGGGATCCTGCTGAAGTCGATAATTTGCCAGGTGATGGCAAGTTTGATCAGAACAAGCTGCCCTCCTTGGTCGATTTGCAAGCCGGACGTGTCGACTTTTCCGGTATGACCGCGTATCGCAAGGGGGAGCGGGAATACCTGCGAGATTACATACAAAAAGCACACGCCTGGAAACACGGATATCGAGAAGTTCCTTATCGTGGACTGAATGACGAATACAGTAGATATCTGGAAGAAGTGTATACCTGGATGTTGCCGTTCTTCGGGCAGAATGTGACCGGAGAGGAATTCAGGCCGACATTAAGTTACAAGCCAATGATCATGTCGGGGCGCTTCCTGATGCAAAGTGGAACCGTCGAGAGCGAATACACCGCCGTGGACAACAAGACGATCATTGGTTTCATTTTTGCCAGCTACAATCAACACTGGGCCCGGAGCAATGCTCCGATGCGAGGGGTCCTGGCGCAACCGGACTGGGGCTTGAATGCCGCTTGGGGCTCTCGCCCGCATGACTACTTTCACCACCTGTCAGTCGGGCAGACCACTGGTTATTCGATCCGGCGTGTCGCGAACAATGATTCGTCCAGCTCGAGCGGCTATCACGACTATTATCCCGCAGGGAGTTCTGCCCGGTATGTACATATTAATCTGATGGGAGATCCAACACTTCGTCTCAACCCCGTAAAGCCCGTAACTGAGGTGCTCGTGGCTGATGAGGCGGGTGTGGCTGTTTTGACTTGGTCGGCTCCGGAAGATTCGACCCGGGTTGGCTTTCACGTCTATCGCTCACAGGAGCGCCTGGGTGAATATACACGTCTGACTCAGGATCTGCTGGCACCGGAGGTCCGCAGCTTTACCGACCAGACACCGCCAGCTTCCGGCGTGACGTACTATCAAGTTCGAGCAGTCGCCCTGACCGAAGTGCCCACCGGGAGCTATTACAATCAATCTCAAGGGGCGTTTGCGCTTTTACACGATGACGGCAGTGGATCACAGCCTCCGGAGCCTGAAATAGCTGAAGAGGCCATTCAAGTGGCCAGTAATATGCCGACACGTTTGCACTTTCCGGGGGCTGATGTGGATGGCGATGACTTTTTCCCTGTTGTGATTGAAAATCCGGAGAACGGCCAAATACGCTGGAGTGGAGGAATTGGCTACTACGTTTCGTCCACTGACTATACCGGGGGCGATCGCTTGACTTACTGTCTGAGCGACGGATTGCAACAGAGTGCGCCGATTGTAATGGAACTCGATGTGGTCGCCCCGGAGGATGCGGATGTTTTGCTTGGCTGGTCCTGGATGGATTCCCTCTCCGAACCGGCCAGTACCTTCAATGATTCTCGCATCGGCCCCTCGAGTTTGGTCTTGGGCCCCGGATTAAAGATAAAAACGACTTCCCATGCTTTCGGACTGTCCGGTGCGCAAAGTTCCGGGCTCGATCTGAATGATTATGTGTCCTGGAGCTTACAACCTGAGGCGGGTTCCGCTCTTTCGGTCGAACGGGTTACTTTCTTTCTCTACAGCAGTGGTGCGGCAATTACGGACCCTTATCCGGCGATCAATGCCGAGCTCCGAATGAGTGTGGATGGATTTGACAGCTACACTACGCTGCCGCTGGACCAAGGTTCACTGATTGAGGCCTTTCACCAATCTACAAATGGAGGTGTGGTCTGTTCGGCAGATACGAGTGAGTTCAGTGCCTTACAGAATATGACGGCCCCTGTCGAATTCCGTATTTATATTTGGAATACCTCTTCCAGTGCTATTTGCGGTATCGGTAAGTCGGGAGACAATTCCGCTCAACGTGCCTGCGATTTGACTGTCTTCGGCCAAATCGCTCCGGTGATTCCGGTGGCGGATGCCGGTGAGGACCTGAGGCTTACCGATGGGAATTATACTGTGTCATTGGACGGTGGAGATTCAGTGGGATTGGATCTGAATTACAGCTGGAGCCAAGTCTCCGGGCCTGCTGTCATTCTGAATGACGCCTCGACTCTACATCCACATTTCTCTGCTGCACTTGCCGGCACCTATGAGTTTGAACTGCTTGTCAACAATGCCGGCGGAAGTGACTCCGACACGGTCATCGTCACTTTGGACGAAGGGGATATCGATCCATTTGTATCTGCGGGCGGTAACCAATATGCCACTATCGGTGATACGGTTTCTATGTTAGGAGAAGCCTATGATCTGGACGGCGACAGTCTGACCTTGGAATGGACCTTTGTTTCCGGACCAGAAACGGTGATTTTGGCAGATTCGGATCAGCTTGGTATTGAATTTACGCCGACGCTGAGTGGTCGCTATGTCTTTGCGCTTACAGGTGTCGCGAACGGAGTGGAAGTCAGTGATCAAGTCACTGTTGTGGTGACGGCGAGCAATGTTTTGTGGTGGGGCGGTGGTGCCTCGGATCTGGGTGGAACGAGCATCAACGAATTGGCCGACGACTACGGCAATATGGATGGAACCTGGAACAGTAGCTTGCAGAACTGGAACGCGAACGCGGAAGCAACGAATGCCTTCCAAACATGGATTGATGGATCTCATGCCTTCCTTCGGGTGGACTCCAGCTATAACTCGACCATTACGCCTGACGTTCGTTTGGCGGAAGATATCGTAGTCGGGACGATCACTGCATATTTTCCAGAGGGGGCGCTGAAAAAAGAGTTCGATTTGACCAGTTTGGACAGTACGGATCGCGTATTGACCCTCGGAGAGAATCCTTGGATTCACATCAACTATGATACCGGCAGTAATATTGGCTTGAACTTCAAACGACGCGGAGGCGTCTCTGGAAAGGGCGCTGTCTTACTTGGCGGTTCTCATGGCTTCAACTTCAGGGTTGATAACTTTGATGGTACGCCAAGTCACGCTCGCTATATGGATTTGGAAAGCTCTGTCCTCAGTGGTGAAGCCCGCGTTCACTCGGGGAATCTGAATATTGGTTCCTCTTCCTCCAACGCAACGGGTTTACCGAATATCGACAGTCTGGCTCTGATCGGGAATATCGCTTATACGCGGGTTTATTATAATTCGGTCAGTGACAACCGTCTCTCGGATAGCGCCGCTCTGCGCTTCGGAGTCGGTTCTCTGCGCTTTGCTGTTCCGAATGATAATTTCTCGATGCTTGAGTCGGTAGACCGAATGAGCCTCGACGGGAGTGGCATGCTCTACTGCTACACTGGTCGCACCAACAATGTGGGCACTTTGACTCTTTCCCTCGCGAATGGTCTGGACCGGGGGACAACCGGCATGGGGACTCTGGTCACCATGAATACCTATACGACCGGTGGGTTAGGGGTGACTTCGGGGAACGGTTTAGTCCTGCAGGGACATGGTCTTCCGGCGAATTCCTACTTCCCCTGGGCGGTCAATTTCGGCCTGGCCGAATATTTGGACGGTTCCGTCGGCGGGACGAAAGATACGGGGTTCCTTTGCACGGATTCAAGCGGTCAGTTAATGGTCCGGGCCAGTGAGGCCGGGAGTGCGACGCTTTCGGATGCCGCGTGGTTGGGCTACGATAGTACTAGTGATGTGACCGTGAATAATCAGGCCTTGAGCGGTGCTTTGGGTGGGGATGTGAACATGCGCAGTCTGGCCATCTCATTGAGTTCATCCAGCACTCTTGATTTGAATGGTGCGACTTTGACTACAGAATCTTTTGCCTTTGGGGACAAGGACGGGCGTTCGCTTTATGTCGGGACGAACGATTCCGGTCGTGGTATCGTGACCTCCGATACCGGAGTGCTTTACATGATGGTGGCTGAAGCCAGTATCGCCAGCACTGCAGGGATTCACCTCCGCTCTGTGATCGATGGTGATATAGATGTCGTTTTTGCTGCGCCAAATGGTCGGTTTTCAGTGTATTCGGATCAAACTTACACTGGGCGTACCTTTGTGCAGACGGGCTATTTCCTCTTGGAGGACTCGGTCTCTTTTGACTACACTTCTGAGATTAATTTAGCACCGGGAGCTAAGTTTGACTGTAGTGATGCCGACTTTACGCTCGGAAGAATCCGATCTCAAATCCTCAGTGGCGGCGGTAATATTTACGGGAGTATTCGCCCGAACTACTATCGTTTTACGATGGGGAGCCATGGAATATTGTCGCCTGGTAATCCGGGTATGAACCAGGCATTCTGCTTTAATTTCGAAGAGGGCGGGAAACTCGCCTTTACGCCCGGCAGCCGGATTGAACTGGATTTGAATACGGCGGATGATAGCGACCGAATTTCGTTTTTTCAGGCCGGTGATTGGTTTCGGGGCTATGACCGCCCCGCCCTGGACCTGAATTTAGGGGAGGAATTCGATTACAGTGATACGTATATCTTGATCGATCAAGTGACGACTCCAGGCTTTGGTTTCAGCGAAATTACGGGATACGATCGTGTTAACTATGTGCCCGTCGTGACGCATAGTGGCAATGCCTACCTCCTGGATTTCATTCTGATTCCAGAGGTGTTGGCGGTGCCCGGTTCCGCCTATGAAGACTGGGCTGCTGAAATTGAATGGATGGGGGCAGATGGTGCGGCCGAAGCCGATCCGAACTTGGATGGAGTGACTAACTTTCTGGCCTTTGCTTTGGGCTTGAATCCCTTGCAGCCCATCGGCCCCGGGGATCTGCCAAATGTGACCTACGATCCAAATTCTGCAGGTGGCCCCTGGCTGCTATATGACTTTCGGGTGAATGCCGCAGAGACCGGTTTGAATTATGAATTACTGACGAGTTTCAATCTTGAAACCTGGGACCCTCTGTTAGTCGATGACGTGAATGTTATCGAAGAGCAGTTGGGCTCTGACGGGGATGCCGACCTGATGCGAGTCTGGGTTAAGACAGATACGGAAGTCGGTTGTCAGTTTCTGAGGTTACGTATTAGCGAATAGGCGATCTGTTAGATCGTCTCGAATAATTTGAGTTCAGGGGTGGGAATATGAATCAGAAAATGAGATCACTGACTTTGCCTTTTACCGTATTGCCTTCTGTACCTAAAAAACGAAAGCGCTCTCTGGCACCGTACAGTCATCTGCCCTTCCGAATTATAAAAAGCATTGTTTACGCAATAATTTCATAGGCAAATACACCTTATTAACACAACGCTAGCTGATTAGGATTTGATTACGGTAAGCTTTCGGGCTTGTTCCTGTCTTTGACTGGAACCAGTTGGTGAAGTTTGCCGGGTCGTTGAAGCCCAGTTCGTAGCCAATTTGTTTAATCGGGGCCGAGGTCTGGACCAGCAGTTTTTTAGCGTGAGCTTCTTTGCGCCGGTTGAAATAATTGCACGGTGTCATGCCCATGTCTTTATGAAAAATTCGGTTTAATTGAGCCACGCTGATGCCAATGGCTTCGGCCACGTCATGCTCACGGACAGGCTGATCGATCGGGGCCCGTTCCAAGTAGGTCTTTGCGTCGTTGACCCGGTCGTCCGTTGTTTCCAGTCGGTAGATCTGGGCTCCCAGGTTTTCCATCACGCTGAAGTAGATCTGAATCCATTCTACGAAAGTTCCATGCAGGCGTAGGTAGTTCTGCATGCTAATATTCTCGAATTGCATTTGGTTCTTGGCTGCTGTCATGCGCGTGCCGGCCATCCTCAGTAGCTTGCGTGTGACCCGTTCCAGTTTGGGGTATGCCTCTGACCGGCATACATGGGGGATGGCTTCTTGTATCGCTTCACGGTCTTCGGTCCAGCTTGCCATAAAGCGAAGCGAGATGAATTCAAAGTCCGAAGTGAATTTTCGCTGATCTCCTTTGAACGGGGGGAACACCCAGTCGCCCGTCTGCGCGGAAACTTGCTGGCCTCCACTGCTGATCTCGACTCCACCTTTGAGGACCAGCCATGCCGACAAGCCAGGGAGGGCATGACGGACTTGTCGAGCGCTGCTCGAAGGGGTCCCCTTATAAATCCACAGTAGTTGAAAGCGCAGGTTGTTCCAATCGAGGTAGCGTAAGGGTGCTGTTTGATGAGGAGGCATGAGAGAATCTCACAATTATATACGCAATTATGGCAAGTGTAATTTTTTGACGAAGCGAGGGGCGGATGCCTATGATCCATCATCTTTTCTATTCACCCCCTTAACCCTGTAAACCTATGAAGAATACCTTAAAAACTTCGTTCCTTCGTTTCAATAAGGCCGCGTTTTGTTGCGCTGCATGTGCAATCCTGACTTCTGTTTCGAATGCACAGACTCTCATTTCTCACTATACCTTGGATGGTACGGTAGCGGATTCGGGATCGCTCGGGATTGATGGAGCATTGATCAATAGTGCCAGTTTTGTTTCGGGCGGCGTCGGTTCCTTTAATCAGGCGCTTTCGACGGACAGCGTTGGCTCTCAGAACTTCTTTAGAGCGGATACTTCAGACAATCCTGCCTATGGAATGAATGCCATTACCATCAGTATGTGGGTTAACTTAAGTTCCTATAACGATGGGGATCGATTGGTTTCGAATGTAACCAGCGCCAACGGTTTTGATCTATATTTGAAGTCGGATGTCCTAAGCGCTGGTGATTATCGTTTAGCCTTTAATTTTAACAGCACTTCGGGCGCCGTGCAGTCTGCTGACAATGTGGCTTACCAGACCAGTGAGTGGGTGTTTTTGGCTGTGACCTATGATAGTTCGATCGTGTCCGGGGATAATGTCTTTTTCTATGTGGGGGACGAAACGTCTACCATCGTGATGAATGATTCGGCTGCAAAAACGGGGTCAATCAACGTGGGGACAGCTGACTTTGAGATCGGTGGTACGCCCGCGACTACTGGGGATCGTACTCCAGTTGCACTTTATAATGATGTCCGCATTTATAACGGAGCTCTGGACTTGGCTTCTCTCGAAGCCATACGCACTGCAGCCATCCCCGAACCCGCTCATTTTTCAATTTTGATCGGAGGATTTCTTCTGGGATTGGCCGTTCTCAAACGTCGTAATTAATGCTTGCCATTACAGCGTAAGTTAATCAATTGTATCCTACAAGGGTTAAATAGGGTAAGGGGGCGCATTCGAGAGGGTGCGGCCCTTTTTGGTGTTTAGATCTGCACGCGGAGATTTATTCTATAAGTGCTTGATATGAAGTTGGGTTAAGTACCTGTCTTTTTGTGGGGCATTCGCTCTTTATTGATTTCGGATGCTCCCTAGTTTATGACTAGAAACGCAACTATTTGCACCGGGATTCGCTTGATTGCTTGGTTGGTTTCGCTCTTCATTCTTCCCTCACTTGGTTGCTTCATAAAGTGCAACCTAGTTCCCCTTCAGAAAATTGATTATGTTCAAACGAAACGCCTTCTTACTGGCTGCATGTATCCCCTCCATTTTGCTGGCTTCGAATGTCAGTTTTCAGAAAGATGTCGCTTATCTGGGACCGGACCGTGCGGAGAAAATGGATGTCTACACGCCGAAAGGAGCGTCCAGCACGCCGCGTCCGGCGGTGCTTTGGATCCACGGAGGCGGTTGGGTCGGGGGTAATAAGTTGAGCAAGCGAGAGAAGACCATTTGTAAGTCTTTGGCCGAGGAAGGCTATGTTGCCTTCTCGATCGACTATCGATTGGGGAGCTATAAGTCGAAAACCCTTCCAGGTGGGGGTGTGGATGTGCCCTGGCCACAAAATATCTATGACTGTAAGTTGGCCCTTCGTTTTATTAGAAAGGAGGCGGCGCGCTTTGGAGTCGATCCGGATCGAATTGCGGTCGCGGGCGGCTCCGCCGGGGGGCATCTGGCTTTGCTGGTTGGGGTGAGTGAAGACGTCGACGCTTTAAATCAAGGAGGGCTCTACACGGAGCAGAGTAATGCGGTCGCCTGCATTGTTGATTTCTATGGAATTGTTGAAGTCGAAGGCGCACCACATTCCTTTGACTTACAACCGGAGCAGATGGATTTACGACCAGCTCTCTTCGAGTTTCTGGCGACTTACTTAAAATAGACACGGCCGAGGTCTACTTAGTTAAATGACATGAATCCAACCGCTGAGGCCCAAGCGTATACGTGTAGGTTCAGGAGGGTGCGTGTCCCCACGCACCAAGTAGGTGCTCGCGTCAGAGGCCCTGCTTGAGTTCTCAAACAAAACAATTGGAGGCAAAATTATTGGGCCCTAAGGACACTTTCAGACAGTATGGGCACACTGACCGGTTCGAAGGTCTAGATCGTTCCGGTGCGTGGGGACACGCACCCTCCTTTCATACCTATCTGGTGGGACTCTTCAAACTCGGCGACTAGAGTATGACTTCCAGTTTCAGGAAACGTTGAGTGTCTTCCGTCGCTAATTTAACCCGCACCTTTTTAAGCACGGCGCTGCCGTCGCCGTCAGGATCGGCGTCGAGGGTTTCTTCGATTACGTTTACGTCATCGACGACCAAGCTCGACCAATTACTTGAGAGATCGAGAGTCGAGAGATAGTCGAAAATGACATCTTCAGCGGTGACGTTTTCGCGGAAAATGAAATTCAACCAGGGGCCGCCCGCTGTGGCTGCATCGTATGTGGCGTAGGGCCTATCAGACGCGGGCACAGTATCCAAGGGAGAGAGGTCGAGCGCATAAGCGAGAGCATTGCTAATGCCATCTTGGTTCGGGTCGGCTTCGGGGGACGCGTCTAGTCCGCCCCAGTCGATCGCATCGACCCATGCGCTGTAGCGTGGTGCGTTTTCATCGACTGTCAGTGAAAGCAAGGCGGAGCGAAGCGGCGGAGCCAACAGGGCATTTCCCGCAGAATTTAAATGTGCAGAATCCGCATTGTATAGTTTGCCAGAACCGTCGCTCATCCAGTAGCCGGAATCTGTTGGATCGCATACAAGTTCCAGGTTCTGAAGGACGATATCAACTTTTCCCTCGGTCAGGGCAGTCGCAAAGAAGTCATTAAATTCATCTCTCTTTTCGCCTTCACCCCATTCCGGACGCGGAGTTTGATTTTCTTTGGTCGCCCAGCTGTCGGTCGAATCAGTGCGCGGCATTAACTGGGTCCGGACAATGTGCTGAATACCTGCGTCCCGACACATGGTCCAAATCGTTTCCAATGTCCCTGTAATGGTCGCGACATTGCCAGTCCCATTTGAATTTAGGTCATTGGTGCCGTACTCTTCGACGGCGACATTGGCATACTTAAGAAAGTGTTGTTGTCGGGGATTACTCGCCTTGGTCACTGCGGTGGAAGTTGCTCCATGCCGGGTTAAGTTGAAGGTGGCGATTGTGTTTTCTCCTGAGTCGTCCAGTGCCGCGCGACAAAAGAAACCGAAGCCAGCCAAGCTTGCTTTGGACCAGTCTCCGGAGCCGTCGAGGATGCTGTCTCCAATGCCAATGACCGACAAGTAACCGGGGCCTGTGTAGCGTCCAAGAAACATCAGGGGCAGGCCGCGGGATCGAACGCTTTGCCCTGAAATCGTCGGGACTGTTCCTGCAAAGTCATAGGTGCCGGGATCGTTGGCTGGATCGTAGTAAATGAACTTTGTGCCGGAATAAGAGGTTGGGCTGCCTGAGCATGCTTTTCCATCCGTGGGTAGGGAACCTTTGATGTGAACCCAGAAAATCTCATCCCTTTGAGGAGTGCCTCCTGTCCAGACTGATGAGTCAATCGGGTCGGCCAGCCAGTAGGGCTCCGTATCGTTCGCAGGCATGATGAGTTGGCGTGATCCGCTAAAGGTAATGGGGACGACTTGTCCATCAGAAGCTCGCTCTATCCATGCATAGTTAATGGTCGTCTCATAGGGGCTGGCATTCTCGTTTGAATAATTGAGAATCCAGTTCATGAACCCAATCTGGATTTGGGCCACGGGGCCGCCCAGTTGGTGTGGGGTTCGATGCCAGAATGATGTTAGTGTGCCAACGCCGCCGTTCGGGTCGAAGTTGACGCCAATACGCGCACCAGTGGCGACATAGCGAAGCGGTTCGATGGCGTGACTGGATGATGTCGACAAGCTAAACAAAGACAATGCGATGAGAGAGGCCAATTTCATGTAGGCGCAAGAGAGGGGGGAGTGGTGGAGCATGGGGTGAATTAGAGCATGAATCACCACCGATTCTCAATCTTGTGAGTTTGCAATTAGTTGCGTTGTTGATTCTTAATATCATGAATGTCAGTAACTTCAGAGTTCTATCTGTTAGGATTCAGGAGATGTGCCCGCTCTTTGCGTAGCTTCAGAATCAGCTCGCCAAAAAGTGAGTTAACCCAGCCGAACCAGGGACGTGTGTAGTTCTCCGGATCATCGGCATGGTAGCTTTCATGCATCAGACCAGTGCCGGCATGCGTGGTCTTTAAGATTTCGAGGCAGTCTGCGATTTCGCTATCGGAGTTGGATGTGAGAGCGCGCATGATAATGCTCATCGGCCAGATGTAATTGAGTCCGATGTGGGGGCCTCCAATCCCTTCTCCGAATTCGCCTTTGAAGTAATAGGGATTGGCTGTGCAGAGGAGGGTCGAACGCGTTGTTTGGTAGATCGGATCCTCCGCTGAGCAACAGCCCAGATAAGGCAGTGAAAGCAGGCTGGGAATGTTGGCGTCATCCATAATGAGCTGACCTCCATAGCCATCGACTTCGTAGGCGAAGATGGAGCGTCCGTAGGCATCTTCAGCTAAGCCATATTGATGGATCGCTTGACCAATTTGCTGACTGAGTCGGATGCATTCCTGTGCAAGGGCTTCGTCGTTGTAAATATCACGACAGAGTTGAGCGGCTCTTTCCAGTTGTTGTTTTGCCATCCAATTGGAGGGGATTAAAAAGGGGAGCGTGCAGGCATCATCCGAGGGGCGAAAGGCCGAGCGTATCAGGCCGCATGGGCGAGAGGGAGTCCCTTTACCGTTGAGTGCGAGTGTTTCTGTATTGGTGTTCGATGTGCGTGCGAAGCTGTACTCATCCGATTGTATCTGTTGAGATTTGAAGACGTGCAGTACGCTGTTTAATGCCGTTTTCCATTTATCTCCGAAGCACGCTTGTGCGCCGCATTGCCCATAGAAATCTGTCGAGAGGCGCAGGAAGTAACAGAGTGAGTCCAGTTCCCATTTTCGTTCATGAACGCCGGGGTGCATTGGGGTCTCATCATGCTTCCATTCACCGAACACGGGGTGTTGGTAAAATGCATTGGCGTATGGATCCAATAGAATGCACTGCACCTGCCGATTGATCGTGCCAATAAATAGTTTTAAAAGGGCAGGGTCTTCGTGAGTAAATGGTAGGTATGGATGAATTTGCGCGGCCGAGTCTCGCAGCCACATGGCATCAATGTCGCCAGTTATAATGAATGTGTCTGGTTTCCCGTTCGGTTCGGAATAAAACACAGTCGTGTCGAGCGTATTGGGGAAGCAGTTTTCAAACATCCACGCCAGAATGGGATCTATCGGCCCACGACGAACCATCTCGATGCAGCGTTCGATTGCGGGGCATGTGAAGCGCCGGTCTTTTAGCAGGGGGCGTTGAGAGTCTAGGAGCATGGGGACATTCTCTTTTACTTCCTGACGAGTCCAAACCTGCATTCCTGCAACTAATTGCGTAGCGCCGCAGTTGCTCGATGCACGGTGCCCAAGGCATGCTGTTTGGTTGGGCGAATCGCCCGTTCAAATGAACTGAACCAACCCCTTAGATGACACAGAAAAGACAAGATTTTATGATAGGTGTAGCGGCGCGCCTGCCTCAGCTGACTGAACGGGATTATACCCTTATGCACGAGGCAGGGATTGCCTGGCTTCGCTTTGGGGACTTTGGTTTTGATGTTGCTGCGTTCTTACAAGGGGCGGCGCAGCCCGAGGCCTTCGAGGCTGCTGTGCAGCGCGTTCGGCATTTAAAAGGGCTCGGTTTCCAGTTGATGGGAATTACGCCCGGGCCCCGCGAAATGAAAGGATCGGGATTGGTCACGGGCAGTGAGGCGTATTTTGATGCTTATGCAAAAATCAGTGCCTTCTTTGCTCAGGAATTCGAGGGGCTGATCGAGTGGTGGCAGGTGGCCAATGAATTGGATATCTGGATCTTCCGGGATACCTTGGACATGGAGCATTCGGTCGATTTTTTGAAGACGGGCATTCGTGCGATGAAGGATGCGGTGCCTTCATTAAAAGTGGGCATCAACATTACTCTCTTTCCTTCCTTGCCTGGGGAAGTGGATGGGAATACGGAGCTGCATGAAGGCCTCGTTTTGGCCGAAGGTATTTATGGCGATGCTATGCTTCCTGTAGACTATGCTGGTTTTGATAGTTATCCGGGATCTTGGCGCAAGGGCGGCCCTGAAAGTTGGCATGAGTATTTGGATGGTTTTTATGAATTAACCGGTAAGCCCATTTTTATTCAGGAGTTTGGCTATGCGGCTGCGGGGGGAGTGATGACACCCGAAGAGGCCGAGCAAGGCTTGTATCCCTGTGAGGCGAAGAAGTGGAAGTTTGCTTGGAACGGTGAGCACAGTCCAGCGGTGCAAGCTGAATACTTAACAGAGTCTTTACGGATCTTTTCGGAGAAGCCCTTTGTTCTGGGAGCGATTTATTACAACTGGAGGGACGCGCCTGATTGTTGGCAGTGTCGGCAGACAGACTGTCCGGCTGAAACTGCCTGGGGCTTGTTGGATCAATCCGGACAAACCAAGCCGTCTTACGAGGCCTTAAAAGAGTTTACTCGAAATCTAGCTCGGAAAGCGACCGTTGCCCCATTGTAGGTCGTGACTTGATTTTTCCGCCTGTAATCACGCAGGTATCATTCATTTTTTCCTAGTTTGAAAAGCCTTATCGAGAGGGCTTTTCGCTTGATGTTGAACCGAGATCAGCAATCGTAAACGGCGTGTGTGCTTCCCCTAAAAAAGATTCATCCAGAAGCCGTGTAACGATGAAGGAAGTCGCGGATGCGGCGGGTGTTTCGGCTTCGACCGTATGTCGTGCCCTGAATTCAAATCCGCAGATCCCGGAGGCCACGCGGGTGCGTGTGCAAAAAATTGCCGATGAATTGGGCTATCGTCCAGACCCGCTTTTATCTGCATTTGCCTCACGTCGCCGGGGGCGTAAGTTGGATTCGGATATCACGACGATCGGTTATCTCACCAATTTTGGAACTCGGGATGAATGGAGGGAGAATCCCTTTTATAATCGTTGTTTTAATGGGATCAAGGCGCGAGCTGAACGCATGGGCTATCATCTGGAACATTTCTGGTTGGGGGAGCCGGAGATGACCGGGGAGCGCTTGAGCCGAATTCTTTACCATCGCGGTATTCTTGGAGTCTGTGTGGCCCCCGTCCCACATGTTCGGGAACCCTTGGCCTTGGACTGGGAGCGCTTTAGCGCGGTAACGATCGGATATTCCGTGATGTCGCCGATATTGCACCGAAGTTCCGCGCACCACTTTCATGCGATCCAGGAAACCATTCACCGTCTCTACGATGTAGGGTATGACCGCATTGGCTTATGTCTTTTTTCCGATACCAGTCGTCGCGTGGACGAACTTTGGCTCTCCGGTGCCTTACTTGCACAAAACCAAAGACTTAGTTTATCAGGGGTGGAAGATCGTAATTTCGAGACAAAGACTTTCCTCTTCAACGACACAACCCTGGAGCAAGTGCCGGACTGGTGTGCCAAAGAAAAACTCGATGTGGTGATCAGTGATAACCTGGTCGTGATGCATGCACTGGAACAGGCCGGTGTCTCAGTTCCGGACGATCTCGCTTTTGCCACCTTGAATTGGGAGACAGACACGCCGCAGATCGCAGGAATCGATCAGCGCCCGGAGCATATCGGTGCCGCCGCCATGGATATGCTTATTGGCCAAATTCAGCGCGGCGAGCGTGGCGTGCCTGACGTGCCACTCACGACCATGGTGGAAGGCGTCTGGGTCGATGGTGGGAGTATCCAGAAGAAATCAGCGAAATTGTTCTAGGATAAGCTTTTCGACCGATCGGCTAGTTTCGCAATCTATTGCACTAGGGGGGGGCTTGTTTACATCTCGAGGGTGTTAGATGATAACAGGATATTCACTGAACATTCACCACTGAAATCACATACCCGTATGAACAAGCAAATACTCAAGTTCTCTTCTTTTCTTTCCGCACCGATGTTATTGTGCGGCGCACTCCATGCTCAAGTTTACTGGAATGGCATTGACAGTGATGTTTGGGACACCGATACGACTGCAAACTGGAATACTGCTGCAGATGGCACTGATAGCAATATCACATTTAGTGCCGGCGATGCTGTTGTTTTTTCTTCCGATACAGCCACGCAAACATCAATTAAGGTGAGTTCGCAGCAGGTCGCATCTGAGCTGACTGTTCTGTCTGGCCAGGATATCACCATCAACAATGGTAGTGTTTACATCGGGGCAAGTGGGAGTGGCACAACGATGACGATTAACGTGGAGTCCGGTGCTAGTTTGGACATGGGCTATAGTAACACCAGTTCGGTCACCTTTGATATCGACGGTGACTTTTCAGCTGACGTTTTCCATGGCGGTGGAAGCATGACCAAGAATGGAAGCGGCACATCTACATTTAATCGTTTGGATGCGACACTGACAATTAATGGAGGTAAACTTGTTTACACAGGTACAGAAGGAGCGAAGCTCAAGAATACTACAGTTAATAGTGGGGGGACTCTTGAATTAACTGGATCTGCTTTTGACGGCACAAAACGAGACTTGAAGGTCAATGGCACCGGTGTGGTTGAATTTGCATCTGGATTGGATCAGACGATCAGCATTTTTTCCGGAGATGGTTCCCTCGTTGGCAATGGTTCGACATTGAGAGTCGGAGGGGATAACAAGAGCACTACTTTCAATGGTGATATCTCGGGCGATATGGATTTGCATGCGATTGGCTCGGGTACTTTTACAATGAGCAATACCACCTCAATGGAAATCGTCGTCGCAGGTAATGGAGTGAATAACTCGATTCTCGGCACGGGGAATATCAACTTGGACGGTGAACTGACCTTCGACCTGACCAGTGCCGACCTGACGGCGGGCAACAGCTGGTTGATTGTTGATGTCGCTAACTTGAACGAAACATTCGGCGCAACTTTTTCCATTGCTGACTTCACCGAATCTGGAGGCATCTGGACCTACGATTTGAACGCACTTGTAGAATTCTCGGAGTTAACCGGTGAACTGTATGTAATTCCCGAGCCTTCTACCTTTGCGCTGTTGGCCGGATGCTTGGGCTTGGCGGTCGTCATGCTAAAGCGTCGCCTGTAGTGGCTAAAAATTTGATCTGAGACGCAGGTCTTTAATGAGGCTGTTCTTCTGGGACTGATTCACTGGGAGAGCAGCCTTTTTATGTCTGAACTGTATGGGTTGCGCTATGTTTCCGGAGCCTGCCCCTTGCCAGAGGACAGGCTTAGGCTGGAGTGGTCTTTTTCGCTTAAGGAGTTTGCACGAATTTGACGCCGTCGGCGATGACGTAGCCGTTGGAGCCGGTATTGTGGATGAGCACACTCGCTGAAGTTCCAGCGGCAAACTCGTAGGTGCCCAAGGAGACCCATTGTCCGCCATTGACCTGCTGATTGACAGTCAGGTTGGCCGTTCCGTTTTCGTGCGTGATATCGATCGGTACGTTGTTGGCACGGTTGCTATCGGCTGTCCAGTTGGCGAAGACTTCATAGAAACCTGTCGCGGGAAGGCTGGGGGTGTAGCGAACGCTCTTGTTGCCCTGACCCGAGTCTCCATCGTGAAGGTAGGCGCTGCCATGATATCCTGAGGCTCCGGTGCTACTGCTCCAGGTTCCGGTTAGGGTGATGCCACTGCTTTCTTCGCTGTCGAGGGTGATGTCACCCACTTGAACATAATAGCCTTTGCTGGCTCCGTAGGTTTGGCTGTTGAAGTCATTGCCGTTTCCATCCCAGAACGGGTTCGCATTCATATAATCGGGATCAGTCCCGCTACCGGGGCGATAGGTTACGGTGCTGCCGTCCAGAGTGACATTTCCAGAAGTATAGCTGCCTTCGGTTCCGGAAAAGGAAAGAATGCTATTCGTGACTGAAGCCGAACCGGAACCGTCTTCATGCACACTGTAACCAGCGTCCGCATGAACGGTGCAGTGGTCGTAAACTCCGGCGCCATCCTTGATCCAAAAGCCGGTGACGGATCCGGTGCCCCCACGTTTCACGGCGTAACCAGCGATACAGTTTGTATAGGTCGGGGACGCATCGCATACCAGGAGCGGAAGTTACGTTTGTTGTCAAAGGCGATGCAGTCTTGGAAATCGGCGTCCGGTTTAACATCGAAACCGGCGTCGTCGTTACCGAAAGCGAGACAGCCGATAAAGGAGATGCCGGAGTTGACGTTTTCGACCGAGAAGCCGTCGCCGTTCCAGTAGCTGCCCGAGCTTTGGCCGTTACGGCGGTTGTTCATGCTGATACAATCCCTTCAGGTGATATTCGTGTTGGGCGCACCACTCGAACCGAGTATGTTAAAGCCAAACGGAATGGCTTCGCTATCATCCCACCAACTGGTGTCGCCATTGCTGAGGTCGGCCAGGCAATCGATGAACTCAAGATTGTTGCAGCCTTTTTCCAGTCGGAACGCATGCTTCGTGTAATGAGTTATACGGACGTTCTCGATACTAGAATCATCCAGGTTGGATACGTAGATCCCATGTCGTACTCGGGAGATCTGGATATCGCTTAAGTGAATGTTCGTGCTGGGGGCGGACGCATTGGGACTGTAGATTGCATATTGGGCGCCTTGTAGTTCGAGGCCGGATATCTTCCAGTAGTCGATGCCTGCGCTATCGAATTGGATGAGTGAATAATTGCCACTGCTCGGACTGGTCGGAGACCAACTGCCTTTGGTTAGCAATGGAAGCCCCGCACCGGTATCGACGCCAATGATTTCCTTGGGGTTGGCTGCCGTGCCGCTGGTGGTAATCGTCAGTTTCTGTCCATCAAAGGTGCCGCTTCCGATCAACATTCGGTCGCCGGGGCCCATTGTTTGATTGAGAAAGTGCGCCATTCCGGCGATGCCAAAGTCGGACCATCCATAGGCATTGTCGAAACTGGTTCCATTGTTGGACCCAACAGAGTCGGGTAGGAAGTAATAGTCCGCGGCCTGACTCCATTGACTGCCGCAGAGAGTCAGCAGGGAGAGGGTCAACACTTTTGAGGTGGGGAGGTATTGTCGTAACAATGAGGGGATTTTTATCATAGTTGAGAACATTATTGAGGTGTTTGTTGAAGCAACCGATCCTGGATGGGAGGTTGCGCTGCACCCATGCCGTCATGGCCTGTTTGGGGGAAACATGCGCAAGGGGGAGTTTACTGGGGCAACATCGTGTAGCCTAGGAGGCTGGGGCGGTATTCCGAAAAACTATCTGCTGAAGCTATTCAATCGGATCTCGGTCAGCAATACCCCGCAAGTTGAACCTGAGCGCACGTCGGGCGAAGCGTGAGAATGGTAATACCCTAAGAGTTTCTGAGAACTTCAGCAATGCCCCTTAATTGAGCACGGTTTGAGCGGGGACTGTTAGAATCTGACCGGCATCCAGAAGATCCTGCTTGAGCTTTGGATAGTTGATCGATTGCACCGCGCTATTCGCATGAATCGCTTCGATTGCTGCAAGCGCGGCAGACTGGCCGCAGACCATTTGTGTCCATTCCAGGCGGACGGAACCGTAGCCGACATAGCTGCTGGAAAGTGCCGCGGGCACGAGCAGGTTGGTGCATTCGGAAGCTTTGGGCGTCATGGCGCGGTAGCTTATGGGGAAGGGCACATAATCGTGCTCGAAAAAGAAGCCTTCGTTGCGGACGACGCCATCTTCGACAATGCGACGAGTGTGATGCGCATCGGGGGGCCACCATGCAACGCCGATGGCGTCCTCGGCGAGATCACTGCCCTTGGTGTGAGCCTCCGTGATTACGTAGTCGGCTAGCATGCGCCGACCAGTCCGAATATAGAGTGAGCGCGGCCAGCCGTGGTTATCGGTAAACTCGTCGGCTGCGAGGCCCCATTTGGACCATTCTGCTTGTAGCGCTTGCGGCACAGCCGGATCGTGGCAAAGGAACCAATATAGGCCTTCGATAAAATCCTTGTGTGCGTCGTAGATCGCTTGGCGTTCGGCGTAGGTTCCGTCGGGCCAGCCGTGGTTGTAGCCGTAAAGGTTTCCGGATAAATCATGCCAACTGCCCAGGTCGGTTTTACCTTGGGGCAACTTGATAATCGGTGTGAATAACGTGCCCCCAGCCGCTAGATAGCGGCGGTAAATCTCGTAATCCGCTGGATCGTAGTTGACCGGTTTTTGAAAGGGGAGTTGGTTGGCCGGGTCTTGCGTCAGGCACTGGCGGAAACAGAAGCCCATGATGCTGTTGTCGCCATCGCCAGGCTTGCCTTTCGGCTCATCCTGCACAGTTGCGATCAGCCCGCTGCCTGGATCGCCGGGAATGATGTAAGGGTCGACATCGACCTCGAACTGGCGGAAGCTGAATTCTCGGATGCCGTTGAGGCTCTCCCCGTAAGTTGCGTTGCCTTCGCGTCCTGTGACAAAGGAGACTCCTGCCCATTTCATTAGGTCACCTTCGATCGTGGCGTCGATAAAGACTGTTGCCCGGAAACGTTTACCGCTTTCCATTTCGATTTCACGAATGCCGCTGCCTTCCTTGAGCACCGCGCTATAGTGCTCGGCCAGTCGTTCGTTTCGGAAAACCTCGATCCCAGTCTCGGCAATCCACTCCTCGATGACCTCTTCGGCCACATGGCATTCGAATTTCGAGGTGAATGCTTCGCCGTATTTTGCACCAACACGCTGGTAGAACTCGCGCGACAAGCCGCCGATCACGAGCTGGTTTTGCGTTCCGTTATTGTTGATGTCCTGGCTGCCGAGCCCTTCCACCAGCATGCCTCCGACGTGCTCACCCGTGGCAATCAATGCAACAAATTGGCCCGCCACTTTGGCTTGTAACGCTGCGGTGAGACCGGCAGGAGAGGCTCCATAGACGCAGATATCCTTTTCTATGAGTGCGCACATTTCTGAGATGATATTTCCAAATTAAAACGAAGCTAGCTACTTTATGGGAGCTCAACCCGCCATCTCTATAGAGGCGTTTTTCGATCGGGGTAGAGCCTAAGACAATCTGACTAGGCGCGCCGCCGCCGATAGGCGACGAATAGTAAGGCCAGTCCACCAGCAATCGCCGCATAGGTGCCTGGTTCCGGAACGGCGATAATCTCAAGTGATGTCAGCACACCGATGTAAGTTTCGCTGTTCGAGAGCAAAGAGAAGGTATCGTTGGTTGCATCAATTGTGAATGTGCCGCTGAGGTAGTTGTCACCGTAGGACCAACCACTGACAGCATCTGAATTCACGATGGTGCCGACTGAATAACCTGAGAAGTCAGTAATCGCATCGGTGTCGACACCGGCGTAAATGTCGAAGTCGATTGTGGAGTTGCTTGTTTGATCGCCTCGGAATGAGGTTACGTAGAATCGATACTCACCGGCATCCAGTCCGGTAATAGACAGGCCGACCCCGGCGCTGATACTGCTGTCGCGTACCGCATTGCCTTCGCCCAGTTCAGTTTCAAAGAGATCCGCCAGATTCGGGTCGACGCCCCCCGAGATGCTGTAATTCGCTGACTTGGTGGCGATGCTATAATCCAGTGTTGTGCCTGTGGCGGTGGTCGTAGAACCAAAATCGATCGCTAGATCGGTTGCGTTTCCGAATTCGTTCTGGATCCCGGACGCGACATCCTCATACAGATTGATCCAGTTGTTCCCGGTTGAGTCGCCGGCGTTATGGCCGGGTGAATTGGTTCCTGTGTAGATCTTACTGGTAAAGCCGAAGTTAATCAGGATGTTTTCGGCGGAAAGCGAGGATGCCGCGATGCTGATGGCGATAAGGGGGAGGAGTCGTTTTTTCATAGCTGGATGAATCTGTAGATTTGCATCCAAGAGTATCATAGATGCGAATTTCGGCGACTGATTTAAAAAAGAGTTTGCATGGACAAAACATAGATTATGGGTCTAGGCTTGTCTGTATGGAAACCTCCTTTCGTGGCATCTTGGCACAGCTTATGAGCAGTCATCTGAACTTTGAGCAGGTGCGTCATGAAGCGTTTGAGTCTGGATTTTCTCCCTCTGGCCAAATTGTGGCTTCCTGCCGATTTATTATCTTCATTGCTGGGCGTGTAGTCTATCAGATTGAAGGGGATAATGAGGTGACTCTGGATGCCGGATCGGTTGTCTTCGTTCCGCCATGGGTCTGGCGTGAATGGAAGGTCGTCAGTGATGAGCCAGCCGAATTAATTTGGACTGTTTTCAGTGTGAGCGAGCGCATCTTTCATACTTTTGATCACTTGGTCTCCGACCGTCCCGCTGAATTTTCCCTTTTACGGTCGGGAATGGAGCGCATTCATGCGCTCAACTCTAAACGAGAAGAATATGATCTACTAATGGAGGGGGAGATGAAAGCCATCCTTGCTCGTTTTTTCCTGAGCTTACCAATTCAAGAAATGGACAATAGGAAGAGTTCGCGCCGGCACTCGGAAGTGGATCATGCCGTCCGATGGCTTCAGGCACACTATGATGTCCCCTCGGCCTTGGCCGAGTTGCAGGAGCAGTTGACCTTACACCCGGATTATTTTCGTGATCTCTTTCGTAAGCAGATGCACGAGAGCCCGAACCACTATCTGACGACGCTTCGGATGCGTGCGGCTCGCTATTATCTCAAAGATCCGGCTTTGAGCATTAAAGAGGTGGCGGCAAGATGTGGCTACACGGACGCATTGTATTTCAGCCGAGCCTACCGAAAATACTGGCATCATACCCCAAGTGAAGGGCGTGGCTAGACTGAGTATCCTCGAAAATGTTTCGACATCAGGTACTGTTAGTTTTTCCGAGGTGTGAGCTCTCTTAAATATAGCCACGACGCTCTTCCAACTCTTTGCGGATGTCGGCGCAGCGTTCACGCGTCAATGGATAAAACCAGACCGATAGCAGCGCGATGGTCCAAATGATAGAGGGGACAAATAAGTAGATATGGAACATTGTATCGATAACTGGCTGAGGTTGATGTTCCAACTTGGCATCAAATCCTGATATTTTTAAAACGACGCCACTAATCCCCATGGAAAGAACGAGTGACGTTTTAATAAACCAGGAGTAGAATGCATTGATGGATCCTTCTCGGCCTCGATGGGTGTAGATTTCGTCCCAGTCCGCAACGTCTGCTTTCATCGAAGGAACAAAGAGCCAGACCGCGCCGATGGCGGTCGATTCGAAAAAGCCCGAAATAATCATTAAGTAGGGGTTCTCGGGGTCCATTAGGAAATAATTGAGGAGGTGTCCGAAGATGCAGGTCAGCAGCATGGTAATGACGGCAAAGCGCTTGTCGTATTTCTCGCCCAGCCAGGTGAAAAAGGGCAGTAGGGCGATACCGGAAATTGCGAGAATGGAACCCTTGAGTCCGGCGATGGTGCCGGATTGGATCATATCGCCGTCACACACGTAGTAAATCGCCACATAGGTGCCGAGGCTTCCGATCGCGGTGTATCCCATGACGAGAAAGAAGGAGACACTGATTAGAGACCAGAGTGGTTTACAGGTGACAGACTCTTTGATACTTTTGAAGAAAGGGTCTTTTTTCTGTGCTTTGGCTTCTTTCTTGTAGTAACGCTCCTTGACGAAGAGGGAAGGCATGATCGCCGATATCAAAATTAAGAGAGCCATGCCCCAGCACATGATCTTCATGCCCAAGACGATCGGCTTATCATCCTGGTGGTTGCCTGCCAAGGCACTTAACATTGGCTGCAAGACCGTGCCAATTGATTGCACCCATTCCGGTTTGTCTTCCAGTGCCGAGGGGTCTCCCTTGGCGACCGTACCGACAAATACGATCACGACAAAGGCCCAGCCGGTGAAGAAGGATGTGAAGTTGGCTTTGAGCAATACCCAAAGACGAAAACTTGCAAAGTGCGGCAAGAAGCTCGGGCGCAAGGGGCTGATCCAATACGCGAGTATCGTTACGCCGGATCGGATTCTCTACTGGCACCGCAAGCTTGTGGCGCTCAAATACACGGCCAAGCGCAAGATCCAAACAGATCGGCAGAAAGAGATGGAAGTGATTCGTGAGTTCTGCATCAAGTTTGCGGAAGAGAATGCGAGTTGGGGCTATGGGCGCATCCAGGGTGCGCTCTCGAATCTCGGTTACGAGGTCTGCGATACCACGGTCGGCAACATCCTCCGAGCCGCAGGCATTCCGCCCTCTGAGGAGCGGATAAAAAAAAGCACATGGAAGCAATTTGTGCGCTCGCATATGGCGACCATGTGCGTCGCCGATTTTCTAACTACTGAGGTCTGGACGCTTCATGGCCTCGTCCGCTATCACACACTTTTCGTAATGAACTTGGCCAAACGCAAAGTGCAGATCGCTCAGATCAGTTGCCAGATGAATGGCCAGGTCATGGCACAGGTCGCTCGGAACCTTACCGATGCCGAGGATGGTTTTCTCACTGGTATGAAGTATTTCGTTTGCGACAACGACACCTTGTTCACAAATGAATTCTGCGAGACATTGGAAACTTCAGGGGTAAAAGTCATCAAGACCCGCGTTGCAACTCCTGAGCAAAACGGCTACGCCGAACGCTTCGTCAAAGGCCTGAAAGAGGAGTGCCTCGACCGGATGATCTTCTTCGGTGAACGCTCACTAAGAAAAGCCGTAAATGAATACGTGGAACACTACCATCACGAGCGGAACCATCAGGGACTGGATAATTTGATTCCATTCCCGTATGCCGGAAAAACAAAGGGCAGGAGCGGTTCGGTCGTGAAATTTGAACGGCTCGGAGGGCTGTTAAACTACTATTATCGAGAAAAAGGAGAGGAGGCACGACTGGCCGGATAGCGAAATCACAAGAATCCGTGATCGAAATGATCGAAATAATGCAAGGAAATCGGCTTCTTCACGGATTTCGGACAATGGGAGCCTGAAGTCTTCTTTCTTAGCTGCCTTCCTCGCACGGATTTGAGGCCGCTTGGATTCGTCCGATTGTAG
>PBYS01000109.1 GCA_002729725.1 Puniceicoccaceae bacterium
GCCACTCTGTTTATCAAGCTCTCCATCAAGCAATCCAGCACCGCCCGATATTTTGCTAGCTGAACCCAATCAAGCACCTGAGTAGTTACAAAAAGGAATCACTAGCATCCAAACCAGGTGGTGGGAAAATCGCAGTTCGTGGCCGTGCGTAGAGGTCTTTGATTTGTATAGTAGAGGCGCGTGTCGTAGCAGTAGATGCAACTAGCTTAGCCTTGATTGAGTTCCCATAGCGATAGTCAGTGCATAGTTCTTCAATTACACCTTCATAGAGCCCGACGATTGAACCTAGAGGTCCAGTAATTAAGTGCAGCTCGTCTTGGATTATTAGTTCTGGAGGAGTGTGCTCTCTGTTTCCATCCGAGTTAATGCCAAAGAGTGATCTAGCTTCCGGTTTCCATGCTAGCATCGCGAATTTATCGACCGTTCCGATGACTAGTGATGGGGGAGTGTCATAAATGTCTTCATCGACGACTTTGATTGGAAGCTCGTCGTGGAAATCGCAAAGAGAGTCAGGGCAGAAAATGCGAATGTATCTAGAAGCACCGGTGCCGGATGGCTCTGTTCCTTGGCACTCATAATCCCAACCATTCTTTATCGGTCCCATCTGGGCTCCACACCAGGGACAGCGTAGCATGACGTGCTGGTATGCCTCATGCCCGTGTTTTTTGACTCGATTGTAGGCATCGATTGATTGGCTCCTGCTATTTGGCGTTGTTCCACTGCCCACCCATATGCCTATAGAGTATGGAGAGTTTCCTAAACGACTGCTTTCTCTCTCGCGTATGCTTTCAAGCGCACAAATTAATCCTGATGCACGTTGGAATTGTTGAGAGGTTAAAAGTCTCAATGTATACCTCATTAATACTGCGGTGCCACTGTCTAAATCGTCACGTAGACGTCTAGCTAGTAGAACGAATGCACTGGCACCAAGGTAGGCTTCTGTCTTTCCACCGCCAGTCGGGAACCAAATTAAATCTGCGATTTCTCGATCTGAATGTTTCCCATCCCACAGACCTGGCAGACTCATTAGCAGGAATGCAATCTGAAAAGGGCGCCAAGCAGGAGGGCGCTCAGTTTTATGTTCGAGCGAGGGTGCTTGATATTCGATTTCGAACTTATCCCATTTTTTAAGGGCCTTATTATACGTTCGAGTGCGTTGACCAAACCTACCAGCAATTTGCTGCAGCATTATTGCTTCATTTGCTAGCTTGAATGCGAATGCAGCATCTTCATCCCGTTTTAACAACTCCAAGCCTTCGTGCATTCTACTGTAACATTTACGAGCTTCAGATAGATGTCGTGTTGCCCCCTCCTGTAAGTGATTTGGAAGTGTATCAATCTCACTATTGCGAATATCTATCCATGACGAGTAGGCTTCGAGTAGATCTTGCAAAGGAGTGCTCCATCCGCTCTCTGCTCTAGCGAGAGGCAACATTTGGATGTTAATGTTTTCTCCCTCTTTCTCGTGTCCTTTTGGGTATTTTAGGTCTGGCGTGACTGGTGGTGTTTCGTAGCAGGGCATTGGTTCTGCTATGATCTTCTTCGCGTATGCTTTGTTTTCGTCGGCTTCCCAATCTCCGGCGCAACCATGGCCTGTGGCATAGACACGTGAGTTCTTGTAAAGTAGAGCTAATGATTCTTCTTCTTCATCGGTGCTTTTAGGCGCCTGCGGTAGCGGAAGTAGTGTAGGTGTTTTTGTATCTAGGGGTTCAATGTGGAATCGTGACTGAAATAAGGTTAGGCTTTCAGCTGTGAGACCTGGCTTGAGGTAAGACTCATTAATCAGAGTTACCGTGATCATACGGGCGGACTCAGGTAATATATTATTCTGTCTTACGTATTCGGGTATATTACGAACTCTAACATCAAAAGAGATTTCCAAATTCTGGAGCCCCTGGGTCTTTTCCGGTTCATATTTTACTGGGACTTTTTTAGGGCTCTCAAACGCGGAGGATAGGTCTAGTTCTACTGATCCATGTATAGGAATTCTAGGGTAGATTGATTTTGGTGATTTTCTTCCACTCTTATTCTCGACGAAAACGTTTATGGTTTTATAGCGTGCGCCTTCTAATGCTATTTTGAGTGCTCCAGAGGCTAGATCTGCTACAAAAGTTACGCCCATGCTTCTTGGTTTTCTTAGGCGCGCAAAGCTTAGAGGATCTTCTTCTTCATCTGCTTCAACTTCAACGTCGGAAGATGCTTCTGGGATACTGTCGAATTTAGAAGCTCTTCTTAGTGCTTTTTTTTCTTCCTCGGTTACATCTGTTTCAGTATCTGGGTTGTCTTTTGTGATTCCTCTTGAGGCTTCTTCAGCTTCAGCCTGTTCATCGTTAGAGCCGTTGATACCAGCCTCTGGCTCTTCAGGGTAAAGTAAACCAATGCCGTATCGTCTAGATGGTGATTCTTCTTTAAGGATTTCTTCACCTGTTACACTATCGGTATGCCTTTTCCGATAATCCTCCCACGTTTCAAATGTCATGCCGTCTATCGGGGTAAGTGTGGCACAGTCCTTATACAGATCATTCTTCCATTCGGCGTATTTCCCTCCGGGGCCAAAGATTTCTCCCGCGAGTGATGCGACCATCCATTCGCGGTTTTTTAAATGTTCATTAAGGTCATTTTTATCACTCATAGTAGTGCCTCTCGAAATGCGGGTTTGGTCTTTTCATTTGCTAAAATTACTAGTCGATGAAGCGCTCTTGACATGCCGGTGTAGAGCAAGTCCCACTTCGTTTGATCTGAAAAGTTCTCTATGTCAGTGAGAATTATTACTGGCGCTTCCATTCCTTTGAACGAATGAATCGTAGAGATTGATGCCTTATCTGTTCCTATCTCATAAGGGCTCATTCGTCCTTTCCATTTTGGGTGATTTCTAAGGCTATTTGCTAAAGAGTGCTGGTCTGATGGTGATAGTAATACGATATCCTTAGCCTTAAACCCTTCGGCAAGCGACTTCTCTATTTCGAATAAACAGAGTTCTTTCTGCTGCTCACGATCTTCGTAGAATAGTAGGGTAGGGTCATGTCTAGTGTCTTCACGTAATACATTTGAATAAGCCGGATTCAACTGAGCAAGGAGTGTGACGGTTCGTGAGATTTCTTGTGTATTTCTACAGTTTACATCCAGCTGGAAACTTGTGCAGCGTTCCTTGGCATAATCTTTAATGAAACTTTTTCTAGGTATTTCACCTTTTGCATATAAGTCTTGTTTTTCGAAATCCCCAAAAATGAGCCACCTCCCATTTTCGAGCCCTCCTTTCAGTATTAAATTGAATATGTCTAGATAGCGCTCTGTAAAAAGATCCTGAGCCTCATCTAAAATTAGAAGGTCGAGGAATTCACTCTCAACCCCCGGGCTGGTTAGTATTTCAATAACACGATCAGGTAATTGCTGTTTCCAGAAATTAGGCTCACTTCGTGATTTTTTAGAATAGGGGATATCTGCAATTTCAAGTAGCCATTGATGAAAGGTGCCGGTTCGCATTTGTTTGGTGAAGGTCTTTGTTTCCTGGCTAAGCTTTTCTCCCAGCAAATTATTGTAACAAAAAAGTGCAATGGATGAATCTGGATTCTCCGCTTTTTCTCGCCTAGTAGCTTCGACCGCGAGAGTTGTTTTTCCTGTTCCGGCGAGGCCTTGAATTATGATGCGTTTATTGCCGCTAAGCAGATCTAGAAAGTGGAATTGTTGTTTGGTGCATCTGAAGAGACTTTCATCTAATTTCTCTCGTTTTGCATCTGCATTCGCTATGACTTCGAACTTCGGCCGCAGCACATGTGCGAGTTTGTGTATTTCCTCTGTGTTGCAGTTGCATTTCCCTGGGGCCCAACTGAGCCCTTTTTGTCTGTAGAGATTACATGCGTTATTGATGATGGCATTTAGATTCTCAGAGATGCTTCTGGCGTGTAGAGACTGACGATCCAATACTTGCCAAGTGTGCCATTCAGGAGATTTTAGAGAAAAGGGTGCATCTGTGAACGCGACGGCGGATATCATCGGGATGCCCGCGCTAATGGCGTGTTCTTTTAAATATTTCCGTATTGAATGCATCGCTTGAGATGCTTGCTTGAAGGGGCCCCTTTGGTCTGGTTTATTCGAACTGCCTAGCCACCATCCGTAACCATCATAGCGAACTGATTTGTGCGATTTGACTTCAAGCACAATGATTCCTACATCTGGTATCAAAATTACAAAGTCTGCCTCTCCCTGAGTATTTTTAGTATGCTGAGCTAAATCGAGGCTATGTAGGACTATCCAACCATTGGCTTGAGGATCATCACGCAACATCTCGAATATCTTGCGTTCACCATGCACGGTGTTAGCAGGTGTGAACTGGGGAAGCATTGTGGCGCCAATATTCATGACTATTATTTTTCCCTGTCGAATATGATGCCAATTTGGCTTTCTGGGATCTCCTCGCTTGCGCCTACTCGTTCTACAAGAAAAACGGTTTTAGAAGGACCTTCGTCTTCCGCTCGTATTTCTAGGAAACCATCTGTGATTGCATCTCGAAGGTTCAGTCCTAGTAGGCGATTTAAAACTAGTTTTTGGAGTTGAACGCCTGCGCTTTGATGGGCACCACGCACTTGCCTTGCTGCCTCCGATATTTCGCGGTGTTGTCTCTCCATTCCTAGATATTTCAATATTCCGAGAAGTGTTTCATCCAATTCTTTGGGGGCGATAGTCTGAGAGTTACACCAGTTCCTAACATTCTGCTCCGTTGCGATTCTACAACCATGGTTTCTCAGTTTAGTCGCGACTACAGATGCCTCTAGAGAGCCCACTTTCTTGCGTAATGCTCTTTTCCATCCGTCGAGTAATTCTCTGTAATGACGTGCCTTTTTTCCCAACAGCAAGTCGGCGTAGGGTCTGACCTGGTCGCCACCTCCTGTAGTTGTCCTGATTAAGAGCATGTCTGACTCTAACTCGTCAGGATGTATTTTGGCGACTCCGACGCAGGGAGTTTCTGAATCTTTGGATTTTACTTGGGCAACTAAAATAGGGGTATCCTCTTTAAGGTAGATACCTTTATTCCCGCCTAGAGCAACGGGCAGACAGACTTCTGGCTCCATTGAAGAAAAGCTGTCGATTTCGCTCAGCCAGCTAGACGAGTCTTTCGGTTGAATTGATTTTTGAGCTAAAAATACGGCAGGTTCATATTTAGGGTCGAGATCGACGAGCAGCGATGGCTTATCGCCAGTTAGTTTGACCATTTTTTCTGGGTGCAATAGGCTATGCGGTATTTTCCCAGAACATTCGTGATTCTGCATAATTATAGAAACTTCCTTTGCTACAGGTGCGCGAATCAGAAACCCTTGGCTTCGATAGTCCAGTAGTCCCGGAGGTCCAAATAGTATAAGCCCCTGGACTGGTCTGTGATTGCGGAGCTCGGATGGGAGTTTTATATAAACATTTTTCAAATTGTTGCAATCAAGAGCACGTTGAGTTTCTTCCCATAGACTGCGATTCCTTATAGTAACAATAATATCTTGGTCATCGCCAAAGGTAGCTATAATTTTTTTTGCAATGTGTGCATTTGGGTTTTCTTCGATTTCGCGAACAACATTCAGCGCTTTAATTACACTTTCGAGTGACTCCCAAACTGCCTTGTCCACAGATTGTTGTTGATTGGATAGTCTGGGATTCAATGCCTTTAATTGACTTTGAATACCAGTATTCTCGTATAACCAAATCGGGCTACAAGGCGTTCTTGCTAGAGTTGCATGGTATATTGCCAATAGTTGGCTCAATTCAATCCATGGTTCATGTAGATCATATGTTTCAATGTTTTCTGCTACTTTTTTTCTTGCTCTGTCAAATTGAGCGATTGGAGCAGATTCAGCATATTTTACAGTGACGCCCTCTTCGAAGACGCGCTGCGAATTCCGATATATCGCTTTTAAGCTACGATACCCCATGATGTTTGAACCCGAGTGTTACTATTGCATTAGAAGGATTGGAGTAGCTGAAATCGAAGTCGGCAGCCCGTTCTGTGTATCCTTCTCTAATTGTTGCCGCACAGTTGTAATACGATGGCGAACATCTTTCTATTAAGACTATTCGGTTTTTATCTTTAGTTGCACGTAAAGCATCATGTAGGTTAGGGCCTCCTTCGATTATGTAGATTCCATCGAAGTCTGTGCTTTTTAATCTGCTATTAGAGATTATGGATGAATGCTCCGTGCCTTTAAACGATGGGTTTGATACGGGGCGTATTATACTTTCTAACTTAGTCTTATCAGTTGAATCATTGAAGCGAATTGGAGTTGTTATTTCCTCGGTTAATCTTGCTTTATTACCAATTAGAGTTGTCTCGATATTACTAGTGCCAGTGATCCATCTTGCTTGGTTTGAATTGAAAATGCTTTGTATGCGTTTTGTCCGGTCGTGGTTAGAGCCGATTCTGTGGGCTCGCGTTCTTGAACCTGTCTCTAGTTCTAGATTGTCGCTATTAACTACGGGTTGAATCGTGTGCCATAATTTTTCAATTAATTGGGCTTCACATGATTTGCAGGCCGGGGGGCTGTATGCGCGGGCCTTTTCAGGCGGCAACTTGCTCAGGTCAGGCAGCTTTTTCTTATACATTGTAACCGTAATCATTTCTGTGTTGGATTCGGGTACAGATTTGAGCATGCCTATTTCACGGGATCGTCTACCTTGGAATGAAACCCAGCTTCCTATCATAGTCTTTAGTTCTTCCAGATTGTAGTTCGCTGTGAACGCTTCACTTGCATCTATGGTGACTCCCAGCGCGATGAAGGCTGCGGCGAAGTCAATTTTAGGAATACACAAGGCAAGTGTTGATGGATGATTACTTGGTGACGATTTTGTCTGACAAGAGAATGTTCTTCCGATTTTTATATAGTTCTTCGCCCACACTGGAAGTTTGTTCATTTGGACGTCAATGCTTGTTGGGGCAGGAGGGGGGGTGTTTGAGATCTGGCTTGCGTCTGTATGCATGAAAGAAAATCGCGATCTTAGCAGGTGGGGTGAGACATTAACGGTCTGATGAGGCACATTTTTACAAAAAGTAAACGTTTGTTTTGAGCTGAAAATGGGGTCCTGTCGTTATGTTTATAATATTGTCGATTCTTGTCTGCGAGTCGGTGAGCTTCTGGAGCTTCTTTTGGTTTGTAGTCTCTAATTATGTCGTCTTTCCGCAACCGCTCCCAGCGCCACTGCAACCCGTGATCGGCGGGCCAGAAGCGTTTTTCTTTGGGGAGCAGGACATTGCGGCCGTCGAGTTTAAGCAGTTCTTTGAGGTCTTCGAGGCGGTCGTTCCTTTCGACAGGCTCCGGGCGGGCAGGTGATGTGCTCTGCTCCATCAAGTCGATCAGAGCGAGTCGCAGGGCCGACTTGTAGGGCTTTTCCCAGCATGAGCCGCGGTCGCGCTTTAAATTGTAAAGTTTACTGAGCAAGTTTTCGATATGTGGAACGTTTTTTTGCATTAAAAACAGCGATCTTAATGTGCGGGGGCGGGCATTGGGCTTCGGATGGAAGACATTTTACGCAAAGTAAACGTATGTTTTAATGCTGCAAAGCTAATTTTACGCAAATTTGATAAGTCGCTCGCTGGCGCAGCAGGAAGCGGGGGCGTCTGGTGTGTGTGTAGTAGCCAAGTGCTTCAGCCTTGGTTTGTAGGTGGGCGCGGGCGCGGGCTGCGCATGCGCTGTCGGGCGCTAAAGCAACCCGCTACTTTGGGGTGTATGGAGCTCTTAAAATACACAGGCTATTTAATGAGCTGTGTCCTTGACGACTGGCAGGGTGGCGGAGCCAAGCCTGCTACTGGGGGCAGATGAAGGGGATGTCGAACGCCGAACGCTCAACATTGAATGTTGAGCGTACCGAGGGGCGTCAGGCGAAGGCACCTAACTTACGATTGGGCCGGTGCTGAGTCTGCGTATTCAACTCATCTCTTTAGGTTGAAGGGACTTTAGGATGTCGCTGAACTTGGGTGGGTCGGACATTAGGAAGTTGCACATGGCCGGCGACTTAGGCTGTGCCTCTTTCCAGAGGCGATACGAACTAGCGACCGCGACGTCGAGTGACATAGGCGAGGGCGAGCAAGCCAGCCGCGGTTGCACTGAAGCTTGGTTCCGGAACCACGGTGAGAGTGGCGGAATCGAGTGATGCGCCCGAGCCCCATGTGACCGTGTAGCCGCTACCCGGTGTGAGGCCCATACTGTCAAAGGTCTGGTTTGCGAATGTGATACTGCCCGCGATGGTCGTTCCGGAGGTATAGCCCTTCGAAAATGCAATCAGTCCATTGTCTATCATGAAGGTGTCGCCCGCGAATGAATTGGCCGAGAAACTGCCAGTTGAACCGATCGCAGTGGGCGCCTCATTCATTTCATAGCGATCATAACCGTCTCCTGTAAAATTATGAAAGCTACCTACTGAGGGCCAGATGTCATTCTGAGTGCCAGTCCAGGAACTGGTAAACTCCAAGCTGACCCCGGAGAGGTCGGCGAATCCGGCATAGCTAAGAACGACATCGTCGCCGGCCTCTGCGATTGTGACGTTGATCGCCCCATGGAGTGCCGCACCAGAGAGCAGCGTGAACAGGAGTAGAATTGATTTTATCCGTATGTGATGCATATGATGTTAGTGATTGATGGTTTAAAACTAGGGCTTATTCCATGCAATAGGCAGGGACCTTGACGAGCCATATCTACGGACAATGGCCAGGTTCGGATCGACTTACATTCCTTTTACATGAAGGCTGAAATCGAAAATAGAGCTCTTAAGATACACAAGCTCTTAAAATACACAGACTATTTAATGAACGCTCTATTTTTAGAGTTTTGGTTATTCCAAATTGACATTTTAGCGTTTTGACGTTTAGGTGCTGAATTATGAAGCGTGCCACCGTCTATTTTGAAGAAGATCTCCACAAGGCCTTAAAAATGAAGTCAGCAGAGGTCTCATCGCCGGTGTCTGAACTTGTGAACGACGCGGTGCGAGCGGCTCTACTTGAAGACGCCGAAGACCTGGAAGCATTTAAAGAAAGAGAAAAGGAGCCAGTTATCGATTTTGAAGCTTTCGTAGCCTCCCTGAAAGATCATGGAAAACTATAGAATTGTCATAAAGAAATCGGCGGCCAAGGAGATTGAGAGAATAGAAATCAAAGACAGGATTCGCATCATTGAAAAAATCCGGACTCTGGCGAGCAATCCTCACCCGGCAGAAAGCAAAAAGCTCTCGGGACAAGGCAAATATAGAATTCGGCAGGGTAACTATCGGATTTTGTATCAGGTGATCGGTCAGGAACTCATCGTGAATGTCGTCAAAGTAGGACACCGTCGAGATATCTACAAAAACTGAAGCCGTCACTCTTACTGGATACGCTGCTGGGGTAAGAGTGAGCGCTTTAGCGCTTGTGGGTAGCTAAGCGGACGCGGCCGCAATAAAGCGACTGTCACTCCAAGCAATCCAGTTAACAAAGCATATTCACTCGTTTCAGGAATTTGAATTAACTTCCTATTACTCAAATTAGCTCCCACTGAAGCACTTTCACTGAATCCGATGTAACGTAAATCCGGATCACCATTAACAGGCCCATTCGGGCCATGTCGTTATGTCTCGAGCATCTCGCTTGGTCTCGATATATAGAAAAATGAAGTGACTTTTCAATATAGACTTGTCTACTCTTCGTGCCAGATGACATGAACATCACGGCGAACATTATCGAGGGCCGCGCAAAATTCCGTCTGTAAATTCGTCTAATCAGGCTGAGAGTGCTTGATTGTTATTACGTGTTATTGGTGAGTTTATTTCTTATTGCTGA
>PBYS01000110.1 GCA_002729725.1 Puniceicoccaceae bacterium
CAAAAACGAGGCCACTCTGTTTATCAAGCTCTCCATCAAGCAATCCAGCACCGCCCGATATTTTGCTAGCTGAACCCAATCAAGCACCTGAGTAGTTACTCATTTTTGTAGAAATCCTCGAGTTAAATGATCCTCTCCAAACTGTGCACGTCGCAATGCTTGCAGCGTCCAGGCTTGGTGCATGTGCTGCGTATTGCGCAGCGAGCCCAAGCCAGGCGCTGCCGCATCTGCGAGCAGTTTGGGGGCTTGGTAAATAAATAAGTAGTCCACCAAGGCCGACTCAATGACCCGCGTGGCGAGCCTGGGCCCGACTTCCACATAGACACCATAGATCTCGGCCTCGACGCAACGCGCCCTAAAGGCCTGCCAATCGAGCTGCCCTTCCACCTCTGGCAAAATCCAGACTTCTATGTCATGACGAGCCGCTCGTGCCTGCAGCTCGGTCGCAGCCGATTCGGCACACAGCAGCACCGTATTAGACGCATAAACATCCGAATATATCTGCGGCAGTTGCGCCGGCTCCAGCGTCTTTAAACTACGATCAAAAACAAAACGCTGCGGACACCAGACTGGCTCCCCGATGCGCGAGGTCAGGCTCGGGTTGTCGTGCAACACGGTATTCGCTCCCACCGCGATCGCGGGGAAGTAACGACGCCAACGCATCACATCGGCCCGTGCCAACTCACCAGTCACCCAACGTGAATGCCCGGAAGCGGCCGCAAATTTGCCATCTAAGGTGAGCGCCATTTTGGCCGCAAGCAGTGGCGTATTCTGCGTGATCCAATGATTGAAAATAAGATTCAAGTCGGCGCACTCCTGCGCCAATACGCCCGAAGTCACAGTGATGCCGGCCTCGCGAAAAATCGCCAAGCCACGCCCGGCATGAGCTGGATTCGGGTCCTGCGCGCCCACCACCACAGCTGCGAATCCGGCCGCGATAATCGCATCCGTGCACGCGCCCGTGCGCCCGCAAGTGCTGCAGGGCTCAAGTGTCACATAGATCGTCGCCCCGCCCGCAGGTTTGCGCCCCAAGGCCCGGATCGCCTCGATCTCGGCATGCGCTTGCCCGGCCGCATGGTGCCAACCTTCGGCCACAATCTCGCCGTCTTCGACGATGACAGCGCCCACCATCGGGTTCGGGTGCGTCTGTCCCCATGCTCGCTGCGCCAGTTCCAGCGCCCGCCGCATAAAGCGTTCATCTTTGAGCGGATCCGACATTAGCCTTTCACGTATGGGTTACTCGCCTTTTCCTGAATCACCGAAGTCGCCGGACCGTGGCCCGGATAGAGAGTGGTCTCATCTGGCAAAGTATAGACCTGAGTCTTAATCGATTTTTCCAATACCGAGAAATCCCCGCCCGGCAGGTCATAGCGTCCCACGCTGCCTGCAAAGATGACATCCCCCACGATGGCGGCTTTTTCGCTGGCGATGTAGACCAAGACATTGCCAGGGCAGTGCCCTGGCACATGACGAATCTCCATCTGTGTGCCTAGCAGCTCGAGCTGATCGTCGCCTTGAATCCAATGGTCAATCGGCACTTCCTTCAACTCCAGCCCGGGGATCGCGTAGCTGGCCATTTTGGACGGCGAAGCAAACATCTCTCGATCGTCCGCATGTCCATAGGTAGGCACGCCCGCCGCGGCGAACTGATGCCCATCCAAAATATGATCCCAGTGCCCATGCGTCAAAATGAGGGCCACAATTTTGCAGCCATGCTGCTCCGCCACTTGCTGCGCCCACGCATACGCATCGGCAGGCGCATCGATAATCACACATTGCTGCAGCGATGGCTCAATCAGGGCAAAGGCATTGGTGCCAATCGGAGGGAGTTCTTGAAATTCGATGATCATGATGCGGCTGACGATGCAGGCCACGGCGTCGGTTTCAATCCGTAAGTATTGAGCGGTCACCAGATTGTCACAATGCCGCACTTGCGCCATGATTCTGGGCCTCTAGGTTGCGCGCCCTATGCATATTGCACTTGTTACGGAAACCTACCCGCCGGAGGTCAACGGCGTGGCAATGACAAATCAGCGCCTCGTGCGTGGTCTACTCGCCAAAGGGCATCGCATCACACTGATCAAGCCGCGCCATCAAGAGGCCCCACCCGCCGAGCACGCCTCCTTACAGGTGCACGAAGTCTTTGGCATCCCGATTCCCAACTACGCGGGCCTCAAACTCGGCCTGCCTCGCCCAGGCGAGCTCGAACGCCTATTTGAAGCAGACAAACCTGACATCGTGCACGTCGCCACCGAAGGGCCGCTGGGCTTCTCCTCGCTGCGCTCGGCCCGCAAGTTACGCATACCCGTCAGCTCGACCTTTCATACCAACTTTCAGGATTACTGCGCCGATTACGGAGCCGCCTTTGCTGCGCGCTGGATGATGGCCTACCTGCGCTGGTTTCACAATCAGTGTGCCCTCACCACCGTGCCCGACCCCAGTCTCATCCAACGCCTGGAAAAAGACGGCGTCCAACGCCTGCAGATGCTAGGCCGTGGCGCGGACACCGTGCTGTTTAGCCCCGACAAGCGCGACCCCGAACTGCGTCGCAGCTGGGGCGCCACAGCCCACAGCCCGGTTGCGCTCTATGTGGGTCGAGTCGCCGCCGAAAAAGACATTCCGCTCACACTCGAAGCATGGGCAGCCGCGCGCAAGCATTGCCCCGAGCTCAAGATGGTGGTCGTGGGCGATGGACCCGTGCGCAAGAAATTAGAACGCCAGTGGCCCGAGGTGCACTTTGCAGGCATGCGTTATGATGAGGACCTCGCACGCCATTACGCCTCCGCCGACATCTTTATCTTTGCCAGCACCAGCGAAACCTTCGGCAACGTCGTGATCGAAGCCATGGCCAGCGGACTCGCGGTCATCACCTATGATTACGCTGCCGGCAAACAGTTCATCCAGTCCGAGTCCAATGGACATTTAGTGTCATTAGCCGATCGCCAGTCCTTTATTCAATGCACCGAATCCGTGATCCAAGAACAGTCCAAGATGCCCCCCATCCGCGCCGCCGCTCGCGCTACAGCCATCAATTACCCTTGGTCCGCCACCATCGACCGCTTCAACCACTTACTGCAAAAAGCCGCAAAAACGGAACAAATTACGCCTCAAATTGACATTGTGTCTAACAGCGAACAGTCTACGCTGTAGCATGATGGCAATCACTCGAATCAATAATTTCTTTAGAAGACAGAGCTTTCAACTGCTACTCCTCAGTATATTGACGCTACCGGCAGGCGCTCAAAGCAGTGGCGAGAGTTCCCAAAACCTGGAAGATGCGGCCATCGCAACAGACACACAAACCGGAACCACCTCGAGCAGCCAAGCCTCACAGAGCAGCCCCAACGCACTGGTGACTGAAGCCTATCAGCTCTTACAATCCGGCGATTCCGACGGTGCACTAGAACACTTTCAGCAGGCCCTCCTAATCGACCATCAAGATCTTGCCGCGCTGCTGGGCCAAGCCATGATCTACGCGGAGTCGGAGCGCCACAACGAGGCATTTGCCTCCTACGACGCGATCGTGCAAACTCACCCACGCCACGCTTTCGCTTGGAATGGTCGCGGGCTCGCCGCCTTCAATATGGAAGATTTCGACACCGCACTCCGATCCTTCGAACAAGCCACTTCCGAACAGCCCATCAATGGCTTCTTTTACGAAACACTCGCATGGACACAAATGTGCCGGGGCGATTTCTCTCAAGCAGCGCTCTCCGCGAAGACGGCCACTTTGATGTATAACAAGAAAAACGAGAGCTCCGTTTACCCGCAGCTGATCGCCTACTTCTCATACCTCGAAACCGGCGAAGTGCAGCAGGCGCAGAACTCCCTTAAGTATGCAGTACAAAACAAGCCACTCAACCACTGGCCCGCCCCAGTGGTCGACTACTTGAACGACAGCATCGACGCCGCCGAACTCATTAGCTACGTAATGGACACCGCGCAAGAGACCGAGGCGCACACCTACATTGGCCTCAAGCTACGTGCAAATCACCAGCCAGAACAAGCCAAACCGCACTTCGAATGGGTGGCACGCCATGGTGACACCCGCGTATTTGAATACACTCTCGCGCGCGTGCTCACTCTGCACGACAGCGTCGCCCTGCTCGCTCCTTAATTTCGCCACGCCCCGACGTGAAACACTTCAATCGTATTCTGCTGCTGTTGTTGAGCGCCACATGCGCCTACGCAACAGGTAACGACAATGAACTGCCCGATCGAGTTGAACTCAAAAAAGTGCCCATGATCCGGCAAAAGGGCAACTACTGCGTGCCCGCTTCAGCCGCGATGATTGCCCAATTCCATGGCATCAAGACTGACCAAGACCAAGTGGCCGAGCTCTCTTCTGCCATGTCTGCCAACAATCAAGGCACCTACCCCAGCGACATGCTGCTCGCCATGCAAAAACTCGGCTTTAGCGGAGAAACCCTGCGCTGGGAAGGCTCAGCAGACTTTTACCAACACGCCCTACCAGAGATCCGAAAAAGCCTCGCTCACACAGGCCCCATTTACATCTCCTTTCGCCCAAATGTCTTCGGCTCGATGGGCCACGGCTGTGTGATCGTAGGCTACAATGATCGCCATAAGGAACTCAAATTCCACAACCCATGGGGCCAGGTATTTGAAAAATCCTATCAACAAACCGCCCAGGAAGGCTACGGCATCGTTTTGATCGAAGCTCCAGCTGAGGCGCCCAGCGCCAGCGAAGACTTGATTCAAAAAATACAAAGCATCGTGCCCCAATTTGATGGCAACTTCCTGATGCTGCAGCAACGCCTCGCCCGTGCGAATCAAGCACACGAGCTCGTCTGGTGCAGCCGCCGCGATGCGCGCGATAATGCACGCTTCGCCCGTGATACCGCGCGCGACGATGGACGCATGATACTCGAGCTCGCCTTCGAACGCGCCCCCGCCGTATTCATCCCACTCAGCCAGTCCGGAGACACCCAAGCCTACCTCTTTGTCACCCGTCCCCCCGAAGGCGGCGCTCGCTTTCTAGTGCGTAAAATCGACGAACGCGGCTGGCAACCTGCTCAGCTCATGACACTCGGCAGCCTCACCCGCAACTGGGCCACTGCCTTCCAGCAAAACGGTCACGACGAAAAAATATGGGAATTGCCCATGATCGAGTTGCATCCAGCGCCGAGCTTGTAAGGGTAGCCGCCTATGAAAATGTTGGATAAGCTGGAAAAGCGCCTCGGTATACTTGCCGTGCCGAATGTTGTGATGACGCTAATCGTCGCGCAGCTCATAATCTATGCCGGTATGCTCACCGGGCGCCTAGAGTTCGAAGGCCTATTGCTAGTGCCCAAAGCCGTCTTTGCCGGCGAGTGGTGGCGCTTACTCTCTTTTTTGATCACCCCGCCCTTCGTCCCGGCCACCGCCTTCCAGGCGATATTCCTAGCCTTCTTCTGGTATATACTATGGATGATGAGCCAAAATCTCGAAGCACAATGGGGCACCTTCCGACTCAATGTCTTCCTGCTTACCTGTATTGTATTAGCCATTGCAGGCGCCTTTATCGGACAACTCATTTCCCCGGCCGCGACACTCTATGTCGCGCCCCGCTTTCTCTACTATAGCCTCTTTCTCGCCTTCGCCACACTCAACCCCAACATCCAATTCCTGATGATGTTTGTCATCCCCGTGAAGGTTAAATGGCTAGCATGGATCATCGTCGGCTTCGGCTTCTTCGCCGTCTTAGCATTGCCCTCACTGGGGCACCGCATCGCATTCCTAGCCCCCTACCTCGCATACCTACTCTTTTTCAAGGGCATGCTGCAACAATCACTCGAAACCCGTCAGCGTAGAGCCAAGTTTGAAGGTGAACGCAAAGAACGCGCCCACACTGCACTCCACACCTGCGAAGAGTGCGGGGCAAGCGATCAAAGTGCCCCGGAGCGCGACTTCCGCTACAAATCCGTCGGCAAGGACATGATTTGCCTGTGTAATATCTGCCGCGAACGCCAGTAAGCGACACAATACACCTCATCCGCGGTTCTGAGCGCTCCCTAACTGCAGCCAAGGTTCCATCACAGTGAGCTCGAGCTACAGTCGATCCACTTGAACCGTCACATGACTAAATTTGTCGGGATCTAAACGACTACGGTAAGCAGCAACCGAATCCGGAGTCTCCGACACGAGTGCTACGATTACGCTATAACGATTGGGCCCAATTAACCACACATGCAAATCGCTGATCTGGCTATGTTCATCACCTTCAATTGCGCCCCTGACCTCACTTATAAGGGTCTCCGATGCTTGATAGTCGAGTAGAACTTGACTCGTCTGTTTTAGTAAACCGACCGACCATTTAGCAACGAGCAAGGAGCCGACGATTCCCATCAACGGGTCCATCCAGATCCACCCAAAGTACTTTGCCGCTAAAAGTGCAATGATTGCCGTCAAGGAGGTCAAAGCGTCCGCCAAAACATGTAGATACGCAGACCGCAAATTGTGATCGTGATGATGCCCATGATCATGGTGGTGATGATCGCCATGTCCATGCTCGTGCTCATGCTCATGCTCGTGCTCGTGCTCGTGATGGTGATGGTGCTCATGGCTGTGTGAATGAGAATGAACGTGATCATGGTCCGCTCCCAGAATAAAAACGGAGACCCCATTCACAATCAGCCCCACAATTGCCACCGCAATGGCAGAATTGAATACGATCTCAGTTGGATTCAATAATCGCTCCACACTCTCCCAAGCCATCACAAGGGCAAAAACAGCGAGCAGCAAAGCCCCGGTGAATCCTCCCAAGGCATTCACTTTGCCAGTGCCGAAACTAAAACGTGTATCATGCGCATGTTTGCGCGCATAAATGTAGGCAAAGGCAGTGATACCCAGCGCCGCAGTGTGCGAGGCCATGTGCAAGCCATCCGCTAACAATGCCATCGAGCCAAAAGCCATGCCAGCTGCGATCTCAATGACCATCATCAGCGCAGTAATAGCAATCACCCACAAAGTGCGCGACTCCCCCTCTTTACGAACTTCTTGTCCAAAACTATGACTATGCTGCCATTTCGTAATATCGATCCTCCCCATAATACTCCCCTATTTTAAATAGCTGTTAATGATCGCCTGCACTTCTTTAGAAGCCTCACGCACCGAATCTGTCGCGCCTTCTGCACCGAGCAAATGATGCTCAATATGCTCGTGAATCAACTCGCGGGTCAGCGAATTCAATGCCCCTCGGCAGGCCGCGACACTTTGTAACACCGTATAGCAGTCTTCCTGCTCAGTCAGCATTCGCTCCACGCCTTCCAACTGTCCTTTCAAACGGCGCACCCGCGCGACCAACTTCTTGTTATCTCCGTGTAAATGCCCCATCTCTAAATACTATACCCCCCTATAGTATTATCAAGCCACAAATGACGGTCGACCTATATATCCGTAATAGACTCAAAGAAAGTTCTTGAAATATTTCGCTGGCACACGTCGCCGTGCACACTACGACTATCTATATGCAAGAAGACCACATCTCCCTCGTGATCGACGGCTCCGGCAGCTCGGTATTTGCGGGGCTGCTCAACTCCCAAGATCAATGGCTGGCCACGATCGACCGCCCCGGCACGCCCTTGGAAGAATTGTTTCCCGCGATCGAGCAGAGTTTAGCTGAGGCCAAGCTTAGCTTGGCCGACATCGATCGTTACATTTACTGTGAGGGCCCCGGCTCGGTCTTGGGACTGCGCCTCTGCGCCATGGCGATCGAAACATGGACGCGCCTCTACCCAGCCTCGGCTAAGCTATATAAATACAACAGCCTACAGCTGATCGCGCACGCCTTATGCCACGCCCAGCCAGAACTGCAAGACGCCCTCATTGTAGCCGATTGGAAAAAGGGCGCATGGAACGCACTCTACATTCGCGACGGCCAGGTCGGCAGCAGCGAAGTGATCGACGATGCAGGCCTAGCCGCTTGGACGGGGCCACTCTTCCACTTGCCCCAGCGTAAAGGTTGGCAAAGCCCGCCCGCTCGGGCGCAAACCTTGAGTTACCAGCCCGCTCAACTCAGCTCGGTTCGCACAGCGCCCGGCCTACTGCAAGCAAGCGAAAGCGTGGAGCTTTACAGCTCCGGTATCAATACCTTTCAGAAATGGACACCGACCCGCCACCGAGCACAGGCCTGATCTTCACCTCCTCAGAAAAAAGTGAGCACAGCCACCACCTCCCCTCTACGCTGCTGGGCGGAAATCGACCTCGCGGCCTTTGAGCGTAACTTGAAGCGCATACAAGCTGCGCTGCCTGCACGCATGCGCTACGTGGCCGTGGTCAAAGCCGACGCCTACGGCCATGGCATGCCACAAATCGTGCGTCGCTTGATGCAAAGCGGAGTCGACTGTTTCGCAGTGGCCAATGTGACTGAAGCCGCCGACATACGCCACATGGGCGCCGGTTGGCCGATACTAGTGCTGAGCCCGCTACTGCCGCAGGAGGACCACTTCGTGGTCGAGTATGATCTCACCGCCACCGTCAGCACCCTCGGCGAGTGCGAGCGCCTCAACACACTGGGGCAAGCCAACGGCTGCCGTATCAAAGTGCACCTCAAAATCGATACCGGCATGGGGCGCCTCGGTATCTGGCACCGCGATGCACCGGCCCTATTGACACAAATTCAAGCCATGCCCGCGCTCCAGCTCGAAGGCGTCTACACTCATTTTTCCAGCGCCGACAGTGATACTCAATTTACCGAAGTGCAACGCGAACGCTTTTTACGAGCCCTACAATCAGAGCGAGGCTTAGCGGAGTCACTACTGATCCATGCCGACAACTCGGCGGGCATCGACACACTCAGTAATGACAGCCCCTACAATGCGGTGCGCATCGGACTACTGCAATTTGGCGTGCCGCCCTATCCAAAATCCGCACTAGGCCGAGTGGCCGTCGAGCCCATTTTCAGCTTCCACACCCGCATCGGTCTGATCAAGGACTTGCCCGGCGGCACCGACATCAGCTACGCACGCACGCATCAACTCAAGCGTGACTCACGCATCGCGGTGCTCACTGCGGGCTATGGCGACGGTGTGCCCCTGGAGCTCAGTAATCGCGGCAGCGTGCTGATCCATGCACAGCGATGCCCGATCCTGGGCCGTGTCACCATGGATCAAACGATCGTCGATGTCACCGACTGCCCCAGCGCACAAATCGGAGATCCAGTCGTGCTGATCGGCAAAGACGGTGCACACGAGATCACGACTACTGAGTTCAGCGAACAGGCACAGACCATCCCTTGGGAAACCCTCTGCTCCGTGACCAAACGCGTCACTCGTGTGTATGTCGGCTCACGCGAACTGTAAGTTTAGGCGCCCGAATCCCCCGCAGTGGACGCAGGCTCCAGCAATTCGAGCAATGCAGCCCCATAAGGCAACCGACTCACATGCCCCCCAGCACCTTTTGCACGCGTCAGCTCTTTGATCTGCGGATGCGCATTTGCAGGGCACATCACTCGACTAAAAGATTCAAAAACAGGCAGATCGTTTAAAAAGTCCCCCACCGCGAGGGCCTGATCCAAGCTCAGCCCCAAATGAGCCGTGAGTAAATGTATGCCATCCAACTTATGAATGCCTGGCAAAATATCGATGTAGCGATCCGAACGTAAAAAGTCCAACTGGTCCACCTGCGCCCCTTCTAATCCCTCGCGAGCGAGTGCCTCGATACGAGTCAGCATTTCTGCGCCGTCGACGCCCTCCGGTATCACGAAGGACAAATTTCCAATTTTCTCTACAGGCGTAAGGTCCGCCTGATAATGAGCCTCCAACAAAGCCTGTCCACGATGGCGGTACCAATCAAAGAGTGTCTCAATAATCTCGATATTGCGGTAGCGGCTCGCGAGTTCGGGCAAGTCATGTGAGGCGGCCAGCTGGGCACAATTGATAAAAGCAGCACGTTCTCGATCGTAGAGCACGCAGGCATGCTCGAGTAAAAAATAGCGCGCCTTCGACGACTTAAAATGCTGCACCAAATTCCGCACCAAGGCCCATGGGCGCCCCGTATTGATCACGAAATGTTTGAGCGAAGAGGCCTCCACCGCAGCGTCAATCGCCTGCAACATGGCAATTTGACGCGTAGAGGGCTGCCAATCAACCGCCACGCCGAAGCCCTCACCATCTTCTGCGTTTAGGCAGCCGTCCACATCTTGAAAAATTATTTTTATTTCCGCACTCAACATAGTATAATAAATCCTGAATTCGTGAGATAAATTCTATTAAAAGAGTGGAACCTGTTGGGGTTCAGTGGCTAAAGTAGCCTTAAACAAATAAA
>PBYS01000111.1 GCA_002729725.1 Puniceicoccaceae bacterium
ATCCATTCATATCACGAAGGATTTTGCCCAAACGGGCAACACTTTTTTTTAAGCCAGCGGATAACTGACATGAGCGATCTAAATAAAGTTACCTTGCGCGACCCTATATATTTTGCGTTTCATCTTTTACTTTTTTGTATGCATCCTTCAATAGTCTTATTCCTTTGCCTTTTAGCCCCCAGTCCAGCTGCTAATAGCAGCTCTCGGCACATTTTGTCTGCATCAGCTATATTTTATGTCTATTCGAATCAAAGTGGCGACTACTGCCAAAGAACTCAGTGATGTCTATCGCCTGCGCTATCAGGTTTATGTGGTCGAAGAAGGGCTTTATGGCAGTGTGAGCGGAGACATCATTATTGATCAATTTGATGCCCTGCCGAATACCGCTAATATTATTGCTTACGAGGGCGCGACCCCTGTGGGCACTATGCGTACTAACTTTGATAGCGAGGTATTGTTGCCTGCGGACGAAAGTTACGACTTTAGTGAATACCGTGAACGTGCGAACGAGCAAGCTCAGGCGCAGGGACTCGATCGGGCTTTGTTGGGCTGTTCTGGTATGCTGGCGATCGCTAAAAAGTGGCGTAATCGTAGGGATCTGTTTCGAGCTTTGTTTAAGCTAAGTTGTGATGTCGGGCATTCGTGGGGCGTGAGCCATATTATTGTAACCGCAAGGAGTGAGGCGCAGAGTATGTACCGCCGTATGGGCTTTGAAGCGCTCGAAGATGAGCTTTGGTATGAGCCGGCAGGCGCGCACATCGTGCCGATGGTCAGCGAGCTGGAGCGAATTTATCAATGGGCCTTTGGCGGTATGGTGGGCAAAAGCGACTTGCTGGAACGATTCAGTGGCTGTTTTCAGTACCTACTCTTCAGCGCCGGGGATTCAATTTTTTGCGAAGGTGATCAGGGGGACGAAGCTTATATTGTCAGCGCAGGTGCGGTGGATATTTCCCGCAAGGAAGGGGACGATCAGCTGAATCTGGCTACATTGAGCACGGGCTCTCTGTTTGGCGAATTGTCCTTGATAGATGAGCAAAGCAGATCGGCGGATGCCACGGCCGCGAAGAATACAGAACTGGTGGTGCTCAACCGTAAGACCTTTTGGGACAAGGCTCACGATGATCCGGAATACCTGCGCAGCTTGCTTTCGATCTTAAGTAAACGTCTGCGTGATGTCGATGACCGCGCCTTTGCCTATGCCCATGGCTCCACTGATTATCGGCTAAATTTTTTCCTCAATAAAGTTAAAGCACATGCGCTGCCTTTGAATAAATCCCCACAAGATTCTAAGGCAAAAATAAGTACCACTGCATTTGCTTATATGGCCAGCACCCGTCTGGAGGAGGCCCTTGCATTTTTGGATCAATTACAGCTTGAAGGTAAGCTCAAGTATACGGATACAAGCATCACCTTTTATGGAGAACAGACACAGTGAAGAATGATCAAGCCAGTTCCACCGCATATACCGTGCTACAGGGCATTTTACACGTGGCCCAAGCCTCGCCTTATAGCTATTTAGTTGAAGATGAGGTGGTCGAGCTGGGACAGCAAATCTTGCAGGGCACTGAAGAGGGCCGCAAGCGTCTGAAACAGTTGGCTACGCCGATGTTTACATGGTCGGTCAAGTTTCGTGAGCGCTTGGTTTTGCCAGGCATTACGCTGCATTATATTTTGCGCAAACGGCACGTGGAAGCGATTAGCCAACAGGCGATTGAAGAGGATGGCGTCACCCAAGTGGTCATGCTCGGCGCAGGCTTCGACACCTTGTCGTGGCGATTTCACAAAAGGTATCCACATGTCAATTTCATTGAAATCGACCATCCTGCCACTCAGAAGGCCAAAGTCGCGGGGCTGAATCCGGGGGGCGCGTCTAATATGCACTTTCTGAGTGTCGACTTCGCTCACCAGACCCTGCAGCACGAACTGAGTCATTTCGCCGGATTTGAGCCAGAGCGTAAGACCTTATTTATCTGCGAAGGGGTGATGATGTATTTGCCCGAGCAGGCGGTGCATGTTCTGTTTCAATCCATCCGAGCGCTGACCGGGGCTGGCAGCCTGTTTCTATTCTCGACCCTGGAGCCGCGGAATAGCCCGAGAAATACCATCCCAAGTTTGTTGTATTATCATCTAAAACTGATTGGAGAGCCGATCGCTTGGAGCATCGGCAGCGAGCGAATGGCAGACTTCATTCAGCAGCATGATTGCGAATTAAAGTCACTGGCAGGGCGGGATGCGCTGCTTGAGCGCTTTGTTAAAGACGATCGTAAACTACACTTGCACAGCGGTGAGTATTTCACCTTGTGTGAATATAAATAAGGGGTTTTTAGAGGCTTTATGTAGCTTAATTTCTCTATTGGATTTGCTTTAATCTGTTTAATTGAAATGATTATTGCCTATTTGTATATGACTGGCATCTTCGCTGGATTGAGATATTAGAATTCAGTTCTTTTAAAATGAATCATTGATTTCTAGCTATCTTGCCTTGCACTATGCTCAATTAAATCAGGTTTAATCCTTTTAATGAAAATGAAAAATAATAATTTTGGAAAGATAGTGTCGGCGGCGCGTAAGGCGCAGGGTTTGACACAGCTCGAATTGCAGGATTTGTGCGGTGTGAGCGCATCTGTGATTTATAAAATAGAATCAGGTCGCGACGATTTCAGCTTGCGTAATCTGGTGGCGGTTTTGGATGCCCTGAGGATTCAGTTGCAGGCAAAAAGTCCCTTAGGCGTCGAGGTGCAGCTGAATGGATAGTTTGCGATTATTTGTCGGGCAGGTCTATGCGGGAGCGTTGCAACGTGATGCAGTCGGCATCCGTTTTTCTTATGCGGATGGCTACCAGGGGGCTCCAGTATTCTTGAATTGGCCGGTGGCGTCTGAGGGGCTTTCTTGGGAGACCTTGCCGCCCGAGTTGAGTGGCTTACTACCTGAAGGTATGCAGCTTGAGCAATGGCGTGCTGCGCCCGTTACGGATTCGAGTGAATGGGGGCTGCTGGCTGCGGTGGGGGCGGATCTGCCGGGGCTGATTTCAGTCTTGCCGAGTGGCTCTGAGTCGCTGCCCTTCGGGCGTACGGCTGAGGGCCTCAAATCCTTGAACCGGGCACGGATACAGCCTGAATTAGACGCCTTGCCATACTGCGAGAGTGAACTGGCTGAGTTTAATTCGGCGGCGGGTTTCCCCCATTCACTGGCGAGTTCTGGAGCCAGTGCGAGTGCGGTGTATTCGCGCAAGCAATCGGCGTTTAAGCTGGTGAAGCTTAATGGCAGCTATCGACTGACACCGGAGTCTCCGGACACTGTTGGGCAGGTAGAAAATCAGCTGTTGACGACCCAATTGGCGCAGGACGCGGGGCTGGCGGTGGCTTCGGTGGGGCGGCTGCGGACGACGGATGGACGGGCCGTTCTGTGGGCCGAGCGTTTCGACCGCACGGGCGCCTCTAATAGTCAGCGTTTACGAGTGGAATCTGCCTGCCAACTACTGGGGAAAGCTCGCATCGCTAAATATGAGGGCTCGCTGGAGGCGATTGCTGAATTGATACGTCAATACTGCACAAATCCTAAGATTCAGTTAATGCGCTTCTTCCATCGTGTGTTGTTTGGCTGGCTGTCGGGGAATGGCGGCCTCCACTTAAAGAAATGGGCACTTTTACAGAATGGGAACCTCATCGAGTTATCACCCGCTTATGGCATGATGAATCACGCGATTACCCGAAAGGATGCTAGCGAGAGCGCCTTATCGCTTGCTGGGCGGCGCGCAGGCTGGGATCGCGACAGCTTGTTGGAGTATTTGGGGAAGGAAGTTTGCGGGCTGAATCTACGAATGATAGATCGCGTGCTGCATCAAGTCGAGGCGGTGCCATGGGAGCCAAGAATTCTTGGCAGTGGTCTCTCGAAAGCGAGCCAGCAGGCCTATTTCGAATTGCTCAGCGAGCGCTGGCGAAGATTACAGGACTAGGTAGTTCAGCGAAGCTAAGAATCAGCCTAGTGGTGCATAAACAAAACAGACGTGGAGGCAGCTAAAGCAGCTCGTCCTTGTGGCGACTCAGCTTTTGTCTCGGGGCGGAGTTGTCGCTACATCGCTTCGGTTAATCCTCGATGTATGTTTTAGAAATAAGCCTATTGGAGACATTTGATCACGATTAATTCAATCGTCTCGAGCTCTGAGTGCATTAAATAGACTTCGTTCTTTATCGCCTCAGGGATCTGACTAGTGTGCTCCGTTTTTCTACAGAGATTAATATGAATATCGAATCCTACATCCGCGTGACTCCAGACTTTCCTAAGCCTGGTATCATCTTCCGTGATTTTACGCCTTTACTCGCCGATGGCCCGGCTTTTAAGGCTTTGATTGATCAGCTTAGCGCCCGCTATGCGGGCAAAGCAATCGATGTGGTGGTGGGGATCGAGGCGCGCGGCTTCGTCTTAGCATCCGCCTTGGCCTACGCTTTGGGCGCCGGCACGGTATTGATCCGAAAAGCTGGCAAGTTGCCGCACGCCACGCATGCGCAAGAATATGAGCTCGAATATGGTTCCAGTGTCTTGGAAATCAGCTGCGATGCCTTGCAGGCGGGGCAACGCGTTTTGGTGGTCGACGATGTGCTGGCCACTGGCGGCACAATCGGCGCGGCGGTCCAGCTACTGAGCGAACACTTTGCAGTCAGCATTGAAGAGCTGGCATTTCTGATCGAACTCGATGACTTAAAAGGGCGCGAAAAGCTGCCCCAGTTGCCGATCCATTCAGTCTTTCACTATTAGTCTATTAGGCATGACTCGTGCTCAGCCGCGAATACTATGAAAATGAAAATTTGGTGTAATCTTGCTCTTGGGGATGTAGAGCGAAAGCTTTTGCTAGACGGTCTGCACGGTCATGAACTGATTGAGTCCGAGGTCGGGGCAAGCTCAGTTCTTGCGGAGGCGGAGAGTGATCCGCTTCTAAACGAGGTCGATGTGGCCTTGGGCCAACCGGCCCCGCAGGACGTGCTCCAGGCGCCCAAACTTAAATACTTGCAGATCACAAGCGCGGGATACGCGCGCTATGATACGCCGAGCTTTCGTGCGGGCGTGCAAGCGCGCAATATTACGGTTGCGAATAGTTCGGGCGTGTATGACCTGCCCTGCGCGGAGCATTTGATGGCCTTCATGTTAGCACAAAGCCGCAATTTGCCAGCTGCGCTTTCGGAGAATTCCTGTGCCAGTGGCAGCGCGGAATGGAATGCGCTGCGCGCGGGCTGTCGGCCCTTGGCCGGCCAGTCGGTCTTGATCTTGGGCTATGGTGCGATCGCCGAAATGTTTGTGCAACTGCTGGCCCCCTTTAATATGAATGTCACTGCGGTGCGGCGCTCGCCCACCGGGAGCGAACGGGTGCCGACCGTCGCGTTGGATGCCTTGCCGGGCGTTTTGGGGCAGGCGGACCACATCATCAGCATCTTGCCTGAAAGCGCGCAAACGTTGAACTTTGTCGACGCCAAGTTCTTGGCCGAGGTCAAAGCGGGGGCTGCTTTTTATAATATCGGTCGCGGCACCACCGTGAATCAGGCAGACTTGGCCGATGCGCTGCGCAGTCAACACTTGCATTCCGCCTGGTTGGATGTGACCGATCCGGAACCACTGCCGGAGGAGCATCCCTTGCGGGATTTGCCAAACTGCCACATTACGCCACACACTGCGGGCGGGCATTTGGGTGAATCGCTCAGCGTCATACGACACTTCTTGAAAAACTTGCAGGCCTTCGAATCCGGCCAGCCCTTACAGAATCGGATTATGTAGCTTTATCTTTCAGTCTGGCAGGACCAGCATTCCGAGAGATAGCCGTCCACCGTGTTGTGACAGTTCGGGCAAGTCCATTCCGGCAGCTCTTTCGTGTCTTGATGCAAATACTCCTCGATAATTCGTTTCGCCTCATCCGCCTGGGCATCCTCCAGCACATGGATGCTCGGGTAGAGGCTCGGAATCGGGATTTCCGTAATGTTGCCCCCAGTCCAATTTTTCACCAAAGTAGGAATGCCAGATTCTCGCAAAATACCATCGATCAAGCCGATCGATGAACTGTCATGATGTCTGTAAACTTCTTGCATAGGACGTCGGGGTTAAGAACAGTCATAGCTTGCTACGTAAAAGCTCAAGTAGCAATATAAAGATTGGGATATTTGGGGGCGGGAGCTATTATGAGAACTTGCCACAGGTGAGGCTGGCGAGACGGAAGGGTTGGATGCGCTCGATGACTTCGACATCCGCGAGGATTGCTGCTAATAGATTGGGAGGGGCGGCTCCGCCTCGTCCGCGTAAGGTCTCACTTGTTTTCCATGATTCATCCCCACGCGAGTGGGGAATGCTCCGACGAAGACGACTATTAATCCCCAAAAATCGGTTCATCCCCACGCGAGTGGGGAATGCTAGATCCCGTAACCATGTAGTTACGCTCATGCCGGTTCATCCCCACGCGAGTGGGGAATGCAATTACACCCACCTAGGGACCTTCTCAGAGGTCGGTTCATCCCCACGCGAGTGGGGAATGCTCCCCAGCGCTCGGAAATAGTTCCCTTGATGCCGGTTCATCCCCACGCGAGTGGGGAATGCACAGTTTGTTGCTGTCCCGCTTGTCACCTCAACGGTTCATCCCCACGCGAGTGGGGAATGCTGCACTAACATGAGCCACAAAAACCTCCTCCCCGGTTCATCCCCACGCGAGTGGGGAATGCCCGCATAGCGCGGACGAGCAGCCCCGTCATGGCGGTTCATCCCCACGCGAGTGGGGAATGCCGGTTCGCACAGGTCACAGCCAGCACAGGCACCGGTTCATCCCCACGCGAGTGGGGAATGCAACCGGCGGCGGACGATTCGCCTTTTCCTCCTCGGTTCATCCCCACGCGAGTGGGGAATGCCACTACTGACAGGAGGGGCATCATTTAGACGACGGTTTATCCCCACGCGAGTGGGGAATGCATGACGTGTATGAGGTCAGAGGGAGTCCTCTACGGTTCATCCCCACGCGAGTGGGGAATGCCATGACGTATTCGTCTAGGAGGGCGTGAAACTCGGTTCATCCCCACGCGAGTGGGGAATGCCCAGCCGCGCTCTTCGCAGAATTCAAAGTAAGCGGTTCATCCCCACGCGAGTGGGGAATGCAGTGAGCATGAGACGCCGTGAGGCGTTTCGATCGGTTCATCCCCACGCGAGTGGGGAATGCGACACGGCCCGAATAGCTGCTTTTCTCGTATACGGTTCATCCCCACGCGAGTGGGGAATGCCAAGCGTATATCGCAATCAAACACGTAGACAACGGTTCATCCCCACGCGAGTGGGGAATGCTTCACGGCATCCCAGTATGCACGATAGGTCTTCGGTTCATCCCCACGCGAGTGGGGAATGCACAATTAGTTGCTGTCCCGCTCGTCACCTCAACGGTTCATCCCCACGCGAGTGGGGAATGCTGCTCCATGGTCATGCGCTTACCTTTTTCGAGCGGTTCATCCCCACGCGAGTGGGGAATGCTTTAGGGCGGCAATGCGCTCTCGGGTGGGCATCGGTTCATCCCCACGCGAGTGGGGAATGCTAGGTTAAATGATCGCACTACCGTAGGCGATGCGGTTCATCCCCACGCGAGTGGGGAATGCCGCGGCACGATTGATGGCAATGAGCATTTAATCGGTTCATCCCCACGCGAGTGGGGAATGCCCACCGGTCAGCGACTTGATGACATAGGCCCCCGGTTCATCCCCACGCGAGTGGGGAATGCTAGGTCGAGGACTGTGCGGCCTAGGCCGGTTACGGTTCATCCCCACGCGAGTGGGGAATGCCTCTAAGATCTGATTTACAAGCAACGAAGTGTCGGTTCATCCCCACGCGAGTGGGGAATGCTAAATACAATTTTCCGCACACTCAACCCAAGCCGGTTCATCCCCACGCGAGTGGGGAATGCTTTTATAAGTAAATGTAAACCAAATGTAACCTCGGTTCATCCCCACGCGAGTGGGGAATGCAATTCAGCATTTCATTTAGTCTCCGTATGCGTCGGTTCATCCCCACGCGAGTGGGGAATGCCTCTATATCGTGCCTACAAGCCTGCTGACAGCCGGTTCATCCCCACGCGAGTGGGGAATGCTCTCGTATTACGAGCAACTTACATAACTAGAAATGCTAAAATCAGCTAAAGTGCAAGGGTAGATGCTATTTTGCGTAGCCGAGGCGACGTAGCTCTTCAAAGACCTTTGCACAAGCGATGACGTCGTGTAGTGCGTCATGTTTGGGTTCGTAGTCAGAACCTAACAATTCCTTATGTACTGCGCTTAAGCTTGGGAAGTCAGCGAGTCGTTCTTTTTTCTCTTTGCGCAGGTAAGCTTGCCCCATGTATGCCGTGCAGTAACGCTTTTTTGGAAATGTGAGGGGGCAGTCGATACGTATGGCTTCGCTTTGGAGGATTCCTAGGTCGAAATTTAGATTATGTGCGATAATGCTGTCGGCGTCATGCATGTCCTTGTTCAATGCTTCGAGTTGTTTTTGGAGGTCTTTACCTTCCTTTTCGGCCTGTTGTTGTGTAATGCCGTGGATACGCATGGCGCGATAAGGGATTTGAAAGCCGATTGGACGGATCAGGGCGCTGTGATCGACTTTTATGGAGGCTTCGTCTGCCAGTCGCCAGGCTATCTGTATCATACGTGGCCACTGCTTGTAGTTGCGCTCAGTGACAAAACTGAGTGGCGTCAGACCTGTGGTTTCTGTATCGATGATCAAATGCATGCTTACTTTTTCGTCTGGCTGCTTAGTGCTTCGATTAGAGATATTCCAGAAAGCTCCATTTCTTGTTGTCCACTGGCACCTTGTGGTCCGAAGCGTTCCATTTTGTAGCCTTGGCAGTTGGGCCAGGAAGTAATGCTTAGGAATCCGAATTCGGGGGGCGCGTGTTTGACGATGAACTGCATCACTTTGTCATGGGTGCGCACGTTGAGGGTTCCCACAAATACGTTTGGGCGCGGTTCGATAAACCAGCGTTTTAAGTGGCCGCGTATAAAGGCTGGCACGTCATTGGCGATGATTACAGTCATGCTTCCGCTTTGGGTTGGAGTGGATGTGGTTTTGGCTCTTGCAGGCTACTGAGATCTTTAAACAGAGCTTTTAATTCCTTGGGCGCGCGTTGTAGCATGCGGCTTTGTTCGACATTACGTTTGAGAATCTTGCGCACCAGTTTACCATCATCTTTAGGGTTGATGGATATTGCTTCAAATGCGGCAGGCCAAGAGGTTTCGTGTTTATACAAATCGGCAGCGTCGTAGATGAAGGGGAGTGTGCCGGCTTTGTGGACAAAGCCTAATTGTGGAATGAAGCCCATTGAGCAGCAGACTGCGGCAATCAATGCGTAGTGCGAGGCCGTGGCGGCGGAGAGTGCGCGGTTGATGTTGTCTGCTATATTCCAATTAGAGGGCGAGTAATTGCGTCCTTTCCAAGTCACGCCATATTGCTTGCCGAGTTCTTCATAGATCTTTTTGACGCGTCGCCCTTCCATGCCGCGTAGTTGTTCGATGGACACGCCACTGGTAGGCACATCGGGGAAGCGGTAGCGAAACATACGTCGAGCGACTTCGTTACGTTTGCGTGGAGCCGCCCAAGCTTCGGCATGGATGCGTGCCATGGAATTGTCATGGTTCGGTGTGATGCCGTAGGCGTAAAAGCGCAGGCCGTCCTCGCCCAGCCAAAGTAGCGGGCAGTTACATTGTGCGGCTGCTTTCACGGCGGCATGTGTAATCGTCGTGCCAGGGCCTAAGATAATTGCAGAGACCGTCGCCACGGGAATGGGGCAGACCTTCCCTTTGGAATCGATCCATTTGATCGCCGCGTCGTCCACCTCGATACGTCCATGCTCGAGATAGATGGGGGTCCAGCGGTCTTTGGCTGGCGTGAGCGTATCGAGGGGTGGGCGTTGAAACAGAGGCATGGGGCAGTTTGTTGGAGGTGTTGGTTCTGCGTCGCGTGCTGCTTCAGCAAACGTTCAGTCTGCATCTGGTCGCTTGCTGAAGCTGCGCGCTACGTCAGACGATCATGATTCTTTGACAGGGCGATGTTGACGGATGTTACGCGCACGATAGGCGGCGGGAACGGCTCCGTGATGTTGACCGAAGGCAATGGCTTGGTCGCTTTGATAGAAACTACTATCCTGCTCCGAGTCGCTTTGTAATTCTTCTTGATACTCGAATGCTTCGAGTGAAGTCGGTGTTTGCTCCGGGAGTCTTTCGAGTAGGGCATCGAAGGCTTTTTGACGGTCCTCTCCCAGAGTGGGCGTAAGCGGGCTCGCCGGCAGGCAAGTTTTGCGCCCAAACCAGACACCCCAAACAGGATCGAGCAGCGCCGCCTGAACGCGGGCGAGCGTAGCGGCGTCGCCTTCCCAAATGGCGACGAAAGACGTGTCACATAGGTAGGAGCGACGGGTGATGACTGTGCCGAACGCTGCGCCAGAAGCCTTTTTCGGGATACTCATTTTTTCCCAGAGTGGTGCTTTTTTATCATATCCGCCTCCCACAGTATGGAAGTCAGTCAGGCGCGAAGGGGTGCGCTGTGCTAGTTCTATTCGAACGACAGTCAACTTTAAGTCGCTGAGCGCTTTCAGATGCTCGGCTTCGTCGCTTGCATGTTTGTCAATGCCAAGCGCGGCGGCGATTAAGCCAACCAATGCGCTCTTGGTTGGAAAAGCATTGGTCTCGCGGTATTGGAATTTGGAGGACGCCCCCCACGATTGTAGCGGGGCGTCGATGTAAAATGCTAAGGCTGACATAATACTTAGTCCTTGAGCAATTGATCGATGAAGGCGTCTAAGCCACCGTCGGTTTCGGTGAGGAAATGTTGCTCGCCCTGTGCCCCCCAAACTTTCTCGATGGATGCGAGGTGTGCTTTCATTTCGTCGAGCGAGGCGGCTGCGAAGCCTTGACCGCGGCTGCTGACTGGCTTTTCGAAGGCATTGATGAGCTGCAATGGTTGGCCTTTATCTTTGCGAATGCCGAGCACTTCGTGTGGCAACGTGCCAGCATTCATCGAGTTTTTACGAGCATTAGGCACCGCGGTCAGCGCAGATTTAATGAAAGCGCGTAGGATGTCTTTACGCTCGTCCTCACTGAGGCCTCCGAGGTGCGTGGGCGCGGCAAGCAAGTCGAGGTTAATGGCCACATAGCGGTAGTAGGTGGCGGAATTGAATTCGAGGCTGCCGATCATGCCCGCGCCGGCATCTTCCGCGTCCCCTTTACGGTCATCGACTGCAGAGAAAAAGTCGACTTCGTTGTTGGTCTTATGTGTGGAGAGCGCGTGCGAAAACATCGAGGCACCTTCGACATTTAGATTCGGATCGTTCGCGATCATACGACCAAAGAGAGCAATGTCAGCGGCATCCGTGCGGGTAGCATTTTTGATAGCTTTTTTGGCATCTTCGCCACCTGCGATTGCTGTCGCGATTTGTTGAATCTCGCCTGGCGACAGGTAGACGGCAGTCGTCACTTGTTCGGGATGCTTGCTGTCTTTTTTACTAAAGAGCACACAGAGGGCTTCGGCTTGTTTGACGGCTGCGTCCGCATCGAGCCCCGCAGCACTCAAGGCTTCAGTGAAGGGAAGCAATAGATGGCGTGAGCGAATGCCCTCAAAACCAGCATGGTTTTCGTGCGCGAGTACACGACTGGCGCGTTTCAAGCATTGGCTGGAAATGCGGGCACGTTGCACGCCGCCGAAGACGGCTGATTTAGGAGAGCCGACGTCGTCACGATTGAGGCAAGAGACGGGGAAAGACTGGAGGATGTGGAGTTCGATGAGTTTCATGGTGTTTTAATATTGTTTATAGAATTTTGTGATTAGATTTGTTGTGAAATTTAGTCGTTTGTAATCGGAACGAGACAGAGCATACCGAAGCCGAAGGCTTTGGCGGAACCGATACCAGATTGGGCGGCATTCAAAAACGCCGTTGGATCTGTGACCTGTAGGCTGCCTGTAAATTCGGTAGCGGTGTGAGTGCCACTCTTGCCTTGTTTTAGAAATTGCTGACGTGGGCGCGGCACCGTTTTGAGTGACGTCATATCAATGCTAAAGCCATGCTGGGTGCCCTTGCGCTCGATCCATGCAATCAGGTCTTCACGTTTGCCGAGTGCGATGCGTTTACCGTTCTTTTTTTTGACGCCATTCGCATCGCGCACCACCAATTTCCTGGTTGGGTTGGCAAGCAGTGAAAACCGGTACTGACTGTGTTGGAAAAAACTGTCTGGGATGGTCTTAGAGTGCCAGTTGTCGCTTGGGCACCAGTCTGGCCGCGTGGGCGGTTCTGGAGATTGGATCAATAGCCGAAAACCGTGACCGGTGTCATCGACCCGAGTCAGGAAGCTGCGCTCGGCTTCGGGTTGGCCGGGAAAGGCTTCCCATATGCGCTTGTGCCAGGCGTAGCTATCGCGAAAGCCACCATGCTTCCATTCACGCGCGGCAATATCGTAGGGGATCTGTGCTTGTGTAAGAATCATACTTCAGCGGCCTCCGTTTGCTTTGGAGCCATCGGTGCTTGCCAGAAACCGGCCGCCCAATCGACTTTCACGTTCTCACTGTAGTTGGCCCAGTAGTTCAGATTTTTGTGAAGTTCCTCGTAATCAAGAGCGATGCCTTCGCGTTGTAATCGTTTGACTAAACGATGGAGTTGCTTCGCGAGATCATCGAGATCATCACAGGCGAGCAGACGACGGAAATGGCTGTCATAGGGGTGGTTGCCGTCTTTTCGCTCGCCTAGGCGCAGTGCGGCTTTACCCACGCTTTGTCCTGCCTGATGTTCGGGGTGTTCGGCGTAAAGCGCGGCTAGGATTGTTTTTCGGTCGTCTTTCAGTGCTCCGAGTTGGCCGAGTAATGGATAAGCTTGGTGGCGCGTCGCTGGGCTCCAATAGCGGCGAAGGGCTGCTCGACTGCCTCGGTCGGCGACCATTTTTTGCAGTCGCGCTAGGAATGTGTTCTGTGTGTCGGTTTCCATGGTTTAGAGTTTCATTTCGGATTGAATGTTTGGGATAGATGAAGATTTCTTGGGCTGCTTGGGGGCTTTCGGAGGTTTGGGGTACAGTGCCTTCATTAGAGGTTTGATTCCGTTGGCATACGCTTGAATTTGGCGTGGTGTGCTGCGGGGGCAGACAGTGTTGAAGGCATCAAGCGCGGTGGATTGCACTAGCCTGGTCCACGCGTCAACAGCGCCGGCTTCACCAATGGCTGGTAGCCCGCGACGGCTTTCAGGGTCTCCGGCCATTTGAATTAGCGTGCGATGTTTGAGGTCGAGTTGATGCCAGAAGTGTTTCTGAGCAGCGGGCACAGGAGGATTCTCATGTTTGAGTGCGCCCCAGTAGGTTTTGATTGCACCATAGAGCTTCTTGGAAATCACATCAGCGTGATCGACACCGTTTGCGTAGATCTTACGCCCATCTTCACTGAACAATTGTTGAGGCACGGTGAAGGTGGATTCGGTGCAATCAATTATTTTAGCATCCTTGGCTTTCACCAGTTCACCTACCCATAAATTCGTATGTTGTTTGAGTGTGTGTCTATTATTGAAGGCCTGTAGGTTGAGTGGCCCCGACGCCTCATCGGTATGCTTCAAATTAGTCACTAAGTGTAGGTCACGCCAAATGCCTTGCTCTAGGTTCGCGCGTAGCAGTCGGCGATTATCTTTAATCGTCAACGTAGTGGCGAAAGGATCGCGATAGGCTTCAAACTCAGGGTATTGATGTCCTTGATCGATCAAAGTGGTGGCATAGTCGTCGGAGAGCCACAAAGCGCAGGCTGTAGGTGCTAACCGTGCGAGCAAATTATTATCGGCAGGCGATCCCCAAACGGGAGTGCCGATTTCTGCACCTGTTTGTTTGAGTGTTTCGAGGTCGATGCAGTTGCGTAGTAGCGTTTCTTTGAGTGAGTCCCCAAGTAATAACATCTGCAATGATTTAAGGCTGGGGCCATTACCTTTGACTTTGGATGCCATACTGCCTCCGACGAAAAAGTTTTGTAAGGTTAGTAAACCGAGCGCGGCAGCTGCGGGTTCCCATGGGCGGGCATCTTCGCCCCAATGATCCATGAGTTTCGGGCTGTTTCCTGATGCGAGTTGGAAAAATATTTTACAGAGTGGATAGCCTTCACTGCTTTTGGCTGTCGTTTTTTTAGACTGTAAAAAACGCGGGCCGTCGCCCAGTAGATTAAAGTGTGGGTAGATGTCGTCTCGCTTAAGGTAGGTGATTATGTCTTCGGAAAAGTTGGCTCCGAAATCGTCCCATTCGTCTTCATCTTCGGGAGCACCGAGTGCGGCGAGGGTGATGCAGACCAGTAGGCGGGTGAGGGCGATGCGTTCGTGGGGGGCGCAGTCCAAGTCAGCGATTTCAGAGCTACGGGCAAAGGCGGTTTGTAGTGAGACCAAGGGGGATGTTTCGGAGCTAGCGTCGTGTCGCCAACGCACTGGAATCCATGGGGAGTCGATGAGATTGAAGTTTTGCATGATATGAGTGATATTAGAACCAGAAGTCTTCAGGTTGCTCGGAATAGGGAGTTGATTCAGATTTTTCGTAGGTGACGCCGATATCGCTGCGGTAGTAGAGGGCGTAGGGCTTTTCATCGCTCGCGTAGCAGTGCAGCTCGCTGCTGTCGCTGGCTTGGATGGCGAGCACGCCAGAGTCGAGGTGTTGTTTCAGCCAGTCGGGAGCGGCGGTGAGTTGCGGTTTGACTAAATAGGCGGGGATGCGGGTCGCATGGCTTTGCAGTGCTTTGGCGACGGCAAAGTTGAATTCACCTGTGTAGTGGCTCTCTGTGGTGCCGTCTGGTAGTTGCCAGGTTACGCGGCCGCCTTGTTCAATTGGAGTGCTCGGGAGTATGACCAGTAGCGCGGTTGGTTTGATGCCGTAGCGGGTCTCGGTGCCTTCTTTATCTTCGATGGCAGATGCATTAAAGACGTTACGCAGTTTTGCTGTGCCAAGCATCTTGTCACGCTGGTGGGTGTGATCTATGACGAATCTTGCGAGGGCTTCGCTATCCCCTTCGGCTGGATTACGGGTTGCCGCTTCTTCCAGTAAGGGGCGGATGTCTTCGGGCAGTTGAATCGTCTCTCGGGCGCTTAGGGTGACGGTTGCTCGCCAGATACTGAGGGCAGGATAGACATAATGGTGTGGATTGAGCGCGCCTTCGACAGCTTTGGCGTCGCCTTGCCAGTCGGTGCTTGGATGCAAAATGTGGCAGATTGCTTGTTCGCAACCTGCAGGGCGCGTGCGCACATGGCGATGAAGACGGCCAATGCGTTGCAAGATCAATTCAGTGGGCGCGAGATCGGTGACGAGGCAATCTGCATCGATGTCGACGGATTGCTCGACGATTTGAGTCGAGACCAATAAGGAGCCCGTAGGGCGTGAATGGCCGTCTTTGTCACCTTTGCCAAGCATCGAGGTCCATTTGTCTTCGTTGCGGTCACGTTCGTTTTGAGGGAAGCGAGAGTGCAACAAGCCGACGTGTTCAGGAGGGATTCGCTCGGAGAGCCGTGCTTTTAATAGACGATAGGTTTCCTGCGCCAGACCAACTGTATTACGAATGACGACCACGTTGGCGCCTGCTTCAACTTTAGCAGCAATTTGATCCCAGAAGGCGTTTTGATTCGAGTCATCGAGCTGGGAGTGCTTCAGGTGAATGGTTTTTTGGGGCAATTCGCCAGGCACGGGAATGTGGCTGGCATGGCTGGCTCCAGTCGCTACTTTGGTAATTAAGGGGTAGGCTTGTGGGGCATCGTTCTCGATGGCGTCAGCAGCTTGCACGAGTTCGGCCCGTCGTTGCGCAGTGAGGGTCGCTGATAGAATAAGGACAGTTGCGCCTGCTTTGATTAGATAGCGGATCAAGCGGTCGATTAAAGCCGACATGTAGGGGTCGAAGGAATGCACTTCGTCGATGACGACGACTTTACCTGCGAGTGCAAAATAACGCAGAGCCGCGAATCGCGCAGGGAGCACGGCCAGCAGAGCTTGATCGATGGTGCCCGTGCCAAAGGGCGCAATGAGTTGCTTGCGAGTCGAGTTATACCAACGAAGAGCCTCGTTCTGATCGTTAGCTTCATTTTCAGGCGCTCCCTTTTCCGATTCTTCAAAAGTGGGAGCGAGTCGCTGGCATTTCTTATCGCCGAGCCATGCGTTGCCATGAATCAGGGCTTGGGTGCTGTCTTCACCAAGGGTATTGCGCAAGAAATCAGTGATGCGATCGTGGATCTTGTTGGAAGTGAGCTGTGTCGGCAGTGCGAAGTAAAGTCCGCGTTCGTCGCCTTGAGTCCAGCGCTGATAAGCGGTTGTGAGGGCCGCTTCGGTTTTTCCCATGCCCATCGGGGCTTCCACGATGTAGAGTCCAGGAGTGTCCGCAGCTTGTAGGAGTGTTTGCTGAATCGGGCGAGGGGCGAAATCGTTTGGGGCGATCGGGTTAAACTGCTGGCCGAAGTTTCGACCCGTGCGAATGCTTGGGTTCCATTTTAGCGCGTCTAGCTGTTGGTTGACAGTCGTCGCGAGAGAAGCGTGATCGGTTGATACTTTAGGTGGAAACCAGTCTGAATTGGAACCGATCCAATCGGAGAAAATGGTGAAGCCGGTTAGCAGGTGGATGCGTTCTGTTTCATTTTTAGCTAATTCAGAAGGTAGTGCGCCAAAGCGTTCGACTAAAATCTGCAGTAACTCGTCACGCAGTGAAATGAAACTCTGATTCCCGCCTTCATAAGGCGGGCGCTTAAGCGGTTTGCTGCCGCACGGGTAGCGACCATGGTGGCCGCCGGTACTAATGAACCAATATTGCTGCTTTTTATTGCGAGCATAAGACTCGGTGCATTGCAGATGCCATTGGCTTACAATTGCATGGTTTGTCGTTAGCCCGTCTGCTATCAGAGTTTGCTGCAACGCTTCATGCCATGGCCAAAGCGGGGCTTTGAGCTGAAATCCAGGTGTGAGTTTACCGATGTCATGCGCAGCGACTAATGTGATGCAGCCTGCGGGTAAGACATTTTGAACTCTCTTAGGGAGTCTGGCCCAAAGTGCCTGAGCGACCGAGCCAACGACGATACAGTGATCGGTAACTGATAGGTGCGGTAGGCCTGTTACGGGGTCGGTCTTCGCCCAGCAATGCTTGAGTGAGATGGGTTTCATCCTAGGCAGTTCTCCGAAAAAAAGGGCTCCCATTCATTTTGAGGAGCGGGTTCTCCGGTTGGGGTGCTTTTCGTATGGGCGTAAAAAGGCATGGGTTGCGATGAGATTATGTAAGTAACGCTATCTTTTTAGGCGAGCGTTTTATAGATAATTTACGAACGTTCGTTTGATAGGAATGTTTTGTGTGCTGGATTGAATTACAAATCAATACTAAAAAGTAAGTAGGTCATAAAAAGTTAACTGGTTTATTGGGGCTTGATTTTTTTGGTGCTCGCTTGTTTACTGGTCTTATTAATTATGAGTATGGATCGAACGATTTCGGGATGGAGTGAAAAGCAACGCTTATTGTTTATTGAGCGCTTGCTGTTTTGGCGTGGTAGCATCAATCGTCGGGATCTGTGTGATCACTTTGGCATCTCGCTGCCGCAGGCGACGAAGGACCTGGTTTCTTACACGACTTTAAATGCGGGGGCGTGTCAGTACGATGTGCGGCGCAAGTGCTATGTGGCGGCGGCTAAAATGCAGACGGTGTTGCGCGAGCCGAACTTTAGCGAGGACATGGAAGCGGTGGGTTCTGCCATGCGTGATGAGCTGGAATACGGCGAATTTGTGTTGGGAGGTAGCCGTCCGCAGCGTGTGGCGGATCGGTTGTTGCATCGTAAGTTGTCCTTGGCTGCCTGCAATCGAGATTGCGTGGAGGTGACTTATTGGTCGGTCAGATCGGGCAGTTCTGAAAAGCGCTGGATGAGTCCGCGGTGTTTTGGTTTTGATGGGCTACGCTGGCATGTGCGTGCCTATTGTCACCGCAGTGAGGTGTTTAAAGACTTTGTGATCGGTCGCTTTCAGACTGTGGGGCGGGCCAAGCCTTGTCCGTTCGTTGATCTGGTGGACGAGGATTGGCTGGCGACAGAGACTTTGACTTTCCGTCCGAGCGGGGGCTTGAGCGCGAATCAACGTACGGCTTTGGAAATGGACTATGGTATGGAGGCCGGAGAGCTGTGCTTGAATGTGCGGCGCGCGATGCGGATCTATGCCTTGCGACGTTTAGGATTTGTGCAAGAGCCCTTGCAACCTCCGATGCTGAATGAGCTCCAGCAATTGGAGTGGATTGATTTTCGGGGAGCGCGAGCGATCAATCGCCTTGGATGAGCCTAATTCAGAGGTCAGAGGTCAGGAAATAGAGGCCAGCCATTGTCAGTTATTTATAACAATCACGACATGCGCCATTAATAGGTGCAATGACTCATTATTGGTGATCTTTATATCCGCTGACGTTGAGCCTGCGTATGAATGGATAAACCTCTGTGATGAAACTTGCTGAACGCTACCCCTCATCAAGCGCCCAAATCTATTTTTTGTCTCATAGTTGAAAAAGCTAACAATGCCGCCCTAAGTCTGCGCGCGCGAGCGCTCAATCGAATTGAATGAATTGGACTGTGTTTTGGGTACCCAGCATGTGCGCTGGTCGTTGAGCTGGATGTGGTGCCAGCCGTCGCGGGTTTCGATTAGGCTGCATTCGAGGCCGTCGTGGAGGGCTTCGTTAAAGGCGTTGGCATGGCGTAGCTGGGACCTTTTTTGGCGTATAGGCTGTCGACGATGATACAGCCTTGGGACTGTGCCTGTAGGCTGCGTAGGCTGAGGTAGCCTGCGCTAGAAAGTAGGGCTAAGAGCAGGCGATCAATGAGTGCAGCTTGGCCGACGAGCAACTGGCGATTTGTTGGCGAACTTGCTGCAGCGCATCGGATGAAGAAGGGGCGGGTGTTTGCATGATACGATTAAGAGGCTCCTTCCCAACAAAGGATTGAGCCGAATCGTGCATTCAAATTTAGCTTCAAGTTAAATTCAAGGCCTAAGCCTTGTTGATACTAAAAATCGGACGTGTCCCGTTTGGGGTGGAGCCTATTAAGCGTGCTCTCGGCCCATCAACCAGAGCAAATCAGCTAAGCGGTTTAGATATTGAATCAGCTCGGGGCGAACCTGAGCTCCGGATTCTTTTAAGGCTACGACGCCACGTTCGCTTCGTCGGCAGGTGGTGCGGGCACTATCAAAAAATGCGTCGGCCACAGTGTCGCCAGGGAAGCTCCAGCCGCTGAATTGGATGTCTTTTTCCTTTTCATTCACCCATTCGGTCAAGCGATCAATCATGGCCGAGCTGATCGCTTGTTCTCCATATTTTTCGAGATAGCGTGCTTGGTCGGCATCGTCTGTGGCCAGTTCGCCCATGAAATTGATCAATTGCTTCTGGACAGAGAGCAGCAATTCTTTGGCCGCTGGTTGGTCTGAATGCGCTCTGCAAAGACCGATGGCGGAGGTGAGTTCGTCGATCTGTCCATAGGTCATCACTCGGGGGTGTGTTTTAGGAACCCGCTTATTAAAAAGTAGGGCAGTGGTGCCGTCGTCGCCTCGTTTAGTTGCAATGCTCATGCTTCGCTAGTGAACAGATCCCTTGCTGTGCAGCAAGGGCATTTCGCGCGTGCTGACTGGGACTGGCTCAGAGGCTGGGGAGTTTAAGCAGTGCAAATCCTCAGCAATCGCTTTGCTCATATATTGAGGATTTGCTGCGCTTCGGTGAAGCTTTCTTGGATGATCTTGAGGGCTTCCATGGTGGAGACAATGGTGAGCCAGGTGATCAGTAGCAGAGCCACGGTGATGGCTATTTTCCAGCCACGGCGCAAGGTCGGGTGCCACCAAATTAGCGGCAGCCCCAGTGGGCCCACGCAGGCGAGAATGAAGATTAGAAAGGCCTTCTGGAAATACCACTTCTGTGCCGGCGTGAGCTCTTGGGCTGTCTGTAGGTGCGTGTTAGAATGCGTGTTGGGACGTGTATGACCGTCTAAGAATTCGCCACAATGCTTGCATTTAATGGCAGCATCTTGAATCTCTTCAGCACAAAAAGGGCATAATTTCATTGCCCGCAATGTCAGCGACTATGTCGCAGCGAGCCAACTATAAAATGCGCAGTGGCTCCGAGGTGACGAGCCCCCGGTTCAGAGAACCGAGGATACGCGTGGTTTGAATTAGAATTAACAAAAACGGCTTTGTTCGGAATAAAGCCATCCTTGGGCGATCCTATCGCTATGACATTGAAAAACCTTGGACTTCTATCGCTGAATGTGGGGCTTGGGTGAGCCCCAGCAGAGGCGGCGGCGCCTAAGGGACGTTTTCATGTGCTGACTTGGCCGTGGTTCATTATGGCCCCCTTCAAAATGCAGGGCGACGGCATTCATTTGAGCGATCTGGACACCGCTGAGGTAGACAGCACGCGCTATCAAACTGTGTTTCAAACCTTTGGCGAAGATATGGGAGATACGCCCGACGACTGGTATCGCTTTTACCTCGATCCGAGGACAAAGCTGGTGGACGTGGCCCAGCTCTCGCCGGCGCAACAGAAGGCCTTCTATATCAACCTCTATAATGCCGGCATGCTACAAGCGGTCCTAGAGCGCTATCCCATCAAGTCGGTCAAGTCGATCGGGCTGATTCCATTCAGTATTTTCAAAAAGGATTATACTCAGCAGGGAGAGCGCAGCTTGAGCCTCGATGACATCGAGAAGGGGATCTTGCTGCAGAAATTCCCGGACCCTCGTATTCATTTTGCGGTGAACTGCGCCAGCGTGAGCTGTCCGCCCTTGCGTGCGGAGCCCTACCGGGGCGCGCAATTGGAGGCTCAATTAGAGGAGCAGACGCGTCTCTTCGCGGCCAGTGATCAAGCGGCGCGGGGCGATGCATCGAAACGACGCACCGCTTACTCAGAGTTATTTAAATGGTATGCCTCTGATTTCGGAGTGAGCCAACCCGCCTTGTTTTTAAACCGCTATCGATCGCAGCCACTGCCCACGGAATATGACGTTATTTGGATCGACTATGACTGGTCGCTCAATCAATCTAAGTGAGCAGTATGCAAAACATTATTTTACGTTATACGAATTGGCTGCATACACGTTGGCCAGCGGGAGCTGTCGAAAAAAGCCCAAATGTGAACGAAGATGGCAGCACGCGTGTGAAGGGCGTGCGAGTGGTCGGAGATCTCACCGGCGTGCCACTGCTTAAGTTTTCGGCCGATACGGGCGCAAAGGCGGTTTTAAGCATTTTAGAAGAGTCCGACTTTAAGCCAGGTGCGGGGGCGGACACAGATATTTATGATCTAGTGATCGTGGGGGCCGGGGTTTCGGGGCTTTCCGCCGCCATCGAAGCGAAAAAAGCGGGCCTTCGTTATGTGCTCTACGAAGCCGATGAGAGCTTTTCCACCATCCAGAATTTTCCGCGTAAAAAGCCGATCTATACCTATCCCAGCGAAATGGAACCTGCGGGCGAACTACGCTTCGAGTCCAAGGTAAAGGAAGACTTATTGCAGGAGCTCAAGGCGCAAAAAGAGGCGCATGGCATCGAAACCACACGAGCCAAAGTGGAGCACATCGAACGCGAGGGAGGCGTGTTAACTGTGGCCTTGGCCGAGGACGCGGCAGTGCGGGCGCAACGCGTGATTGTGGCGATTGGCCGCACCGGTAATTATCGGAAATTAAATGTGCCGGGCGAGGACTTGGATAAGGTGTCGAATCGCTTGATTGATGCTGGGGAGCACGCCGGGCAAAAAGTGATGGTCGTCGGCGGCGGCGACTCGGCCCTAGAAGCCGCGATCGCATTAGTTGAGGCGGGGGCGAAGGTGACACTGAGCTATCGTAAAGCGGAGTTTTCGCGCGCGAAGCCCGATAACGTCCAGCGTGTCAAGGAACTCACATCGGCGGGAGAATTGACATTGCTGATGAGCTCGCAACTGCAGGAGATCCATCAAGATCATGTGCTGGTCTGCGGGGAGGGCCGCGAGGATTGCCCAGTCGAGAACGACTACGTGTTTACTTTAATTGGCCGCGAGCCTCCCTTGGATTTCTTTCGCAAATCCAGCATTCCAGTGACGGGCGATTGGTCGACGAAAATTTGGGGTGGCCTCATCGCATTTATGCTGTTGATGACATTTTTGTACCATCTCAAGGCATACAAAAGCTTTCTCGGTATCGAAGGCACCAACTTGTGGCAAATCTTTGCGAGCCGACAGTGGTTTCCGTTTAATATACCCGTGCTCGGTGAGCAGGGGAGTTTGCTCTACACCTTCCTCAATGCGGCACGTAATGACCCCGGCTTTACCTTCGCGCTGATGTATACCACGGTGATCGTGGTATTTGGCATCCGGCGCATGCGTCGTCGTAAGACGCCTTACGTGAAATTGCAGACCTCCACGCTGATGGCGGTGCAAGTGATTCCCTTATTTATACTGCCGTATTTGTTATTCCCCTACCTGTATCATCATAGTGTTTTCACCAATGGAGGCTTTGGGCAATGGTTTGGCATGACCTTTCTCTCGGACGGGCAAGGCGGAGATCCCAACCAGTTTTGGCGCTCCTTCGGCTTCATTTTAGCTTGGCCGCTCTTTATCTATAACATCTTTACCGAAGCGCCCATTTGGGGCTGGATTATATTCGGTTTCATTCAAACCTTTGTCATTATTCCGCTGATCGTTTGGCGTTGGGGTAAGGGCGCGTATTGCGGGTGGATTTGCTCCTGTGGCGCAATGGCTGAAACCTTGGGCGACCAACATCGGCATAAGATGCCGCATGGTCCGAAGTGGAACCGTCTCAACATGATTGGGCAGTGGGTCTTAGCGATCGCATTTGTTTTGCTGGCGCTGCGCATTGTGGGCTGGCTGACGCCATGGGAGGGCTTCGACAAGGCGATTGCCGGCTTTATCGATAAGAACGAGCTGCTGAGTTATAAAGTGCTGATCGACCTTTGGTTGGCGGGGGCGATTGGTTACGGCCTATACTTCCACCTGTCCGGACGTGTCTGGTGCCGCTTTGCTTGCCCGCTGGCAGCATTAATGCACATATATGCTCGCTTCTCGCAATTTCGTATTTTTGCGGAGAAAAAGAAATGTATCTCCTGCAATGTGTGCACCTCAGTTTGCCATCAGGGGATCGACATTATGAACTTTGCCAATAAGGGGCTGCCGATGGAAGACCCCGAATGTGTGCGTTGCTCTGCTTGTGTGCAGTCTTGCCCCACTGGGGTGCTGAGTTTTGGTCGTTTAAGTCGCTCCGGAGGGGTGGTTTTGGATCGCTTGGCCGCTTCACCGATCCAGATGCAAGAGTTACAAGACTTGACGCCTGTGGATCAGTTTATATCGAACGCTCGTAAGCGAGGCGAAACATTCTAGCATCGATTCGCGTCCCCGCGTGGGAATTATGACCTCTTTTTTTATGAATCCGCTCAGTCTTTTTGTTTTCGTTCTCTATACCTCTTGTAGTCTGCTTTTACTACTCTATGGCATGAATACCTACTTGCTGCTCTTTCTCTATTTGCGGAAGCGCAATGCCCACTTGGAGAGCGATGCCGCGACCGAGGCGCAATTTGTGCAGCATTTTGCAGATCGAGAAGACCTGCCGGTAGTGACGACACAGATCCCCTTATACAATGAGATCAATGTCGCCGAGCGCGTGATCCGTGCTGTGGCTGCGATCGATTATCCCAGCGCTTGCCACGAAATACAAATCCTCGACGATTCCGATGATGAGACCTGTGCTTTGGTGGACCAAGCCGCTGCCGACCTACGTGCACAAGGGCACTGGATTGAAGTCTTTCGTCGCGAAGATCGGATAGGCTATAAGGCCGGCGCGCTGGAGGCAGGCATGGCGGTCTGTAAGGGGGAATTTATCGCGATATTTGATAGCGACTTTATCCCACCTGCTGACTTCTTGCGTCGCACGCTGGCTCACCTATGGGCGGATAAAAACTGTGGCATGGTGCAAGCACGCTGGGATCACATAAATCAGGATCATTCCTGGCTCACGCGCGTGCAAGCAATGGGCATTGATGGGCACTTCGTGATTGAGCAAACCGCTCGTAATCGCAATGGGCTCTTCATGAACTTCTGTGGCACTGCCGGCGTGTGGCGGCGTGAAGCGATCGACGATTCCGGGGGCTGGCAGCACGATACCGTAACGGAAGATCTAGACCTTTCATATCGCGCGCAGATGCGAGGCTGGCGCTTCCATTATTTGCCCACACTGCGAGTGCCTGCCGAATTACCGCCGACATACAGTGCATTCAAAAGCCAGCAATACCGCTGGGCCAAGGGCACGCTGCAAACTGCGCGTAAACTGCTACCGACTGTTTGGCGTGAGCCGATGCCTTTATTTAAAAAACTACAAGCAACCGTGCATTTGACCCGCTATGGCTTAAACTTACAGATGGCTTTGATTGCACTCTTGGTCCTGCCTCTGATCGCGACTCTTGGAGAGAGTGGGGTGTGGTTTTATCGTTCCGTGCTCTTTCTCAGCTTGCTGGTGCCAGCGGCGATCGGGCCCAGCTTGGGCTATGTGGTCTGTCAATATCAAGAGCATCCCGATGTCTGGAAACAGCGCTTGGCAGTCTTACCTTTTCTTCTGATTGTGGGCTTCGGTATTTGCCTCTCCAACGGCAAGGCCGTGTTGGCGGGTATGTTTAGCAATGACAGCACCTTCGTGCGCACGCCCAAGGCCGGTGAAACCAGTCTCAAGTCCTATCTGGTCAAGCGGGATTGGATGCCGCGTATCGAAATGTTCTTTGCTGTCTATTGCGCGTTCACCATCGCAGTCCTGTGCTACTTGGGGCAATATGCACTCATACCTTTTGTCGCCGTCTATACGCTCGGCTTTGGCGTCGTGGGCTCCAAGGGCTTGTCCGAAGCACGCATATAAGAGGAGCGATGTATGTGCGTCACATAGCCTGGTTGATCACCCTGCTGTTCGCAGGCTTGGCCGCTGGGGGCTATGCGCTGGCCACGCCGCAATTTGATGCCGCGGGTGGACCGCGCGCCTTTTACTATTTTATCATCGGGCTGACGGGACTGTTGAGCGTTTTTCTGTTTCCACGCTTTAAGAGTCAGCGCGGTATATTGGCTGCGATTTGGATCCCCGCGCTCGCGTTGCGCGTCTTATTGCTGCCCACTGCGGTATCGGATGATGTGAGCCGCTATCTATGGGAAGGGCGGCTCGTGAGCGAAGGCTTGAGCCCCTATGCGCAGACTGCCGATGCCGAGGCCCTGCGCGCCTACCGCGATGCACAGTGGGCGCAGATGAATCACAAGGATCAACCCACGGCGTATCCGCCGCTTGCGGAGTTGCTCTTTGCGGCAGTGGCCTCCGTGGCCTATTATCCGCTGGCATTTAAGCTCTTTTTTCTGTTGGCAGATTGTGCGACCTTGGCAGGCCTGTTACGCCTGCTGCGCTTGCGTGGCTTGGCGCTACAGTATTCCGGCTGCTATGCCTTGTCCCCGGTGGTTTTAATCGCGTATGCGGGAGAGGGACACTTCGATGCAGTGATGGTGGCGGCTCTAGTGTGGGGCCTGTGGGCGGCAGCCGTCGGGCGCGAAAAGTTCGCGGTGGTGTTGGTCTCTTTGGCCACGGGAGTGAAGTGGATCGCATTGCCACTGTTGCCATTGTACCTCTTTGCGTCGCCTAGTGGCCGACCGGCAGGGGCGGGCCCTGTGGCCGCCTTGTGGGCCTTGGTCCGCCAGCGAAGCCCATACCTCTTGCTTGCTGTGCTCACGCTGCTCTTGCCTGCGCTCTACTTTGGGGAGTCGCTGCCAGCTTTATTTGAAGGCTTGTTTCGCTTTGGGGGCACGCGCAGCTTTAATGGCCCCGTCTATGATGTGCTCTTGCTGGGGCTGGGATGGTCGCGGGCATTGTGTTCTACGATTGTGATTGCTGTCTTCGCTGGCATTTGTTTTTGGCGCTGGTGCGCGCGTGAGAGCTCTTCTTTAGATGCGCAGGTGCGCTGGGTTTTGGGGGCCTTAATTGTGCTTTCGCCCACTGTCCACTTTTGGTATCTGGCGTGGATTTTGCCCTTTGTGTGTCTGCGCCCCAGTTTGCCCTGGGTCTTGTTGTCGCTCAGTAGCTCGGTTTATTTCTTTGTCTGGTCGAATGATACTTGGGGGCTGAGCGCCTTACAGCGCAGCGTGTTTTGGCTGCCTTTCGGGCTCGCGCTTCTGTATGAATTTTGGAGCACGCGCGGGCGTGTGATGTTTCCAGCTAAGCGGCCCGTCAATGAAGCGGTCACGGTGTCGATCGTCATTCCCACGCTAAACGTGCTGACGCCCTTGAAGCAAGCATTGCACAGCGTCGCCGCACAGAGCCTGCCAGCCTCGGAGGTCATTTGCGTGGATGCCGGCTCGCAGGATGGCACGCTGGCCTATGTCGCGCAACATACATTGCCAGTGCGCGTGATCGAATCCGAGCGTGGGCGAGGGCAGCAAATCGCCGCAGGAATCGCTGCGGCTTCCAGTAGCTGGGTCTGTGTGCTACACGCAGATGCGGTGCTGGCTCCGCAAGCACTGGCGCAAATTCGATCTGCGGTCGCGGTCGATCCCACTGTCTGCGGAGGAGCCTTCGGGCAGCGCTTTGAGCAGGCGCAGGTGGAGCTATTGCCCATCGAGATGCTCAACGATGCGCGTGCCATGTTTTCGCGCACTGCCTTTGGAGATCAAGTGCAATTCTTTCATCGTGAGACCGCCGTGCGCCATCAACTGATGCCCGCGCAGCCTCTGATGGAGGATGTGGAGTCTAGTTGGCGCTTACGCGAGACCGGTGGATTTTTGTTTTTGAATCAGCCCTGCGAAGTCTGCCATCGCAGTTGGGAGGCCTCCCAATGGTTGACGCGCTTTTGCTTAGTCATGCGCTTGGTCTCACGCTATCGTTTTGCACGTCTTTCCAGTCGTGCCGCAGCGGAGGCACTGAGTCGTAGCATGTATCAGGAATACTATTCAACTTCTTTGCCAGCGAGTAAAGCTAAGTAGGAGGGCTAAGTCTGAATGCCTAATTCTTCGTGTCTTTAGACGAGCTGGCGGCTTTGATGCCGTCTAAGCCACGAATGATGCGAAATTTACCGCCAAAGAAGCGTGTGTAGTCTTTTAGGCGATCTTCGTTGCTCTCAGAGAATTTTTCATCACCTGCGAGAAAGAGCACCACGTTGATCGAAGGGGGCGTGCCGTTCTTATCCTTGTAAAGCACTTTAGTTAAATCCTTGAAGTAGCGCACGACATCACGCTCTTCGATGTGATAAGTGGGCTTGTGACCCGGGTGATTGGTCTTGTAGCTGAGTCCCATGCGACGAACAAAGTCGCCACCATCGAAAATTTGAGGGGGCAAGCCACGCTTTTTGCGTTCGGCATCGCGCTTAGCTTTGATCTCTCTGGCTTTCTTCACCAGCTCCGCGCGCTCTTTATTGTGCTCCTTGAGTTGTTCTTGATAGCGTGGGTCAGATGTACGCTTCTTCCATGCCTCGTTTTCCTTCTGGGTGTAGGGGCGAGCGATGCGCTGAAATCCTGAATGTCGTGGTGCAATGACGAAGACGGCATCAATCGATTGCTCCAGGAAAACTTGCGTCAGATAAGCAGTCTCATTGCCGCCGCCGTGTTGATAACGATTCATAGCTATGTGGACTGGTTCCTCTGACAAAGCTTCAATCTTTATTTTCCTGGCGCCTGGAGCGCCTAGTTTGTTGATGTCGCTATTAATGGGAGCCACCCAGTTTATTAGCTCTTGCGTGACTTGATCGCCAGCGGGCACTGGACGAGGTTTGAAGAATAGCAGGCGGCCATCGTTATAGAAGACCACATTGAAGAGCGTACCTGTGGAAAGGTTGCTGACCATGGTTGTAATCTCTTCTTTGATGACGCGGTAACTGTGTAGGCCCCCTTTTTTGTCGGTCAACATAGTGCGACTGGCGTCAATTGCGAAGAGCACACGCTCGGCTTTGCTCTTTAAGCCAAACACGCTGATGTCTGACATACCAATTCCAATACTGCCACGGGTGCCTCCCAGTAGCGCGCCGCCACCGAAGCCGCCTAAGCCTGAGCTGACGGTAAAGGATTGCTCCATGCTCGGGAGATCGACATCCACATTAGCCACAGTGATGTTCCCCACTTGCTTCATCCGCAGGTTTTGCATCGATTGTTGTTGTTGTGGGGCTGCCTGTGGGCGGATTTCAACTTTGACCTCCTTCGGAGGCTCCACTTGTTCGACCACTGGGGGCTCTTCAAATTGTGCTTCGCTCGGGACGATATACTTATATACTGTGATTGAGCCTAAAATAAACAGGGCCACGGCGTGAACACCTCCACTGATCAACAAGACGTTGAGCAGCATGGGGTTCATTTTACGTTTTTTGGGTTTTGAAATCATTTAAAGTAATCGAGCTCTTTGGGATTTATTGAGTCATCAGATTGGGCCTAAGCGTATCTCTGCGACTTCTAATGTGGACCCTAGGCAAAGTCCGAAGTGCGTAGATTGGTCAATTCAGCTATAGAATCAAGTAAAAGCTAGGTAGTTTGCTTGTTTGCCTGATGTGTTGTTTCGGTTTTAAGGTGGCTGGGGGCCCCGTTCCTGTCTTGATCTCCTGTAATTCTATGATTTGAAATACACGCCCAATTTTCCCATGCCTAAAAAGAAATCTAAAATAATCGAAGACGAAGGTCCCAAGAAGAAGACGATGTATACCATCAAGCTTGATGATGCGAAGATGGATCAGCTCGCAAACTTGTTGGAAGAGAAGGCGGGGGGGCTGTGGTTTCCCTACGATGTCGCGTATTCGCTTTTCGCCTTCAAGGGGGAAAAAGTCAATGTGGTCGGCTATCAGAGTGGAAAGCTGGTAGTTTCCGGGAAGAATACCGAGGACTTCGTGCGCGACATCTTGGAAGCGCAAATTACCGGTGATCCACGTTTGGGCTATGACGAGGTGCACCATCCGGAGTGGTTCACCTTGCATGCGGGATGCGATGAAAGTGGCAAGGGGGACCTCTTTGGCCCGCTGGTGACTGCCTGTGTGGTGGCCGATGGGGCGATGGTGCGAGCTTGGATGGAGAAGGGTGTCGCGGATAGTAAGAAACTAACGGATAGCAGTATCCTGAAATTGGATAAAGAGATTCGCAACACGCCGGGAGTTGTGATTAAGACTGCCTTCGCACGCATGCCGAAGTATAATGAGCTCTATAATAAATTTGACCGTAACCTGAACAAGTTGCTGGCCTGGTATCATGGTCGCTCGCTCAATCAAGCATTGGATGTGCGTCCCGCGCCTTGGGGCTTATTGGACCAGTTCACGAAGCAAAAACTTGTGGATGCTTATGTGAAGGATCGCAAAGACTTTAAATTGGTCAGTCGAACCAAGGCGGAATCGGACCCCGTAGTGGCGGCCGCTTCGATTGTGGCACGAGCCGTTTATGTGCGTGAGATGAAACGACTTTCAGATGAGATTGGCGAGCCGTTGGTGAAAGGGGCCAGTGGTCAGGTCTTAGCGCAAGCGAAGAAAATCGTGGCAGAGAAAGGCGCGGATGCCTTGGTGAACTTCGCCAAAATGCACTTTAAGACTGCCTATGAGGCCCAAGGCTTGAAGCCGCCAGCCAAGCCGAGCTGGTATAAGTATTGATCGCTCTGATTGACAGGTGGGGAGAAGATGCTTTGCGTGTTAACTATGATTACTTTAACTGATAGTGCCGCTTCGCAAATTCGTAAACTCGCCGTAGAGAAAGCCAGTGAGGGCCAGTTGCTGCGCATCTTCGTAGAAGCCGGTGGCTGCTCTGGCTTTGAGTATGGTATGTCCTTCGAGGCTAAGAAGGAAGACGACCAAGTTTTAGAGAGTAATGGCGTCTCTTTCTTGATCGATCCCACTAGCCTTGAATACCTCGATGGCAGTGTCGTAGACTTCGATGACGGCCTAAGCGGTAAGGGCTTTGATATTCGCAATCCCAACGCCACCAGCACCTGCGGCTGCGGTCGTTCCTTTAATTAGGCGAAAAACATAAAAAACACAGGCTTTACACTTGCCTTGCAGTCTGCGGCTGGTATCCCTCTGCGCTTCTCATTCTAGAATTGAGTGAGGAACGGGGCATTTCGTCTCATTAACCAAACAACAAATAACTAAAAAGAAACATTGTTTCTCCCAGAGTGGTTATCTGGGCTTTGAATACAGTATGAACATTACACCAAAAGACCTTCTCGATGCAGGCGTTCACTTCGGTCACCAGCTCCGCCGCTGGAATCCAAAGTCGAAGCCATACGTATACGATAACCGTAACGGCATCTCTATCATCGATTTGGCACAAACTCACGCACTTCTCGAAAAGGCTTACGCCAAGGTTGAAGAAGTCGTTGCCTCGGGCAAAGATGTGCTCTTTATCGGCACTAAGAAGCAAGCGCAAGAAATCATGCGCGAAGCTGCTGTAGCCGCTCAAATGCCTTTCTGCGTAAATCGTTGGATGGGTGGAGGTCTCACCAATTTCACCACTATCAAGACTTCACTTGCGAAATACCGCAAGTTCTTGAAAATGGATCAAGAGGGCGAACTCGAAAAGCTTCCTGGTAAGGAAGAAGCCGCGATTCGTCGCCAAATGAGCCGCATGAACCGTAACTTCGAAGGTATGCTCGAAGTCGGCGAATTGCCAGCTGCTGTCTTCATCGTGGATACTAAGAATGAAGAAATCGCTGTGGCTGAAGCCAATCGCTTGGGCATCCCTGTGATCGGTTTGGTGGACACCAATTCCGACCCTACAGTGCTTGATTTTCCCATCCCTGGTAATGATGACGCTGTTAAGTCCATTCGTATCATCGTAGAAACGATCCTTGAAGCGGCTCAGAACGGTCTGGCTCAACGCGAAGCGAAAAAGATTCAAAAGAGCGCAGGACCTATCATTCGTGAGCAAGTGTTCGAGCAACAAGACGATGTCGAAGTGACACTTCCAGCGGGTTATGGCGAAGATGACAAGGCTGCTGCTGAAGCGGCGCCTGTTACTGAAGAAGCACCTGCTGCTGAAGCCGCTCCTGAAGCGTCTGAAGAAAGCAAGTAATTCATAGAATCTGAAACTGATACGATATTTAATACTATGAGCGTACAAATTAATGCAAAAATGGTTGGCGAACTGCGTGAAAGCACAGGCGCTGGACTTATGGATTGTAAGAAAGCCTTGGTTGAGTCCGAAGGTGATTTCGATGCAGCGGTTGAACTCCTTCGTAAGAAGGGCATGGCGACTGCCGCTAAAAAGGCTGGTCGTGATGCTAGCGATGGTCTGGTCGACACTTATATCCACCTCGGTGGTAAGGTCGGTGTAATGGTCGAAGTCAGCTGCGAGAGTGATTTCGTTGCCAAGACGGACGATTTCAAGCAATTCGTTAAAGACATCGCTATGCACATTGCGGCTGCGAGCCCTGTCTGCGTATCACGCGAAGACATCGATCCTGCAATCATCGCTGCAGAGCGTAAGGTCGCTGAAGGTCAAGCCGAAGGTAAGCCTGCACAAGCGATCGAAAAGATTGTTGAAGGTAAGCTGAACAAGTTCCTGAGCGAGTCCTGCCTATTAGAGCAAGCTTACGTTAAGAACCCAGACCAGACTGTTCAAGAGCTCTTGACTGCAATGATCGCCAAGATGGGTGAGAACATGCAAGTGAAGCGTTTCGCTCGCTTCCAAGTCGGCGCGTAAACAGTTTCTGTTTAATTTCCAAGCCCCGCATCCATATGGATGCGGGGCTTTTTTATTGCTGTTGCTTACAACTCACAGTCTGCGTTGTGGGGCTCTTGGTCGCTACAAAAAAGCCGCACCCTTGCGGGATACGGCTTTGTTTTAAGTCATTCGACGGGCGATTTGCTGACTAGACCAGCTTGGCCTTCAGGTCATCCTTGGATGTCAGGCCGACAACTGTTTCAGAAACAGAGCCGTCCTTGAAGATCAGGATGGTCGGGATGGCGCGGATCTCATATTTGCTGGCGATCTCGCTGTTGTTATCCACGTTTACTTTGCAGATTTTGACGGCGTCGCCTAGCTCTGCAGCAAGTTCTTCGAGGATCGGAGCGATCGCTTTACAAGGACCACACCAAGGGGCCCAGAAGTCTACCACGACGGGAGCTGAGCCACCGCTGACTGTGGAATCGAAATTAGAGCTATCGAGTTCTGTGATTTTATCGGACATAATGTCTTAGTTTTTTGACGTGTTTATTTTAGGAAAGGGAGTGTGTCTTGCAGTAGTAAAACTGCAAATGCGATCGCAGCTGCGGCCGCAATTGCATCGATGACAAGACTGCCAACACTGGTGCCCTTGTCTTCATCGATGGTGATAGATGAATTGCTCGGCGAGGCTTTGGCCGCAGCGGGCTTGGGTGCTGCAGGCTTGGGGGAACTTGCGACTGGCTTATTGGGCGCCGCAGCAGCTGGCTTATTGGGCGCCGCAGCAGCTGGCTTAGCGGGCGCCGCAGCAGCTGGCTTAGCGGGCGCCGGTTTTGTTGGGGCTGCTGGGATGGGCTTAGGCGCTGGCTTGCTTGGTTTGCTCTCGGCAAGCTCCTCGAAAGAAAGGCTAGGTTTGGTGGGCTTCTGAGGAGGTGTTGGTTTACTGGGCGCAGCGGGTGCAACAGGCGCAGCAGCAGATGATGCTGATGCAGATCGAGCTGCGGCTGGTTTGCGTTCAGCAAGCTCTTCGAAGGAAGGTGTCGCTTTTGTCTTTTCAGCAGCGGCAGGCTTTTGGGGCGCAGCAGGAGCAGCAGGAGCAGCAGGAGCAGCAGGAGCAGCAGGAGCAGCAGGAGTTACGGGCTTGGGCGCGTCCGATCCATTGCTGGTGCCGTTATTAGCTGGGGTGTTGGCTGAGTTTTTGTTTTCGGGGTCTGTCATAGTGTTATGTAAGCTATGGGGGCTTTGCTGGCTGTCAAGTGGACCTTATTTAGGTGTGCTATCTTTAATGATGTCGTTGAGTTCCTTTTTATCTATAGAATCGAGGGTCTTGCCCTTGCGATCAAGTGCTTCAAAGGTTTTTACCACGGTCTCTGTCATACGTTCGTGCGTTTCTTGTGAGCCGCCGACGATGGCGAAGCGCTCAGCTTTTGTGATGCGCTTATGTCCGTCTTTATTATCCAAGCCTACTCCAATCAGATGCGCTGGAGGCTTATTTGACGGATAACTGTGTGGCTTGCCGATACGGTTCATAATGCTTAATCAAATTTGGGAGCGGTGAGATCAGGATGTTCCACGCGCATGCAGCGGATGTCGCCGAAGGCGCTGTCTTGTTGTATTAGGATCTTATTTAGACGCGTCAATTCGAGAACCGCAAGGAAGCTTGCTACTATTGTGGTGATTGTGGTGCTGGCTTCGAAGAGTTCTGAGAAGAGGAAATGTGGTTGGTGCCGGATGCGTAGGAGTACCACCTCCATCCGGTCCGAGACGGTGACTTGTTCGGCATTGATCTGCCCCTCGTCGATGCGCTCGGCTAGGCGGCGCAAGACTTGATTGAATGTGTTCCAGAGGTCAACGCGGTCGACTGGCTTTAGGGGGCGCTCGACGGCTTCGACTGCATCTTGAGGGCCGATGCGCGCGATCAGGTCGTTGCTATTCAGGATCAGTTTACGAATGTCTTCGGCGGCTTCTTTGAATTTTCGGTATTCGAGCAGTTGCTGTACGAGTTCCCAACGTGGGTCGATATCATCTTCTTCCACATCCAGATTGCTGCCTTGATCTTTTTTAGGCAGAAGCATGCGGCTCTTAATATACATTAAGGTGGAGGCCATTACGAAGAATTCGCCAGCGACCTCCAGGTCGAGCTTCTCCATCGAGCCTAGGATTTCGATGTATTGCTCAGTGACGCGTGCGATCGGGATGTCGTATATATCGACTTCATTGCGCCGGATCAGATACAGTAAGAGGTCTAAGGGCCCCTCGAATGCGGGGAGCCGAATGGCAAAGTCGTTATCTGGGATGAGTGCTTCTTCCATCGGCTTGAGCGAGTGGTTTACTCGTCGCCCGTGAGGCGCAGTTGTACTTGGAACTCAACATCGCTCTCGCGTTGCGCATCTTCGCGGAAGGTGATGGCGTAAACTAGCTCCCAAGTGCTGCCGATACGGGTGCGTAGACCTAGCTTAACTTTGGTGAATTCGCCGGTGTCTGCATCGAAGTTGACATCGGAAAGAAAGGCGTAGCGCTCGTTGATGCGGTAAATGAAGTCGAGGCGGTATTGATCGATCTGATGGTTGAGTAGGTCGGTCGAGAGGCCCAGTTCCCATGCTTCACCGCTGGTCAGGGTGGTGCGGGTGCGCAGTTCTTCCAAGCTCATACTCTCGGTCTTAAAGCGGCTCGCTAAGTCGAATTTCAACCATGGGGCAGGACTCAATACTAGTTCCACCCAAGTGGCGTTGAAAGTGTCCTCTTCGTCGCCATCGTAGCGCAGGTCCTTTTCGAAGAGAATGTCTTGGTAGAAGTTCAGTGCTGCCAATGTGCGAGAGCCGTAGCCTTTTGCACGTGTTTGAAAGAGATTTTCGACGCCGAGACGTACGAGATGGGTTTCGGCGATTTCGTCGACGTTGCGCAAGTCACTTAAATCCAGCAGTGGACGCTGTAAGTCGAATACCTGTCGGTCGATCGTGGCGATTTCGTTCAGGTCGTCGGGGTCGGAGTAGTAGCGGTAGCGTAATACGGGGCGCACGAGGTGGCGCAGGCCATCGATACCCCAAGTCTTATTGACGGTTGGGTAGCTGGCATAGGCACGCGCTTCCAAGTCGAAGCCGAGCTCGTAAATTTGACGGCTGAAGTTGTCGTCGATGAGTGCGGCCGCCGGCGAGTAGACGCCTGGGTCGATTTGCTGGTTTTCGTAATGGGTGAAGCGAGCACCCGCTAGAGGTTTGAAAGTGAGCCAGTCTGTCAGAGAGAAGGGGCGCTCGATACGATAGCTCAGATCGAAGCGGTCTGATTCGCCTTCGACTGTCAGCAGTGGGGCATAGTTGCCAAAGTCTTCGTTCAGTTGAACATAGCTGGCGGAGGCGCGATGGTAGGCACCTGTATTAAAGATCGGCACTGGCAGTAGGTCGAAACTTACTTCGGGGCTGCGTTCCTGCACAGTCTGAAAATCATTGGTCTTGAAGCGGCCGAATGCGGAAATCAAGTAATTGTCGCCGGCATATGCGGCTTCGGCAAAGGAATCGGGGCGCTCATTGTCATTATAGATGTCGTCGCGAAAGTCGCGGGTCACTTCGGAGTCAGACCAATAACTGATCGAGGCAGTGGCTGTGAAGCGATCGCCGATGTGATGTTTGTGGCGCCACTCGGCAAATCCACGTTCCGCATCGATCGTTTCGCCAAAGGAATCGACGCCGCGATCCGATTCGCTGCCATTGTCGTGAATGGCACCAGTGCTTAGCGCTCCGACGATAGTTTGAGTTGTGGAGCTGTATGTGTATTGCGCGGTCGGACCTGCAAGGACACCACGTTGGCTATAGAAATCGAGGTTGGCACCCGCGCGCAGCCAGGATGTGACAGGCAAGAGGCTGGTCGTTTGCAGGTAGTAGCCGAGTGAGCTGTCAGAGCCGGCATTTAGGTCTAGTAAGTAGGGCGAACCTTCTAAGTAGTGCCGGTAGCTGGGCAGATAGAAAAAGGGCACAGAGCCGACGCGGAAGGTTGTGCCTGTCATCGCCACATACTCGCTGGTGCCTTCTTTTTTGTAGTGGACATTATCTGAACTCGCGCTGAGTCCGAAGCGACTGGGGGCCCCGTAGTAAAGTGTCGCGCCGTCAATCGTTACATCTTCGCTGCTGCCGCCTGCGCTCACCCCTGTTACGTAATAAGGCCATTGGCCCGTGCGCAGCAAATCTACTGAAAAGATACTCTCTTGCCCGTCGTAACTGAGGCGGTCTGCCAGTAGGCGTCCACCGTCTCGTGAAATGACAACATTGCCATTGGCGTCTGCCAGTGAGTAATCTTGGTAGTAGGTAATACGATCCGCGCGTATTCGAGTTCCGTCGAAATCCAAGCGTGCATCGCCACGCGCAACTAAGCGCTGCGAGGCTTCGTCGAATTCCAAGGGTTCGAGCGAACTGAGTTCAGGCAGAGCCGCATTCAAGGTCATTGAAAGCGTCAGAGAAAATAAAATTGAGGTATTCCGGGCGTTAACTAGCACGGGGCGGGACTATGAGCAGCCTATTTTACGTGGACAAGTCTTTTATAGCATGAGCTGCTATATCCTTGCGCTTACTTGCTGTGTTTTGATTGGTTGCTCCGTTGTTTGTATTTGTAGCAAGTGGTTGTAGCCTTCTGTATTTATTACATGTGTCGGTATTTTTTGCTGAAATATTGTCATTGAGCTTAGTTGCTGATGAATTTTTCTGCAATACTCTCGGTGTTTTTTATCTTTTTTTGATTTATTTTTAGATGAATTTTTTATTCTTAACTTCTTGTAGTGTAGTTGTATGTGCGTTTTTGTGGGCTCTTGGTCGATTCCTGTTTGAGCCTTTGTTTGATCGCGGGCATATTTTTTGCTATATTGCATTGTAAATTAACTGTGAACCTACTCGTGGTTAGCTGAAACTTTAAATATTTAAAAAATAACACTATGAAAAAGACACTCTCACTCGCAATGTTCGGATTGCTCACTGGCGCATATTCTTTGATGGGCGCCTATCAGTATGGTGACTACGTAAATTATGATTATAGTAAATTGAATGTGATTGAAGACAGTAGTTTAACACTGGACTTCTTCACCGAATCATCGGCTGCAGGATATGTCATTACAGATTGGGACACGCTGACTGTGGAGATTACAGATGGTGCCACGGGCGCAAAGTCCTTGCGTGAAGTGGCTATTGATGGAGTCTCGATCGATATCGGTAATTTTGTTGCTGGCCAAAGTTTGTTTTTCTACGTCACAGGCTCCGAGGGGACTACACTAACATCTGCTGCCAAAGATTTGGGGCATCGTGGATGGGAGTATAGTAGCACTTTTAATGGTCCCGAGTCACTATTTTTTGGTGGCAACTATGATACCTATGGGAGTCAATATACTCAACTTGCGTTTCGCGTTAGTGGAGGTGCTCCATCAAGCCCAGCGACCAGTGGTCAGCCTTTGCCGGGTGTCGCCGTTTCCATGCTGATGGGCTCTGCGGGGCTTTATTGGGTGAAGCGTAAAAAGTCGGCTGTCGTCGCCCGCTGATCAGCTTTTATTTCTATTCGTCTGGCTATTTTAATTAGTCGAAGAAGAAGAAGAAGAAGAAGAAGAAGAAGAAGAAGAGATTTTCACGAAGCACTCCGTTTCCATTTTTGGACGGAGTGCTTTTTTTGTACGAAAACGATGAATACCCGTCTCGAGCATTCAGGATACTCTGCTTTCTGTAACTTTTTGGTGCTTATTGGACGAAATATAAATGCTTGGTAAAATGTCTACTGTAATCGACTAAAAGCGTGCAAAGTCACTATCTTTTTTATAGGATATATACCCCCTTGTCTATATCTCGTTACTACTATGAAAATTCAGCTTCCTTCAACGCAATGTACCCTTCGATTTCTTTTTTTGTTTCTTATCTCGCAGTTTGCGTGGGGTGAAGGGTTTCGTAATTCCGCTCCCGGAGCTTATGGGCTCGGGCAGTCGGGCGGGCGCTATGCCTATATAGACGATCCCTCGGCTGCGTTACATAATCCTGCGAATCTGATGGATCTAGACGGTGAAAGCTCGCTTCTCTTTAGCCCCACTATTGTGCATATCGAATCGGAATTTCAAGTGGATGGCGGAAATCTCGCTCGTAGCGAAGAGCCGATTAAGCTGTTGCCTAGCTTTTTTGCTGTCAGCCCAATTGTTTCAGAACGTTTTGTTTTCGGTCTATCTGTGACCGTTCCTTACGGCCTTGCGACTGAGTGGGAGAATGCGGGGGCCTTTGGGCCTGGGGGCGAACTACGCTACTTGACTCCCTATAAAAGTGAAATGCTGACCATGCAACTCAATCCAGTGATGGCTTTTCGTGTCACTGACAATCTGACTATGGCTGTGGGCTTGAGCGCGATGTATTCTAAACTTCGCTTTGAGCAGTTTTATCCTGACAATGTCTATGTGACTCAGGAGACTGTCGCGGAGGCGGAGGTGGACGGTTGGGGCATTGGAGCTAATTTTGCACTCAGTTGGGATGTGACTGAGAAGGATCGGCTTGCGCTTAGCATACGTTCTGAGACGACGATTGATCATCAGGGGCACGGGAAGATTGGCTCGTTAAGTGGGGACGGGTATACAGCAGGTGCTACGGATAAAAGCGATGCTTCGACGCGTATCACTTATCCATGGATTTTGGGCATCGGCTATGGACGTCAATTGACTGAAGCACTGACGCTTGAACTGCAATATGAACGTGTCGGGTTTTCTGATTTCGAAGAGCTTAACATCGACCTTGCTAATAATACGCCACTTCTTGGCGGCGCCAATGTTACGCCACAGGATTGGGACGATTCTGAAACCTTCGGTATTGCTTTACGTTACGACCATGGTGAGGGCCTGCGTAGCCACGCTAGCTGTCAACTCTTTAAGAGTCCTGTGCCCGATAGTACCTTGAGCACTACGATTCCAGATGCAGATCAGATGGCCTATACGATTGGATTGACGAAGCAATGGGATCGGGCCTATTGGGGCTTCGCATATTCCTACGTGGAATATGATCGTCGTGAGGCAAATGTCGGTGGTTTTTCGGGAGAAATGCAAGTTAAGCTCCACTTGTTATCACTCAATATGGGTTGGCGCTTCTAAACAAGTCGAGCTGGGGTAGATTTACTTTTTTCGAGTGAATTGAGCAGCAGTGATCCTCACTGCAAATGAGCATTGTGCCGCTCCATTTATCAGCTGAGGATCCATATAGCTAACTGGTAGAGGTGCATGCCTCTACCAGCTAGCTATGTTTGAATTACGCTTTGAGTGCTTGGTCGAGGTCGACGAGCAAATCTTCGATATTTTCGGTGCCGACAGATAGACGCACGAAGTCTGGAGTCACGCCTGCGGCGATTTGTTGTGCTTCATCGAGCTGAGAGTGCGTAGTGGTGGCGGGGTGGATCGCTAGCGACTTGGCGTCGCCGATGTTTGCCAGATGGCTGAATAGCTTGAGATTATCTATGAACTTGCCGCCCGCTTCGAGGCCTCCTTTGACGCCGAAGCCTACCATGGCCCCGTATTGGCCAGCCGTGAAATATTTCTGAGCTGCCGCGTAGTGGGGACTGCCTTTCAACCCGGGGTAGTTGACCCAGCTGACTGCCTCGTGTGCGTCTAAGAATTCGGCGACTTTGAGTGCATTCTCGCAGTGGCGTTCCATGCGCAAGTGGAGGGTTTCGAGGCCCATGATGTGCATGAAGGAGTTGAAGGGAGCCGGGCAGTTACCTACGTCGCGTAGCCATTGCAGACGCATTTTCATGATGTAGGCGATGTTGGCGCCACCGGCTGGTTCGAAGGCGCCGAAGGCATCCCAGTGCACGAGGCCGTGGTAGCTGGGGTCGGGCTCAGTGAACTCGCTGAAGCGGCCGCTGCCCCAGTCGAAGTTGCCACCGTCGACGACAATGCCACCGATGCTGGTGCCGTGCCCGCCGATAAATTTGGTCAAGCTGTGCACCACGATGTTGGCACCGTGCTCGAGCGGGCGGCAGAGGATGGGAGAGGCCACGGTGCTATCAATGATGAGGGGCAGTTTAGCCTCTTTGGCGATCGCAGAGACTTCTTCAAATGGAAAGATGTTGAGGCTGGGGTTGCCGACGGTGTCGCCGTAAATGGCTTTGGTCTTGTCGTCGATCAGGGGCGCGAAGCTGGCCGGATCGGTGGCATCGGCGAATCGCACTTCGATGCCAAGCTTGGGCAGAGTGTATTTGAATAGTGTATACGTGCCGCCGTAGAGTTGCGCTGCGGATACGATATTGTCGCCGGCTGAAGCGATGTTTAGAATCGCACTCGTGATCGCGGCTTGGCCACTGGAGTGTGCCAGTGCGGCGACGCCGCCTTCGAGTGCAGCGACGCGTTTTTCGAGCACGTCGGTGGTCGGGTTCATGATGCGGGTATAGATATTACCCAACTCTTCGAGACCGAAGAGACGCGCCGCATGTGCGGTGTCGTTGAACATGTAGCTGGTCGTTTGATAAATCGGGACTGCGCGTGAGCCAGTGTCTTTATCGGGTGTGTGTCCTGCGTGCAGTGCGAGGGTTCCTAGGCCGGGGGTTCTTTCTGTTGTCATATTTCGTGTGTTTGGGTGATTGAGCAATTGGCTCAGGGCGACCGGTAGGGCGCGAAGGCTGAGCCGCTTGCGATTATGATTGAGTGGAAGAAGTGGTTTATTCGCGCATACGTGCACGTGCGTTGTTGGCGTCCCAACTGAGCCCGAGCTGATCATAAAATTCGGCCGCTTCGCTGAGGAACTCTCGTTCAGGCTCGAAGTCACGTAGGATGCGTTTGTATTCGCGCAGGGCGTTTGTTTTTTGTTCGCTGTCGCGGTAGATGCGAGCTAGCGCGATGCGCTCCTGCATGCGATTTGGCTGGAGCTTCAAAATATTCTCTAGCATCTCGATCATCTGATTGCGGTCAAGTAGATTGCTTTCTTCCCCGCTGGCTTGAATGGTTTGGAGGAGTGCGATCTTGGGCTGCCAAGCTTGGGGCCATTGCTTGGAGAGTGTGTGCCACATTTGCGCGCGATCACTCACGGAGCTGGCATAAGAAAGGGTGAGAGAGAGTTCTAGTAACGCAAATAGTGGGAAGCCAATATACCAAAGGATTTTGCCCCCCGAGCCCATGTTGCGCACAATGCCGCCAGCGGTGCAGGTGAGCAGTGCGATCATGAAGGGCAGCGCAATGTAGTGTAGGTGATCTTCGTTTGCGAGGCTGCCGTCAATGAAAGTGCCCGTTTGGGAGAGTCCATAGAGTATTAGGAGTAGGTAGGCGGTCAGGCCGAGCAGGATGCCACGGGTCCACGACTTACGGAAGTTGATGGCAATCAGAATGTAAAACGGAATAAAGAGTAGGAAGGGGAGGAAGCTATACTGGGCGCCCACACTGTAGCCTTGCGAGTGATCGAAGGGATGGAAGAGTGAGAGCTCTACCGGCGCGATGGCTTGCTTTAGGTAAAAGAATAAGTTTTGCGCGTAGATGCTTAGCCGATCACTGAGCTCGATCTCTGCTACGGCTTGATTGCTCTGTGTCCAGACCCCAATGAAGAGTGCGAGGCAAAGTAAGGGCAGCAGTCGATTATAGTTTTTGAGATGAAAGTTCGCCTGCTGTTGAAAGATGCAAAGCCCCAGCACCAGCGGTAGTAAGAGTGTCGCTGGGTGCGCGAGGTAGGCGAGGATACTGATTACAATCACCCTGACGAAGTCGCCCGCGCCACGATTGCGAATGCCAAAGTAAAGTGCTGCCAGTAGTAGAGTGAGCCCGACTAAGTCTTCTCGATAGCCTGACCAATATATAGTTTGCAACACGGTAGGATGAAGCGCAAATAGCAGCGAGGCTGAGAAGGCCGCTGGCAGCTTGAGTGCGTCTAGGCTCTTGAGTAGGAAGATGGCCGCGCAGATGTGCAGCAGCAAGTTGATCGTATGATGCGTGAGCGCGGGAGGGAAGGGCAGTTTTTGCTCTAGGAAATAGGAGTTTAGACTGATCGGATCTTCGTGACGAAGCATCTCGGGCGACCAGGCCTGCGTCCACGAGTCGAGGGATTGGTAGGCGCTGCGCTCGACTTCATCGTATTCCGACCAAATGAGACCAGAGTTAAAAATCGGGATATAACTCGCAATGGTGAGTAGGATGAGCGCGAGGTATGCCAACCATCCCGCTGGTTTGGGCGGTATAGTTTTGGCGCGTCGGCGCTGTTTCGCGGCATTGCTAGACTTCGTTGCGGGCGGTTTGATGAGGTTGCCCTGACGCGGCACTCGTGGGGTTGGGGGCTTCGTTTCAGACATTATGGTTTGAGCGCCGAGTTGGCGTGTTGGCGACGTTTGAGTGCCGTTTGTAGTGCGGTCATGTCGATGCGTGCGCCGGGCTTGACGCCATGGGCGGCGTACCAACCACGATTGGTTTCGACTGCGATTAGAACTTGATCGTTGGCAGAGGGCACGGGTGTTTCATCGTAAGGGAAGAGTTTGTGCACTTCCAGTAAGTGCCCACTGGCATCGAAGTAGCCGATGTCCAGCGGGATGCGAGTGTTACGCATCCAGAAGGAGCGCTGCGCCGGCTGATCGAAGAGGAACAACATGCCGTGGTCTTCGGGCATGCTGTCACGGTGCATCAGGCCCTTCTGTTGTTCGGCGGAATTAACTGCTAGTTGCAGTTGTAATTCCTGGCCGCCGATCGCGATTGCAAAGTGGGTTTGTCCATCTGCCGGCGCTAAATCAGCCTGCCTGTTTGGCTGGCAGGCTAATAGCGCGAGTGACAGTAATGTTACGAGAATGTTAATTTGTGGTTTCAATGTTAAATTTTTAAGGTTCGATGCGTGACAGCTTCACGGGAATGCTCAGGATCATTAGAACATTCACTGAACAATGAAAAGTAAATCCTCCACAATCCGTCTTCTTTACGCCGCTTCCGAGTCTTCGGCTGACTCGCTCTATCTTTCCGGGGTCTTCGTGCCAGACCCGTATTTAGCGATCATTGCTCAAAAGAAAAGCTATGCGGTGGTGAGTCAGCTCGAATATGGGCGTGTGGCGAAGCAGTCCAAGTTTGATGAAGTTTTACTTTTAGAGTCGATTCGTGAGAAGGCCGCAGAGAATCTACAGATCGAGCTCGCGGATGTGGGGCCCGGGGAGTTGATGGTTTATTTTGCACAACGTTTTGCCGTGAAGAAGATTGAAGTGCCGGCCGATTTTCCGGCGATTTATTATGCCAAACTATTTGATGCGGGCTATCGTGTTGAGATCGTCGAAGGAGCGTTTTTCCCGAAACGTATCAAGAAGACTGATGCAGAAGCACGTGCCATCAAGCAAGGTAATGCGGCCTCTGCTGCGGGTATACGTGCGGCGGAGGCGGTGCTGCGGGCTGCTAAGATCGAGGGGAAGCGTATAGTCTACGAAGGGCGCACGCTGACTTCGGAACGTTTGCGCACAATTATTGATCAAGCTTGCCTCGCCAAGGGCGCGACTGCGAGCCACACGATTGTGGCGGGGGGGCGGCAAGCTTGCGATCCACATGAAGGCGGGCATGGGCCGCTGCGCCCCAACGAGTTGATTATTATCGATGTTTTCCCACGTGTGCAAAAGACCGGTTACCATGGTGATATGACGCGCACCTTCTTGAAAGGGAAGGCCAGCCCCGCGCAGCGTGCATTGGTGAATACGGTGCGCCAGGCCCAGCTAGCTGCGCTGGATACGGTGAAGGCGGGAGTCAAAGGCGATCACGTGCATGCAGCTGCCAATGCAGTTTTTGAGGCCGAGGGCTTTGTTACGGAGCGGCGTAAGAATGGTTTTGTGGGCTTTATTCATTCCACTGGCCACGGACTCGGGCTTGAGGTGCATGAAGCACCGCGTGTTTCGAAAGGTGCGCCGAAACTAAAGGCTGGAAGTGTGATCACTATTGAGCCGGGCCTGTATTATCCCGAGATCGGGGGCTGTCGGATTGAAGATGTGGTGCGTGTCACGATCGACGGCTACGAAAAATTATCGAATCTTCACTATCGTTGGGAGATTCGCTAACTGAGCTGAATCGGCTCAGCGTGCCAAGTCGCCAAGTTATTTGGCGGGCCCCGGTGTGGGGCCCGCGAGTTGACTTAAGACTAAATCGAGCGGATGCCGGCCGCGAGCACTTCCGCGGCTTGTTCGATATCGGCACCGTTGTGGGCCGTGCAGATGAAGCAGGTCTCGTAGGCCGAAGGTGGCAGGTAGACGCCGTGGTCGAGCGCATATTTAAACAGTGTGTTGAAGTGCTGGGTCTGGCTACTGGTGGCGTCTTGGTAATTACGCACAGGCGCTTCGCTGAAGAAGAGGCCAAACATCGAGCCCACTTGTGGCACTTGCAGCGGCAGGCCTTTTTCCTTGGCCGCCGCTAGCAGCGCTTCGCGAATCTGTGCGCCCATTGCTTCGAAGAGCGGATACGGATTGGTATCTTTGAGCTTTTGCAATGCCGCGATGCCGGCCGCCATCGCGAGCGGATTGCCACTCAGAGTGCCGGCTTGGTAAACGGGACCGAGCGGTGCGAGGTGATCCATGATCTCAGCTTTGCCACCGAAGGCGCCGACTGGTAGGCCGCCACCGATGATTTTGCCCAATGCTGTGAGGTCGGGCGTGATGCCGATGCGTTCTTGCACGCCACCGAGGGCCAGGCGGAAGCCCGTCATGACTTCATCGAAGATTAAGACCGAACCATTGCTGGTGCAGAGCTCGCGTAGTAATTCCAGATAGCCGCCGTCGGGCAAGATGAGTCCACAGTTGGCCGGGTATGGTTCGACAATGATCGCGGCGATCTCGTCGCCCTGTTGTGCGAAGCAGGCCTGCAAGGCTTCCGGATCGTTGTAGTCCAGCACGATGGTTTCCGCCGCAAAGCTGGCAGGGATGCCCGCGCTATCGGGGTTGCCCAGTGTCAGCGCGCCCGAGCCGGCTTTGACTAAGAGCGAATCCACATGGCCGTGGTAGCAGCCTGCAAATTTGATGATTTTGTTGCGTCCGGTGTAGCCGCGTGCCAGTCGGATGGCCGACATGGTGGCTTCGGTGCCGGAGTTGCACATGCGCACTTTTTCGACCGAAGGCACTATCTCGACCAGTAGCTCCGCCATGCTCACCTCGTACGGATTGGGTGTGCCAAAGCTGGTGCCGTTTTCCAGTGCGGTGGCGATCGCAGCTCGGATGTCTGGATCATTGTGCCCATGGATGGCTGGGCCCCAGGTGCAGACGAAGTCGATCAGTTCGGCCCCATCGGCAGTCGTTAGATGCGCGCCGTTGGCGCTCTGAGTAAAGAAAGGTGCGCCGCCCACGGAACGGAAAGCACGAACAGGAGAGTTCACACCGCCAGGAATGAGTTGCTGCGCACGTTTAAAAAGTTGTTCGGAAGATTTCATGTTGAAGGATGGTTGAAGGTCCAAGGCTAAACGTCAAACGTGGATACTAGACACCCATCCTGCGGGCCTAGTCGTCCTGTTGATTTTTAGAGTTTTACGGGCGGGTTAAATGGGTTGTCTGTGTCGTCTGGATCAGGACTCGAATGTGTAGGATGCCCAGACCGCTCAACTGCACTCATGCCTGCTTTTCCATTCCCGACCTTGTCGGGAGAGACCGCAGCGTAAAGGACCTTGTCCCACGCAGCAGGCTTTATTTTCAATAATTTACGCTTATGATGAGGTTTCATTATTCGTTCTTAGCGTCGGGTTGGATAAGCGTCCCATTAGCGGTGATAAGCGGTTAAAAAATACGTCTGATTGGGGTTCGTTTTTTAATTTCATTCCCTGATCGTCGAGCGTGATCGCGAAGTGAGGTACGAATGGAGTTGATCTCCGTGACTTGATGGCAATTCAATTGCCATAGTGCGTCCACATTCGTAAAATCTTTACGACCTTTTCTTCTTCGTAAACCTGATAGACCAATCTGTGTTGAATGTTGATTCGCCTTGAATAAGCGCCTGAAAGATCGCCAACCAATGGTTCGTATTCTGGTGGTTTCCTGAACGGGTCTTCCTTCAACAGATCAATCAGCTCAATAGCTTTCCGTTTTAAGTTACTACGAGAGATTTTTTTCGCATCCTTCTGAGCCTGCTTGGCGTATACGATACGATAATTCACCACTCAATCGTCTCACTGCAGTCCTCAATTTTTTCCTCCATTCCCTTTTTGATGGAATCCACCATCCCGGGAATTGAACTCAGATGTAACGTCTCAGAAATGGCTCTCCAGTCATCCTCTGAAATAAGCACAGCATTGCCGCGCTTACCTGTTATCTGAATGGGGATGTGTGAATCGTTTGCTTCGTCGATAAGCTTGTAGAGCTTATTCCGGGCGGTGGTTGCGGTAATCGTAGTCATGACTGGAAGCGTGCGCAATTACGTGCGTTTGTCAATTCCTCATATTGCCATCGTCGAGCTTTGGCGCGCCTTTAGGTGTTGTCCAGGAGCGACTAGATGTGTGCTGGGTAACCGGCTCATTGATTAAAGGGTGAAATACCATGAATAACGATATAAACATAGTAATCAAGTCCCAGAGCCAGCCTGATGGAGGCGAAGGCTATAGCGCAGGGCAAGCTGTGCGGGTAACGTGTATGGTGAAGAAGGCCTGTGCGCAACATGCGGGGCGACTGTGTGCGGCGTAGCTCGAAGAGCGAAGACGTATGCACAAGTTCCGAGGTCTTTCGAATCCATGGCATTTATTCTATTGCCCACTCCCGTCTGGTTCGCTCCCATCTTTTATGAGATAGATAACGGTGATATTCGAAGTGGTCTCAATCTTCGAAGGGACAAAGAAAGGTGGTTCTTCTTCTGAACTCGATGAACTATCCCTAAAGCCAGTAAGACGTATCCTAGATCTTGTAATGCCTTGCTCGTCGTAGTGACGAGAAGGAACCATCAACTCGCTGATGCGGGTGAACCCCTGCTGCGAAATTGCAAATACACCTTTGATTTCTGTATCATAGGACTCCGCCAGAAACTTAGCTGTCTGCCGACTGTCCTTGATTGCTTTAGATAACGCCTCCTGTTCAATTTTGGTCTTCTCTGAAGTGTCAAAGCTTACATCGACTACATCTACAAATTCATGTAGGTAGATTTCTTTCAGTAAGGTGCTATATTCGTCGAGGTTCCTGTAATTGATCTCAAAACTGCGTGACGTGGTGAAGCGCACTTCTTTTTCTTCTTTGGGCTGAGAAGAACTGAAGGGGTCAACAGCGCTGTATTTTTTGTTCACTCGTATATCAGTGGCGTCAATGTCATCCTTATCGACATCAAAAGCTTTAAGAGTAGATAGGATGATCGATGAATTTTCTTGGATACTCGCGAGGCATTCAGTTTTCCCTGCTGATGAGTTAGAAATAGAAAGGTATATTACTGCAATATCTGGCTGATGAGAGACGCTGCCGCTTCCTTTTACGATGACGAATGGTTGTTCCGGCAGATCGTCCGCGATTAAGGAGCAGGCCGATAGCAATAGACAGAGGAGGAATTTCATTTTCATAATTATTTCAGCGAACGTGGCTCTGGCGCGGCGCGTTAGCGACGTTGTCCAGTAGCGTCTGGATCGGCCTTGATTGTTCGTGTGAATTCGAGCTCTTCTTCGACCTTCACTATTCTTTTCCCAAGGTGAGTGATTGTCCAGAGCTGGATACCTGAAAATACCATCAATACGAAAAATAAAATCTGCGATTCAGCATAGTCATAAGGTATCGTGACTGTTCCGATTTCCTGATTTTCTTCATTCTTTACAGGATACGTTTGATTCGCGACTGAAACCACCTGTGAAGAAAGCCAAAAGATGGAAGACAGCAAGAAGGTCAAAACTGTGATGCTCTTCAGTATTCTGTAGGAAGCTGTTTCCATTTATTTTCTGCCGATCGGTGAGGACTGGCACCCAGCCCTAGGGTTTTGGATTAGTGAGGGTTGTCGAATATCTGGCGCGTAAAATGGGTTGACCAGCTCCGTCTGGATCTACGCTCCATATGGTCGACTGATGGTGGCTTGGACTTATGATCTAAACAATGTTTATTTGAAGAAGTAGTAGAACATTCCACCAAACACTGCCAGTGACACAAAGAGTGACGCGGGAGTCCCAAACTCAAACGCATGTGCGATACCTGCAAACCCTGTGACTATTAATCCAAACGCGACGACTCCAGGGGTAAGCCAAAATTTATTAAATTCTTTCTTTTTCTGTTCTTCGTCCATTTTTGTAGATCGTGAAGAGGTGGCACGGAGTGAGCGCAGCGAACGGAGTTGTCCACTCTCGCCTTGTTCGATCAATTCGTTTCAACAGGCTGGACGTTCGTTAGCGCCCCTGAATTAAACTCTTTTACATGACTAAGCAGTGGTGTATCATGAAGTGGAGCGCAGCGGAACGGAATTGATACGACCGTCTTGATCTGCTTTCAATCGACTTCGAAGCCTTTCCACTCGCGATTCGAGGGAATCCTCAGCTGAGATGAAAACAAACAGGAAGTAGTCAGAACCTCCATGATTATATGCGGCATCCCAATCCTCAATCTTCTTCACTTCATCGAACCAAGCGGTCATTGGAGATCCATCCCCGATCTCCTGTTGGCATCCAAGGACAACAGCCATCTTATCCACAACATCGTGCCAACGCTCAGAATCGGGTTCGCAGGTGAAAACCCAATCGATATTCTTTTTTAATATTTCCTCGATTGCGCTGGTATAAGCTGGCTCATCGACAGGGAGTGCCGGAAAGAACAGACAGTCGAACTGCTCATCTTCCCACGGAAGATTCGAGAGAACTCCTTCGGAATAATCGCATGCGAAATAGGTCACGCCGACTTCATCTTTTCCTATTTCTTTCATCTCTTGCAGATCGTAGAGCACTATCGCGAGTGAAGCGCGGAGCGCGAAATGAGTTGATAGGTGCGACTGGATCTACGCTTCATTTGGTCGATTGCTCGTGGTTGGTTGATGTCCTATTCCTTTTCTAGAAGGATGCTTTAATTTGCGTCAGAGTCAGCTTTCTTTTTCATTTTTTGTTAGCTTTCTGAATAGGTGCTCAGACAATCCTAGGGCAACCACAGCAAAAAGGATCGAGCAAACGATTGCTGGTATCGCGGACAAGAATATGAGCCAAGGAAGCAGCGTTACAAATGCTACAAAGAGGAGGCATACACATCTCGCATTCGATTCCTTCATTTCTTCTGTAGATCGTAAAGGGGATGCGCGGAGAGTAGCGCGGCAGCGCTACTCGGAGTTGTCATCTCCCGCCTTGTTCGACTTCCTTAGTTTTAAGGTATATGGTCCGAAAATCACAGGACGAGCATAATTTGAATCGATGACTTGTATCATATTGAGAGGGACAATCTTCTCTTCATAACCATCGGCAGAAATTCTGACTAACGGATCCCATTTTTTGTCTGCTTGCCAAATCATTCTAAGCTTTCCTCCTGTTTCGACTTCACTAGCGCTATGCCCTGATATTTGAGGTAAAGTAACGATCGGATGTTCAATTACATCTTCTGTTTCTTCGTCGACTAATATCAAGTCGAGGGAGTAGATGACAGGCTTGGGCTCGGATAGTTTTCTTTCACCCAATTGAATAGCTAGGCCAACGAAAACCCCAGCAATTAGGAATGCTACATAGTTCAGTTTCTGGATGAATTTTTCCATTAATTCTGTCGAACGTATGAGCATGATCACGCAGTGAGCGACGGCGAACGGAGTTGATCACTGCGACTGGATCGAAAATGGATCCCGAGTGACTTTCACAATCTCGTCCCAGTCATGCTTCTCTGAGAGTCTTTTGGGCGAGCACTCTTCGTAAATTAACATATTGTTGTAGTATAGGCGTGCCCATGTGCCTTCTTCTTCATCTTCATATTCTTTTTTATTACGATCCCACCAGTGATTTGGCAGAACATACATACGCCTTAAAGCATAAACTGGCGATTCATACTCAAGTTTCGAATGGCTGATGCTGTTTTTAATCTGCTCAGTTCCCAGTATGTAGGCGGGCAGTTCTTTTGATGCATCTCTTGTGAACAAGATTACATACCTGAGTTCTAATCCATCAATATCGAGCGTATCAGGCTTACGTATAGTGATCTTCTTTTGATATTTAGTGATATCTAGCCCATGGAAATCAAATGTTTCACTGGATTTATCAGTCCGTTTCTCCGAAAAACCGATGTCAAAACTTCTGCTTCCTGCAATTTCGTTCTTGATCCTTAACGGTCGAATTAAATCCAAGGAAGCCTTCGAGAGTAGTGCGTTTTCGATAGTGAATTCGTGTCCATCTTTCCGTTCTACTCGAATGCTAGAATCTTCAATAGACAGAATTTTAACGTTAATTTTTCGACCATCCTCTGACTCTAATTTGATGTATTCTGCATTCAGGCAAGACGTAACAAAGAGCAGTAGTATCAAATTTGTGTATTTCATTTTCTTTCGATCGTGGAGCATGAGCCATGGTGCGATAGCGACATTGCTCACTGCGATTGGTTATGCCTTTCGTTTTCCTCCTTGAACAACAGGAACGGCAATTTCCCTGCTTGAGCTAGATTGCCTAGTTTACTAAGTGAAAGGAAGAAAAATGGGAAGAGTGCGATCATCGCAATAGCTTCTATCCATTTGTTTTCTATATCTATTCTTGAAATAAATTCTATTAGTAAGATGTAGGCGGCTGCGATTGAAAACACTGCTAAGGAATACTTGAATGGGTTAACTTTCGGTTTCTTCTTTTTCTTCCATTCTTTATACAAAGTCACCATCCACTTTTTCATGGAGTAGTCGGATGCTAGGTCTTTGTTTGATTCCTTCTGCATAACGTGGAGATGTATCGATGTAGTGGAGGCGAAGCCGTAACGGAATTGATACGATCGACTGGTTCGAGCTTTTGGTTTGTTCTGGCGTAATAGTTATCGGGGTCACACTGATACCCCTAATTGTAGCTATTTTGAATTATTTTCTTTGGTTGCTTCGACTAGACGACCCATTTGGTGCTTCATCATTTCAAATATCTTCTGATGTTTTTCGATTTCCTTTTCGTGAAGAATGGCGGTCATCGCAGCATTTTGCTCCGCTAGTTCACTTTGAAATTTTTTCATTTCTTGTATTTCATACTTACGAAATCTCCACTGTGCCCATGCGCCGATTAGTGCGCCTGCAATGGTTCCGCCTACGGTCATTAAAACGGCTGTGTATGGGTCGATCATGTTGTGTTTTTTCTTCCTCGAACGAGCTCTGGCGATGGCGCGTTAGCGACATTGCCAGTAGCGAATGGTTCTAATTACAGTTAGAGATCAATTATCCAGCCGTTCTCGGACTTAATTAGGCGCACATGCTCTCCTTTCATTTCTTTAATTTCCCCTTTTTCGAAATTCCCAAGTTGAGCGCTAAGCATATCAATCTTCATGTCATTAAGCATGCTTCCTCCATTTTTCTCTTTTAACCTTTTGATATGGTTAGACTTGGAAATCAAATACTGCATTTTGACGTCCAATATCGCATAATACCCTCCATCTTTTTCATAAAAGTCTGATACAGATAGATCGATTATTTCAAGAAATCCCTCACCATTATTCTGATTGGATATTTTCTGCATTTGAACTAAAAGATCTTGAGCCTTGGGTGGAGGCTGGCTGCAAGCTGTTAAAAAGATCGCAATTGCGAGAATGGTGATTGGTAGAGTTTTCATTTTATTTAGAACGTGGAGACCAGACACCCAGCCTGTGGGCTCAGTCGTCCTGTTGATTTTTAGAGTTTTACGGGCGGGTTAAATGGGTTGTCTGTGTCGTCTGGATGGGTCTTCCTAGGAGACTGCGGGAAATGCCACGAGAGCCGAGAAGAATGTGATAATCCCGATACTTGCCAGTGCAAATCTTGAGTATTCCCTTTCTTCATCAAAATTAAAATAGATCCAGAACATCATCCCTGCAGCGCTAAAGAGGAAGGGCAGAAATAGGAGTTCTGTTATTCTGTCCGCGACTGCACCTCTCCACTTGAACATTTGGTTCACGATAATCGTAACCGGCAGAGCCCAGATGAATGTCATCAACGCGGTGTAGATCAATCGTTATCGTCCGAACATTGACCTCGATCTTTTAGCTAGCGCTAGTTGCTCCAGTTCTGAGGTAGCAGCTGTTCTAAGATCGTCTCAGGAGGACGGCCATCGTGAGGGATCAATTTTGCCAATACGTCAGTGAGATAATCGTATGGGTTGATGTTGTGGATGGTGCAGGTCTGTAGTAGAGAGTAAATGACGGCGCTTTTCTATCCTGCGTCTGGATGTCCAATGAACATCCAGTTCTTAGCTCCAATTTTTGTAGGCCTGAACTTACTCTCTAGTAAATTAGTATCCAATCGTGTGTGACCATGCTTCAGGCATTCTAATAGTTCGGGCCATTGATTGGCGGTATAATTCAGGG
>PBYS01000112.1 GCA_002729725.1 Puniceicoccaceae bacterium
GCCCAAAAATCCATCAAGAAATGAAATCGATTTTGTAGTGCCTTTGGAGACGACACCCCTTGTTTATGCACCATAGACGACAGTCATAAGAAACTTGGGCTAGCTTTTTGGTTTCAGGTTTCACTTGATCTCGCGAGCAGGATACTCATATTTCAGCTAAATTTACTAATTGCTGACCACCCCGCAGCGTTTGGATCCTTCAGGCTGATTCACAGAAAACACCCCGTTTTGTCGATCTGTCTATCGCACACATTTACGTATGAATTTTGACTCTATACTCGGGGGCCTGTTAGGTGTCTTTCTCGGCATTTTACTGACATGGATAGCGACTAAACGCCGTTTTAAGCGGCTAGAGGAGGGCTTACGTGGTCAACTTGATGTTGAAAAACGCGAGGCGCGATTGGCTCAAAAAGAGGCGCAGTCGGAGTTGGAATTAAAATTTAAAAATAAGGAACTTGAACTGAGCCACTCAGTGGTGGCGCGTGAAGAGGAGTTGCAGATTCGCTCGCGGGAACTAGAGCGTGAAGCGGAACGGCAGGAGGAGCAGCAGGCGCAAGTCGACTCAAAGTTTAAGGAGTTAGCTCGGGAGCAGCGTTTACTGAGCGACGCGGAGCATGAGGCTGAGAAGATTCGTCGCCTTTATCGTCTGAAGTTGCACCAGATTACGCAAATGGAGCGCGACGACGCGCGACAACTGTTGATGAAATCCACCGAGCGCGAATGTGCGCAGGAGATTCGTGACTTGCGCCAGACGCTACTCGGGCGCGGCGAGGCCGAGGTTGCTGGTGAAGCGAAACGTATTTTGTTGGCTGCGATGCAACGTATCACGAGCCAGCCGATGAACGACGCCACTGCAACGGTGGTTACTTTGCCCAGCGAGGAAATGAAGGGGCGCATTATTGGACGTGAGGGGCGTAATATTCGAACTTTCGAGCATGCCACCGGCACGACGCTGATGATCGATGAGACACCCGATTCCGTCTTGATCTCATGCTTTGATCCGGTGCGCCGCGAAGTGGCTCGTATCGCACTGGAAGCGCTCTTGCGCGATGGCCGCATACATCCTTCCAGTATAGAAGATGAGGTGGTCAAAGCTGAAGAGGAAATGCATGCCAATGTGATCGATCTGGGGGAGGGGGCTTTGCGCAAATTACGTTTGCACGATGTGCATCCGGAAGTCGTGGCCCTCTTGGGAAAGTTGCATTACCGACTTTCCAATAATCAAAATACCCTCGCGCACTCTGTGGAGGTGGCCAATCTCTGCGCTTTGATCGCTTCAGAAATAGGTCTGGACCCGCTGATTGCGAAACGGGCGGGACTTTTCCACGACATTGGCAAGGCAGTCGATGAAGATTATGAGGGCAGTCACGCGACTGTTGGGGCAGAGATCATTAAGCAGCACGGTGAAGATGCACGTGTAGTCAACGCGGCTGCAGCTCACCACCAAGAAGTGCCTGCGGAAAGTGCTTACGCGGGGCTGGTTATGGTCGCGGATTCACTTTCAGCGGTGCGTCCAGGAGCACGCGCGTCGTCCATCGATGGCTTTATTCAGCGTGTGCGCAGTATCGAGGAGATTGCCGCTGCTCAGATGGGGGTGAGCGAAGCCTATGCCGTGCAGGCGGGGCGTGAGGTGCGAGTCATTGTGGAGCCAGAGATTGTCAGCGATGAGGAAGCGCGTCAATTGGCCCGCACGATCCGTCAGAAAATTGAAGAGCAACTTAATTACCCGGGCACGGTCGAAATCACTGTGATTCGAGAACAAAGATATTCGGAAACTGCGGTATGATTTTTCCACGATTTCATAAAAGTGCTCTATTGTGGCTGCTTAGTCTGTCGACGGCATGGGCGGCCCCTTCGGTGGTGGTCTTAGATAGTGGCGAGCGCTTAATCGGGGAGCTTGCGCCCGAGTCTACCGAAACGACGCTTGTTTTAAAGTCGGCTGTTTTGGGCGAACTGAGACTGGCGCGCGCGCATGTGGTGTCGGTTACAAGGCAGAGTGCGGAAACTCAGGCTAAGCCTGAAGTCGCGGCCAAGCCAAAGCGAGCACAGGGGCAAGGGCAGCGAGCGCAGGCAAAAACTGACAAGCAGCAGCCTGCTACAGAGGCAAAGCCAGCTCGGGAGGTGTCTGCCGAGCCAGTGCAGCAGCCTGCCGAGGTAGAACTGGCAAAAGCCAACGAAGCATTGTCGATCATGGAGGCGAAGCTTGCTGAGCTCAGAGAGCTGAAGTTAGCGGAAACTTTTAATACAGTGAAGAACTACAAGACTCCAGATTCATGGTCGGGTAGCTTGAAGCTCGGCATTAATTTGAGCCAAGGTGACAGTCGTTGGGCGCAAAGTTATGCGAAGGGGAATTTAGAGATAAAGCCTAAGCAAAGCCTCAATTATTACCGCTTGAGTGGCTCTTACACGTATCGCCAAACAGAGGCTGCGAACGGTAATGAATACAAATCAACCGATAAAATGGATGCAGAATTTACCTATCGTCGCACTTTCTGGGACGATTGGTTTGTGCAAAATGCACTCGGCTATCGCGCGGATCATATTAAAGGCATTGATCGCGAGGCGCAGGAATCAGTGGGGATCGGCTATCGCTATAAGCCATCGAGCAAGGTTAATGTGCTATTTGGAGCCGGTGGTGGTGTCGAAGAGTTGGATGCGGACTATGAAGACACGCGCTCTGGCTTCAACCCTCTGCTCAATGTCTTTCAGGAAGCTACATGGAGCCCGATCAAGCGCACCACACTCGTTCAGAAGTTTAATTATTATATCAACCCCGAGGATTCGCAGCAGTACAATTATATCTTCTCCGCTGCGCTGCGGCTGAGACTGACGGACCTGCTAGGTTTCGAGTTCTCATACAATAAGAGCTTCGATAACGATGTCGGCGACGGAAATGCGCAGGACGATGTGCAATGGCGCAACGCCTTGGTTGTCTATTTCTAAGCGAGAATTGTTTCTAGTGCAGGCGCGTTCGGGTCCTGTTCCACTGCGGCGCCTGCGGTGAGTGGGTAGCGATACTCTTCGCCACTGAAGTTGCGCATGACGATTGCTTCGTCGGTAATCTCCTTAATGTAGTCAGGGTTAATTGGGATCTTGCCGCCGCCACCCGGCGCATCGATCACGAATTGTGGGATTGCATATCCGGTGGTATGGCCGCGCAAGCTGCGGATGATCTCGATGCCCTTGCGCGGGTCGGCGCGTAAGTGAGCGCTGCCGGTGATTAAGTCACACTGATAAATGTAGTAGGGGCGCACACGCATCATGAGCAGGCGGTGAATCAGCGATTTCATGACATCTGCATCGTCATTTACATCCCGCAGCAGCACCGACTGGTTCCCGATTGGCACGCCTGCATACACCAATTGTTCACAGGCATTTCGCAGGGTGTGGGTGCACTCGTTGGGGTGATTGACATGGATACTCATCCAAATGGGACCATGCTTTTTGAAAATTTCGCACAATTCTGCTGTGATGCGCTGAGGTAAAAATACTGGGATACGTGAGCCGATACGGATGAATTCCACGTGTGGGATTTTACGCAGTTCGCCCAGTAAGTGGTCCAGTTTGCGATCCGAGAGAAGTAGGGGGTCGCCGCCACTCAGTAGCACATCACGAACTTCCGGGTGTGTGCGGATGTATTCGAGTCCGCTCTCAAATTCCGGGTGGAAGTTGTAGTCCTGCGCGTTGGAAACCAGTCGGCTGCGTGTGCAGTAGCGGCAATAGGAAGCGCAGCGATCTGTCACCAAGAACAGCACGCGGTCGGGGTAGCGGTGCACGATGCCGTCAACTGGTTTCGTGTTTTCCTCGCCCACCGGGTCCAGCATCTCTTCGGGAGCGGTGCGCATTTCGCCCGCGCGTGGAATGATCTGGCGGCGAATGGGGCAGTTCGGGTCTTCGCGATCAATTAGGTTGAAAAAATACGGGGTGATTGCCAGTGCGAGCTTGTCCTTCGCGAACAGGCAGCCCGCACGCTCGTCGGCTGTGAGCGTCATATGCTGCTCCAAGTGCTCCAACTTGGTGAGACGGTTCTTGAGCTGCCATTTCCAGCTATTCCAGTCTTCGGCGGGCACGTCGGCCCAGAGGCCTTGGCCTTGTTGCCAGTTTTCGAGTGAGTCGTTTGGATACATTGTCAGTAGTGGTCGGAGCTAAAGTAGTCGAAAGAAAATCTTCGGTAGTTGACGAGTTGATGTATCTATATACTTAAATATGTCAATGGCAGCAGTGAAAACAAATATAGAGATCGATGCGCTAGCGAAGCAGCTATGGGCGCTGGGCGACCCGCTGCGCCTACAGATTTTGCGTATTTTGCCCACAGAGCCTACCTGCCATAACGCATGCAACGTTTCCACCATTGCAGAGCGCATCGGGCTCTCGCAGCCTGCGACCTCGCACCATTTACGCATCTTGCGGCAGGCCGGAATCATTACCAATGAGAAAAAATGTCGGGACATGATTTATTGGATCGATTTAGAGGCCGCAGAGCAGGTGAGCCTGCAATTAAAAGAGGTCTTGAGTTAGCTTGCTGTATTTTTACTTGAAGCTTTTGAATTGCATGGCGCGGGATTCTCGTTTGGCTCCTGCGCTAACATGGCTAAAACGACTCGCACAGGACTCATTGCATTTGAAGACGGAACCGTATTCCGTGGCCGCGCTTTTGGCGCTGTAGCTACCAACGTAGGCGAAGCCTGCTTCAATACCAGCATGACGGGCTATCAAGAGATATTGACCGATCCGTCTTATTTTTCGCAGATCGTCACTATGACGGCGGTGCAAATCGGCAATTACGGCATTTGCCCGGATGACGTCGAGTCCGACGGTCCCAAGGTCAAGGGCTTCATTGTACGTGAGATCAGCCCCGTCGCCAGTAACTGGCGCAGTCATATTTCGATCCAAGATTATTTGGCCGAAGCGGGTATTCCAGGCATCGAGGGGGTGGATACACGCGCCATCACCAAAAAACTGCGCGTCTCTGGTGCGCTCAAGGCTTGCATCACTACCGAGGATATTTCCGAGGAAGATGCCATTCAGCGTGCAAAGGACTTTGGCGGCCTGATCGGAGTGGACTTTGTTAAAGAGGTCACAGCGAAAGAAGCCTACCAATGGGACCCCGAGATGAAGCAATCGACCCCATTCACCGTGGTCGGCACCGATTTGAATTTAAACGCGGACAAAACTGAGAAGCCTCGTTTCAAGGTCGCGGCAATGGATTTCGGCGGAAAATTCTCGATTTACCGCAAATTGCAGCATCATGGTTTTGATGTGCATGTCTTTCCTGCGACCGCTTCGGTTGCGGAGATTCAAGCGATCGAGCCGGACTGTGTCTTTCTTTCCAACGGCCCTGGTGATCCCGGTGCAGTGGAGTATGCGCACGCCACCGTCAAAGAATTGATCGAGGAGTATCCCACCTTTGGCATTTGCTTGGGGCATCAGATTATTACACACGCCTTGGGGGCGAAGACCTTTAAGCTTAAGTTTGGTCACCGTGGTGGTAACCAGCCCGTCAAGAACTTAGAAACTGGCAAGGTTTCGATCACTGCGCAAAACCACGGTTTCGCATCCACCCGCGAAGAGTTGGAAAAGGCAGGTGCCGTGGTCACCGAGATTAACCTCAACGACGAAACAGTCGAAGGTCTACGTCTCAAGGACAAGCCCGTCTTTTCGGTGCAATACCACCCCGAAGCCGCTCCTGGTCCCAACGACGCCGATGCACTCTTTGTAGATTTCTACAACATGGTCGCGAAGCACCACGCGTAGGACGCAGCTGAAAGCAATGTAGCACGACGGCGAGAGCCGTCGGCTGCGTGTGCTTGGCGAACGGCCTCAGGCTACATGGAGCTCTTGCTTGCGGTCTGGGCCGGTTGCTGGAGGCTTTCGATCCAGTCGGCCATGATGCGAGCGCTTTCTCGCAGGTAGATGTCGTAGCTGGGCTCTTCTTCCTCCTCGGTTTGCGCTTCCTCGGAAGCGATGGCATCGTCTACGGCTTCGGCGACAGTGCCGCTGTTGTCTTCACCGATGACGGCTTCGCTGAGGTTCTCTGCGATGGCTTTTATGGGTTCGGCGAGGGTCTTCTTTGAGAGCGCTTCTTGCTCTTCAGTGACTTTGAGTAGGAACTCCTGCATGGGGTAGTCTTGCTCGCTGAGGGCGTCGTAGGTGTCGTCTAGCTCATCGATATAGTCTTTTTCGCGAATCTTGCGCTCGATGCGCTGCTTCATATTGACTGAGATCGCCTTTTCGTCGTAGCGCTGGCGGCGCCACTCGATTTGCTTTTTTAAGAATTGGAACTCTTCGAGCGATTCTTGACGTGCTTGGCTAGCAGCGGCGAGTTCTTGCACCAGTGAGGGGTCTTCGGGGCTGTCGACATTGAGTTTTGCCCAGTTGTTAACCCAGTCAACTGCGGCGACTTCATCCCATGGTAGTGCGTGGGGCAGGTCATCCTCACCGATGGGGAGGAACTCGTTGACGGAGGGCAATACGATGTCGGAAGGCACGCCTTTGACCTGGGTGGAGCTGCCGTCGGGTAGGAAGAATTGTTTAATGGTAATTTTAGTCGCCACGGGGCGTGCTTGCGGTTGGCTGCTCTTTAGGAAGGAGAAAGGCATGCGGGTGTTCATGTGGTACACCTCTTGTACGGTGCCTTTGCCATGGGTGGAGCTGTTGCCTACGATCAGCGCGCGGTCATTGTCTTGCAGTGCGCCTGCTACGATCTCGGACGCGGATGCACTGAAGCGGGAGGTGAGCACGATGAGTGGGCCGTCCCAGAGCATCTCGGGGTCGCGATCGGAGAGTACATCTGTGCGGCCGTTGCTGTCACGCACTTGCACCACGGGGCCGACGGGGATGAAGAGTCCAGTCAAGCGTACCGCTTCGCTGAGTAGGCCACCGCCATTCATGCGCAGATCGAGGATAATGCCTTCGGCGCCTGCATCGCGTAGTTTGTTAATCAATTCGGAGACGTCGTCCGTGGTGGTGGTGAGTGTGCCTCCAGCGCCTATGTTACCATAAAAAGAGGGCAGCTCGATGACACCGACGGCGATCGTTTGTGATTCGTCGACTGGCACGCTGATTAGTTTGGCAGTGGCCAGGTTGGCGGTCAGTTTGACCTCTCCACGGACGATCGGAACGATCTTACGTACGGACGGGTCGGAGGCGTCACCGGGGTGGATGAGTAGGCGCACGGTGGTGCCTTTTTCGCCTTTGATCTTGCGCACGATGTAGCGCAATTGCATGTCGACGACATCTTCAAACTCATCGTCGCCTTGGGCGACCCCCAAAATCTGGTCTTCGGGGTTGAGTAGGCGTGAGCGTTCGGCGGGACCGCCAGGAAGGATTTCCTTAATGGTGCAAATGCCGTCGTCGTCTTCGAGCAGTGCGCCGATGCCGACGAAGGAGTTTTGCACGGCAGAGTTGAAGCTCTCAAGCGTATCGGAGGACAGGAATGTGGAGTGTGGATCGAAGAGCTGCGTCATCGCATTGATGAAGGATTCCTGCACTTCTGCGGCTTCACGGGCCACTGTGTGGCTGAGATTGCGTTCGTAGCGGCGGTGGATTTTCTCGCGAGCTGCGTCGAGTGTTTCGGCGTAGAAGTCGGGATCTTCCAGTAAGCGTCGTAGTTTGGTCGGGTCGAACTCTTCTTCCTCTTCGTCTGGAGCGGCAATGTCGGGATTTTGCGGTGTTAACGAGCTGCCGTTATCGTCCTCTTTGTCTTCGGACGCGAGGGAGAGCATTTCATTGAGTAATTCGTACTTCAAGCGGCGCAGCCAGAGGGCTTCTGCTTCTTCGGGGGAGGCGGGCCATTCTGCTTCGCGACGATCGGGGGTGAAGCTTTCGTCGACAGTGAAATCAAAATCTTTTTGCAGGCGTTCGAAGGCCCATTCGGTGCGTTGTTCCGCTTTTTGTTTGAAGCTCTCGTAGATTTCGAAGGCGGAGTAGAGGTTGCCTTTTTTGAGGGATGCCTCCATCGCGTCGCCGAAGCGAAAGATAAATTCATCCACTTCAGAGCGAAGAAAATACATGCGTCCATAATCGAAAGATTCGATGTAGGCTTCGACCATTTCTGCGCCATTGAGCTGCTCCATTGTTCCGCGCAAATAGTGGCGGGCGTTAATGGTGTTGACGACCCAGCGTGTCTGGGAGGCCATTTCTTGGCTCGGGTCGAGCTTGGCATTGGTCGAGAGTACGACTGCGAGCGCCGCGCCGGCGACGAGTGCGATTCGAAGAATTCGTTTATTCATACGTGATTGGGTAGTATCGTCTGACATGCGCTGGGCTTAGCGGCTTAAGAGATCTTTGGCACGGTCGAGGGTCTGTTTTTCACCGTCTGTAAGGGAGCCAAAGCCGGAGGCGTTGATTTTATCGAGAATGCGGTCCACTTCTTTTTGTAGTTCGTCGCGGTTGCTGCGGTTGACCTTGTAGCTGATGTGGGCCTCGGTCTTTTTGCGACGCTTGAACCAGGCCGGCTGTTCCACAGTGGTGCGGGCATTTATGCTATTGGAACCGAAGAAGCTGTGGCTCTGGTTGTGCACGTAGCGGAAGTAGAGAATGCCGGCCAGCATACCGCCTAGGTGGGCCGAGTGTGCCACGTGTGAGTGACCGGGGAGTTCGTAAAATAAGATGCCGCCGAGCGAGATGGCTAGACTGCCCCAGAATACCCACTTTGGCTTTACGGTGACGGGAATGATGAAGAAAATCAGTAGTGTGATCGGGCGCTCGGGGTAGAGTAGGCAGAAGAGCGTCAAAATCGCCATGACGGATGCGGACGCGCCCACCACGGCACCATACTCGTTAAAATGCAGCAGTAGATACACACTGCCACCTAGTAAGGTGCCGGCTAGGTATAGGCCGAGGAAGCGCTCCCTCCCCAGAATTGGTTCGACGATGCGTCCAATGAAAAAGAGCCCCAGCATGTTACCAAAAATATGGAAGAAGCCGGCCGTGCTGTGCATGAAACCATAGGTCAGCAGGGTCCACACTTTGAGCTGCTGGAAGTTTTGGCCGCTCAGGCTCAGCCAGTCGCCCATAAAAGTATTTTCACGCCCAAATGCACTGGGGAAAAAGACGTTCAGCACTTGTTGTAATACGAATACGGCCACTGTGATGACGATCAGCGTGGTCGTCATCGAAGTCTTGGGGGGAGCAGTCTCCGAAGGAGACTGTCTCATATACGGACGGTCGTAGAGCATGTCTTAGAAAATCAAAATTGCCGGCGCGAGGTCGTCCGGAATTAAGAAAAGACCGCCAATATGGCTGCCTGTTCCTTCAGGAGCAAGTATTGAGATCGCTTCTTGCCTCTCTAATCGCAATTTTACGCATTCTGCGCGCGTTTGGACCTATTTTTTGTTACGATAGCTGCCGGGTTGCTTACTTTTAGTGCGTCGCTTGATGAAGAGGGGCAAGAACTTGCCTTCAATGAACTCGAAGGCAGCTTGTAGGCCCTGATCTTCGTAGACGACTCCGATCTCGGCCTCCATCGCGGTGGGCTCACCGAGCGAGGAGAGAAATTGGTTGGAAGTCATTTGAATAAAGACCTCTGCGCGTTGCTTCACTGAAATGTCGCTTTGCTTCAGTATCCACTCGCGCGCAAAGAGGGCCAAGACGGCATCACCAATCCAAGCCTTCGTGCGTTTCTCTTCCTCGATCAAGGCCTTTAGATTTTATCAACAATCTTGTCAGCGAGGCCGTATGCAATGGCTTCGTCGGCAGTCATGTAAAAGTCGCGGTCGGTGTCCTTTTCAATCTTCTCCAGCGCTTGTCCGGAAGACTCTGCAAGGATAGCGTTCAACTCATCGCGCAGGCGCTCCATTTCTTGAGCTTGAATGTGGATGTCTACCGCCACGGCGACCATTTGGCCTGAAATGAGAGGTTGGTGAATGAGCACGCGTGAGTGCGGATACAGGTAGCGGTTGCCCTTGTCGGCACCACACAGCAGGATCGAGCCCATGCTGGCGGCCATGCCTGTGACGACCACTTTGATCGGAGAACTGATCAACTTCATGGTGTCGTAAACCGCCATGCCAGCGGTGATTGAGCCGCCGGGTGTGTTAATGTAAAAAGTGATCTCTTCACCCGGCGCTTCCATCTCAAGATAGAGGAGCTTCTCGGTCACATCGCGTGCTGACTTATCGGAGACTTCGCCCCAGAGGAAGACCTTGCGCTCTTTGAGGAAGCTTTCCTGGATCTTGATTGATTTTTCTTCTTTGTCTTTGGATTTCTTGTCGGCCATGATAAATATTATTTTCTAGGGGGCTTCACGGGTGAAGACCGCTATAGTTTGATGCAGTTGTGATTAAATAGAGAGAGCACAGCTAGTCGTTCTTTCAAGCTGCGAATGGAAAAACATAGTCGAGCGCAGGCTATCCTTCAATCTTGGCGACACGACGTTGGTGGCGTCCGCCTTCGAATGTGGCGTCTAGCCAGATGCCGACTATCTTAAGTGCTAGTTCCTCGGGCACGGGGCGCGCCCCGATAGCGATGCAGTTGGCGTTGTTGTGCTCTTTGGTCATTTGAGCCGACCATTCGTCCCAGCAGAGTCCGCAACGCACGCCCTTGACTTTATTGGCGACGATTGCCTCACCATTGCCAGAGCCTCCGAGCACGATGCCGCAGTCGGCCTTGCCAGAGGCCACGGCCTCTGCCGCGGGACGGATGAAGTCGGGATAGTCGCAAGAAGTGTCGGAGTCGCAGCCGCAGTCGATAACTTCGTAGCCGCGTGCTTTTAAAAATGCGACGATGGGCGCTTTGAGCGGGAAGCCCGCGTGGTCGGTGCCAATGGAAACGGTAAGGGTTTTGTCTGTCATTTCTGCCATGAATGTCAAAGTGCAGGCACACTGCAAGTCATCTTGACTAGGTTTTTGAAGCGAGCTCTAAGGAGCGGGCAGTGGTTGTGGCCTTTGGGATTGCCTTGGGGGGCATTTTATTCCCGCAGGCGCTTATGCCCGCGCACGAACTCGAAGAGTACGCAGGCTATAATAATGAGCGTCATGCCAATGGTGGCTACGCTGGCAGGCGTGGAGCGACTGAGGATGTAGTAGCCGAGGAAAGGAGCGAGAGTCCCGCGCAGCCCGGTGAGTGCCATGTGGATGCTCATATAGGAGGAGGCCTTCGATTCGGGCGCGATCTTAGTGACCCATAGGCTCCAGAAGATTTTGCCGCCGCCGAGTGAGAGCCCTTGGAAGGCCATCGCTAGTGTGAGCACGTAAAGGTTGGTGGTGAAAAAGAAGAGCACGATACTGAGTAAGAATGATAGATTCAGTAGGTTTCGTGTCGTCACAAAGTGCATGCGATCGAAGAGGTGTCCCCACATCTTGGTGCTTAAGATGCGCACCACCGCAGGCACCACGAGCATCAATAGCGCAATGGTGGTGTTGCTAGCGTTGACGCCGTAGTTGGGGTTGGCGAGGTAATCGATCCGCACCGGTAATGTGAGCAAGTTCCCTAAGCCCAGTAGCATCCAAGTACCGAGAATGTAGCCGAAGAAGCGATCCTTCCAAATGAGGCTAAAGCTCTGCCATGGGTTGCCGATGTTGTCGCGTGAGAGTGGACTGCTTGGGATGCGAAGGCCTACCAGCGCGCAGATCGCAGCAGCGAGTAACATGCCCACAAAAATCCAATGGTAGGCCTCAATCTTTTGGTCCAGTAGGCGGCCCCCGCAAAATGCAAATCCGATGGAGCAAAATGCTGTTAAAATAAAGGGCCAGGTCATGCGACGTCCGCGCTCGGAGCGACTGTAGTTTTCCGTGTAGACCTGTAGCATTAGGGGGCCCTGTTGCACCGCGGCCACCTGACTCGTGACGACAAACACTGTGAAGAAGAAGAGCGATTGCGCCAGGCTGGCCCCAGTCAGGAGTGCGGCAGCCGCGCCAAAGACCACTGCGCAAGCCTGTGCGGGTGTGGCGCGTAGGCTGGCTGCCAGATATAAGGTCAGTGGAGTGAGTAGGAATCCGATCGGCCCCGCGCCGGCGATGAACGACTTGTGCGTTTCGCTCGCGTCAAAGTAGCGAATGGCAATTACGAGCGCAAAGGTCTGCCAGCCCGCTTCGAGTATGCCCAAGCAAGGGGCGCGCAACAGGTCGTTGCGGTAGGTCGCGCGAGCGAATTTCGAGCGTTGAAGCTCTGAAATGGAATGTTGAGTGTTATTCACAATTGAACGTCCTTTTGGGAACGTTCGATACGCTTCACTTGCTCCATTCAAGCATGCGCTTGATCGGTGCGTAGGCTTTCAAGCGAATGTCTTCGGGCATCTCGATTTGTGGTGACATATCGCGCAGGCAATCACGCAGCTTTTCGATGGTGTTCATCTTCATAAAGCGGCAGTCGTTGCAAGCGCAGGTGTCGGTCGGGCCCGCGATGAAAGTTTTTTCCGGGATCTCACGCTGCAAGCGGTGGATCATACCAGTTTCAGTAACGACGATGATTTGCTCCGCATCGCAATCGCGGCAGAAGCCGATCATCTTTTCGGTACTGCAAACCTCGTCCGCATTGTCGCGCACAGTTTCAACACATTCCGGGTGTGCGACCACCAATGCGTCGGGGAATTTTAACTTCAGGCGTTCGATCGCCTGCTGTGTGAATAGCACGTGCGCATAGCAGGAGCCTGGCCACAGCTGCATTTCGCGGCCGGTCTGCTTGCTGACCCATTGCCCTAGGTTTTGGTCCGGCACGAACAGAATGTCGCGGTCCGCGGGGACCTTTTCGACGATCTTCATAGCATTGCCACTGGTGCAGATCACATCGGAGAGAGCTTTGACCCCGGCCGAGCAATTAATGTAGGCGACGACGTAGACATTGGGATTCGCCTCCTTATAGGCAGCCAGTTTTTCGGCTGGGCATGAGTCGGATAGGGAGCAGCCAGCGTCCATCTCAGGCAGCAGCACAGGCTTGTTCGGGTTGACGATCTTAGCCGTCTCCGCCATGAAGTGCACCCCGCAGAACACGATGCAGTCGGTGTCGGCCTCTTCGGCTTTGTAAGCCAGCCCTAGGGAGTCGCCCACGTAATCAGCCACGCGCTGAATCGCGTCGATCTGATAATTATGCGCCAGAATTAGGGCGTTACGCTCTTTTTTGAGTGCAAGGATTTCTTCTTGGATCGCAGTGAGAGGCGCTTCATTCCCGAGCTTGGGATTGAAGACCATGGGTTCGTAATTGAGTGTTGCAGTGGCCATTTTCAGTTTTGGTGATGCAGAGAGAGTGCAGATGCTTGCAGCTCTGTAAAGCGAAGTTAAGCGCTATGTTAATGAACATTGAAAGAATTTCAATCCAGCAGCGAATGGCCTAAGGGCTTCATTGTCGTGGAAGTCAACCGTCAAACTGGGCCTGTAATTGTGTGGAGCATGTATAGCCGCTTGTTTGATCATATGCTGCAACGACTTCCCCCATTCCTGTTCGCTACCATTTTCGCTTTCAGTTTGCTGGGCACACTGGTGTGCCCAGCGACGCAGGCTCCCTTTGGAATGTATCCGGATTGGTCTAAGAATGTGGGTATTTACGAAGTGAACGTGCGCCAGTTCTCGCCGCAGGGGCGCTTCGAGCAAGTGACTGCTTATTTGCCTCAAATCAAGGCGATGGGGATCGACTTGATCTGGATTATGCCGATTCACGAGATCGGTGAGGCCAATCGTAAGGGCAGCTTGGGTAGCTACTACTCGATCCGAGATTATAAGTCGGTCAACCCCGAGTTCGGCAGTGGGGCGGATTTCAAGGCGCTGGTGGATCGCGCGCATGAGCTGGGCATGTACGTGATCATAGACTGGGTCGCGAATCATACTGCCTGGGACCATCCATGGACGCTCACAAATCCAGAATTTTATGAGACCAACGAAGCCGGGGACTTTATTCCCCCTGTCGAGGATTGGACCGACGTGATCGCCTTAAACTATGCGAACGATGGTTTGCGGCTCGCCATGATCGATGCGATGGAATATTGGGTGCGTGAATATGGGGTCGACGGCTACCGCTGCGATGTGGCCGAGGAGGTGCCGACTGCGTTCTGGAATCAAGCGCGTCAGGCGTTGAATCAGGTGGCTCCCGTCTTTATGTTGGCGGAAGGGCAGTTGCCGGAATTTCACCAGCAAGCGTTTGAAATGAGCTACGCCTGGCACCAGATGGGGGAGATGCGCAAGCTCAAGGCGGGGGAAATTGATGCCAAAGGTTTGGCTGATTACGAAAGTTATGAGCAGGACGAGAAATATCCGAGGCAGGCGATTCGCATGCGCTTTCTCAGTAATCATGACGAAAACAGTTGGCACTCCACCGTGCAGGAAGACTATGGACCAGCCGCTGCTGTTTTGCGGGCTTACACCTTTGCGGCGCCTGGCATGCCAATGATTTATAATGGAGAGGAAGCGGGCTTGGACAAAATGTTGCGCTTCTTTGACAAGGACCTCATTGAGTGGCGCCCACATTCGGAACGTGCATTGTTGACGCGCCTATTCCAGTGGAAGAAACGCAATCAAGCTTTGTGGAATGGCGCGCATGGCGGAGCATTTGTGAATTTTCAGACAGGAGTGGATGCGCAAGTTTGGGCCTTTTACCGACAGAAAAATGGAGACAAAATTATCGCGATTCTGAATCTCTCGCCCGAATCTGCCCGTGTTACAATCGATGATCCCGCGCTGGCTGGCCGCTATCGTGATGTCTTGACGGACCAGTCGCATCATCTGTCTGCCCGTGAGAATATCACCTTAAGCCCATGGGGCTATTGGCTTTTGGAGGCGCACTCGCTCTAAAATGAATCTGCTGGCAAGCTGGCTACTTGCTACAGGTAAAGAGGCGTCGTTCGCCGCTTTGCGGAGACTATTTCTTGAGTAGGATCAGGTCTGCGCGACGATCTTGCGAAGACTGTGATTTGGACAACCCGCTAGTGGCTTCGAGGCTGCCCTTGGAAAGCTTTTCGACACGGAGGGGAGTGATGCCTAGTGTGCCGAGGTAGTCGCTGATGCTATTGGCGCGGCGATCGCCGAGCGCCAAGTTATACTCGCTGGTGCCATACCAGTCGCAGTGACCTTCGACTAAAATGTGATAACCAGAATTTTGCTCTAAGTAGTCTGCGGCTTGTTGTAGTTTTGAGCGTTCCGAAGCGGCCACCGAAGAGGAGTCGAAATCAAAGTAAATCGAGGGCAATACGCCTTCGACCATAATGAAGCCTTCATACATGCCATTTTCGATGCCCTGCGAACCGCGCTGTGTCAGTTCTCCGTTGCCATCTCCATCAATGCTGCCGTCGAGGCTCATGTCGAAAGAGCCTTCTGGGACGTAGTTCCCGCCAAAGTCGCCTGTGTCGCTTAAGCTGCTGCCTTGACTGCCCTTGCCGCTTCCCATTTCGTTGCCATATTGTGAAGGTGCTTGCTTGCGTGTGCAGGCGGGGAGGAGGCAAACTGCTAATAGCAGAGTAAGAAATGTGCGGCCGATCTTATTCATATTTTCAGAATGTGGTGGTATGATTTGTAACTAGCAAACATTTTCCTAAAAGTCTGGAGAAATTATCGTTTACTTTTCCATTTTATGACCGCCCCCATTGTATTTTTAGTTGATAATGGCTCTCTTCGTCCGCAGGCGACGCTCGCTTTGCGAGGCCTAGCGGATGCACTCTCCGCGCGCTTGCAGCTGTCGATTGAGGCGGTGAGTCTCTTGCATGCGCACAAAGTGCCCGCGGAATTGTTGGGCGGGCAACCGGCGACGATCGTAAAGCGGCGCTTGCGAGAGCACATTGCACAGGGGCAGCGAAACTTTCTGTGCCTGCCGCTCTTCCTCGGGCCGAGTTTGGCGATATTGGACTATTTGCCCCGAGTCGTGGCGGAGTTGCAATTGGACTGTCCGGAGCTTTCTGTTCGGATCGCGCCTGTGCTGGCAGGGGCGAATATGGATTCGCCCGATTTGCGCTTAGCACAGATTTTGGCGGATCAGTTGCGAGCGCTTCCCAATTGGCAACAGGCCAAAGTTGCGCTAGTGGATCATGGTTCGCCGATTCTTGAGGTCAACCGTGTGCGAAACGCGGTGGCGCGCCAACTCAGTCAGTTGTTGGACTTGCCTGACGGAGCGGTACAGCCTTGCTCGATGGAGCGGCGCGAGGGCGAGGCCTATGCTTTTAACGAACCCTTACTAGAAAAACTCGGTCAGTTGGAGTCTTTCGCGGGCGGACCACTGATCCTTGCCATGTTTTTCTTGCTGCCCGGACGCCACGCAGGCGAGGGAGGCGATGTGGCTGAAATCTGTGCAGGCCTGCAGGAGGCCGGGGCCTTTGAGCCCATTCGGATCACTCCGCTGCTGGCAGAGCATCCTTTGTTGCTAGACCTTTTGGCCGATCGTCTGGCCGCCGCCTGTGACTGATTTTGGGCCGCCGCCTGTGGCTGATTTTGGGCCGGAGTCGACCTTAGTTGCCGATCGAGATGAGGCCGTTGTTAATCGCGTAGCGAGTGAGGCTGGCGACGTCGTGTAGGTCGAGCTTGCGCATCAGGTTGGTGCGGTGGTTTTCCGCAGTTTTCACGCTAATGCTTAATTTGGCGGCAATGTCGCGTGTGCTGTGACTTTCAGCGATGAGTTGTAAGATCTCACGTTCGCGCTTGGTCAAAATGTTTATGCCAGAGTCGCTTGACCGAGGGTCTGCCATGGCCTCGCGCAACAATAGCGCGACTTCGGGGCCGAAGTAACTGCCGCCATTCGAGACGATTTCGATCCCTTTGCGTAGTTCGGAGAGGGGCGCTGATTTTTCAACGAATCCATGAGCGCCCGCTTGCAGCAGTTCGCGTACTAGGCTTGGGCTTTGATAGCCTGAAAAGATCAATACCTGGGTCTCTGGTATCTTTTCTCGGAAGATGCGTAGTATTTCCGTGCCATTTAGGTTGGGCAGCATCACATCGAGTATCACGAATTCAGGCTTTTGCTCTAGGCAACTGTCACAACCTATTTGCCCATCGCCACTTTCGATGATTACGTTGTATTCGCTGGGGTCAATTACAGCCTGGCTGACCATCTCGCGGATGGCTGTTTGGTCTTCGATTATGGCAACAGTTTTCATGGTGGACAGAAATTGGAGATTACTATGCTGCTTTGGGACTAGTAATAAAGCTTTTAGTTCAATAGATTAGTAGGAACGATGCTTAGTTTTACTTGGATAATCGCTCAAACGTGGCATAGCGTTTACCATGCTGGGGCTTCGTCTCGTGATGGCTTGCTAACTTGATTGCTCGCTGGCCCGCTTGATCGCTTAGCCCCACTCGGGTGGGTTCTGCAGTTCTGGGCGCAAGACGCCGATGCAGGGGAGTTGGCGGTAGCGTTCTGCAAAATCGAGGCCATAGCCGACTACAAATTCGTCAGGTATCTTGAATCCGACAAAATCGGCCTCGAAATCGACCGTGCGCGTAGTCTTTTTATCTAATAAAACGCAGGTTTTTAGGCTGGCGGGGCCCATTGCTCGGAACATTTCGGTAACGCGGGCCAGTGTGTTGCCAGAGTCAAGAATGTCGTCAATGACCAGCACATCCATGTCTTTCAGATCCAGCCGGACTTTGTCGATCACCTCTGGGGTTTGTACGGGCTTCATATCGTCGCTGTAGCTGGAGATGCGAACACAGTCGAGTTGGAGCGGGATGTTGAGCTCGCGGATCAAGTCGGCAACGAAAATAATGGCTCCATTTATTATGGCAATGACTGCGACATCACGTCCTGCATACGTTTCGGTGATTTCTTGGCCCAATTCTTTTAATCGGTTCTTAATCGTGTCCTCATCGACGAGGACTCTGTCAATATCATCGAGTGGATTATATCCGGAATCGTTTGTTTGCATACGTGTTTTAATTATAGAGCGCGGAGGTGATTACAAGTCGTTCTGTAGATTCTTGCCCCCGCTCAAGCCCACTTAAAGCATGCATCCGCGACTTGTCCAGCTCTCGTGATTCTGTGGCTTTGCTTGCTTTCATACTCGCTTATCAAGTGTGAAATCGGTGAAGCAAAAAAGCCGGACCCCGCTGAGCGGAATCCGGCTTTGAAAAAATAAAATCAAGTCGGCTGCTTTAGACTGTGCCGAAGATTGTTTTGCCTGTGGAGCAGAGGTCGTCGGCAGCCTGCATCAAGCGATCCGCCATGTTCTTCTCTGCCTTCTTGAGGTAGCCGCGTGGGTCGTAGACCTTCTTATTACCAACTTCGCCGTCGATCTTGAGCACACCTTCGATGTTTTCGCAGATGTGTGTCACGACTGGGCGTGTGAATGCGTACTGTGTGTCAGTGTCGATGTTCATCTTGACCACACCATACTCAAGTGTTTCGCGAATGTCGCTCAGCTCGGAGCCGGAGCCGCCGTGGAAGACGAGGTCCATGAGTGCGTCTTCACCATGCTTGTCGGTCACTGCCTTTTGGCCGTCGCGAAGGATGGTTGGCTTCAGTTTTACAGAGCCGGGCTTGTAAGCGCCGTGCACGTTACCGAAAGTTGCAGCGAAGAGGAAGCGGCCGATTGGCTGGAGGGCTTCGTAAACTTCAACCATGTCTTCTGGAGTGGTGTAGAGCTTTTCAGCGGGCAGGCCTGAGGTGTCGTGGCCGTCTTCTTCGCCGCCGACGCAGCCCGCTTCAACTTCAAGAATGATGTCGAGCTCGGCGCACTCCTTAAGCAGTGCTTTGGAGATATCGAGGTTTTCCTTAAGGTCGACGACAGAACCGTCAAACATGTGCGATTGGAAGAGGGGACCCTTACCTTCTGCAATGCGCTTGCGAGAAGCTTCAAGGAGGGGCTTCAGGAAGCCGTCCACCTTTTCCGGGTGGCAGTGGTCGGTGTGCAGGGCAACCAACACATCATGCTTTTCAGCAAGAATATGAGTCGCTTCGGCCAATACGATGGCACCGAACGCGGCATCGCCAACATTCAGACCGGATGCAAATTGACCGCCACCTGTGGAAACCTGGATGATTCCGTCAGTTTTCGCATCGGAGAATGCTTTGAGTGCGGCATTGATTGTGGTGATCGAAGTCACGTTGACGGCCGGGTAGGCGTAGTTGCCCTTTTGGGCGGCGTCGAGCATCGCTTCGTATTGTTTTGGTGTGGCTACTGGCATCTTTCGATTAGTTTGGTTTATCTATTTTGCGAGTTAAGTAAGCAGTTCTAATGTTATGCTTGGGTGAATCGCAAGTTAAATCGCTTTTTCAAGGTATTTTCAATCATGTAATTGAGGAGGTCGGCTGTCTCTGTAGCATTTTTTTCGAGTTTTTTTGTCACCAAGTGGTTGCATATTTGCGACTACGAAAGGCCCGCCTTGCGCTTGCGTCTCTTGGGAACTCTGCAATCTGTATTTCTGTGGATTTTAAACTGAGCAGCGACTACTCTCCGCAAGGGGATCAACCAGAAGCGATTCGACAACTGGTCGAGTCTATACGTGCAGGCAATCGTTATCAGACCTTGTTGGGGGTGACGGGCTCGGGAAAAACCTTCTCCATGGCCAATGTTATCCAGGAGTTGCAGCGTCCGGCGTTGATTATTTCGCACAATAAGACCTTGGCTGCTCAGCTTTACTCCGAGTTTAAGGCCTTCTTTCCGGAAAATGCGGTCGAGTATTTCGTCAGCTATTACGACTACTACCAACCGGAGGCCTACATTCCGCAGACGGATACCTACATCGAGAAAGACTCTTCGATCAATGACGATATTGAGCGCCTGCGCATCTCTGCCTCGTCGTCGTTGATCAGCCGCAAGGACGTGATTGTGATCGCCAGTGTGTCCTGCATCTACGGTCTCGGTTCGCCGGAGGACTTCAAGGCGATGATGCTTCCGCTACGTGCGGGGCTGGAGCTTTCGCGCGACGATTTTCTTGAGCAGCTGGTCGGGATTCTCTATGAGCGCAATGATGTCGATTTCAAGCGGGGCAGCTTTCGGGTGCGCGGCGATGTGGTGGATATTTACCCTGCCTATATGGAGTCGGGGATTCGTATTGAGTTCTGGGGCGACGAAATCGAGAGCATTCGCGAGCTGGATCCTGTGACTGGAGAGACCAGCGAGCAGCTGGAAATGTTTAACCTGTATCCAGCCACTCAATACGTGACTCCCAAGGATAAAGTTGATGCCGCGATCGCGGGCATCCGCCAAGAGCTGGAAGAACGCGTCGCATATTTTGAATCGAAAAACATGTTGATCGAGGCGCAGCGCATCCGCATGCGCACGGAATACGATATCGAGTTGCTGCAAGAGATGGGCTTTTGCACCGGCATTGAGAATTACTCACGCTACCTTTCCGGTCGTAAGCCCGGTGAGCGTCCTTTCTGCCTGGTCGATTTCTTTCCCGATGACGCGCTGCTCTTTGTCGATGAGAGTCACGTGACCTTGCCCCAGGTGCGCGCTATGTATAATGGCGACCGCGCGCGCAAAGAGCGCCTAGTCGACTTTGGCTTTCGTCTGCCCTCGGCCATGGACAATCGTCCGCAAAAGGAGGAGGAGTTTAATCAAATTACTGGGCAGACCATCTACGTGTCCGCGACTCCCGCGCAGCATGAGTACGACGTATCCAAGGTGATTGCCGAGCAAGTGATTCGCCCGACCGGCTTGGTGGATCCGGTGATGGAAATTCGCCCGATTCAGGGGCAGGTGGAGGACTTTATTGGCGAAGTGCGTCAGGCGGCCGACATGGGCGAGCGCACCCTAGCTACGACTTTGACCAAGCGTATGTCGGAGGACTTGAGTGACTACTTACGTGAGGCTGGCCTGAATGTGGAATACCTGCACTCTGATATCGATGCCATCGAGCGCGTTGAAATTCTTCGCCGCCTACGCAAGGGAGAGTTTGATGTCTTGGTTGGTGTCAATTTGCTGCGAGAAGGACTGGACTTGCCCGAGGTGGCGCTCGTCGCGATACTGGACGCAGATAAGGAGGGCTTTTTGCGTAGCGCCACCAGCTTGATTCAAACCGCTGGCCGTGCGGCGCGCCATGAAAAGGGGCGCGTCATTCTCTATGCGGATGTGATTACCAAGTCGATTCAGCTTACACTTGAAACCACCGATTACCGTAGGGAGAAGCAGCTCGCACATAATAAGCAGCACGGCATCATCCCGGTTGGGGTGAAGCGCGATATCGATGATGGCTTGCAGGCGCCCGGTAAGCGCTACGATGAACGCGAAGACGATGTCATCGGCCTGCTCGCGGAGTCCGACGATCGCGATGTCGCGGAAGTTATCGCTGAGATGGAAGAAGAAATGTTGGAGGCCGCGCGTAAGTTGGAATTTGAGAAAGCGGCCATGATCCGCGACCAAATCGAGACCCTGCAGAGCGGTAAACACGGCGGTGGCGAGAGGGGCGCCGCCAAGGGTAAGCCCTGCAAAAAACGTAAATCTAAGGCTGTTTATAATAAGAGTGGCCTGCCTAGGAAGAAAAAATAGTGGCGGGGCCTGATCGCCGTATAGTTCTAATGTTATTTTATGGAGCGCATGTAGAACTGCTAATTTACACTCATTCAAGTCACTGCAAAAAACGCATCCAC
>PBYS01000113.1 GCA_002729725.1 Puniceicoccaceae bacterium
ATACACACATAAACCAGACTGAGGATAGTGGATTTTACGCCCTTAAATTTGAAGCTCCGGATGACTAGATGATGAGCACTTGGGAGGGGGGGCACCCCAAGGACATAGAGCAATTTCTTATAGCCTAGCAATTTCTTATAGCCTAGCAATTTCTTATAGCCTGGTTAATTTAATCTCTTTCGAGTCTAGTCGCGGTTAACTTTGCCTGCACTAAGTGTGTTGCGGTGCGTAGATCTGTTGCACTCAAACCTTCCGTAGCAACCTCTAGAACTGTTTCGCCTGCTGAGGCCAATTTTCGGGCTCCTCTTAGCTCGAAAAGAAAGCCTGGGTTATTTGCTTTGCCGATTGCTCGTAACAATCGATCAAACCCCGCAATGTTCGGTGAAGCTTCGAGGATAACCTTAGCATCAATAAGAAGGTCAGCCTGCTTATAAGCTCCTGTAAACACATCCGTTTTGTTCAATGCCTTACCAAGCAACTGAGGATCAACGATCCCGCCATCGAGCAATTTTGCCATTCCGGCTAGCGCGTCGTCGAGCTTTCCAGAAGTCTTTAGCCCGCCAAGCACGTCATCCGAAAGAACACCAACCGCTTCAACAAGACTGCGGGCAGTCTCGTCCCCTAAATTAGGGTTAGTGGAGCAATTTCTTATAGCCTGGTTAATTTAATCTCTTGGTTAATTTAATCTCTCCGCCTAGGTTGAATCAGCTCGAGTATCTGTTCCTTCCACCAGGGTCAATCGCCAGCAATCCAGACATCTGCAAAGCTTACGTTGCAAACACAATCTTCACAAGGATCCCGTTGCCTAAAGATCATTTCTCGGTCCCGATAAAGCTTTCTTTGAGCCAATCGCATATTCTTTCCAGTTCCAACCGGCGACATTTTTGGCAATATCGATCTCTCTTTTCAGCAATTCAATATCATAAGAAATGAATATACGAATTTCTTTCATCACCTTAGTATTTTTATTATAATACTGGAACGAATATCCATCTAATTCATTCCATAGAACTGAATGAAATGCAACTGAAGGGTCAATCTCCTTTAAAGTCTCATCCGAGAGTTTCTTATAACGTACCACAGACTGAACTAAATCTGTATCAATCGTGCTATCAATTACGGGCGCAATCTTCAGCTCTAGTCCACAGACCCGAGACTCTTGGTTTAGATCAATGGCCGTCGTCCACGCGAAATTTTGGTTAGCCGCCAACGAGTAAAGCCGAATGGGTAGCCATTCTCCTAGCAGATCCCGATAGCGTTCATTTTGGTGCGCACAAATCAAGACATACAACTCCTGGCTCTCTTCATTCTCGAACTCGTACCACTGCTCTCCAGTAACAACTGACGATCCAAGCACAACAAACATTACAGCGACAAATATTTCTTTCATATAATATGATTTTACTCCGACCCTTCGCAATTCGAGTCTAAATTCCCAGTGACATTCGACAAAGTATCCTGCGTGCCTACTATTCCACCTAAAGTCACAATAATTCCAGCTTCAAGCAATTTCTTATAGCCTGGTTAATTAAATCTCCCCCTTTTTGTGAAGCCCGTTCGGAGCCTGGCAAAAGCCCAAACGCTCACGGGCGAAACCATCGCAACTCTCGCAGCGCACCCGCCTGGTCTGCATAATGAAAACCGTTTTTTTAAGCCGACTGGTAGGCCTCGGACAGAGCGGCGCTCCGAAGTCTCAACGAACTTTGACTGCTTGGACTTACAGCAGGTGCAAACCGCCTCAGTTGCCGTGCTGATCATGTGATAATACTCAGTCTGATCCTTGCGAACGGTCTTATTATAGTGGAATCCACGGATACCTGAGTATAGTAAACAATGCTGGTTGTCATAGTTTTGATGACGAAAACCAGACAGCAAAACGACAGCCAGCACCTTCTCAACCCTCTAAATCACTGCAATCAACCAAATCATTGCGGTCTTAAATCCAAGCGAGGAAGGCAGCTAAGAAAGAAGACTTCTGACACTTATTGTCCGAAATCCGTGAAGAGCCCAGAATCTTCAATTTCACTGCGCAGGCTGCGTGTTAATTTGCAGTTAAACGCTCGCCTGAGAAGATCGCCAAACGCTTATGGCTCGTCCGAGAATCGGAACAGCAACTCGTCGGGACGGGCGTAACCAAGCCGCTCGCGCACGACACGCTCTAGAAACTCGGGGTCATCGATCAGGCGCGCCATATAGGACTCCTTTTGATCAAACTCTTTTCGAGCTTGTATGAGCTTAGCCTCGATTCTATTTTCGCGGGCTTTGAAGTTCATATACTCTCGATGTGTCTTCATGACGAGCCCGCCAAAAAACACGACCAACACGCATAACATGCCCATCAACATGAGCACAAAAGCACGTTCCTTTCGCTGGGCAGAATTTTTTGACATCAGACAGGACAAAGAAGGCCATTTTCCCGCACTTGGAAAGGGTATTTTAATCTAAGCACTATGTATCTCGAATACTTCGGTTTTAAGGAAATGCCTTTTCACGTAACGCCCAACCCGCGTTTCCTCTTTCTCAGCCCCACTCACGAGGAGGCGCTGCAGCACTTACGCTATGGGATCGAGGACAAAAAGGGCTTCATCGTACTGACCGGAGAGGTGGGCTGCGGCAAGACGACGCTCTGTCGCAAATTGCTCGAAGAGCTGGACTCGCGGAAAGAAGTGGACACCGCGCTGCTATTAAACCCGCGCGTTTCTGAGACTCAACTGCTGCGCGGCATCATGAAAGAGCTCGGCGAGGAGGTCAAAGCGCGCTCTAGCAACGACCTACTGGACAAAATTAACGATGTATTGCTGGAGCGCATCCACGCGGGCCGTGAAATTGTAGTCATCATCGACGAAGCGCAAAACCTCTCCTTTGAGGTCATGGAGATGCTACGCATGCTATCAAACTTGGAAACCTACGACCAAAAGCTGCTGCAGATCATCTTGATGGGTCAACCGGAACTGAACGAGAAGCTGAAAGAAGAGCGTCTGCGCCAATTTCGCCAACGCGTGCTGGTGCACTACGACCTCAAACCGCTCAATCAGATGGAAGTACAACTCTACGTGCTGCACCGGCTCTCGCTAGTTGGCAGCAATGGGCAGCCACAGTTCACACCACGCGCCATCAAGAAGATTGCCAACAGCAGCCTAGGCATTCCTCGCATGATTAACAATATCTGCGACAAGTCATTACTCTCTACCTTCATCCGCAACGGCAACGAAGTCACCTACTGGGACGTGCGCCGCGCCCTCAAAGACATCAACCGCCTACATCGATAATGAGCCTAATCAACCAAGCCCTTCGAAAAGCCCAACGCGACCGCACGCCTAACCGCATGGCGCAACCCGGTGAGCAGAGTGCGCCGGCCTACGCCCAGAGCGCGGCGCGCGGCATGAGCCCTGCGCTCGTGATAGGCCTCGTCATTGCTGTCGCAGTGCTGATCGGCTTAGTGGTAGGTTTGAGCGTAGTGATCTTTAGAGATAACTCCACCCCGGCACGACCAATCAGCAATGCCGCGAGTGCGACGCCTGCGAGCGGCGAAAATCCAACTCCGGCTCCGCAACCTGCACACAGCCCGATTCCGCAAGCCTCTGTTCCAGCGCTGGCACCCACGACAGCTGCCCCGGGGGAGAGTACTGCAGCCGCTCCCAGCGTAGTGGACGAATTGCGCAAAGCACGTGAAGCCGCCGAGGCGAAAGCCGCCGCTGAGGCCCAAGCAGCTGCCAAGGCCGCCGAACTTGAAGCAAAAGCCGCCGCGGCCGCCAAGGCCCGAGCAGAAGCGAAACCTAGCCAAGACATCATTACATGGCTAGGACAAGCGAAGCTTTCAGGTGTCAAAATATCCACCAGCGAGAGCAAAGTCATCTTAAACGGCAAAGCTTATGCAGTCGGCGAATATGTAAATTACAATCTCGGGCTCAAGGTCATGGTGATCCAACAAGAGCGCGTTTTATTCATGGACAACAATGGCAAGAAATACATGAAGCGTCTATAATGCAGGGCATGCCATCCAAAATCCCGCGCGCCTACTTATGGCCAGTATTACTCATCATCGCCATCTTCGCGGCCTCTAGCACCTCGCGACTCGCCACACCCGACCTCGGATTTCAATTTTCAAAAGATAAGTTAGCTCATTTTTTAGTCTTCGGCCTGGTCGCGACAGCCGTACTGCGCACGCCAAAGTTGCGAAGCTGCCGTTGGCGAGACCTCATGATCGCAGTGTTGATCACCTCGGCCTATGGTGGCTGCGACGAGTTTCGCCAGTCACTCACGCCAGGCCGCAGCGTGGAAGTGGCCGACTGGCTGGCGGACACTCTCGGGGCAATTGTCGCCGTCAGCGTCTATGCCCGCTGGCACAGTTACCGCCGTTTACTAGAGTGTCGCGTCCCGGCCCGTCGTAGGGCCTCTCATAGCGCTTCTGTTAAAGTTTGAACTAGTAAGATTGATTGAACCGTAGCCTAGAAACTCTGTTTCGGGGTTTGATCTGTTCGACCCCGGTTCAAAGAACCGAGGTTACGACTTAAATTCACATGGATGCAGTGGCGGGGCTCTTTAGACCCCGTTCCGCACGATGTAGCCAGCGACAGTTTTCAGCCAATCGGAACCGAGGCGAAAAAACTCTAATAGGGTTCGCCCCCCGAACCAGAGAAGCGAGGCTACACGAAGCAGCTCTTTTAGGTTCAACTTTTTAAAATCAGTATTAATCGGCCAAGATGGCATAAAAAAGCCCTGCCGAATCAACGGCAGGGCTTGGACAATTAAATCGAGCCGATCAGCTCGCGGGCCACTTAAGCGACGCGCTCGACAATAAGCTCTGGTGGATTCGGACGCTTAGGCGCGAGGCGGTAGGCAGTCTTGAGGTATTCAAGCGCTTCTTCCATCTTCGCTTCGTCGTTGTAATGAATCATCATCAATGGCTCACCTTGTTTGACCTGCGTGCCAACCTTCTTGATTTCGGAAACTCCAACCGCGGGGTCGTATTTACCGTTCTTACGCATGGCTAGTTTCGCCACGCCTTCTGCAATCAATCCGGCATTAATGGTGTGCACATAGCCGCGCTTAGGCGCAGGCAATTTACGCACATGCTTTGCAGTCGGGAATTTCTCTGGATCGTCGATCACGGATGTATCGCCTCCCTGTGCGGCCACCATATCCTTAAATTTCTGCAGAGCGGAACCATCCTTAAGGTGACGTTGCACCGTCTGCTTAGCAGACAGCGTGGAACCAGCGACACCTGCAAGACGCACGATTTCCATACCGAGCTTAAGCACCAATTCCTGCAAATCTTCCGGACCTTCGCCCTTGAGCAATTGGATTGCTTCCTTGAGTTCCAAGGCGGTGCCAACGGTATCGCCGAGCGGCTGATTCATGTCAGTGACCAATGCCACACAGCGGCGCTTCATCGAGCGGCCGACACGTGTGATGGAGCGCGCGAGTTGCTTGGCTTGCTCGACATCTTTGATGAAGGAGCCGTTGCCCCACTTCACGTCGATCACGAGCCCTTCCGCTCCCTCAGCCAACTTGCGGCTCAGCACACTGCCCGTAATCAAAGGCAAACTGGGGATGGTGCCCGTCTCGGTGCGCATCTGATACAGGATGCTATCAACGGGTGCGATTTCCGGATCTTGCTTGATAAAGGTGCAGCCCACTTTCTTCAACTGAGCATGGAAGCCCTTGAGGTCGAGCACGGGATCGAAACCAGGGATTGCCGAAAGCTTACTCAGATTGCTGATGATGTATTCCTCATCCACACCATTCATAGTGGGCATCACGACGCCACATGCAGCTGCAAGCGGAGCCAGCACTAGAGTGGTCTTATCACCCACACCGCCGGTCGAGTATTTATCGATCTTGGGGCGTGTGATCTTGGTCAGGTCGATGACCTCACCGGAAAGCATCATTTCTTCAGCAAAGACAGCGGTCTCTTGCGCGGACATGCCTTGGAAATAGACTGCCATCGCGAAGGCAGCCTGCTGAAATTTCGGCATCTCTTCGTCTAAAATAGAGTCGACGATGAAACGGATTTCTTCGTCGGTGAATTCGCCACCGTCACGCTTCTTTTCAACCAAATGGCTGAATGAAGGCTTGATGAATTTGCGCGAGCTAATGATCTTTTTTCTCATTTAATGAGTATGTGTCTTCTGTGGATAAAACCGCCCGAGGCGGCATAAACCTTTGATTAATGGGCACTAATGACCCAAATGTCGAGCTTAAAATGAAATTCTTGCCCAACTGACTCGGTCACGGGGCCCCATTTAAACACCAAAAAAAGCCGGAGGCCTCTCGGCCTCCGGCTGAATAAACTAGCAAGAACGGACGCTTACTTGGAGAGCTTTTGTGCGCTCTCAACAAGAGCCGCAAAAGAGTTCGCCTTAAGGGCCGCACCGCCGATGAGACCACCATCGATGTTCTTTTGAGCGAGCAGATCATCTGCATTTTCTGGCTTCATAGAACCACCATAAAGGATGCGCACCTTATCCGCAGCTTCTTCGCCGATCAGGCCAGCGAGCATGCAGCGGATTTCAGCGTGCACTTCTTCGGCCATCTCAGGAGTGGCGGTCTTACCAGTGCCAATCGCCCAGACGGGCTCGTAAGCGATCACAAGTGCGTCCGCAGCATCCGCTTCGACGCCGACCAGTGCACCTTCGAGTTGTGTCTTGATGACTTCGTTGACCTTGCCGGCCTCACGCTCTTCGAGTGTTTCACCGACACAGACGATGGGCTTCAGGTTGGCAGCAAGTGCAGCGAGTGTCTTCTTGTTGACGATCGCATCGGTCTCACCGAAGTATTCGCGGCGCTCGGAGTGTCCAAGGATCACGAAGTTAGTGAAGAGGTGGCGCAGCATTTCAGCTGAGATCTCACCCGTGTAAGCGCCGGATGCTTCGAAGTGCATGTTTTGTGCACCGAGTTGGATGTTCGAATTGTTCACGACCTGAGAGACAGACTCCAGTGCAGTGAAGGTCGGGCAGACACAGACCGTAACATCGGTTTGTGCACCAACGAGGCTGACTACGTCTTTAGCGAGCTCTGCGCCTTCGGCAGAATTCAGGTTCATTTTCCAGTTACCTGCGATCAGGTATTTGCGTGCGGATGTGCTCATAATATTGATGAATGATGGCGGATTGCGGATTGCGGATGAATAATTAATGATGGCGGATATGGCTAAGCTTGATCCAGGGCGGTCACGCCGGGAAGCTCTTTACCTTCGAGGAATTCAAGTGAAGCACCACCACCGGTGCTCATGAATGTGACTTGATCGCCGTAACCAGCCATCTTGATCGCCTTCACCGAGTCGCCACCACCAATGATGGAGCAGGCGTCGGACTCAGCAATCGTCTTAGCGACTGCGAACGTGCCCTTGTTGCAGGCGTCGATTTCGAAGATACCCATCGGGCCATTCCAAAGAACAGTCTTGGCTTGCTTCACTTCGTTGCTGAAGAGCTCGATACTCTTAGGGCCGATGTCGACACCTTCCCAACCATCTTCGATGTTACCTTCGAAGAACTGAGTTTCACCCACAGTGCCGGCACCGAAGTCGAGATCCTTCACCGCGAGGTTATCCACTGGCAGCAAGAATTTGACGCCCTTTTCCTTAGCCTTGGCCAAAGCAGACTTTGCAGTCTCGATGAAATCAGGCTCGCTGAGCGATTCGCCGACCTTGCGGCCTTCAGCGAGTGCGAAAGTGTATGCCATGGCGCCACCGATGATAATGGTGTCGGCCTTTTCCAGCAGTGCATCGATCACCTTGATCTTATCAGAGACCTTTGCGCCCCCAAGGATCACAGTCAAGGGACGCTCGGGGTTGGCAGTCTTATCGCCCAAGTAAGCGAGCTCTTTTTCGATCAATAGACCGCACACGCAAGGTGAGAGGTGTTTCGCAACGCCTGCAGTGGAGGCGTGCGCGCGGTGCGCGGTGCCAAAAGCATCGTTGACGAAAGCGTCCGCCAACTTAGCCAGTGCGGCAGCAAATTCCGGGTCATTCTTTTCTTCCCCCGCATAGAAGCGGACGTTTTCCAACAGCATGACATCGCCGTCGCCCATTTTGGCGACTTCAGCTTCGACTTCTTCGCCGATGCAGTCTTCGACAAAAGTCACAGGCTGGCCCAGTTGTGTCGCGAGTTCTTCGGCGACAGGTGCGAGTGTGAACTTCGCGTTCTTCTCGCCCTTGGGACGACCGAGGTGCGATGCCAAGATCACCTTAGCACCCTGCTCGATCAGAAGCTTGATGGTAGGCAGCGCAGCAACGATACGAGAGTCGTCGTTGATTACGCCGTCCTTAAGAGGCACATTGAAATCACAGCGAACGAACACGCGTTTGCCAGAGAGATTGACGTCTTTAATGGTTTTTGTGGCCATAAATATGTGGCGGCGCTTCGCGCCGAGTAAAAGTGAATGTGAGAGTTATACTGTGGACTGGTTCCGGATATTTGAATATGCCCGCCTGCGCTCTAGGAGCGACGGCGTGGTCTCTTTTTCTTCGCGCCGGTAAACCGTCGAGAAAAAGAAAGGCCGCCGCAACCAAGAATCCGAATGGGATACCTGCCGCGGCGGCCTGAAAATTCAATCAATGGTTACCAGAGATCCGGGTTTAGAGGAACTTGGAAACTTTTTGAACAAGCTCAACGACGCGGTTGGAGTAACCCCATTCGTTGTCATACCAAGAAACAAGCTTGAAGAATGTATCGTTAAGACCCATGCCACTGCCCGCATCGAATACGGAGCTAAGCTCTTCGTGGATGAAGTCAGAAGAAGCCACTTCGTCTTCAGTGTAGCCAAGGATCCCCTTGAGCGAACCTTCAGAAGCTTCCTTCATCTTAGCGCAGATGTCTTCGTAAGTTGTGCTCTTTTCAGTCTTAACTGTAAGGTCAACAACCGAAACAGTTGGAGTTGGCACGCGGAAAGACATACCAGTCAACTTACCTTGAACCGCAGGAAGCACGAGGCCAACAGCCTTCGCAGCACCTGTTGTGGAAGGAATGATGTTGAGCGCAGCTGTGCGGCCACCCTTCATGTCCTTAGGCGAAGGACCGTCCACAGTCTTTTGAGTCGCTGTGTAAGAGTGAACTGTTGTCATCAGACCTTCAGCAATGCCGTAGTTCTCAAGAACGACCTTAGTGATCGGTGCCAAGCAGTTAGTTGTGCAAGATGCGTTAGAGATGATGTTGTGGTCCGCTGTAAGCTCGTCGTCATTAACGCCAAGAACAACAGTCTTCACGCCGTCACCCTTACCAGGAGCGGAGATGATGACCTTTTTAGCACCTGCTTCAAGGTGACCCGCAGCTTTTTCGTCTTGAACGAAAAGACCAGTCGACTCGATGACGATGTCTACGCCAAGCTCTTTCCAAGGAAGGGCTGCAGGACCTTCGCGAAGTGCGAGTGTCTTGATCTTGTTACCGTTCACTACCAGAGTGTCGTCACCCTCTGTAGTTACAGTGCCCTTGAAACGGCCCTGTGTGGTGTCATACTTAAGAAGGTATGCAAGATTGTCTGCAGGAACGAGGTCGTTAATAGCAACCACTTCGATTTCAGAGCCAAGGAGACCCTTCTCGACGAGCGAGCGAAAGACTAGGCGACCAATGCGGCCGAATCCGTTAATTCCAATTTTTGTAGCCATATTATATATGTATGTATTTTTTCAGGTTGAGATAAAATCCGTAAAACTGGCACTTGTATGCAGGTACTTTGCTATGGCAAGTGTTATTCCGTAGATTCAGTTGAATTGAATTGGAGCGAGCATCACAACTTATCCAAAATCGTCAAGCTATAAGTTTAATTAATCAAAAATGCATCTCGTCTAGCCGTGCAATACCATGAATGCGCTTGACATTAGCAACATTCATGCGATGACTACGCGCATCTACTTCTAGGCGGCAACAACCCGATCCTAGAAGTCGTGATCTCCTCTTCATGAGGCACTTACAAAGTGTGTAATCGCTCGAACGGCTCTTTTTTTTGGGGGCAGGATTCAGCCTAATGAGCACTGCAAGCAAAGATTTATTTATGAAAATTAAAAACTGGGACATGTTCGCATTTGTCGTCGTCTACCACCTAGCATTGGTAGCGCTATTGCCTGCATTTATCAACGTCTTCTCTTGGAGCGCGGTGGCGCTCTTCTTAGTCACCTACATCATGGGAGGCATGTCGATCACCGTCGGCTACCACCGCATGTATTCGCACAAAGCTTACTCCGCCAATGCATTCTTTGAATGGTGTGTGCTCCTCAGCTCCGCATTGGCTTTTGAAATGTCGGCGCTCAAATGGTCACATGACCACCGCGTCCACCACAATCACGTCGACACCGACAAGGACCCCTACTCGATCAAAAAGGGCTTCTGGTATGCCCACATTCTGTGGCTATTCGACTATAAACGCGACTTCGACAAGAGCCTGGTGGCCGACCTCATGAAGAACCCACGCGTCATGCTGCAAGACAAACACTATGGCAAATTCCTGCTGGGCGTGAATTTCGCAGTGTTTCTGATTGGCTGGGCGATTACTGGCAGCGCACTGGCCTCGTTTTACATGGGCTTTCTAATGCGCATGGCGATGATCCACCACTGCACATGGTTCATCAACTCACTCTGCCACACTTACGGCTCCAAAACTTATGCCCGTGAACTCAGTGCCGTAGACAATGCGATCCTAGCGACACTCACCTTCGGCGAAGGCTACCACAACTACCACCACGCCTTTGCAGCCGACTACCGTAATGGTATCCGCTGGTATCACTTCGACCCCTCGAAGTGGACCATCTGGCTCGCATCTAAGCTCGGCCTAGTTAAGAACTTGCGCGTAATCAACGAAATCACCGTGCAAAAATCACTGGTCTCCAAGGACAAGAAAATGATCCTCGACCACATCAGCCATGAGATGGACGACTGCGCCGCCGAGCTCAAAGCGAAGCTCGAAGAGCTCTCAGCCACTTTCGAGGAAAAAGCCACCGCCCTCATGGCCAAAGCCCGCGAGCTCAAAAAAGCCAGTGACGACCAGAAGGAGCACTTGCAACAAGAGATCAAAGCACTTCGTGCCTCCCTCAAAGAAACTTGGGACGAGTGGGTCGAAGTCACACGCAACGCCGCGAAGCAGTACGAGTTTGCACACTAAATACTGCGATTAATTAAATTTCAAAAAGTCCCGACATGCACATGCATGTCGGGACTTTTTTTAGAGCGCCTAGACCAACCACAAACCGCAAGTCAGAGGCGGCAGATTAATACGCGTGGCATCGAGCGGGATGCGCGCGGAATCGATGCCCTCCAAGCGAAAACGTTCCTGATCCGCAATCTGTCTGAGCCTTTCTGGCTGCAAGTCCGCACACTCGATATCGGCATACACCAAGTGGGGGTTGATCGCATAGACCAACTGTGGTGCGTCAACCGAATGGTCTGCGTTAAAGAGCACCACTGCCGCACTCGAGCCCTCCGCAAAGAAAAATTTCACGTAATCTTCGCTCATACCACCATCATAGCGCAAGGCCTTGCCCAGGGGCGACAAGCGAAAGTGAATCCAGTCACGAAAATAGCCATGCGTGCCTGAATACACGTAGCGCCGATTATAATCCAGCGCGTTAATGTCGCCACGCTGATAGGTATTCTCGACCCCACGCTTCGAGCGCATAAAGTCCTGCCCTTCGGCCAGCATCGGAACCCCCAATGAAGCAAAGAGCAACGAAGCCATCAGATGCGTCCGGCGGCGATCCAGGAGCGTGGGGTCCGTGCCATCCCCTTTCGGGCGCTCGGTAATGCGGTCAATCCAGCAGTGGTCATCGTGCGATTCCGTATAATTAATCGTCTGCGCAACGAAGCGCGTCGTGCCAGGCGAGCCCGCCACGAAATGGCGAATAATATCCTGACTGCCCTCCCCCTTCACGTACTTGGCGATACACTCGCGAAAGCCATCGTTCCAAGAGGCAAAGCCCGTTTCCTTAAGCTCCTCCTGAATGTGCCCACGGAAGCTCCACGGCTCCGCGATTAAAATCAAAGAAGGCTTCACTTTCTTGAGTTCGATCTCAATTTCGCGCAAGACCTCAATGCCAATTAACTCCGCGAGATCGAAGCGGAAGCCGTCCACATCGTAGGCCTCCACCAAGTGCTTCAAACTATCGATGATCAAGCGACGCCCCATCGCCGTATCGCAACGAAGATCGTTACCGCAACCGCTCCAGTTCATCAAGTCATTCCCCTGGTCCAGGTGAAAGTAGTAGAACTTATCAATAAAGAGCAGATGATTCGGCTCCCCCACATGGTTATAAACCACGTCGATAATCACCGCTAGATCCTGCCGGTGAAAGTCCTCGACCAATCCACGAAACTCTTCGATTTGCGAAGCCTGTTCCGGCTCTGCGGCGTAGCTGCTCTCCGGAGAAAAATAGTTCACCGTCATATAGCCCCAGTGGTAATCCTGCGGCTGCTCATTATCAAATTCCTGAATCGGTTGTAGCTCCACAGCATTGACTCCGATTTCCTTCAAATAGGAGCCCTCTGCCTGCAGCCATTTGCGCAAGCCCGCATAGCCCGAACGTTCTTGAGCCGTCAATTCAATCGGCGCATGCGCCGCCAAATCGCGCACGTGACCTTCGAGTATCACAAGATCGTGCCAAGACGGTGGCGTAAAAGGGGCACTCACCTTAGGCATGCGCTCCGGTGCCACCACGATACCTGGGCCACGTCGTCCCAAGCAAGCCTTCGCGTATGGATCCAGCACTGCAAAGTTCGGATCAAAGTGCGAAGTCCCCTCCACACTCAAACCTCCCACCCGATAGCTGTAGTAATATCCGTCCAGATTCCGATCCACGACCAGTGACCAAGTGCAACCATCCAAGCAGCCCATCGAATACAGCTGCGCATCGCTCCCATCGGCCAACTTGCCATAACTCACCTTCACCGAAGTTGCTCGAGGTGCAAACAAGCGAAAAGTCGTTTGGTCGCCCTCCACCAGTGCCCCCAGCTCAAGATCTGTCTTCGCAGCAGTCAAAAACTGCGTATGTGGCAACTCATGCACTTCCTGCTCATCCGCCGAGCGCCATATAATCTTCTCGTTGCCGATCGGCTCATAGCCTACAGGTGTATGAAAGCGAAAGATGTGATTCCCCGTCTGCTGTGGCTGGAAAAGGAAGTTTGAAACGCCATCCCGCTCCATGCGATTCGGCGCACTATCCGGTACGTCCAGCCAAACCTCATGATCTGTCACAAACTTAAACGCAAAAGCCTTGCCCGAGGGAATCAACTTCAACGGAACTCGCAGCTCGTAGACCGTCTCCGCAGCGTCACCTACGGGCTTCAATTCCCACCGCGATTGCCCCACCGCTTTGCCCCATTGATTAAAGTCTGCCCCCAGGAATACTCGCACCTTACGATCCAGAAGCTGCGGGTATCGACTCGAACGAAGCGTAAAGACCCAACTGTTCTTTCGTCGATAATAACGGCAATAGCGCCCACACTCCTCTGGCGACAAACGCTCCACCTTCGCAAATGGCTGCTCTTTCGGCCCCAACAACAGAGGCGGTAAAGTCGTCGTATTCGGCCAATTAGCGGAAAGGATCACTAAGCCCGAGTCCCGTGATTCCCAAAATGCATTCGCGATCTTTTGCGTCTTCTTACCCATAGCGTCATCTATTGTCTGCAAGAGACCCTAGCAAGCGCAATACCCATTAACAAAGAAGTAGTAGAATTCCATCAGTCACCTCAGTAATTGACGCCATCCAATTCTAGCACTTACTTTGGCCGCTTATGAAGAAAATCCTGGTAGCGCTCTCGGGCGGCGTCGACAGCGCCGTAGCAGCTTGGCTCCTCAAAGAGCAAGGTTACGACATTTCAGGTGCCTACATCCGCACTTGGATGAACGAGGAAATGCCCCTCGCAGACTGCCCTGCGCAACAAGATATCGAAGACTCCCGTGCCGTCGCCGCCCACCTAGGCATCGACTACGAGATCGTCAACCTCGTCAACGAATACCGCGAACACGTAGTCAACTACCTCGTCGACGGCTACCAGCGCGGCATCACCCCCAACCCGGACATCATGTGCAACCGGGAAATGAAGTTTGGCATCTTCCAAGACTACGCCCTCAAGGCAGGCTTCGACGGCATCGCCACTGGCCACTACGTGCGTAAGTTCACCAACGACGACAGCAGTCAGGACCTGCTCGAAGGACTCGACAAAAATAAAGACCAAACCTATTTCCTCGCACTTCTGCGCCAAGAGCAAATCCGGCACGCCCTCTTCCCCGTCGGCGAGCTGGAAAAGCCACGCGTGCGGCAACTCGCACTAGAGAACAAATTGCCCAACGCCACCAAAAAAGATAGCCAAGGCATCTGTTTCTTGGGCGACATGAATATCAGCCGCTTCCTCGAACACTACATCGACGACAAGCCTGGCGACATCGTAAACCCTGAAGGCAAAGTGCTCGGCCGCCACCGCGGCCTGCATCGCTACACCACCGGGCAACGTCGCGGCATCGGCGTGCCCTCCAACACCGACAACGAATTCTACGTCGTCACCGGTCTCGACATGGAGCGCAACGAGCTCATCGTCGCCTTCGACAAGCCCCACTCCCCCGGCCTCTTCACCTCCGAGGTCGAAGTCTACGGCCTCAGCTTCGTCAATCAAAGCATCACCGAGCCCTGCCGCCTACTCGCCAAGCCCCGCTACCGCGATCCCTCGCAAGCGATCAGCTACACACCGCTGGGCCACGACCGAGCCAAAGTCTGCTTCGACCAGCCCCAGCGCGCCCTCTCGCCCGGCCAAATCCTAGCCCTCTACGACGGCGACAAACTACTGGGTGGCGGATTTTATAAATGACCCTCATGAAACAACACCCCCCATTTGTATGGCCCGATGGCCAAAAATGCGCAGTCACCTTGAGCTACGATGATGCCCTCCCAGTGCACCATGAGCTCGTTGCCCCTCAACTAAGCGCGCGCGGCCTGAGGCATGCTTTTATATCTGCGCCAGCCCCAACTTCACCGAAACCGTCCTCACCACTACCCGCGTAACTGTCGGCGCAAATCCAGGGTGTGGCGAAATTCCGGTGCGAGCTTGGGCTCAAACTGCGCGGGCTTGCGGCCGATCAAATCAGAGGCGATCTGCCAACGATCTGCGCGGCGCTGAGCAGCCCCCTCACTCGTTTGCGGACGCCCCTCATAGACGGGCCCGAAGGGATTCCAGTAATGATAGCGCGCCGCTTGCAGCGTCTCTCCGGAACGCTTGCAGACCCACTCAAATTCGAGCGGCGATTGAATCGGCACGTGCGGATGCAAGGCCGGATAAGCGCTGGCACATTTATAACGCAGCCCACAAATCATTTGCCCATTGACCAACTCGAAGGGCACTTGCACTCCGTTAACCAATAGCAACGCCTCCACGCTCAGGGCGGAATCCGACAGCGTCAACTGCAGCCGGTCGCTGGAATTGTCCACCACCCGCACGGTGTTCGCGCCTTGGCTTTCTTCCGCCATCAGTGGAAAGGATTCGAAGGCTTGCCGCAAATCGACATGCCCACCCGGCACCTCTAAGCGCCCGACACTGGGGCAACGGAAGGACAAGACGGGCTCGAGCCACTCCGCTTTAAATGGCAAGCCATGCGCGGCCAAATCATCGCAAATCGCTTGCACATCTTCCCACAAGAATGCGGGTAAGAAATAACGATCGTGTAACAATGGGCCAAACCGGTTCAGCGGCTCACTGAAGGGGGCTTTAAATAGGCGCGCGATAATCGTGCGCACAAATAATGCGATCACCGACATGGTCTCGATTTGCGGAAAGGTCTCAAACGCGCGCAGTTCGATGATGCCCCACTTACCATTGGGCGCAGAGGGATTACAAAACTTATCAAAGCAAATCTCAGTGCGATGCGCGTTCCCCGAAGAGTCGGTCAGTAAGTTACGGTAAAACTGATCCAATAGCTCTCCCTCAGGCGCCGCACTCAGCGCTTGCACGCCCTCACAGGCCACCTCCAACTCATACAAGGAATGCATAGGCCCCTCGTCCACGCGTGGCGCTTGGCTACCGGGACCGACGTATTGCCCCGTAAACAAATAAGAGAGCGCGGGATGATGCTGCCAATAACGCAAGACCGAAACGATGCGCCGCGGCTCTAATAAAAAGGGATTGCACTCCAAGCTAGGTCCACCAAACGCCAAGTGCGAGCCACCGCCAGTCCCATAGATCGCTCCATTGAGCTGCCGCTTAGTTAGTTGCAAACCGACAGCGTTGGCGGCCCGCGCGCACTGTCGCAGAAAACGATCGTATTCCACCCAAGTTGCCGCAGGCGGCAAGTTGATCTCCAAAACTCCAGGGTCCGCGGCCAGCCCAAATTTGAGCAAGGCATCGCCTGCGGCCTTGGGCGCATAGCCGCAAAACACGATATCACTAAAAGCACTGGCAGCGATGGTCGCATCAAAAAATGCGATCAGCGCCTGAAAGCCCACCCAGTCCAGCGGCGGCACAAAGATCTCCAAAGCACCCTTGCGCACTTCGATGGTTAGCGCCGTACGCATAGTGGACTCGTCTAAATCCCCCAGCGGCAAGCGTAGCCCCACAGGGCTGTCGCCCATAAATAATTGCAATGGTTCCTCCTCTGAAAACGGCCACTGCGCCGAGGTCCATTCTCCCTCAACATAATCAAGCGGTAAGACCCAGCCAGTCGGCGTCCTTTGCTCCGCCTCACAAGCGGGCAGCACGAAGTCACTCAAGCCCAAGTGCTCAGCGACCGTTTGCATTAAACTACCAGCGGCAGCTGGCTCATTCTGCCCCGGCACATCGTCCAGCAACATGCGAGCTGTATCGGACCAGAGCGGCTCCCCCGACTGACGGTGTAACAACATGCAGTTCCAACGAGGCAGCGGTTCGCCCGGATACCATTTGCCAAATACCTGCATGGTTAAAGCGCCCGGATAGACCTCACGTATCAGCTCGGCTGTCATACGCCGGGCATAGCCCAGCTTTTGCTCCCCCATCGCGGCATTGTTCCATTCAGGTGCGTCCGGCTGAGCAGGAATAAAGGTCGGCTCGCCTCCCATCGTCAAGGCGATGCCTTGCGACTGCAGCGAATCTTCAACTTGTTTGGCGAGGGATTGAATATTTGGGCTCATAGTAAAATTCGTAGAAAAGAATCATTGATCCATCCCCTCAATCTCAAGACTGACATCCATCGTTGATGCAACGGATGCGTTAGCGAAATAAGAACCTTGAATCGGATCAACGGCCTTCGGCTCGTGCGAGACGGCACAGGGAATAAAAAATCCATTGGCTAAAATACCATTGGTCGGGTCAAAGCCCTTCCACCCGGCACCGGGCAAATAAATCTCCGCCCAAGCGTGCATGGAACCGACCGCCCGGTTAAACACATGCGCGTCCTCACCCGCAACAGGAGGATCATATAAATACCCACTACAGAAACGAGCCGCGAAACCAAGCTGCCGCGTAATCGCAATAAATAGCACTGCCATATCGCGACAGGACCCGGTCCGCAACGCCAAAGTCGTATCCGGATCTTGAATACCCTCCTCATCACGCCGCAGATAGTTAATATCGCGCGCCACGGCGGCATTTAGATCCGACAAAAACTGCACCACATCGACATGTTGCATCGGACTCGGCACAGCCTGATAAAACCAGTCCAAGACACGACCAGCCCCTTTGGGCGCTTGAGCGTTCACATAGGGCCGGAGTGCAGTCAAGTCTGGCTCACGATAACTAAAAGGATATGCAGTGGCATAGCTTTCGAGAATAAAGTCGAAGGGGTTATCTTCGCCGACCTCGATCACGATCGAGGTATTGAAACTTAACTGCTGCGATTCGAGCAAACCGAAATTACAGCGCAACACTAGATTGCCATAAGCATCACGCACCCATCGTTGCTGCGAAGCAGGCGTGGTGGCTACCTCGAAGCGTACAACGTGGCGCAAGTGACTATCGAGTGGTCGTAAAAACAATGCGTGATCACTAAAACTGACAGCGCGTTCATAACTATGCGTCGTGTGATGCTGGATACTTAATTTCATGTATTTTGCTTCGTTCGTTCCAGTGAGACAATCACATTAAAGCGTTGGTCCGTCGCCCCTTTATACGTGCCCCGCATCGGTGCCACATCGCGATAGTCACGACCGACAGCCACTTCGATGTGCCGCTCGCCTACGGCTTGATTATTAGTCGGATCCAGCCCCCACCAAGTGCCCCCGGGCAGATAGACTTCAACCCAAGCATGACTGGCCGCCGCACCGATTAAGGCGGGGTCCGTAGTCTCCGGATCATAAGCCTCAATGTAGCCACTCACATAGCGGGCCGGTATGCCGTTACTGCGCAAGATAGCGAGCATCAGGTGCGCAAAATCCTGACATACGCCATGGCGCTGACGCACCACTTCCGCGATCGGGGTGGAGATGTCGGTCGCCCCCGACTGATACTTAAAATTCTCATAGATCCAAGTATAGAGCGTGCGCAAAGCGTCACCATACGAATCCGCCTGCTTGAAAAATTGCTTACGAATACGGCGATGCTGGTTAAGCGGCACATGGTAGCTCGGCTCCAAGAACTCAAACAACTGGTAGCGCATACTATTAAAGATCTGCCGCACCTCGCCCACGCACAAATCCAATGCCGCGGTGGGCGGCTCCACTGCGAAAGTTTCAACTTCCGTCTGCGAAGTGACCGTGAGTGCATTGTGTCGGTGCGGGATCGTGAAAAACTCCACGTGGTTACCAAAATAATCAACATAGTGATCCACCTTGGCTGCAGGCGTGATATCCAAACGCCGATTTAATATGCGCTGCGAAGCATTGGTTTGCGGCCACACGCGTAACTCTGCAAACGACTCAGAGGCCGGCACAGCGTATTTATATTCGGTGGTATGGGAGACTCGGAAGCGCATGAAACAACAATGGAATAAGCAAAAAGAACGCCAACTCACAGTTTATTCCAAACCAAAGAGCGTCGGCTCACGCGCAAAAACATCCTGATGACTAAAAAAGATATCCTCCAGGCGCTCGTGCAAGGCCTCCACTTGCTCCGCAAGGCCGGCAAAAGCCTCGCCCACAAACTCCGCCGAGTGCTGGGCCGATTTAGGCGGCAGCTCACCAGCATCCAACCAGCCCACTTCATCCATCGGGCTCTGAGCCAAAGGAAAATCAGCCAATACCTGCAACAAGCCATGAATCTGATCACTCAGATCACTGCCCAACGCGCGTGCCCCACTGTAAGAAAGTGTGCCGATCGCATAATCTAAATTACGCAGACAGAAATTAACCGAACTCGGCACATGCTTCGCCTGCAGCATCAAACTGCAAATGCGGTCGACATAGGCGCGTGAACGAAACTCTCGCCGATACGCGTCCAGACAGCCAAGTAAGCGCAACAAAGCAGTCAAATCGGCACTCTCCTCGTCCACTTCATGGTAGGCCTCGACCACCCGCGGCATCGCGACCTTTAAAACTGCTAAGGCTCCGACCGCACGCTCAAAAAAGATGCCAACACGATAAAACTGCCAGGTATCATCATGCGGCATGGTGCGCTCCGCGGTGCCATTAAAGCGAGCCAGTTCACTCACCATATGCGCGCACAGCTCTGCCAGTCGCGCACGGCTCACTGGGCGCTTCGCCTCTGCGTTGAGGTAAAGTGTGATATCTTCCAAGACTTCACGACACTCGGGACTGATCACCTCTCGCACACGCTCCAGCGAATTGCGAGCATAGCTGATACACGCACGCACCGAAGCCCCCTCATTGGCATCCAACAAAAGACTCTTAGAGAGCGGTAAAGTATCGCGCGGCGGTCGCTTACGCTTCGTCACATCACTCTGCCCCGTGGCCGCAGCCACCGCTTGCAGCAGCGGCCAGTAAGTGCGCTGCTCTGCATGCGCCATTTGATCCCAACGCAAACGCTCTAAGGTATGAAATTGACGCGCAGTATTCTCCGCCCGCTCCAAATAGCGCCCCGCCCAGTACAACGACTCCGCCACACGACTACTGATCGAGAAGCGCTCCCCCATCTGTGCCGGCGGACGCTTAGGCGCAGAATCCTGCACCACGCTGTCGGGCACCCACACATCTTTCAGACCGTCCGTGGCAATCGTCAATCGCCGCGTACGATGCCCCGAAACTTTCTGCCGCACCATGCCCCCCGGCAACACAATAGGCTCCTTACCAAGAATGTAATAAACACGCAAATACCCACCCCGCGCCGAAAATTCACCTTCTTTAAAACGAGGAAGCTTGGCAGGTTCGGGAATCGATTGCGCCACAAAATAATCAGCATGCTTACGGACAATACGCGCCAATGAGGCCGCTGAATTTTGCGGGCGCTCCCCGCAAATTTGCCACAACATATCATGATCCTGCATGGGTTTGAGCACCAAGTCCTCGCGGTGCTCACTCACATATTCCCGTTGATCCACATCGCTCAAATGAAAAGTCTCCACTGCGCGCAAGATCGGACTCTCATTACGATAGTGCCCAATAATACGATCACTGTATCGTAACAAAGCACGATTATCCGTCACCCCCGCCCCCGGCGCATTCACAATCGCCACATTGCCCTGACGCCAGGCGTTGATCAGCCCCGGCAAGCCAAAGACATTTGCATTCGGCACCGCAATCGGGTCCAAAGCAGAACTTTCCACCCGCCGATAAATCACATCAACTGGCTCCAGGCCTCGAATCGTTTTCAAAAACACACGACTCTCGCGCACCAAAAGATCGCTCGACTGCGCAATCGAGATCCCCATGTGACGCGCAATAAAAGCCTCTTCAAAATAAGCCTGCCCCGGCTGCCCACTCGTCAACAACAAGATATGTGGGTTCGCCCGTGCGGACTGCGCGCGCAACATTTCTAGCAAATAAGTACTAAAGCCCGCCACCGGCGCCACATCCACACGCTCATACAGCTCAGGAAAGACCTGAGATAAAATACGGCGATTTTGTAACACATGCGACAAACCAAAGGGCGTGCCCATATGATTTTCGACCACACGCCAGTCACCCTCGCCCGCGTCTACCAAATCAAATGCGCCAAACTGCGAATACTCTCCTTCGGGCACCTCGATCCCACTCAAAGGTCTCAAAAAGGCAGGGTCCCGGAGCGCCAGGTCATGTGGAATCACTCGCTGACGCAAAATATTCTGCTGCGAGTACACATCCTGCGCATAGGCATTAAACGCCAAGGCTCGCTGCACCACCCCCGTAGAAATCAGCTGCCACTCCTCCGCACTCAAGGAGAGCGGAAACAAATCCAAGCCCCAGGGGTTCGCACTGGAGCGACTAGAGCTTACATCCGAAAACTGTAGGCCCAACTCCTCCACCGCAAAATCCAACCGCTGCTGACGCTGGTTCAAGTCCCCGGGGGAACAAGACCGAATCACATCTACAATCGGAGCATAAGGCGCACGCGCAGAGCCCTCAGCATCGAACACAGCCGAAGCCCCCCCTCCGTGAAAACCACGAAAAGGGTCCACCTTCAAACGAACCTCATCAAGCTTGCGCATATGCCGTCAAAATGCATCGCAGTTTGAATGATTGAAAGCCCAATCTACACAGACTGTAAGCGACGCCTCGCCATGCGCGTCGCCACCGAAACAGCACAAAACATCTCTCGCGTAACACCACCTAACAGTAATACAGTCAGACTCTCAGCTCACACGAGTGCCACCTGAACAGCGACCTCCATCTCGGCCACCGCTTCGCCGCGGTAGGTGCCAGCCAGCGGACGCACATCTACATAATCGCGCCCAATCGCCAACTTGATATAACGCACATCAGCACGCCGATTATGAGTCGGGTCATAGCCCACCCAACCAATGCCGGGCAGGAAGCACTCCACCCAAGCATGTGAGGCCGAGTTATCATCAGCCGAGCCAGACACGGATTTTTCGACATAAAAATAGCCACTCACATAGCGTGCAGGAATCTTAATGGAGCGACAAAGCGCAATCATAACATGAGCAAAATCCTGACATACGCCCCGCTTATGTTTGAACACCTGTATCACATCCGTCTCCACCTGTGTACTACCCGGCGCATAGCGAAACTCTCTAAAGATATATGCCATCAACGCCTCTACCCGTAAACGCACATCCTCCACACCCGTAACGATCTCAGTGGCCTCATGCTCAAACATGGGGCCCAGCAAAACTCGCTGACTGCCCGCTAAAAAATCATAATATCGCTCATCTCGATCCAAGCCCGTGAGCCCCGCCAGTGGACAGGGGACCGTGAAGTCCCGCGTGTCGGGCATCGTCTCCACCAACGAGCTAGCCTCGACTTCCAGCCAGTCGTGCGGCTCCATCACTTCGAAATGATGTACTTGATTCGTATAGAAATCCAAACGTCGCAGCACCCGTGGCTCTTGCGGCAGAATCTTTAGGGTAAACGATTCACAGCACTGCAACTCATCGGAAACAGGACAAAGATGGGCATCGTTAAAGCTCTCCCACACTGGATTGGCGTAAGTATAGCGAGTAACATGTTGGACAGAGAACTTCATAGCAAACAACTACTGTTGCTGCTGTTGTTGCTGCGTGGCAATCTCTGTCTCCATATCGGGGCGTGCGTGGAACATGTAATTTTCGAACATCACCCTGCCGATCTCGACGAAACGTTCTTGCAACTGCCCTAAATACTGGTGCAAGCCCGACTTAAAGACCTCATCAATATTACTATAGGTCAGGTCGCTCATCAAACGTCCCGAGACGCGCTCGACATCGTTGGAGTAGAATCCGGGATTACAGCCGGAAATTTGATGCAAATTCGCGTCCAAATGACGCACGCAGGACAGAATCGAGCGTGGGAAGTGCTGATCGAAGATCAGAAAGTTAGCGACTTTCATCGGATTCACGGCAGTCACATAAAAGCTATGATAGGCCTCAAATCCACTACATGATTTTAAAATAGCTCCCCATTGCACCGCATCGATGGCCCCGCCGACATCGTCCACGCTGGGCAGCAGCATGTGGTATTTAATATCCAGAATGCGGCTCGTTTTGTCCGCACGCTCTAAATATTTACCCACCTGCATGAAGTAAAAACCTTCGTTGTGCGAGAAGGTGGAATCGGTCATCCCTTGAAATAAATGACTGTAATCCTGAATTTGTTTATAAAATTCATACGGCCCCTCTTCCCAAACTTTTTTTGCGTTATTGGACTTCAAAAACAAATAAGCATCGTTCAAGCATTGCCACATCTCCGTCGAGATTTGATCGCGAATCATACGCGCGTTCTCCCGAGCCGCAAACATGCAAGCAATCACCGAACTGGAATTCTCAGGGTTAAAGGTCAAAAAGTCTGTCACACTTTGCGAGTCGGCACGCTTATAGAGCTCATAGAACAGCTCCTCCTCGCCAGCAGCACGGATCACCGGCTCCCAGTGTTCCTTTAATTTGTCATCATCCAGAGCCTCAAAATCGAGTAATAGTTGAAGATTTACATCCAACAAACGGGCAATATTTTCGGCCCGTTCGATGTAACGGCTCATCCAGTAGAGAGAATCGGCAACGCGTGAAAGCATAGTATGATGTATTTTTAAAAAATTAAAGTGGTCTTAGCTGTCTGCATAAAGCACCCAAGTATCCTTACTCCCTCCACCCTGTGAGGAATTCACCACCAGCGAGCCCTTTTTCAAGGCGACTCGTGTCAGCCCACCTGGCACGATCGAAGTTTTTTCGCCCGAAAGAATGTAGGGCCGCAAGTCCACATGGCGTCCCTCGAAGTCGCCATCGCACCATGTAGGATGGCGCGAGAGCATGATCGGCGGCTGAGCGATAAAATTGCGTGGGTCCGACTTAATCAAAGCCCGGAAGTCTTCGACCTCTTGCTTGCTGGCCTTGGGCCCGATCAACATTCCGTAGCCGCCCGCCTCGTTAGCCGACTTCACGACCAACTGATCCAAGTTCTCCATGATGTATTTAAAGTCATCATCCTCCGATGCAAAAAAGGTCTCCACTTGCCCCAGAATCGGCTCCTCGCTCAAGTAAAAGCGAATCATGTCCGGCACGTAAGCATAGATCAGTTTATCATCCGCGATACCAGTACCGATCGCATTGGCGATGTTCACATTACCCGCACGCAAGGCATTCACCAAGCCCGGCACCCCCAGCATCGAGTCCGGGCGGAAGACACTGGGATCCAGAAAGTCGTCATCAATGCGGCGGTAGATCACATCCACCTGCTGCAAGCCTTGAGTGGTGCGCATATAGACCTTGTAATCACGCACCACAAGGTCGCTGCCTTCCACGATCTCGATGCCCATTTGCCGCGCCAAGAAGCAATGCTCAAAGTAAGCCGAGTTGAAATGCCCCGGAGTTAACAATACACAGACCGGGTCTTCCTTACCATAGGGCGCCACATACTGCAGCGTATTCAACAACTCCTCCGAGTAGTTTTCCACCGGCCGCACACCCGCCTTAGGAAAGAAATTAGGAAAGGCGCGCTTCATGGCCTGCCTATTTTCCAAGAGATAAGAGACGCCCGAAGGGCTGCGTGCATTGTCCTCTAAGACCAAATAATTACCCTTATCATCACGGATCAAATCCGTCCCACAAATATGGATATAAATATCTCGCGGGACCTTCACGTTCATAAACTCACGTCGAAAGTGCTTCCCCGACAAAATGTAGCTGGCCGGGATGATGCCCTCCTTAATGATGCGCTGTTTCGAATACACATCCTTTAAAAACATATTCAGTGCCTGCATCCGCTGCGTCAGACCACGCTCCAGAAAAGACCATTCCGTCTTTGGAATAATGCGCGGCATCAAATCAAAAGGGAAAATCTTTTCCGTCCCCTCATCATCGTCGTAAACGGTAAAAGTGATTCCTTGGCGCAAGAACGAAAGATCCACCGCTTGCCGCTTCTGTTCAAACTTATCAATCGATAGCGGCGTCAAGCGCTCTAAGATCGCTTGATAGTGGGGACGGACTTTACCGTCGGCATCAAACATCTCATCAAAGAAATGATCGGTATCGTATTGTTCAAAAAACATAATAATAGGGGCTCAATAGAGTTCAGACAGAGGATTAGCAAATTACCTGCCACTTTTCAGATCGCCACCAACTATACCTCACTACAAATTTGAAAAGCTTCACAGCTTGAGTATGCTACAGCTCATGGAAATGGGAATCACAATCGAAGAGTTATTTCGCTACATGAGTTTAATGGGAATTGCCTACGTGCTCGCGCTTCCCATCGGCCTTAATCGTGAAATGAAAGCTAGAGGCGCCGGCCTACGCACCTTCCCGATCGTGGCGATTGCGGCCTGCGCTTTTCTACTGGTAGGACGCGCCGTGCTTCCAGAAGGCGATCCACAGGCCCGCATCATGTATGGCTTAATGACAGGTATTGGCTTCATCGGCGGCGGCGCGATCATCAAAGGCGACCATGAAGTCAACGGAACCGCAACCGCCGCCAGCATCTGGGCGACAGGTGCCATCGGCATGGCGGTGGCCTACCAACAATATGCCATCGCGATCGTGCTCAGCGCGGCTAATTTCTTCACTCTATACTTCGGCATGTCCGCCAAAAAAGAACTTAACTGCGACCACGAAGAAGAATGCTAATGCGCTTAGCTTCTGCTTGCATTGCGGGTTTGCGCGCTCAATCTACCCGATCCCATGCCAGAAAAAGATACCGAGTTCGTCCACCTTCATGTCCACACAGACCACAGTCTGTTGGATGGTTGTAGCCGGGTGGATAAACTCTGTGGCCGAGCGGCAGAGCTGGGCATGAAGGCGCTCTCGATCACCGACCACGGGGTGCTCTATGGGTTGACCAGCTTCTTCAAACAGGCGGAAAAGCATGGCATCAAACCACTGCTGGGCTGCGAAATCTATCTAGTCTACGAAGATCAGCTGGCCACGGTCAATGAGCTGCGCGCCAAACAAAAATCACGCCACATGGGCCTGCTGGCGCGCAATTTCACGGGCTATCAAAACTTGTGCAAAATCGTCTCGAAGGCACACACTCAGGGCTTTTACCGCAATCCACGCACCGACCTAAAAACACTGGCCGAGCACAGCGAGGGTTTGATCGGTTTTTCGGGCTGCTTGGCGGCGGTGATTCCACAATATCTGCTGGAAGACAAATTTGACGAGGCACGCGCGGCTGCCGCCAAGTTCATCGATATTTTCGGGAAGGACTACTTCATTATCGAGATCATGGACCACGGCATCGAGGAGCAACGCCGCATAATCCCGGGCCTGCTCAAGATTGCGACGGAATTTGATCTCAAAGTGGTCGCCACTAACGACGTGCACTACGTCAAGAATACCGACTGGGAGCCGCACGACTCACTACTCTGCATTCAGACCGGCGCCAAGATCCGCGACGAGAAACGCATGCGCTACGACGCGCAGCAATTTTACCTAAAGTCGCGCGAAGAGATGGACCTGGCATTTAAAGAAGTGCCCGAGTCGATCACCAATACTTCGGCGGTGGCCGAAATGTGTGAGGTCAAGCTGCCCTTCGGTGAAGACCACTACCCCGTCTACGAGCGTCCTGCGGAAATCGAGAGTGGCAAAGACCACGAGAATTTCGATCGCTGCTTAGACATCTATGTCGCCAAGAAGAACGAGATCCTAGTGCGTGATGGGGGCGAACCGATCGAGCTCAGCGAAGCGGAACGCATAAAGCATAAGAGCAATGGTCTCTACCTGTTTGAATTATGTAAGGAAGGGCTCAAAGAGCGCTACGGCACCGACTACGACGCCTGCCGTGCCGACTGGGAGCAGGCAACGGACGACGACAAGCGCTACTGCGAACAGCTCGAATACGAGCTCGCGATCATTGCAGGCACGGGCTTCGTCGACTACTTCCTGATCGTTTGGGACTTCATTAACTGGGCCCGGGAGCAAGGCATCCCCGTGGGACCGGGCCGTGGCTCGGGTGCGGGTTGTATTGTGGCCTATGTGCTTAAGATCACCGACATCGACCCGCTAAGCTTCGGCCTACTGTTTGAGCGTATGCTCAACTTGGAACGTGTCTCGCCGCCCGATTTCGACGTCGACTTCTGCATGCGTCGCCGCGATGAGGTGGTCAACTACGTGCGTGATAAATATGGTAAGGACCGCGTGGCCAACATCATTACCTTCGGCACCTTCGGAGCCAAAATGATCATTCGCGACTTGGCGCGCGTCAACGATCTCGAATTTGCCGAGGCCAATAAACTGGCCAAGATGATTCCCGACGAGCTCAACATTACGCTGGATGACTCTGTAAAAAAATCGCCTGAGCTGGCGGCGGAGGTGAATCGCAATCCAGTGGCGAAATCGATCCTCGACCAAGGCCGCGTGATCGAGGGCATGATTCGTAATACCGGCAAACATGCCTGCGGAGTGATCATCGCCGACCAAGACATCACCAATCTTATCCCCGTCACACTACAAGAAGGCGATTTGACCACTCAGTATCCGAAGGGGCCTTCAGAAGACCTCGGCTTGCTCAAGATGGACTTCTTGGGGCTAAAGACACTGACCGTGATATCGGATGCGGAGAAGAATGTAAAAATGACGCGCGACATGCCCGACTTCAATGTCGAGAAGGTATCGCTCAAAGACAAAGAGACCTTCGACTTGCTCAACTCGGGCCGCACCACCGCCGTCTTCCAGCTGGAATCGGGCGGCATGCAACAGCTCTGTCGTCAGATCGGGCTGAGCTCTTTCGAGGAAATTATCGCGTTGATCGCGCTCTACCGTCCGGGGCCGATGCAGTTCATCCCACAGTTCATCGAAGGCAAAAAAGATCCTACCACCGTGCAGATCCCCCACCCACTACTTAAGGAGTTGGTGGAAGAAACCTACGGGGTCTTAGTGTATCAGGAACAGGTGATGCAATCGGCCCAGATCATTGCCGGCTATACGCTCGGGGGCGCGGACATTTTGCGTCGCGCGATGGGTAAGAAGATTAAGTCTGTGATGGACGCGCAGAAGGATGTCTTCATCAAGGGCGCCAAAGCGACCAATAACATCGATCGCAAGACCGCGGAATCCATCTTCGCCCTGCTAGAGAAATTCGCCCAATACGGATTTAATAAGTCGCACTCTGCGGCTTATGCGATGCTCAGCTATCGCACCGCGTATTTGAAAGCCAACTACCCCGTGGAGTTCATGGCAGCGGTGTTGACTTCCGAGCAAGGCAACGCCGACAAGCTATCCAATTTCTTGGCCGAGTGTAACGCCATGAACGTGCCGGTGCTCAGCCCCGACGTGAATGAATCCGGCGCCGACTTCACCCCGGTACTTGAAAATGGGGAAGGTTGTATTCGCTTCGGTATGGCCTCGATCAAAGGTGTAGGTGAAGGAGCGGCCAGAGTGATTATTGCCGAGCGCGATGCCAACGGCCCCTACGAGAACTTTAGCGACTTCATTGTGCGCAATGCCGACAAAGCCGTCAACCGGCGCGTGATCGAAGCCTTGATCAAGACCGGTGGCTTTGATGCCATGGGCGAAGACCGCGCCAGCTTGCTCGACGACCTCGACTCCGAGCTGGCCGAAGCCGAAAGCGCTCGCAAAGACCGCGAGGCAGGCCAAGCTAGCCTCTTCGACATGTTGGGCGACGACACCGGGGTGGCCGATGAGGACAAGCCAGGCAGCAACCGCCGCCGCGTCGAAGAGATGGGCATGACAGAAAAGTTGCGCTACGAAAAAGAGTTGCTCGGTTTTTATATTTCCGGGCACCCGATGGATGCGTATGCCGCGCTCGACGATGCGATCGACAGCTTCCGTCACCCCGACGACTTGTTCAACTTCGATGACCGCAGCAGCTTTCGACTCAGTGGCATCGTCAGCAACCTGCAGATCAAATACACGCGTAAAGACAGCAAGCAGATGGCGGTCTTCAACCTCGCCACGCGCAGCCACAGTTTCGAGATGATCATGTTCCCCGATCCCTATGCCAAAGAGGGACATCGCTTGGAGGACGGTAAACTCGCACTGATTCACGGCATCATCGGTCGTCGCAACGGAGAGATGAGCCTCGCCGCGCACAACGTCTTCGACCTAGAAGTTTCGATTCCAAAACTGATTCAGCGCATCAACTTTATTTTATACCCCAACGACAAAGCAGTGGAATTTATCCACCTCTTGCGTGACACCATCGACGAGCAATACGGCGAGACACGGGTCAACATTAGCTTCCTCGTCGAAGAGCAAATCCTAGAAGCACAGACCGCGCAATCGCTCACCTTCTCGATTACTCAGACCAATTTTAAAGCACTACGCCGCCACCCCGCTCTGGCCGGCGTGCGCGTTGAAGCAGTGGACCTAAAGCCCATCGACGACCGCAAGCCGTGGGAGAAGCGTGGCAAGAAATTCTAGATCGAGCATGCTCTCTCGCAGCAAAAAACTAAGATCTAAGCTCGCTACCACGCAGTCATCTTATCAAAAAAACGACATGTCTGACACTCAAAGCTCCACCTTCTCGCTTGCTGATTTACTGCGCGACTCGAACTACAAACTTACCCAATTTCCCCTAAGCCGAATCGCGGATCTGGAAGAAAGCATTTTCATCAAACGCGTCCGCGAAAAAGACACACCCTACGTCAAGTGCCTCGTTCGCAAGAAGGACATCAAGCTCACTCCCGAGGAAGCCGTCCGCCAACTTTACCTCGCGATCTTACATTTTGAGTATGGTTACCCGCTAGATCGCATGGATGCGGAGTATGGCGTCAGTTTCGGACGCGAGAAAAAGCGAGCCGACATCGTCATTTTCGACAAGCAAGACTCCCAGTCGATTTACATCGTCGTCGAACTAAAGAAGCCAAAACTAAAAGACGGCAAGGAGCAGCTTAAGTCTTACTGCAACGCCACAGGTGCCCCCATCGGCGTGTGGAGTAATGGCGACTCCATCTCCTACTACCACCGCAAAGACCCCAACTTTTTCGAGGACATCTCCTCGATCCCGAAAGCCAGCCAAAAGCTCTCCGACATCCTCACCGAGCGCTGGACGATTGATGATCTGGTAAAAAAGGACAAACTCGTGAACGAGCGCAAGTCGCTCAAAGACTTGATTCTCGAAATGGAGGACGAGGTCTTGGCCAACGCCGGCGTCGATGTTTTCGAAGAACTCTTCAAGTTGATTTTCACCAAGCTCTTCGACGAACTCTCCTCAGGCCGCGACAAATCTCGCAACCTGGAGTTTCGTAACTACGGCGACACCGAAACGGAGCTCAAAGAAAAGATTCAATCACTTTTCAATACTGCTAAAAAGAAATGGGAAGGCGTCTTCAGCAGCGACTCGAAGATCCAGCTCACCCCCTCACACCTTTCGATCTGCGTTTCCTCTCTCCAAGACGTCAAGCTCTTCAACTCGAACCTCGACGTCGTCGACGAAGCCTTCGAATACCTGATCAACAAATCCAGCAAAGGCGAAAAAGGACAATACTTCACTCCCCGCTACGTCATCGACATGGCGGTCAAAATGCTCGACCCCGCAGAAAGCGAAACGATTATCGACACCGCTGCCGGCTCCTGCGGCTTCCCCGTGCACACCATCTTCCATGTCTGGGAAAAAATCCTCCGCGACGAAGGCTTAGCCAAGTCGCACCTCTTCACCTCCGAGAAAAAGCCAGTACGCTGTGAAGATTACGTCAACGATAAGGTCTTCGCCATCGACTTCGACGAGCGTGCCGTGCGCGTCTCGCGCACACTCAATCTCATCGCTGGCGACGGGCAAACCAATGTGCTCCACCTCAACACACTCGACTGGGAACGTTGGAGCGACAAGACCAGCGACGAAGAGTGGATCGACACCTACCATCAAGGCTGGAAACGCCTCAAAAAACTTCGTGCCACTAAGAATTCCGACCGCGATTTCAACTTCGACATCGTGATGGCCAACCCACCCTTCGCGGGTGACATCAAAGAGTCGCGCATTCTCTCTAAATACGACATGGGCAAAAAGCCTACCGGTAAATATCAGACCAAAGTCGGGCGCGACCTACTCTTCATCGAGCGCAACCTCGACTTCCTCAAGCCCGGCGGGCGGATGGCGGTCGTCTTGCCCCAAGGTCGCTTCAATAACTCCTCCGACAAACAAGTGCGCGAATACATCGCAGAGAAGTGCCGCATTCTCGCCGTAGTCGGCCTCCACGGCAATGTCTTCAAGCCACACACCGGCACCAAGACTTCCGTGCTTTTTGTACAGAAATGGGACGACAAGCTCTGCCCCAAACGCGACGACTACCCCATCTTCTTCGCCACCATGCAGGAGTCCTCCAAGGATAACTCCGGCGAAAAAATCTTCCTCAAAAAGAAAGACTTACCTCCGGGTAGCGGGGCACAAACCGCGAAAGACACCGACCGCCTGAGCGACCCAACGAGCCATTACGATCAATCCCCGACTGACCTTGACGGCTACGTGCTGGACTCGCACGACCACCTCATCGTCAAGCACGACCTCTTCAACCACGATGGCCTCACTCAAGACGGCATCGCCGAAGCCTTTGCCGAATTCGCCAAGCGCGAAAAGCTGTCCTTCGCTCTGCCGGGAAAACACTAAGCCCTTTCGACGAAGCCAAATATATGGCTTTGCTGGAAGGGCTGGAAGTTAGTGAAGTAAAATACGAAAACCTCAACCTCGGAGATCGAGCCGATGCGGAATACTACAGCAAAGACAATCTCAGAATTGAGACCCTGCTGAACCATCTTCCACACATTCGCCTCTCCGAAATTGCAAAATTGACTGCAAGCGCATTTTACCCAGCTGCAACCCATTTATACGAATCTGGTGATATGCCATTTTTAAGGTGCGTAGATACAGTCAAGTTTCCCGTCATTTCTCATTTACAAAATGACTCGTTCATCAAAATCCCAGCTCAATTTGCAGAGGAAAGTAAAGGAATTAACTTCTTAAGGAAGCACGACATTTGCCTAACGAAAGTAGGAACACCATGCTATGCATCCATAATTTATGAACATGAGCGTATAGCAATGAGCCGGACAGTCATGGGGCTCTCTGAAATACAAAACATAGACCCATTCTACTTAACGATTTTTCTCCGTTCAAAATACGGATTTCAACAGCTAACCCGCGAAAGAGAGCAAACAATACAGTATCAGCTGACCTTAGATCGGGTAGGCGACATACGAATTTTTACGCCGTCTACAAATTTCCAAAAGAAGATCAAGAGTTTGGCTTTGGAGTCGTTTACCTTCGACAAAAACGCTCAAGAAATTCAATCTACTTCCGAGCAAACCCTCCTGTCCGCGCTAGGCCTCAAAGATTGGCAGCCACCCAATCCATTGACCTACGAGGCTTCATCTAAAACTGCATTCACTTCAAATCGATTGGATGCCGAGTTCTTCAATTCAAAATATGATGCGGCTCTGGATGCATTGAAGGCAGCTGGCGCAAAATCGATCCGCCCTTTGGGTGCGCTGCTCAAGAGTCTTACAAATGGGCACACCCCCTTGAAACACAACCTATCAGAAGGAGAGGTTCCATTCATTTGCTCTGAGCATGTTCAGGATTTTGAAGTCAATTTGGAATCTTCTAAACGAATCTTGGCTGAACATCACAAAACGGAGCTAAAGCGCACACAGCTCAAAAACAACGACATCTTACTTACGATCAAGGGACGTGTCGGTAATGCCGCCATCGTCGAAGGCCTAGATGGTGCCGCCAATATCAATCAAGATGTTGCGCTCTTACGCTTAAACCAAGAGCTACCCCATTGGTGGATTATATCCTTCATCAATTCACGATTCGGTAGGCTAATGACCGAAAAATATCAAACGGGGCAGATCAATCCATTCTTAAGCCTAGGAACGATCCGTACGCTTCCGATCCCCGTTTTCGAAGATAAACTAATGGAGGATGTCGGAAAACAAATGCAGACATTAGTGCTCAAAGCCCGCACCGCCCGCCAGCAATCCAAAGCCCGACTCGAACGTGCCAAGCGTGCCATCGAGATAGCGATTGAACAAGACGAGGCAACGGCCTTAACTTACTTGAAGGAAAGTTAAAAATGGTCTCGGCAAATCGCAACATCGACTACCTCCGCAGCCTGCTCAGCGAACTGCGCAAGCAGCCGAAAGAAACGGAGTGGCTGGAGTTTAAGCACAACAACTGCGAGCCCAACTTGATCGGTGAGTATATCTCAGCTCTGGCCAACGCGGCGGCCTATCACGAAAAGACCACCGCCTACCTCGTGTGGGGCATCGACGATGCGAGCCACGAGATCGTAGGCACCACTTTTTCAATCGCCCGACAGAAGGTCGGCAACGAGGAGCTGGAAAACTGGGTGCTACGACTTCTCCAGCCCAAGCTGAATTTTCACTTCCATGAGTTTGAAGCCGAGGGGCATACGGTCACCTTGCTGGAGATACAGGCAGCTGTGCGCCAACCCGTGCAATTTAAACAGCAGGAGTTCATTCGAGTCGGTAGCTATACAAAAAAGTTAAAGGAGCATCCCGAAAGAGAGCGAGCCCTCTGGCGCATTTTTGAAATAACACCCTTTGAAAAGCAGATCGCTCAATCGCATCTCACCAGCGATGAGGTGCTGCGACTCATTCACTACCCCGCCTATTTTGATCTCACTGGAACGCCCCTTCCTGATGGAGCGGAGCGTATCCTCGAATCACTTGCCCGCGACTGCCTAATTGATCGCGACGAGACCGGGCGCTGGAATATCTCCAACCTCGGCGCAATTTTGTTCGCCCGCAGCTTAAACGACTTCCCCAGCCTGAAGCGCAAATCTGTGCGCGTAGTTTTATATGATGGCGACGGACGCATCCGTAGCTCACGAGAACAGCAATTTGAAAAGGGCTACGCGGTCGCCTTCGAAGCCTTAATTGAATTCGTCAACAGCCTGCTGCCAAGCAACGAGGTAATCGGACAAGCACTGCGCAAATCCGTCCCCATGTTTCCCGAACTGGCGGTGCGAGAGCTGATCGCCAATGCATTGATCCATCAAGATTTCAACGAAACAGGAAATGGACCAATGATCGAGATCTTCACGCACCGCATGGAGATCACCAACCCGGGACTACCACTGGTGGAGACGCAGCGTTTCCTCGACTCGCCGCCAAAATCTCGAAATGAAATGCTGGCTTCGCTCTTGCGCCGGATCGGCGTCTGCGAAGAGCGCGGCAGTGGCATCGACAAAGTCGTCTTTGAGACGGAGTACTACCAACTGCCAGCACCAAGTTTTGAAACAATCATCAACTCAACTAAAGCCGTCTTGTTTGCCCACAAAGAACTCAATGAGATGGATAAGAGCGATAAAATTCGAGCCTGTTACTTGCACGCCTGCCTAAGATTTGTCGAGCGCAAGGAGATGACTAATCAGAGCTTACGTGAACGCTTCAATATCGAAGAACACAATCGAGCACTCGTCACACGGATTATTAACGAAACTATATCAGCCAAGCTGATCCACCCCTCCGACCCCAATCAGGGAAGGAAACACGCCAAATACATTCCATTCTGGGCAAGCGATCTCTCCCAATAGGCACACAAAGCTTATTTGATAGCATCACAAAGCCATACGCAAAAACAATCACAACGCCCCAGATATCAACAACTTACCTACTTGATGCTTATTTGACAGAATCCCACTAAAACAGTGCACACACAATCACCATTCTTATTTGATAGAAGACACCTACACTTCCCATAAAATCCCGCAACTCACTGGAAAACAAGAACATCCTTATTTGATGGTTATTTGACAGATCACTCAAAATGCTTCCGATCCACGAACAGTTTTACACCTTCCAAGGCGAAGGCGCGCACGCAGGCAGAGCGGCTTATTTCATCCGCACCTTTGGCTGCCCGGTGCATTGCCCTTGGTGCGATTCTGCTGGCACCTGGCATCCAGACTACATCCCGAAAAAGGTCCAACGCTCCTCGGTGGAATCACTGGTGACGGAAGTGGCCAAGACCAAGGCGGAGTTTGTCGTGATCACTGGCGGCGAGCCCGCGATTCACAATCTGCAAGCACTGGTAGATGCGCTGCATGCGATCGGGCAAACAGTGCATTTAGAAACGAGCGGAGCCTTTGAAATTAAGGGTAACTTTGATTGGATCACCCTCAGCCCGAAACGCTGGAAGCTGCCGCTAGCGGTCAACCTTGAGCGCGCCAGTGAATTTAAAATCATCGTCGACCAAGCAGCTGAGATTGAAGAATACAGCGAAGTGATCGGAGCGACAACCAAACCGGTCTGGCTCCATCCGGAATGGTCCAAGCACAACGATGCCGCCACTTTGGATGCGATTACGGAGTGGGTGAAAACACAGGGCGCCCCCTACCGGGCCGGTTGGCAGATGCATAAACACTATGCGGCGGACCTGAAAGATAGCCGCAGTGCGCCCGCCGCCCCTTTAGGTGGCGATCCGAAACTGGGCTTCTGATAGTGTCCGTTTATGTCAGCTCGAAGAAAACTGCTCTCACACAGCGCCCCCTACAAATAGCATCCGCATGAGCAGCTAAAAAAAGCCCGCGCAGTTTTCACTGGGCGGGCTTGGGAAATGGATGTAGCGGAATCGTTTAATCGACCAGGTAGGCCTTCACGATTTTTTGCTCTTCGACCGGCTTGTCGCCGGCGCCAGTTTCGACCTTCTCGATCTTCACGACGTTATCGTAACCTTTAACAACTTTGCCGAAGATGGTGTGCTTGTCGTTGAGCCATTCAGGATTGCTCGTAGTGATGAAAAACTGGCTGCCGTTTGTCATGGGACCGGAATTGGCCATGGCGAGCATGCCTTCGCTATCGAAGCGTGCTTCTTCGCTAAATTCGTCGGGGAAATTTTTGCCCCAGATAGACTCACCACCGGTGCCTGAACCGAGTGGGTCGCCGCCTTGAATCATGAAGCCGTCGATCACGCGGTGAAAGATCAAGTCGTTATAGTAGCCATCTTGAATGTGACCTACGAAGTTCGCCACAGCCAGCGGCGCAATGCTAGGGAAGAGCTCGATCTCAACATCACCTTGAGTGGTCTCCAACACGATGTTGAAATTGTCTTTTTCTTTCCACTCATCAGCCACTTCTTTAAACTCAGCCATGGCCGCTTCCTGTGCGGCGGCTTGCGCAGCCATCATCTCTGCTTGCTGAGCTTGCATTTGAGCTTGAGCGGCTTGTACACGAACTTGAATAAACTCCTGGAATGCAGGCATCTTTGCTTCGAGTGTCGGGTCTGGCGCCTGATCCTTCGCCCCCTGGGCAAAGCCTTTGCTGATCTTGCTAGCTTCCTCGCTGCCAAAGCCGAGTTGCTGCAATCCAGATTGCATCACGATAACTGCTCCAATCTTACTCAAAGAGGCCTCACTGATCGCAGGCAATTCTTCTGCGGCCGCTTGCACAGCTTCGGCGCGTGCCTGCGCTTCGGCAAAAGCAGCTTCCACTTCTGATTGCTCAAACGCGCGTAAATCTAACTCGCCAGTCAAACCTTTTTCAAGGCCGTCAGCGAGCACGGCAATTTGCGTATCATCCAGCTGCAAGGAAGCGACGCCGCCGCCTTGCGCGGTGAGATAGCCGACAAGCTCGATTAACTCATCTTCAGAAACTTGAACAGGAGCCACATGCTCCGCATGATCATGACCGGCGTGGTCCGCATGATCATGACCAGCGTGGTCCGCATGATCTTGGGCAAATACAGGGCTGGCAGCCATCAGCGCCACAAGTAGGAATCGGTACGATTTGGAATACATATATATTGTTGAAAAATAGAATTTCAGGGTGAAGGGCGCTAGGTTTACGCCTTTGGTAAAAAGGTCAACCGACTATCTTACTCTTCAGGCAGACAGAAGGGATACGAGAATGTTCAAAAATTCGCCCAATTCAGGATGCGGATGCACCCGTGCGAACCTCGAATGCACCACGCGCCTGACTGGCCCAAGGGAGGGGCGACTAGCTCAAATCGTATTGATCGATACGCTTGCGCAAGGTCGCGCGAGTCATACCTAAGATCTCGGCCGCTTTCACTTGCTTCCCCCCGCACTCTGCCAGCGCACGAGCAATGAGTGCGCGTTCACCGTGTTCCAGAATATTGCTCGCGTGCGTCTCGCGCAGAGCTGCATACACCGCATCGTAAGGATCAACCGATGGCTGACCGAGCAGTGTGCCTTCCTCTGCAGCGGGCGTAGTTGCGGAGGCCGAAGCAACCGGTTCGACGCCCCCAGCGGGCTCCGTGGGGCTCGCACTGACAGCGACTTCGGACTCAGCAGTCACAGGCTCCGCGGTGCCGGCCGCGGCGGTGATAGCTTTAACGACCTCTTGCGGTAGATCTTTGATCAAGATCATATCGCCCTGCGCCAACACGGCACTGCGGTAAATGAGATTCTCCAGTTCACGCACGTTGCCGGGCCAGCGATATTGATTCAATAAGGCGAGCGCCTCGGGTGAAATAGACTTGGTGTCGGCCTTACTATCGCGAGCAAGACGCTTCAGCACAAAATCGATGAGTTTAGGCACATCTTCTTTACGCTCGCGCAAGGGTGGCAATTGTATGCGCACCACATTCAAGCGGTAATACAAATCTTCGCGAAAGGTCTTTTCTTTGACCATCTCTTCCAGCGGCTTATTGGTAGCTGCTAGCATACGAACATTGACCTTGATCGTCTCGCTACTGCCGACGCGCTGGATCTCGCCCTCTTGCAGCGCGCGCAAAATTTTAGTCTGCGTAGTGAGGGCCATGTCACCAATTTCATCGAGAAAAATAGTGCCCCCATCGCAAAGTTCAAACTTACCGATGCGCTGATTGGTCGCTCCAGTGAAGGAGCCTTTTTCGTGCCCGAAAAGTTCACTCTCGATCAGATTCTCAGGAATGGCGGCACAATTGACAGCGATATAGGGCTTCTGTGCACGTAGACTGTTTTGATAGATTGCGCGGGCAATTAGTTCCTTACCAGTGCCACTTTCGCCGGTAACCATCACAGTCACGTCGCTAGCGGCAACTTGACCGATCATTTTGAAGACCTCTTGCATCGCAGAGGAACTCCCGATGATGCCGCCTTCGATGTCTTCATTAGAGACTGCAGAAGCCGCATCCTCTTTGCCTGCCTTGACCAAGTCTTTCGACGCCGCGATGGCCGACTCGGTCAAACTTAGGATCTTTTTCAGATCGAAGGGCTTCATGATGTAATCGAAAGCGCCGAATTTCATGGCCTCGATCGTCGTCTGCGTGGTGCCGTAGGCCGTCATCAAGATGATCATGGCGTTGGGATTAATACCACGTAGGTGCTGCAAGGCTTCCATCCCACTCATGCCGCCCATACGATTATCCAATAAGATCACGTGCGGATTGTGCTGCTCGGCCATACTGAGCCCCTCTTCGCCGCTGGCAGCTTCGAGCACCTCATATTGATGACCGGAAAGGACGCGTTTTAAAGAATAACGGAGATCGTTATCATCGTCGATAACGAGAACTTTGGGCGTGATTGCTGCATTCATACTAGTCTGGAAAAGTTGGATTAATAAGAAGCCTAAGCGACGTGAAAGCAATGATACATGCTAAATACGCCGTGAAAGGGAAAAAACTACAGTTGCACGTCGACGGCGCGGCTGGCCTGAGTGGCTTTACTGCGCGCTTCGCGGATGCTTTCGCCCCGGGCAATCGCCACTCCCATACGCCGTTTACCTTGCACCACAGGCTTACCAAAGAGTCGCAGCTGTGTATCTGGCTGACTGAGTGCCGCAGCTAAATTACCAAAGCGGACATTGTCGGACTCGCCCTCGACCAAGATAACGGCCGAGGCGGAAGGCCCGTGCTGCACAATATTAGGAATCGGCAGTCCCAAAATGGCACGTGCGTGCAAGGCAAACTGGGACAGGTCTTGAGAAATCATGGTGACCATCCCGGTATCGTGGGGCCGCGGAGAGACTTCGCTAAAGATGACCTCATCGCCCTTAATGAAAAGCTCCACTCCGAAAATGCCGCGCCCGCCCAGCGCATCAGTAATGGCCTGTGCATAGGCTTGCGCCTCTTTGAGCGCCACGGCCGACATCGGCTGCGGCTGCCAGGACTCGCGATAATCTCCACCCTCTTGTGTATGGCCAATCGGCTGACAAAAGGAAGTGCCCTGGACATGGCGCACTGTTAACAAAGTGATCTCGTAATCAAAATCGACGAAGCCCTCAACGATGACTTTCCCCTTGCCCGCACGGCCTCCGGCCTGGGCATAGTCCCAAGCAGCTTTGATTTGATCCGCGCTTTTGACGGTGCTCTGTCCTTTTCCCGAGGAACTCATGATCGGCTTGACCACGCAGGGCAGCCCGATCGCCTCAATCGCGGCATTAAATTCTTCTTCCGTTGCCGCAAAGCGATAAGGCGAGGTCTTGAGCCCCAGCTCTTCAGCCGCCAGGCGACGAATGCCCTCGCGATTCATCGTCAACTGTGTCGCCCGCGCGGTGGGGATAATGGTCGCAATGCCCTCGCGCTCCAACTCCGCCAGCGTATCGGTCGCGATGGCTTCCACTTCCGGCACGACAAAGTCAGGCTTTTCCGTCTCAATCAGCTTGCGCAACGCCGCACCATCGAGCATCGAAACGACATGGGCACGATCTGCCACTTGCATCGCAGGCGCGTCAGCATAGGCATCCGCTGCGATCACCTCCACGCCGTAACGCTGAAGCTCGATGACAACTTCCTTCCCCAGTTCTCCCGAACCACAGAGAAGCACTTTGACCGATGAAGATTTGAAAGGCGTTCCGAGCGTAACATTCATAAGCATGCATCTCAGGCCTAAGACGATTCGAGGTCAAGAGCGACGACGGGGCTCTTCAATCCTCGGTAATCGCATCCATGCGCGGTTTTAGCAAGGCCGAAGCCTCCTTCGGATCTTCACTCAAGGCCGCACAAGGGCCCACATCATCCATGCGCACTTCTATCCGGCTAAAAGGCTGCGGCACATAGAAACGGTCCCAACTCTTCAGACGCCAGGCCCTCGAATAATTGAAAGAAAGCAAGACGATCGGTGCCCCCGTTTTCAAGGCGATCGTCACCGCACCCGGTTTCATATCGTAGAGCGGGCCGCGTGAACCATCGGGCGTCAAAGCCACATCGTGGCCATCTCGCTGCGCCGCGATCAAGTCGCGCACCGCCTGCGTGCCGCGTTTATAACGCGAACCGCGCACTGGCAGCATGCCCAGCTTTTTAACAAATACCGCAGGCCAGGCACCATCCTTACTCGCACTGATCAAAGTCGCCAAGCGTCGCTTACGGAAATAGCGCGCAAAAAAAAGCGGCCCCGCAAAGAGACGATTGTGCCAGAAGATCACCACCGAAGGCTCTGGATTGGCATCCATAAATGCCTGCACATCTGCCCCCCAATGAAAGCGCAGCGTCCGCCCCCAGGCTCGCATCAGCAAGGCCAGCACAGCAAGTAATAGGCGCTCGTGCCACTTTAATTCGGCGGGACTTTGTTTGGGATCTGACATAATGCAGAGCCAAGATGTAAGCTTCCGGTATAATGGCAATGCACCAATTCGGCCTTCAAGCGGGGCTCTTTGCCCGGCCCGATCTACTCGGGTTTATAACGGTAGCCATAGCCGTGCACAGTCAGCAAATAGCGGGGCTTACTCGGCTCGGGCTCAATTTTGTGGCGCAGTTGCGATACGTGCTGGTCTAGAGTGCGAGTCGTGCCTTGATAATCGATGCCCCAGGCGGCATTGAGTAGTTCGTCGCGACTGAGTGCGCGGTCGGCGTGTTGGATAAAAGCTAGCAGCAGTCGATACTCGAGCTGCGTGAGCGAGATCTCTTGATCGCCGCGCAGCAATTGTCGGCGCGCGCGGTCGAGCTGGATTTCACCAAAGCAGACAGGCCCGACTTCATCGGCGACAGTTACGCGATTGGCAGCACGCCGGAGCGCAGCACTCACCCGTGCCAATAACTCGCGCACGCCGAATGGCTTGGTCATATAATCATCGGCCCCCAGCTCCAGCCCCAGCACTTTGTCGATCTCTTCGCTTTTGGCGCTGAGCATAATGATCGGCAGCGCGGCATCGCTTTTGCGAATCGCGCGACAGACATCGTAACCGCTCATGCGGGGCATCATGATGTCGAGAATCGCCAGCTGCGGCGCAGCGGACTCGAAGAGTGCCAGCGCTTCCTCGCCATTGGTCGCGACAGCGACTTGGTAGCCCTCGCTCTCGAGAATATCGACCAGCACCAGGCGAATGCTGGCATCGTCTTCGGCGATGAGTATCTGTTTTGTATCAGTCATGAACATCTAAAATAAAGGAACAACCGCTAGGCTGGTTGGCTTCCAAGCTAAGTTGGCCGCCCATTTCATTGGCCAGGCGCGACGCGATACTGAGCCCGAGCCCACAGCCGGGGCGCTCCGCAGTCAAACGATCATCGGACCGATGAAAGGCAGCAAAGACTTGCTGACGCTCGGCCGCAGGAATGCCGGCACCGTAATCACTGACACGCAATCGCCAGCCAGAGCCTTGGCCCGCGAGCACCACCTCGGCCCACTCACCGGAGGCAGCATATTTGGCCGCGTTATCCAGCAAATTGAGCAAGATCTGCTCCAGCGCGTCACGGTCGACCTTGGCGTGTATCGCCTGATCGGGCGTGTGCACTTGCACTTGCAAGCCATCTCCACGCAGCCGATCGGCCTGAGCCGCCACGATCGCTTGCACAGTCGCGCCCAGCTCGAGCGTTGTGGCTTGGCTACGGTGCTGGCCACGCTCTAAACGACTAAAATCCAATACATTATTCACCAATCGAGTGAGTCGCTGGGTTTCGTTGACCATCATTTGTAAATACTCGCGTTGCTTGGCGGGCTCCTTGACTCGGCCCGCATGCAACATATCAGCAAACAAGCGTATACTCGTCAGCGGGGTCTTGAGCTCGTGCGAGACATTGGCCACGAAGGTAGTCTTGCGCTCCGCCTCGCGGGCATCACGCCGCGCTTGCCAGATCAAAACCGTCGAACCGAGTAGAATCGCGCCACTCAGGCCTACGATAAAAAGTCCTCCCACCAGCCGGAAGCTACTGCCAAATGTATTGGCGCCATGAATGCGAAAGGTCTCAATTCGCCACTGCGGCAATGCACTCCCCACCGCCAAGGATAACTCTGGCAACTGCGCGCCCCGACTACCGTAGCGCGGCAGCGATGCGCCCGCCACCTCGCGGCCCTGCGCATCGACCAGACGAAAGCCTAAGCCCTCGTTTTGCGATAAGCTGATCGCCTTGGAAAGCTCGGCCAAAATGGCGGCTCGATTCAGCCAGACGCCGAGATAATTGTCGCTCTCAGGCAATGCGGTCCAAGCCATCCATTGCTCCACCGCCTCCACCGGCGTGCTCACCCAACCACGACGAATCGAGACTCGCTCCGGGACAAAGGAATCCAAGGAGTCGCTCACGTCGGGAGCACTTTGCTGCGCAGACGCGGACGGCGCTGCCGCTGCAGCCAAAGAAAGCTGCTGCGACGACGGGGGTGACGGCACGGCCGCAGCGACTTCCGCCATGCGCGTCTCCGCGAGCGCCACCTCATCGGCTAGCACGTCACTGGTGGCGACTTCGGTGTCGGCAAAAGAACTAAATACACTGCTGAGCCCGACTCGGTTCTCGACATTAACTTTGCGCACGGCAGCCCGTTGCGCCTTGAGCGCGACATTCTTCGAAACAACCTGCTGCTGCCGCTCTGGCACCGCAGCCTCTGACTCGGAGATCACATCCTTTTCAATATCACTCACCGGAGACATAGCACCATATGCATCACTCGGCGCAGCCGAACTATCCAGACGTGGCAACTCAGACGTGGACTGGACGACGCGCTGGCGCATCGCGCCCTCCGGCGCCTCAAATTCAGGCAAAGTCCATGGAAAGACGCCCGACTCCGACTCGATCGCTCCTGGCGAAGGTAAATCAGCCCGCTCGCCAAACCAAGCCGTGACTGCATCCGAACCACGAAAGTAGAAGCCGGCCGCGATGTAAGGATTGCCCTCCACCAACTCCGCCAGTGCGACCCGCGGCTCTGACACACTGCGCACCGCGACCAGGCCTTCGCTGACACCGTCACGCACTTCCGCCATCAATAAGTCGATACTCTCAGCCACCGAAGCGGTGCGGTTGGCCAAAGTGCTGGCCGCCAAAGACTCCACCCGATCCGCCTCGCGCCCCAGCAACCACCACGCGGCAGCTGCCATCGCCAGCGTCGCCCCAAACAGGAGACACCAAGCAAATATAACAGGACGAAAACGCATAGGACTTAGACTCGTAGAAAGGAATGAACTTGAGAAGCTTGAAATCGAGTGAAGGCGAAAGCCTGTAGGGGCGCGACTTGTTTTTTATGCCCTTGGGTGCACGCCCGCGTCGTGCGCACGTCGACCTGCTAAATAACTACTGCACCGACTGTTGATTGCGCGACTGGTAACTATCGGCCCGGAAGCTCTTACGCTTCTCATTCGACAAGCCTTTCGTTTGCACCTCATCAGCTTCGTGCTCTAAGCTGGCACTGGGCGCAGCCACCACCTCGTCACCGAGAAATCCATAATCCGCCGAGATTTTGCCAACGACACTGCGCAAACTGCTGGCCGCTTCTTCGCGGTCGCCGGCGTCCGCATAGTTGATGGCGGCTTCCTTGGCCTCGGCCACCCGATTATCCACCACGTTTTGGGCAACATCCTTGCGCGCGGCGGCCACCACTTGCTCGACCTGATCGGTGTAACGAATTGGCACCGAAACTTGCTGCGAACGCGTTTGCGAGCTGCCGGCAGGCAGATAGTTCACTTCCACGTCGATCAGATCTTCGACTGCCCCCACCACGCCTTGCGGCGCACGCACTTCCACCAACGCGAGTTTTTCCAAACCGCTATAAACCTGTGGCATACGAAAACGTGCAGCACCGTCACGCAGTTCCGCTTCACGGCCCAGACTTTTCAGAATGCGCGCACCACCACGAGGCCGCACAATGATCTCAATATTCGTGGCCGCAACATTCAGTGCATCGCCCAACTCCCCTGCAAAGATGCGTGGCAGATCGTCGGCATTTTCGACGAAGTATGTGTTGCCCTGTCCCGCATCGGCCAGGGTGGCCATGATGTCTTCGTTATACCCAAGCCCGAGACCGACAGTGCTGATCACGATATCCTCGCCCGCCAGCGCGCGCCCCAAGGCTCGAAAATCGGCCACTTCCGTCGGACCACGGTTGGCCAGACCATCCGAAAGTAAAATCATACGATTCACATAGCCCGCATCACGATAGCGACGCAGCTCCGCCGCCGCTTGACTGAGCCCGGCATAGATGGCGGTATTGCCACGCGCAGATACGCGGCGCAGTGCGCGCTTGATAGCATAAAGTCCCTCATCGGTGACTACTTGAGAAGAGACCAAGGTCTCCACATCATGATCGTAAATAATGACGGAGACTCGATCGCGCGCGCCGAGTCGCCCGACGGCCAACTCCGCAGCCTGAATGGCTTGCTCAATTTTTTGACCACTCATCGAGCCCGAGCGGTCCAGCACCAAGCTCAAGTTGACCGGTGGCCGTGGGATGAGATCGCTGGCTCGTGTGGGCAGGATTTTAATTTGCACCACCACGTCCTCTGGCTGCTGAGCCGGCACAACGGGTCGATCCAAAGCCGCGTCAATTTGTAAGAGCGTGCCCACTGGCAAGGCATCCGCACGCAGGCTTAGGCCAGTGACTAGCGTCAGTGCGACAATAATTGGAAGGAATCGATTTTTCATGAGAATACTTTCTGTTGGAAATGAATGCGTGATTGCCCCGATAGCATATCGAATCGCGCCCCCAATGTCGTCATAGCCGCGTAAAAGGATTGTCAGGCTTTTGTCATGCGGCGGGGCCTTCGTAGCTGGCTTGGCTCTGCCGCCCAGTCGCTGACGCGGCCTAGGCTCGGAGCGGGCGACAACCGTCTTCGCTCTGCGAGCTACGCCGTGTCGAGAGTCCACCCGTCTAGCTTCGTTCGGGACAAGCTTGCAGGATTATGATTAAGAGCGCGTACCTACACTTGACCCCTTTCCCGCAAGCACCATCTTTGGACCGCTTATGACAGCTCCAGCATCCAATGACGCACTTATGGAAGATATCGTCGGCCTCTGCAAACGCCGCGGTTTTATCTTCGCATCTTCTGAAATTTACGGTGGCTATAATGGCTTCTACGATTACGGGCCACTCGGTGTCGAGTTGCGCAATAACATCAAGCAAGCTTGGTGGCGCGACATGGTGCAACGCCGCGATGATATCGAAGGCCTTGACTCGACCATAATCATGCACCCCGACATCTGGAAGGCCTCCGGACATATCGACAGCTTTTCCGACCCACTGGTCGACTGTAAAGAGTCGAAGCGTCGCTACCGCGCCGACCAACTGTTCTTCGCCCCCGTCATTCTGGACGACGAAAAGGTCGGTTATGTGGCATTTGTCGAAGGCACCGATAGCGCCAGCATCATCAAACGCGCCAAAAAGCTACGCGACAATCTCGACAAAAAGCAGTCGAAGCTCGACGAAGCCGCCCTCAGCAGCGACCACACGGAATTTACCGAGGCCACAGACGCGCAGCGCGAACTGACGCTCGCACCAGACGCCAACGCCGTTGGCAGCCTGACAGCTCCCCGCGCTTTCAAGCTAATGTTCGAGACCAAGGTGGGCCCGCTCGCTGACGACTCTGCGGTCGCTTACCTACGCCCCGAAACCGCACAGGGCATCTTTGCCAATTATAAAAACATCGTCGACACCGGCCGGGTGAAAATCCCCTTCGGCATCGCGCAGATCGGCAAGGCCTTCCGCAACGAGATCACTCCGCGCAACTTCATCTTCCGCTCACGCGAGTTCGAGCAAATGGAGATCGAATACTTCATCGCGCCCGATGCTGACTGGAAGGCACTCCACCGCGAGTGGATCGACACCTGCACCGACTGGCTCGTCTCGATCGGCCTCTCGCGCGAGGGCATCACCGAAGATATCCACCCCGAAGACAAACTCTCCTTCTACTCACAGGCGACCACTGACCTCATGTATCAATTTCCGCACGGCGAACAAGAGCTCTGGGGTATCGCCTGCCGCAGCGACTACGACCTGCAGCAGCACCAGAAGCACTCCGGCAAATCGATGGAGATCTTCGATGAAAGCTCTAAGACCAAGTATGTGCCCCACGTCATCGAGCCTTCGCTCGGCGTCGACCGCACCCTACTGGCCGTGCTGACAGCCGCCTACACAGAAGACGAAGTGCCCAACGACAAGGGCAAGGTCGAGAAGCGCACCGTTATGAAATTCAGCCCCAAGATCGCGCCCGTCAAGGCCGCCATCTTCCCGCTGCTCAAGAACAAGCCCGAGCTCGTCGAAGTCGCACAGAAGCTTTACAAGAAACTGCAGCGCCGCTGGAACGTCTTCTACGACGCCTCTGGCGCGATCGGTCGTCGCTATCGCCGTCAAGACGAGATCGGCACCCCCTACGGCATCACCATCGACTTCGATACCATCGAAAAAGACGGCACCGTCACGCTACGCGATCGCGACACTTGCGAACAACGCCGAGTGACTGAAGCCGAACTAATCGACTTCCTGGAAGAACAAATCGACGGTTAATCCGACCCGAGCATTGTATTTACAAAAACTCCCACAGCGAAAGCTGCGGGAGTTTTTTTGTATCTAAATTTAACACACAAGTTCAGCGACGATTGAACTGTGTTCCGACGACCCGATGTGACCGCATCGGAGTCCCCTGCGAGTGAATTAGCGAATTGTGATGTAAGGCTCGACTGGACGGTTACAATTAGCCGAAGCAACGAAAGCGTCGCGATCTTCGGAACTGTGAAAAAGGTAGAGCGCATAACCGCCCCAGCCGCCACCGGAATATTTGCGACCGATGCAACCGTCTGCCTCGGGTAATGGCTGCATGCCCTCCTTGAGCTGCATTTCGTATGTCAAAGAGACCGCCTGCCCAAGCTTGCTGATGCTGGCTTCCACCACAGCTTCCTCCGCTAAGCGGCCTGCGGCCTCGATCATATCGTAATCGCGATTATTGTCGGCATTACCTGGAGTGTCGTGTGGAATATCCGTATAATGCAGAGCCATGTGGCCGTGCAGGAAATCTCCGTTGCGCTTGAAGTGGAGCACAGGCTTGTCGCCACTGCGCCACACGCAAAGCCCCGTCTCACGAATGATGGCCGGGTCCTGCCAGCCGACCCCTAGGTTGAGTTCGCTTTCCACCCCATCGTTGCCATTGAGCAAGGCCCAAGCACCACTGCCTCCGAGCCCCGACTTCTGTTCATAGCCCCAATTGGTCAATGACACCATGGGAGAAATCGCACAGTTCACAATGAATCCCCCCTTGCGCGCATGGCGCGGCACATCCAGCCAACCTCCCGCGAAGTCCACTCGCAGTGGTGCATACGCAGGCGTGCGAATGTTACGCACAATCGAAGTCGTCGAAACAGGCGTAAACTGAGGCGGCGTCTTAGGCAGCACCACATACTCGGCACCGACTTGCGCACAAAGCGCGCGTTTGCCGTCGGCGTATTGGTCATCTTCCGTGACGGCCAGCACGTCCGGCTGGATCTTTAGAAAGTGCTCCTTAAAATCGAGGCCTAGGTCTTCGCAATCACCGATCACGACTTGATCCACGATATCCAGCGCCGTCATTAAAGCTAGCTTGTGGTCCTGTGGAATGGAGGTGCGGCGCTTTTTATGCTCCCATAACACCTTATCCGAAGCAAAGCACACCGTCAGGTGATCCCCCAGCGCACGAGCTTCTTTAAAAAACTGAATGTGCCCTCCGTGGAGGATATCGTAACAACCGGAGATAAATACTTTCTTCATGCGCCTGTGAGTAATCAAGCTCCCCTCAACAGTCACGCAAGAATTTCTCTATGTGAAAATTTCCCTGACTCCCGAGCTGGTGAAAGCCGTCAAAAGCTAGGTGGCCAGCGGTCTCTACAACAATCATTCTTTCGGAACAATCTGTAATCGACAGAAGTAAGTTCGTTGATTTTCGGTATCAATTGGCGCACTGACGCGGCGGTCGGCACGTTCAAAACTGTGATGCGTTGTCTGATCCTCTAAATGCGTTTCACTATCCCACATGTTTAGATCAGGAGACGAAAAGATAACTGCTTCATAATCTGAGATTCGCGGGTCGGTTTCAAATTCGAAACTGACTAAATCATCCTCGAAAAGGATATCAATATCAGGACGATCCTCTGAACTTTTAGGGTCCGTCCTGAACAGATATTCGAACAAATTACTGTACCCATCGCCATCTGCGTCGACCGTCCGATCCGATACGGATGTGTTAGGTCGTTCATAGATAGTAAATTGATCCGTCTTCCAATCCTCAAAACGCAAAACATTACGGTAAAAAACAGCTCTCACCTGCTTGCTAGTCGTCGCAGTGATACTCGCCGAAGAACTGGTCGAATTCAGATCCCCCTCCCACTCCAGAAAGGTCCATCCCTCATCAGGAACTGCGAGTAGTGATACGACCTGACCACTCGCCAGATCTGAGGTATCTGTAGGGGTGGTTTGAACCGTGCCACTGCCTTGAACGGAGGTTGAGACTGAGATTAAGCTTCTAAAGACTGGGGTCAGTGTGATGTCTGTCGTCAAATTGAGATTCAACGGGTCCTCCCCTTGATTCGGATATTCTTCCCAGCCAGCGAACACATAATTCTTCGCGGGTTGTGCCAATAGGTTCAGCTGTAAGTTAAAAGGCAACTCTAGAGCACCCGAAAGCACACTCAGGCCGCTACTCCCATCCGATAATGCGAGCCCATTCGGAAGCGATGACCCGGCGAGCACAGAACCTCCGTCTGCAGAGTTCACTGTTAAGGTGACATGCGGTATATTAATCAAACTCGTCGGACTAAAGTAGATATTATTACTCTCATTGAGCTCGGACAGTCGATCCGCTGAATCAGCGAAGACACCGATGTGAAAGTCCCCAGCGGATAATTCACGTGGTAGATAGACTTCCTGACTGAAGTGTAAGGATTCGCCAACCGCTAGTGGTGGTTCCAGGGTCGATTCAAAGAGTGTATAATTTGCACCTGCATCCAAAAACTCGCTTTGAGTCAGCACGACTGAGACCTTCAACTCACCTGTGCGCAAATAATCCACTAAGCCTAGATTACTCACGTCAAACTCAACAGTGATCGGCACATCGGGGCCCGGCGTCTCATCATAACGAATCGCAACGTTTTGCACCGACAAATCGATCAAACTCAGCTCAGTAATCTTATAGCTTTGGCAGAGATAGAATGCATCCTCAGTCGCAATAATATCCTGAACTAAGAAGTTTGATGGAATGACTGTATAGGTCTCCCCTCCATCAAATGTAATATAAGGATCATATTCACCACTGATATCGTCAAAAACGGGGTCAAAATATCCTAAACCGATGTCTCCAATACTTGCCCATGGCTCTTCAACGAGCTCCTGAAAGCCCGACACTTCCTCCCAAGACGTTAAATCCAAAGAGCGCACATGGGTAGCGGTGGGGCCTTCGGAACCAATTTCGCTGGGATAAACATAATAACCATCCACATAACGAATGTTTCTGGTTTCGTATTCTGGAAATGAGAGGTACGGATAATAATTGGCGCGGCACAAAGACATCGGTAACAGATAGCACAAGGACATCGGTAACACTTAACTGGCGAGATGCCATGGAAAGAAACCGATGTAATGACCGAGA
>PBYS01000114.1 GCA_002729725.1 Puniceicoccaceae bacterium
AGCGTGGCCAAGCAAAAGAAGCCTGGAGCGAAGAAGTTCCGCAAAGCGATCGGCCAACAGTTGAACTATCTCAAGCGTAACTTGGGGCATATCGAGAAGCTCGATTTCGAGCCGGTGGCGTTTGCGTTCCAGCTCTTTGCTCCGCGCCTGCGGCTTCAATTCCCGGACTTCGCGAATTAGGCGGTTCACGGTTTCGGTCAAACCGTGGACTTCGGTTTCAATGGCTTCGAGCCGGGTGGTGAATTCATTCATAGTGTTCACCGCCTGGCACGTTAGTCTCTGCCTCCATTTGGCTAGGCACAGTAATTCTGCCGCGCTGCACTCGCTGGATCTTAAAGACGCAACAACGGCGGCTCACATCGTTGAGCGCTTCACCACCATCCCCTAAATCTGAAACCAAGTCCAACACATCGCTTGGGAGTTTTAGCGGAAGCTCCCCTTTTGTAGCTTCTACCGTGAACCCAATACCGGGCAGTTTGATTTTGAGCCGATGGCATGTACGAATGTCAGACGCTGGACAGTAGTAGCTAAGCAAACCCCTCTCACAAGACTGTAAAACTACTTCTCTGCAAGTTGAGCTTACGCGAACGCCCTTCCAAGAAAAGAATCGAAGGTGCCTGTATTCGCTAAAATAGCCCGCGAAACTGCACGTTGTTCAAGAATTTTGCTTCGGTAAAAAATTCATCCCGAGAGCCATCAACTGATCAGAAGGCGGAGACCTTACGTAATTTAGCAATATCGCGCACAGGTGGCTCACCGAACATCCGACTGTATTCTCGGCTAAATTGTGAAGGGCTTTCGTAACCGACATCAAAAGCGGCCGAGGCAGCGTCCTGCGATTGTGTCAACATGAGTCGTCGCGCCTCCTGTAGTCGCAATTGCTTCTGGTATTGCAGGGGGCTTAATGTGGTCATGGTGCGAAAGTGATGATGGAAAGTGGACGTGCTCATGCCCGCTTGTTGTGCCAAGTCTTCGACCTTCAGTTGGCGGCTGTAATTATCTTTCAGCCAGCTGATCGCCTTGGAAATCTGGTTACTTTGTGAACCTGAACTGGCAATTTGACGCAACCTCATTCCCTGATCGCTCACTAACAAGCGATAAATAATTTCCTTCTGTATGATTGGAGCCATGACCGGAATGTCTTCCTCTTTTTCCAAGAGTTGCACCATACGCAGCACCGCGTCGACCAGGGGCTCCGTCATTTCGCCAATCGCCAACCCTAAATTGGACTGTTGCACGCGGGGTGCAGGTAATTCACTCTCCACCATCATCTGCGCGATTGCTTTCAAATCGAGTTTCAATCGAAGCCCGAGATAAGGTTTCTCCACACTGGCTTCGCAAATTTGCACGACAGTCGGCAAATGCAGGGAAGTTAACAAATAGCGGCGAGCATCATAAACAAACGCATCACCGCCCAAGGTCACATGCTTCGCCCCTTGAAGCGCCATGCAGACGCTGGGCTCATACATCCCGGTGACCGGCTCCGTCGGCGCCTCCCGACGAAAGAGCGACAGCGCTGGGATTGCAGTGGTAAACCTCTCTCCTGATTCGGTCAATCGGGCAATGCAGTCTCTGAGCTCATGTGTGTTTGCTCCGATACTCGTTTCTGAATTTTGTGTATTCATAGATTTTAAATAGTGCGCTGGAAGCTAATTCGCAAGCTCTGGCGATGCTTCGTTTAAAATTGATAAATGTTCAAGTTTCCAGTCTTTTTCGGGGCGTCCGGACTTTTAGGCAAGAATACCGGAGGATCGATCTACCGACTTAAGCATGAATCGGTGTATGCTGTTTCCCACATGAAAGACAGCCTTGGAGCAATCGGACCTAAAAGCTCGACAACAGTAGCCGGACCACGCTGGCAAGTCCTTGCCGTGCTGAGCCTCCTGATGGGGTTCGCCTCCATTTCAACGGACCTCTACCTGCCCGCAATGCCGGAGATGGCACAATCCCTACATGCCGACACTGGAAAAATCGAACTCACCATATCTGGATATTTAATCGGCTTCAGCCTCGGACAACTGCTCTGGGGACCATTGAGTGATCACTATGGGCGACGGCTTTCCGTGGCGATTGGACTCGTGCTCTTCATCATCGGTTCGGTTGGTTGCGCCTTAGCGGACAACTTTACCGTAATAATCGGATGGCGGATGGTCCAAGCCCTTGGCGCCTGCGCCAGCGTCGCGCTTTCCCGGGCTATGGTCCGCGACCTGTATCAAGGTAACCGCGCAGCTCAAATGCTGTCGACACTGATCACAGTGATGGCAGTTATGCCGCTAGTCGGGCCACTGCTCGGCGGCCAAATCGTTGCCCTCGCGGGCTGGCGGGCCATCTTCTGGGTATTAGCAGGAGTTGGCTTGTTCACGATAGCAGCACTCCATACAATTCCTGAGACTCTGACACCCGAGCACCGCAACAGGGAACCGCTCACACGCGCACTCGCCGACTACCTCAAACTGCTAGGCAATCGACGGCTGATCGGATACCTCGGCGCGGGAGGGTTCCTCTATGCCGGCATGTATGCCTACGTGGCAGGATCACCGTTTGTTTACATCAGTTATTACCATGTTCCGCCACAATTGTTCGGCCTTCTATTTGCACTCGGAATCATCGGCATTATGCTGTCCAATGTGGCGAACATCCACTTAGTTAAGCGATTCGGATATGATCGAATTCTACTGGGAGGCACGATTACCGCGATGCTCGCCTCCCTGCTCGTCTGGGCCACTGCGGCCACTCATTGGGGCGGCCTCTGGGGACTGGTCGCAGCGCTGTTTCTCTTTATCTCAAACACCGGTTTCATCGTGGCCAATTCAATCACTGGCGCACTGGCGGACTACCCGCATCGCAGCGGAGCCGTTTCATCGCTTACAGGAGCCGTGCAGTATGGATGCGGTGTAATCGGGTCCGGGTTGGTCGCCTTCCTCGCCGACGATACCCCGGGACCACTTGGACTGGTTATCGCTCTCTGCGGACTAGGCTGCTTCATCTCCATGGGCTTCGTGCTCTGGCCAGGAAAAACTGCAACAATCAACCCATACAACTATGAAACATGTCGAATTAAATAACGGTATAAAGATGCCAATCCTCGGGTTCGGAGTCTTTCAGATGAACGATCAAGCCGAGTGCGAACGAAGCATACTCGACGCACTCGAAGCAGGATATCGATCCATCGCATCGATACCGCTGCATCCTACGGCAACGAAGAAGCCGTAGGTAATGCGATCCGCAAAAGTGGCATCGACAGGGAAGCACTCTTCATTACCACCAAATTGTGGGTTCAGGATGCCGGGTATGAACCGACACAAGACGCATTTGTTAGGTCGCTCAAGAAACTGGGTCTAGACTATTTGGATGCCTATCTCATCCACCAACCCTATGGCGACGTCTATAGCGCTTGGCGCGCAATGGAAGGCCTTTACAAGGAAGGGGCCGTTCGGGCAATCGGAGTCAGCAACTTCCACCCCGATCGGATTATGGACCTCATTGTGCACAACGAAGTCACTCCAGCCATTAACCAAATCGAGACACATCCCTTCTGCCAGCAAAAGGAAACACAGAAATTCCTAAACGAAAATAAGGTGCAGATCGAATCCTGGGGCCCGCTTGCCGAAGGCAAAAACAATCTATTCCACAACGATTCACTGAAAGTCATCGCCGAAAAATACAATAAAAGCGTGGCGCAAGTTGTCCTGTGCTGGCTGATGCAGCGCGGCGTCGTGGTGATCCCGAAATCAGTAAACAAGGGACGTATCATCGAAAACTTCAACAGCATCGCACATGCCATTCCCTCGCTCAATTGGGCAAACAAGAAAGCTCACAAAACACGACGAATCGCTAGCACTACAAAAGGCCAACTTCACTCATAATCCACCAATCAAAAGAGACTAAAGCCAACTCACCGACAGCAACAAACTTTCGAATCTTCAATGTCCACAATAATTGGATTCTATAGAATAACTGAATCGATCCGTATTTTCAGGCAAGAATACCAGAGGATCGATCTACCGTCTTAGAAGTAAAATCGTGTATTATATATCCAGAATCACCCATCCAATCACAAACAAACGGAAGCACATACCATGAACACAATCGGATACGCCGCCCAAAGCCCTACAGCTCCCCTCGACACTTACCAGTTCAGCCGTCGCAACTTGCGAGCGAACGATGTTGCAATCGAAATCCTTTACTGTGGTGTCTGCCACTCCGACTTGCACACCGCCCGCAATGACTGGGGCGGCAACCAATATCCCATCGTCCCTGGACACGAGATCGTTGGACGTGTGCTCGAAGTCGGGTCGGACGTCACCCTGCATAAGGCCGGTGACCATGTCGCGGTTGGTTGCTTGGTCGACAGTTGCCGTGAGTGTGATCAATGCGAACAAGGCCACGAACAATACTGCCGCGAAGGCATCAGTGGGACCTACGGAAGCCCTGACCGGATCACTGGCGAAATCAATCAAGGCGGCTATTCCAAGCACATTGTTGTCCGTGAAGAATTCGTCCTCCGCATGCCGGAGGGACTCGATCTAGCCAAAGCGGCGCCGATTCTCTGCGCAGGCATCACCACTTACTCGCCACTACGCACATGGAATATTGGCGAAGGCAGCCGCGTCAGTGTCATCGGCTTGGGTGGACTCGGCCACATGGCTGTCAAACTCGCCCACGCTATGGGTGCCCATGTCACCGTCATGAGCCGCACACCGGACAAAGAAGAGGATGCTATCGCACTTGGAGCCGACGCCCTCTTGATCTCGACCGATGAAACCGCCATGGCCAACGCAGCCAGTTCCTTCGACCTGATCATTGACACCGTGCCGGTCGAACATGATGTGAATCCCTACACCCCTCTGCTCGACATCGACGGCACCCTCGTCATGGTCGGTCAAGTCGGCCCCATCATGGCCCCCACCACTGTGCCGATGATCTTCGGTCGCCGTCGCATCGCCGGTTCTCTCATCGGAGGCATCCCCGAAACACAGGAGCTGCTCGATTTCTGTGCAGAGAAAAACGTTCATCCTGACTGTGAAATGATCCGCATGGACCAAATCAACGAAGCGTTCGAACGCATGGAACGCTCCGATGTGCGCTACCGTTTCGTTATCGATATGGCGTCGCTCGAAACTTCCCAAGTCTAGGTCAACCAACATCAGATAAATTAAAACATAAACCAAAGATCACAGAATATGAAAACAAGAAAACTCGGTTCAACAGGACTCGAAGTGTCTGCCATCGGTTACGGTTGCATGGGGCTCAGCTTTGGCTATCGCTCGCCGATCAGTCGGGAGGACGGCATTGCGATGATACGCGCTGCCTATGAGCACGAGGTCACCTTATTCGACACCGCAGAAGTCTATGGGCCATTTGAAAATGAAAAACTCGTGGGTGAAGCACTGGAGCCCTATCGCGACGAGGTCGTCATCGCGACCAAATTCGGATTCGAAGACGGCGACTCCAGCAAAGGACAGGACTCTCGTCCAGAGCGGATTCGCGAAGTGTGCGAGGCATCCCTGCAGCGCCTGCGCACGGACCGGATCGATCTGTTCTACCAACACCGCGTCGACCCAAAAGTTTCGATCGAGGATGTGGCTGGCACGGTCAAAGAGCTCATCGCAGAAGGTAAAGTGCTCCACTTCGGTCTATCCGAAGCTGGAGCGGACACCATCCGCCGCGCACATGCAGTCCAACCAGTCGCAGCACTGCAGAGTGAGTATTCGCTCTGGTGGCGCGAACCAGAGGACGAGATCCTCCCCACACTGGAAGCACTCGGCATTGGCTTTGTGCCATTCAGCCCCTTGGGCAAGGGTTTCCTCACCGGAGCGATTGACGAGAATACACAATTCGGTCCAACAGACTTCCGCAACTCAGTCCCTCGCTTTTCTGAAGAAAACCGCAAAGCCAACCGCAAGCTGGTTGACGCAATCGGAGCCATCGCCGAAGCCAAGGGCGTCACCCGCGCCCAGATTGCAATTGCTTGGCTACTGGAGCAAAAGCCTTGGATCGTGCCCATCCCCGGCACTTCCAAATTGCCGCGTCTGGAGGAAAATCTGGGTGCCGCGGCGCTCTCCCTAACCAGCGCCGACTTGGAGCTTATCTCTAAAGCTTTGGCACACATCAAGATTGTTGGCGAACGCTATTCCGCCCACGCGCAGGCTCGTATCAACCGATAATACTTCTGCGATGAATGACACAAAACACAGTAAGCGATCCTCGGTTTCCCGCCGTCAACTTCTGCACCGTGCGCTAGCACTACCGTTGACCTTAAGCGCGTGGAGTTCACTCTTCAAACCACACCAGACAGAGGCCCAGGTTTCCATCCAGACGTCGGCCGTTTCATCCAAAACCTTAGTTGCCTATTTCACTCGATCAGGAAATACCCGTGTCATTGCCAATCAACTGCAACGGGACTTAAAAGCAGACTTGTTTCAAATAGAACCCGCAACGCCCTATCCGGCGGATTATGAGGCGAATGTCGCAGAGGCACAGCGAGAAAAAGAAAGTGGCGCCCTCAGGCCACTCAAAAACCAGGTTCCTCAGTGGAATCAATATGAGCGCATATTTCTCGGATTCCCCATCTGGGGCACCACTGCACCGGCAATCATTCGCACCTTCCTCACAGAACACGACACTCGGGACAAAGTGCTCATCCCATTCATCACCCACGGAAAATACGGACTCGGCAACAGCCTCTCGGTTGTTCGCGAACATGCGAAGCATGCAAAGCTACTTAAAGGCTACTCTGAAGAATGCGATCAGGAACGCGACACAATGGAGTCTGTCGACAAATGGCTGAAGAAATTAGGATAAATCAGATAACCCTCAAACCAAACATCCAAAATGAAAAAGCAAATGAAACATTCACGATCCATCTTATCCGCAGTCATGATCGGCCTGTCATCCAGCACCGTGATGGCCGCCGACTATAAGGCCAACCCATTCACCTTGGCATACGAGGGAGCCATCACCGAAAACGTCGAAGGTGCTGTCAACATCCACCCGGTCACTTATCAACTGAACGGCATTGAGATCGCAGCGAATGTGTATACGCCGGAAAGCTACAATGCAGACGGCAGCTACCCAACCATTGTCGTGGCGCACCCCAATGGTGGAGTTAAAGAGCAAGTCGCCGGACTCTACGCACAAAGACTGGCCGAGGCTGGCTACATCACGATCACTGCGGATGCCGCCTATCAGGGAGCCAGCGGCGGAACACCCCGTAATGTCGACAAACCGGCCAACCGCATCGAAGACATTCACGGCATGGCGGACTTCATCTCGCAATATCCGGGCGTGAATACGAACCAACTCGGCCTGCTGGGAATCTGTGGCGGCGGAGGTTATTCCCTCCAAGCAGCTCAGACGGACAAACGTTTTAAAGCCCTGGCCACATTGAGCATGTTCAACTCTGGTTTGGTGCGACGAAATGGGTATATGAATTCCCAAACAGACAGCATCCAGGAACGCCTCCAGCAGGCATCCGATGCCCGCGCACAGCAGGTCGCGGGTGGAGAGGTCCTCTACGCTGGCGATGCGAATTTGACGGATGAGCAAATTGCTCAGCTTCGGTTCGACCTCTATCGTGAAGGCTACGCCTATTACTGGAAGTCACACGCGCATCCGAATTCCACATTCAAATACACCATGAGCAGCCTGCTAGACCTCATGCGCTTTGATGCCACCAACAGTATGGACTTGATCAATCAGCCCCTGTTGATGATCGCCGGCAACCGAGCCGACTCGCTTTACATGACACAGGATGCTTTTGCCAAGGCGACCGGCACCGACGACAAACAGCTATTCCTGATCGACGGAGCGACCCACATCGAAACCTATTGGAAGCCGGACTATGTTGCGCAAGCCATGGAACAATTGACCCATTTCTTCGACTCAAAGCTATGACTAGGAGCCCAACTATAAACAAATATCTCAAAGCCGTCTCCACCTCTATCTTAGCATTGGCATCGCTCAGCGGTGCATCCGAGTTAAACGCAGAGGCAAATAAGACACTGTCCGAGCGCCATCAAGCGATCATCCCTATCGCTGCATTCACCGCGGCCGGAGATCTCCCGAAATTGACAACCGCACTGGGCACTGGACTCGATGTAGGCTTAACCGTCAGCAGATTCGCGAAGTCCTCATACAACTGTATGCCTATGCAGGATTTCCACGCAGCCTGAATGGGATCAATACCTTCGTCGATGTGCTCGAAACTCGCAAGGCGTCGGGCATCGAAGATTCCTTTGGCGAAGAAGCGACGCCCCTACCTGAGAATTTTGACAGCCATGAGGCAGGCAACCAAGTCCGCAACGAACTGGTCGGTCGCGACATCACCGACAATCCAAGCGCCTACGCACGGTTCGCACCGGTGATTGACGACTATCTGAAAGCACATCTCTTCGGCGACATCTTTGCCCGCGACACTCTCTCATATAAGGATCGTGAAATCGCCACGCTCTCGGCTCTCGCCGCTATGGAAGGCTTGTCCCCACAGTTAAAGGGGCACTTCAGGGTATCCCTCAATGTCGGCCTGAGCCAGACCGAGCTGCTCGACTTCGTGCAAGCTTTGAAAACGAGCGTTAGCGCGAAGTCCGCGGATACTGCCGGTGATGCGCTGTCGGAAGTGATCGCCGAACGCTATTCGGCGGAAGGCATTCGGGTGAGCAGAGCGGGTATTCACCCGCCCACTAAGGGCTCGCCAGACTACTTCACCGGAACGGCCGAGATCGACAACCGGTTCGGCAAGCACCCGCCATCAGTGGTTCGCGGTGCGACCGTCACTTTCGAGGCGGGTGCCCGCACCGCCTGGCATACCCACCAGCACGGACAACTTCTGATTGTGACTGAAGGCTCGGGTCTGGTTCAGGAATGGGGCGAAGCCGCCAAGGTCATCCGCCCCGGCGACTCTGTCTGGATACCTCCCCACAAAAAGCACTGGCACGGCGCTTCGGCCAATAGCCCCATGGCTCACATTGCCATCGTTGAAGACCCGCAGGGGAATGCCACGGAATGGATGGAGCTGGTCACAGACGAGCAGTATTCGGAAGCCAATAAGTAGAATTCCCAGAATAACCGAGCAATTACCATGAAGAGAAAAAGATTACTCTCAGCGTTTACGCTGATTTCGATCAGCCTGGTTTATTCCTCCTGCACGAACAAGGAGTATGCCAGCGGGGATAAACCAATCCTTATCCGGGAACAAGGCAGCTTCGCCGTAGGCGGGTCGGTGATCCAGAGCCCGGGCACATTCGATCCGGTGAACAACACCTCCCCGGCAGGTCAGACCTTTCATGGAGACCACGCCTATGTGTTTTATCGAATCCCACAGGATGCGCGGCAACTGCCTCTGGTATTCTGGCACGGCTACGGCCAGTTTCCCAAGGATTCGGACTCACTGGAGCAATATTTCCGCCAGATGACGCCAGACACCGGCCCCATCGATATCGACGTGAATTCGGATGCGGTCGCTGAGCTGTTTGAAAAGATTGGTCCCGGGATACTGGTGACCCATTCGCACAGCGGCGGCATGGGTTGGGACACCGTGCTGAAAACGGATCATATCCGCGCGATCATCTCTTACGAGCCGGGCAGTAATTTCGTGTTCCCGGAAGGCGAAGTGCCCCCGGCTTTACCCAGTTCTTCCGGATCGCTGGAGGCAGTTGGCATTCCCATGCCGGAGTTTAAAAAACTGACACAAATCCCGATTATCATCTATTACGGCGACAACATCCCCGAGCAACGCAACGACGAGAATCCGGGGCAAGACGGCTGGCGAGTCCGCCTTGAAATGACACGGCTGTGGGCTGAAGCGGTAAACCGGCATGGTGGTGATGTCACGGTCGTGCATCTCCCCGAAATCGGAATCCACGGAAATACCCACTTTCCTTTCTCCGACCTGAATAACGTCGAGATCGCTGACCTGATGTCCGGTTTTCTAAACGAAAAAGGACTAAACTAAACACGACAGAAGGAATTAACCATGAATAAGAAGCATCACCAAAAGTCCGGACTCGGGCGTCGTCAATTTCTCGCCAGTGGACTCGGCGTGGCCGCAGCCACCATGGCGTCACACCACGTCAGCGCAACAACTGGAAGCAAGCCATCCGCCACCGCTTTGCCCAAGCGTCGGCTCGGCTCGCTTGAGGTTTCCAGCATCGGGATGGGGGTGCAAAATATGCATCGCAAATACACCACCACGGTGCCTCATCGTCCGGAAATGATCAACATACTCCGGGCGGCCTTTGACCGGGGTGTCACATTCTTCGATTGCGCCGAAGCATACGGGCCTTTTGAGAACGAGCGTATTCTCGGCGAGGCGGTCGAGCCGTTTAGGGATGAAGTCCGCATCACCAGTAAGTTCGGGTGGAACATCGATCCAGAGACCGGCGAGCGCGGGCCCGGTCTCAACAGTCGGCCTGCACACATCAAGAAAGCCGTCGAAGGCATGCTTCAGCGTCTGCGCACCGATCGCATCGACCTCCTCTACCAACATCGTGTCGATCCCGAAGTCCCCATCGAAGATGTCGCGGACGCGGTCAGGGATTTAATGGACGAAGGTAAAGTCCTTCACTGGGGCCTCTCCGAGCCGGGCATACAGACCATCCGTCGCGCCCACGCGGCCCTGCCGCTGACCGCGATTCAAAATGAATACTCGATGGCGACCCGCGATCCAGAGGCAGCAGTCATCCCGCTCTGTGAAGAGTTGGGGGTCGGCTTTGTGCCTTGGTGGCCTCTGGACTGCCAGTTACTCACCGGCTCGATCGATGCCAACTCACGATTCGCACCGGGCGACTTCCGCGCAATGACTCCAAGGTTTGCACCCGAGAATCTGGCTCACAACATGCAGTTGGTGGATTTGATCAAAACCTGGTCGCTTCGCAAAGAAGCCGCTCCGGCTCAGATCGCGCTCGCATGGCTATTGGCACAAAAACCATGGATCGTCCCGATTCCAGGCACGACCCAAATGGCTCACATGGAGCAAAACGTTGAGACCGCTTCGATCCGTCTGTCGCCATCCGAACTCTCCGAACTCAACGCTTCGCTTGCGAAGATCGAAATTCAGGGACAGCGACTCCCGGATGCGGTGCTGCAATTCTCTGGAGTGGAAGCACCGCCGCGAAGCTGAAGGGGGGGCGACCAATTCGGCAGGCAAAGCATGTATGTCTTTTACAGGAGCATTGCGTTCAAGCACTGGGGTTCGATTGTCTTCTCGTCCAAAGCTTCGATCATCGTCGAAAACGTCGAGTTGGGGCACTGTACTGTCGAATCAGTGGAGGTGAACGCCTCGGTTGACTTCAAAATCTTTGAAATGCCAAAGCTCTGAGTTGTTTCTGAATTCTTCTTCCTTATACGCAAAACTCTAAGGTCAAATCCGGATTTCTGGTTCACGGTCTTCAACTTCAACAACTAAATCCGAAGCTCTCATGTGCAAAACTTTCGACAGAATAAAGACGGTATGCAGTGTGGGCTGCCGTAACCCTCGTTCGAAATACGATATGGATGTCGTGTGCAGGCTGGCCTGAAAGGCCAGTTCTTCCTGAGTCAGGCCAGCAGCTTGACGTTTCGCCTTCAATACACTGCCAAATGCTTGCCCTAGTTCCACTCAGACAAATGTATCAAAATTCCGCTTGTATCCGCCATAGACATATGTCTGTGTTGGGGCGCAGTTACGATGAGCCTATACTTAAATTTTCGGCTTTTTCTCGACCTTTCGAGTAGCATCCAGTACCCAAACTCAGACTGCAATGTTATGAAATTTCTCCTCCTTCTGTTTTCGTCCGCTTTTGCTATCGTAGCGGGCCACGCAAGCACGTTGACCTCCACGGCGGCGCCGATCACCGAGACGGAGGCAAAGGCGATCATCGAAGAGCGCATGGCGGAAAAGGCACTCCGCGAAGCGAACCGTAAGGCGGAATTGGAGTCGATGTCGGTCGCGGACAGTCGTGTCCTCCAAAAAGAGGGGCACCGCGTCACAATCAATCTCGTCGTTCCGCCCCGGCTGGAGGTCGCTCCCGCGCCGACGCCTTCGGATAGACAAGCATCCAGAACCTGGACGGAAGAAGAGTGGGCCGCGATGATCGCAGCACAGCCTGAGCATCAGTCCATCTCGTTATCAGTGACGGTTTTCGGTGATGAATACTCGAAGATCTTATGGCGAGCACCCCGAGACGAGGACGAACGGCGCAAAGCGCCGGAGGAATTCGAGATCTGGACGAACGTCAATTTGAACTATCTCCGCCCCATCAGTTCCTTCGACCGGGATAATATCGTTTACAGCTACATGGGCTTTACCAGCACGATTACGCGCGAGGATGAAGCTTGGCAACGGGTCTACGCCAAAGAGCGCGGCTACGACTACGAATCACGCTGGGAGTCACCTCCAGTGCGCTTTACCGAAGGCAAAGCCGAATACGTGGTTGTCGAAGCGGAGGAACGGCGCATCCCGCGCGAACTTTACGAACAGATGGATGCGCTGTTCACCCACTATCTTGAGAACGAAGATAGGTTCAAGGCCGAGTTTCTCAGAAACGAGGCGTTGAGTAAGGCTCGGGAGGCCTACTTGAAGGAAAACCCGCCGGAGCCGAAGGACGTGATTATCAACCACTGGCCGATCTCGGAAGGAGGTGCCCGATGAATCGATGCAGGGCGAAACTCGGACTTTTTACCTGTGGTTTGCTGGCGTTGCCGCTGACAGCCGCGATAGCGGACCCGACCGCTTCTGATCAAAATCATGGTTTGGGCGTCGAGGTCGATGCGCTCAACGATGTATCGACGCTTTCCTGGTGGGGGGTGACCGGAGAAACCTATTTTATCCAAGTTACGCCCGACCTGACGGCAGGCTGGGAATACATCGACTACATTTATCCGGGAGCGGACGACGTGCTGGCGCACGGCTTCGCCGTCAACACGGACGCGTTTTTCTACCGTCTCAAATATACCGACCAACCGACGACCGACCCTTGGAACGACGACTTTGATGGCGATGACATCGGCAATCAGGACGAACTCTATCAAGACACCGATCCATTCGCCTTCGACGATTTGAATGCCAATGGTATCCCCGACGATTGGGAGAGCTTCTGGGATGACCAGTTTGCAGTGTTTCCAAAGCCGATCGAGGCGGAATTGACCTACGGTCAAAGCGCGACCAAGACACTTTACCTGAACAATCCGGTCGCGCCGGATGCGGATTTTACGGTGACGGTAACGGGCAACGAGGCCGAATTCCAAGGCGCATACACATGGGATGATTCGATGACCGGATCTGCGTCCTACAGCTGGACCGAGATCAGCGCGACCGGCACCTTGCTTCCGCTTGTATCGGAGATCGACAACGAGTCTGAGAAAATCACGCTCACGCAGTTCCAGTTTCCGCACTACGGGCGGAAATACACCGACATCTGGGTGGCCAGCGACGGTTACCTGACGCTCAAAGAGGAATACAACGATTCAAGCAACGAGACGCTGCCGGACACTTCTTTCCCCGATGGCCTAATCGCAGCTTTCTGGGACGATCTGGACACCGACGATGGCAACTCGAACGACTCCGGCACGATCTACTATCAGGAATTCGCCGACCGGCTGATCGTGCAATACGAGGCGGTCACGCAGGATGCCAATGCGTTGACGAATACCTTTCAAATCGTCCTTCATGCCGACGGCACCATCGATTATTTCTACAAAGAACTCAACGGGGTATTGGACACCGTGACGGTGGGCATACACAATTTCGATCAGACGCAGGCGGTGCAGGTCGCCTATAACGAGCCCTACCTACAGAATCTGTTGGCAGTCCGTTTCACCCAAGGTTCCGCCTACTTCGTGGAAGTTTCGCCGGTGGCCGGCACGGCCACTCAGGGCGGCTTCTCCAGCCTGACGGTGGATTTCGAGACCTTAGAGCTGGAGCCGGGCACCTATCAGGCTGATATTGAGATAGCCCACACGGGAACCGGAACCACGCCTTGGAACATTCCGGCGATTCTGGAGCTGACCAACTCGCCCTCGCAAATCGAGCTGACCGCTCCGGAGGACGGCTACACGATGTGGGGCGACGAGAGCGTCACCTTGAGCGCTATCGCCACCGACGACGATTTCGGAATCGATCGAGTTGAGTTTTTTGCTGATGAGGCGAAGCAGGGTGAGGATCTGACGGGTTCGTATTACTCCTACTCCTGGCAACAGCCCACTCCCGGCGTTTACAGCGTGACCGCTCGTGCAGTGGATCGGCTGGATACCGTAACGATTTCCGATCCGATTACCGTCACCGTGCTCGAAGACACCGATCTCGACCGAATGGAGGACGGATGGGAGATAACCCATTTCCTCGGACTGCAAGAGGAGCCGCTGGACGATTTTGATCAGGACGGCGCATCCAACCTCCACGAATACGAGGCCGGAACCGACCCGACCGACGACGCAGACACGCCCGAGAATATCCCATCGGTCATCGCCTTCACTGATCCCGCCGACGGCGCGACCTATCTTGAAGGCGACGACATCAATTTCTACGCCTCGTTCAGCGACGCGGATTTCGGAGCTGAGCGTATGGTATTTTACGCCGACGGCGTCGAATTCTATACCGACAACAGCGTCTATTCTTCCGCTTACGGCTTCTGGGACAATCCCGCTCCCGGCTCCTACACCGTGACCGCGATTGCGACCGACCGCTACGGGGCCTCATCCACAGTCGGCACACCCATCACAGTGACCGTTCTCGCTGACTCCGATGGCGACCGTATGCCCGATGCCTGGGAGACAACCACGTTTGGCGATTTGTCCCAAGAGGCTTCCGAAGACGGAGATGGTGACGGCTTTCCAAACATCATCGAGTATCACCACGGCAGCGACGGGAACGATCCCGCTTCGGTTCCCCAGTTCGCCACCGCGCAGAGTGCGAACAGTCCCTTAACGGATATTGGTGAAGTTCGCTATTACCGCGTCGATGGCGTATCCAACACCTCCTTTGAAAAGAGCACGATTCAGACAGCGATCAACGCAGCCGACGATTTTGATATTATCGAGGTGCTGCCAGGCGTTTACGATGAGAGCATCAACGTTTATGATCGGATCTATCTTTTCTCGACTGGTGGAGCCCGCTCCACGATAGTTGATGGTGGTGCACGAAACGATAATGTCGTCTATCTCGCCACGGAAGCCGTCATCGAAGGCTTCACGATCCGCAACGGTGCTCGCAGTTCGGACGGCGGCGGCCTCTATATCACGGAAAGCACGATCTTCGACCAGATGCGCATCGTCGGCTGCGTGATTCGAGACAACTTTTCGGGTGACCAAGGCGGTGGCGTTTACGTCAGCAACGGTCGGCCTACCTTCATTTCCTGCACCATCGCAGGAAACGAAGCGAATTCCGGCGGAGCGATCTACAACACCTCGACATCTAACACGGTTACGCTGGTCAATACGCTGCTTTGGAATCCGGACGCCCCTGAGGAAATCGCCGGCCAGACCACAAGCATTGTCTGGGATCACAGCCTGAGCCGCGATAGCACGAGCGGCAACGTCTTGATTGATGGAGTCGACCAGTTGACCGCCGATCCGGGACTCGGTTTCGATTATTCACTCGTTGCCGCTTCCCCCGCCCGAGACGTAGGGACGACCGGACTTTACCCGGCACTCGATCTTGACGGCGAGGCTCTGACCGACGGACTCAAAGACATTGGTGCCGACGAGTTCAACGATGCGGATGCCGACGGCCTTCCCGATTGGGTCGAAGCGCTCGGCGCGACCGACGCCGCTTCCGATGCCGACGGTGATACTCTGAACAATCTCGACGAGTATGAAACGCATTGGACGAACCCCAATGACTCGGACACCGACAGCGACCAGCTCGACGATGGAGCCGAGCTGACTGCCGGAACCGACGCCCTCGACCCGGATACGGACGGCGATACCCTGCCAGACGGATGGGAAGTCAACTACGGCCTTGATCCGCTGGATGGCACCACCGCCGACGGTGATCCCGATGGCGACACGCTGCTGACCTCCGAGGAATTTGACCTCGGCACCAACCCCACATCCGACGACACCGACGGCGACGGCCTGAAAGATAACGTCGAAAGCGCCATTTTCGCCTCCACTGATCCGTCCAACTTCTACTACCTTGACCCCACGAATCCCGACACGGACGGCGATGGCATCAATGACGGGCTCGACTCCGCCGACGGCGACGAGCTTTCCAACCTCGACGAGCTGGCCATCGGCACCGACCCGAACCTCGCCGATACAGACGCCGACGGCGTGAACGACAGCGGAGAGGTGGATCTAGGCACCGACCCACTGACGAACAACGACTTTGCTAATCAGGACAGCGACAACGACGGACTGACCGACCTCTTTGAAATAAACTTCGGAACCGATCCCTATGATGCCGACACCAATGACAACGGCATGAACGACGGCGAAGAACTCGATAACGGCGGCGATCCGCGTGTGCCCGGCCCGCCGCCGGAGCCGCTCAATCCCGGTGATCCGCCTGGCCCCGATCCGTTCCCGCCACCCCCTCCGCCGATTTATCCCGGCAGCTACGATATTTTGGTTGAGTCGAAGAGCATCGCCTTTCCGAAATACGGGCACAGCACTTTCCAAAGCACCGATCCGGCCAAGCGCTATCTCACGCTCTCCGCCCAGCAGTCCTTCAGCGGCGGCAATCCCGAGAGTGGTCCCAAAAATGTGAGCGGATCGAAGACCATTGAGATCGATCCGATCACCGGCGATTCGAACACGACCGGCGACAGCTTTGTTAACACTGGCGGCACGCCTGACTCTCCCGTGCGCCGAAGCGGCGAAAGTGAGATTAGCGGTTATGACGACCCTCCGAATCGGGAGAATGACGAAGACGCTACGATCAATTACTCCTCCGTCCTGAGCAACGAGAACACCACCACCATGATGGTGACCAACGGCAAAAACGAACTGGAGGATTACGAAGATACCTTCAGCACATGGAGCCAGACCCCGCGCGCCTATCGCAACGTTCACGAAAACGAATTGCGCTACGACTACCGCAAAACCCAGTTCAAGTTCAAGTGGGATGCTGGAGTCGAAGAAGACGAAAAATTCCCGATCCGCTATTACGTGCTCTTTATTCCGGAAGACGATCCCGATACGGTGGAAAACGAAGAAGAAACCGGCATCGAAATCGTCGATATCATCGAGTGGGACGGCGTGGGTGATGAGTCACCCGTCGAGGAAATCGATCCCGACAGCTTGAAGCCTGGTGAGGACGGTCGCTACGAGCTTGTGGATATGGGGCTTTACGTCGACCACAACCGGGACGGTTCGATCAACACCACCGACCGTGTTTTCGCCGCCCGC
>PBYS01000115.1 GCA_002729725.1 Puniceicoccaceae bacterium
ACAGGGATGAAGAGTTCCTCCATTTGAAAATCTACGATCTCCCGAACCTATCCACCCGGAAAGAGCTGTGACCGAAATCCGTGAAGAACCCTTTTTATTCAGAAAGTTCTAGAATAGCTTTCTTAATCTCTTTACGAGCTGCGCTAAGCGAATCTACGAAGCTCTTTGACCAACGCGGCGCATCTTCACTAAAGATACGTAAGTAACATTCATGAAACGAAGCTGCGTCTAAATAATCTGTAGCAGGGAAAAGGCACACCAACAACTGCAGCCGCTTATTCAGCGTTGGAGTCCTTTCCCCTGTCTTTTTATTAATAGGACCATCTAACGCGCTCTGAAGGATCTCTCTCACTGTTGCTATATATGACAGGGTCCAATCAGGATCTTTGACGAAATAGCGCAAAAAAGTGTCACCAGCGGAATATCGGCAAGTTTCCGGGTCATAAGCGATCATACTCAGAATGAAAAGTTTAGTCGGCTCCGTTAGTTCCGGGTCACCTCCCATCGACTTTGAAAATTCATCATTCAACTCCCTCAATCCCTTCCACAATAAGAACGGATGCAGCCCACGCTTTGTTATCACGTCGTTACCTTTGCCGCCGCCCACTTGTGCTTCAATTGTAACTTCCCTAGGCAAGCCGGCACTTACATCAATATAAGTTCTTGTGTCTCCTTTTTTTATTCTACTAGAGGGAACTCCACTCCCAGACGCCATAGCAATGCTATCCTTGAATACATCACCCATTAACATCAATCGTGCCGATAGTTTTCTATTTGAGGACAGATACGGGGCAGGATAGCTTATTTCATCCCTCATTATTTCACTCAGAAGAATATCTTCATCTTCGTAATCGCTCACAGTTTCACCCCCTTTGCCATCTTTGTAGAATGCTCATCGCGCAAGTGTCCATAGATCCGCATTGCCAGGGCCCCGCCGTCAGCGTGCCCCATCCACCGTGCAACTGTCGGAATATCAACACCACTCTGAATGCACACAGTCGCGAAGAAGTGCCGCAAGTCGTGATGCGTGAGCCTCCCGATATTAGCTTCACCGCAAGCCCTTGTGAGCGTCTTCTGAGCTTCCGACACCGCGAACACCAGATCGTCAACTCCTAGTCCTTCACCTAGCTTCTCACGCCTTGCCCTCATCCTGGCCAGCAAGTCAGACATAGGGGGGATGATTGGAATATTGCGCCGCGCCGCTTTGGTCTTACCTTCCCGGATTCGAATCACTTCGCGCTTCTCGTTCACGTCGCCCCACACCAGGGCCGCCGCTTCCCCGAGCCGCATCCCGGTATAAGCTAGACCTTCAATTAGCTCAGCCGCGCTTTGTTGCCTTCCTTTGCCATCTGCATAACCCCGGGCACGTTGAACCATATTAAGAAAGTCTTCCTTGTCTGGCATATCCACTTCCTTCTGTTGCGGGCTCCGGTATTTCCTGCCCCGCATATCGTCAACGGGATTTCTAGCCAGTGCACCAGATTCGACAGCGATTTCGAAGATTCTACGAGCCCCGGCAATGGCTTTATTGCAACTTGATATTGAAGCACCTTTGCGCGTCGTTTTCGTGCCAGGAACTTTAAACTCCGTACCATTGGCTTGAAAGCTGGTGAACCAATCAGAAACCATTCGAGCCGCTCGATCTACTGGAATATCAAGCGCCCCCGGCCAAGTTTTTTCCAGCTTCCGAAAACTGCCTTCCCAGGCTTCTTTGCTTCGTTCTTTCAAATGGCCATCAGCGGCCACTCTTCCACGGGCTCTTTCGATACACTGAGAGAGGGTAGGGATTCCCAGGCTAACAGCAGACTGATTTTTTCGCAGCTCATCGACTTGCCCGATGATTTCCCGCAAGCGATAGCGAGCGACTGAGATCGAAGTTGTTTCAAGAGTTCGAAACTTGATCTTGCCCAATTGGCGGAACCTTGCGTAAAAGATACCCGATGCAGCATTACGAATCAGATATTGAGTTCCGGTCTTCTCCCATTTCGGGGATTTCCGTTCGCTCTGCGTTGTCTGCTTCTTCGTTCGTTTTTGTTCCTCTTTGTGCCCCTTCATGGCAAAAATGTATAGAAGCAACGTATAGAAGCAGTCAAGCTGAATCGGCTGGAATCGGCTTAAACAGTGGAATGCGGGTGTAGCTCAGTTGGATAGAGCATCGGTTTTCTAAACCGACGGTCCTGGGTTCGAATCCCAGCGCCCGTACCACTTGCGTAGCAAGCACTTTCCGCGAAGCGGAACTGGGATGAGAACTGGGTTCGACGGAAGGAGCGCAGCGACTGGAGATGGGGCAACCGTCTTGTCCACCGTAGCTCGAAGAGCGAAGGGGGAAGGTTGATCGCGTAGCGATGCCGCTTGCGGCACCAATCCCAGCGCCCTTGCCATAGTGAGTCATGCTACAATCGGATAGCGGAATTAGGGATGAAAGCGCCACTCGGGGAGGGCGACGTAGCGACCGCAGTGAGCGAAGAAGACGCCACCTTTAGGTGGATCACGTAGTGATGCTGTAGGCACCAATTGCAGCGCCCTTGCTATTGCGTAGCAATGTGATTTAGAGTGAACTCTTTCGGACGGTTGACTCTGATGGTGAATGCCCCTTGTTAGCTTAAAATTTTCGAAAGTTCGGCTTCCATTGATAGGGCGAGTTATGTCATATCTCATTGTTCGCTCTTTTGGATACACCCTTTTATATACACTCAACCCTTATTATGATACGCACGCTTGGTCGCTCGGCACTTTCTGTGGTCTTTGAGCTGGGAGAAATCTCTCTCTTTGGCTTGGGGGCGCTCCGTGGATTTTTTGCGCAACGTGGCCGCTTGGCTAAGTTGACGCTTGCGATTCATGAGATCGGCGTGCGCTGTTTTCCAATTGTGGCGACGGTGGGCTTGTTCACTGGCTTGGTGATGGGGCTGCAGCTTTATTATACTTTGGTCAAGTTTGGAGCGGAGTCGGCATTGGGCACGGCGGTGGCGCTTTCGCTCATTCGTGAGTTGGGGCCTGTTTTGACTGCCTTGATGGTGGTCGGGCAAGCGGGCTCGGCGATGGCTTCAGAGCTGGGGATTCAGCGTAATGATGAGCAGATTGATGCTTTGCAGACGATGAGTATCGACCCGCTGGGCTTTTTAGTGGGGCCGCGACTGGTCGCGACTTTGATTTGTTTCCCGATTTTGACTGCGGTCTTCGATTTAATTGGGATTTTTGGGGGCTATTTGACGGGCTCTGTGCTATTGAATGTGGACGCAGGTGTGTATTGGAACCGTGTCTTTGAGAGTGTTAGCTGGGCGGATGTGCAAGGGGGCTACATCAAGTCGCTGGTTTTCGGCCTTTTGACGATTTCGATTTGTGCCTATCGTGGCTTTAACACACACCGCAAGGCCTCGTTCCCCGGAGTGCGCGGCGTGAGCGAGTCGGCCACGCGCGCGGTGGTGTGGTCGAGTGTAATGGTGCTGGCGGCGGACTATTTAATCACTTCTTTTCTTTTGTAGTATGGATGCCTTTCTCAAAATTCGTGGTCTTAAGAAGCACTTTGGTGACAAGCGTGTGCTGGATGGGGTCGATCTGGACGTGGCGGCAGCTTCGGTGACCACGATCATTGGCAAGAGCGGCATTGGTAAGTCGGTGCTACTAAAATGTATCGCAAATCTCCTGCAACCAGATGCGGGCACGATTCAGTTGGACGGGCAGGCGATTGCGCAGAGCCGGCGGCGCGCGAATAGTGATGCGGGCGTGTCTTTTAGTTACATGTTTCAAAATAACGCCTTGTTTGATTCGCTGTCGACTTTTGATAATGTGGCGCTGCCTTTGCGTGAGGCGACGAAGCTGGGGCGGGCGGATATTCAGCAGAGGGTGAGCGCGATGCTGCAGCAGCTGGAATTGAGCGATGCCGCGGATCGTTTCCCCGGCGAGCTTTCGGGGGGCATGAAGAAGCGAGTGGCCCTCGGGCGGGCTTTGATTACGAAGCCGCAGGTAGTGCTTTTCGATGAGCCAACCACGGGGCTGGATCCCGAGCGTAAGTATAGCGTGTTTGAAATGATTGCGGACTATCGTGAGCGCTTTGGGTTTACTGCGCTTTTGGTCAGTCATGATATTCCGGAGGTCTTTGAGATCAGCGATCAAGTGGCTTGGTTGGACGGAGGCCGCATTCAATTTTGTGGTCCGCCCGAGGCCTTGAACTCGGAGGCGCAGACGGCTTTGTCGGGGTTTTTAAGTAAGGCGAACTATGGCCGGAAAGCATCCGCTCAGTTTGGAGGGACTCAGTAATTTATGAATAATCGTAGCATTGAATTTTTCGTGGGCTGTTTTGTGCTCGTGGGGCTGGCGGCCGTGCTTTATCTGGCGATCCAGGTGGGGGGGGCACGTTTCTTTGGTAGCGATCGCTACACGATTACGGCTCGTTTTAGTAGTGCGAGCGGTGTGAATCCAGGCAGCCGTGTCGAGATTGCTGGCGTGCGAGTGGGGACGGTCAAGGAGGTCGTCTTAAATGAACGTTTTGATGCGATCGTTACGCTGGAGCTGCCCAATTCCTTGGAATTGGACGAAGATACGATTGCCTCTGTGAAGACGGCCGGGCTGATCGGCGACCGTTATATCAACCTCTCGCCCGGTGGCGGCATGCCGATGGAGCCTGGCTACGAAATTGTTGACACCGAGTCGGCGCTTGATATCGAAAGCTTGATTAGCCGATTTGCCCTTGGAGGTATTGACGAGAAGTCTGAATAGCTTACCCACATTATTATGCTCAAATATTTAACTAAAGCGATTTTACTACTGAGTCTCATTTGGGGCGCTAGCAGCGTTTCAGTTTCGGCTGAAGAGGCCCAGCGTGCCAAGCTACAGGGCACGATCGATGCGGCGCTCGATGTCATTTATTCTGACTGTTGCGCGAGCCTCTCTGATGAAGAAAAACAGGCAAAGGTGCGTCAAACCATAGAAGCCAGTTACGATCTGGACGTGATCATACGCCGGGCGATCGGCCGTAACTGGGGCGTGCTGAGTCCGCGTGAACAAGGAGAGGTTTTGGAATTGGTGAAGCAACTGGTACTCAAAGCCTACGTGAAAGGGCTGAAAGGTAAAGGGCGCCCGCAAGTTACATTGGGAGAAGTTACTACGACCTCTGAGGGGCGTATGGAGATCGAGTCTAAGATTTTCTTAGACGGTAAGACTTTTTACGTGCTCTATCGTTTGCGCAAAATGCAGTCTGGTTGGCAGATTTACGATATTGTGGCAGAAAATGTGAGTGTGGTCTCCAATTACCGTGAGCAATTAGACGATCATTTTCGTAAGGGAACAGGCGCTGAGCTGATTACTCGATTGAAGGAACTACTGCAACAAGATGAGATCAATGAAGACACTAAAATCTAAATTTTTTATCGCTCCTTTTATGGGAGCTGCACTGCTGGGCCTGACGGGCCTGCAAAGTTTGTCTGCACAAGGCAGCACGCTCTCGGACGAGGACTTTTATTACGAAGATGTGGCCTCGAGCTCCGATGTGTATGATCCTTTGGAAGTAGTGAATCGCTACACTTTCGAGTTTAACGATTTCGTTTATTTACAGCTACTAGAACCCGTTGTGAATGGCTATACTGCCATTACACCGGACCCGATTGAGCGTGGCGCGAGTAATTTCTTCGATAATTTGAAATATCCAGTCCGTTTAGCGGGCAATCTTTTACAGGGCCGACTAAAGGGCGCTTGGGTGGAAACGGGGCGCTTTGCGATTAATAGTACCCTCGGGATTGCAGGCATCCTGACACCTGCGGATTCTATTGAGGGCTTTGCGCCGATTAAATCAGAAGATGTGGGCCAAGCGCTGGGAGCTTGGGGCATCGGAGAAGGGCCTTACTTAATCTTACCGCTGTTGGGGCCGTCCAATTTACGCGACTTAGGGGGCTTGATCGGTGATCGTTCGGTGAATCCTTTGAAGGAACCCTTCAGCTTGATTGATGACTGGGATTGGGAGGCGCGTCTTGCGCTTTCAGGCTCTGAGTTTGTTGCAAAGAGTCCCGAAATCCTTCAGCGCTATAAGCAGCTGAAGGGGAGCGCAATCGACCCTTATAGCTCAATGAAGAACGGCTATACCCAATTCCGCCGCGGCGCGATTGCAGAATAGTCGGGCGATCCGATTTGCTAGCTCTCGCTTTCCAGACTATTGAGATCTTTCGATGTCAGTAGATCGATGAGCTTTTTCATCGCAGGGGTCAGCACGCGACCCTTGCGGTGGATGAGTGCGAGTGGGCGTTTGAAGACCTGATCTTTAAATTTGATCACCTTGAGCAGGCCTTGCGCCTCTTCGCGGGTCACGGTGGTCTGTGGCAAGATGGCGATCCCGGCGTTGATTTCGACAGCGCGCTTTACGGTTTCGACGTTGTCGAACTCCATGACGGGCTCCATCTCCAAGTTGGCTTCGCGGAAGATCTGATCGGTCGCTTTACGAGTAGGAATATCAGGCTCGAAGCCGATAAATTTCTGGTCGGAGATTTCTTCTAGAGTGACATTGCTGTTGCCGGCCAAGGGATGCTCCGGACTGACTACGAGCACCAAAATGTCGTCGTGGAAGGGCAGCACTTCGAGTTGCTTGTGCTTTTGCGGGTATGCAACCAGGCCCAAGTCGATGGAGTTGGTGAGAATGTCTTCGTAGACATTGTTGGCGCGACGGTATTCGACCCGAATGTTGACTTCAGGATATTTGGATAAAAATGCTTTCACATACGGTGGCAACTCGTGCAGGCCGATACTATAAACGGTCGAAATGTGGATTGTGCCGCTGATGACCTTCTTCATCTCCTGCAACTCGCTGTTGAGCTTGTCGTAGAGATAGAGGATTTCCTTGGCGGATTCATACAGCTTTTGCCCTTCACGTGTTAGACGAAATTGCTTTTGACTGCGATCTACGATTAGTATACTAAAGTGCTTCTCCATCGCCCGCAGTTGCTGGCTCACCGCAGATTGGGTGATGCCGTTTAGCTTCGCGGCGCGAGAAAAGCTTTCGCTCTCAACTAAATCTGAGAATATTTTGAAATTTTCGACGTGCATGAGATATTTGTATAACTGAGGCTTATTGAAATGCAATAATAAATTAAGCGATTCTAATGCATCTTTTTTTTATTAATGAATTTTCTGAATAACTTATGATTGATTACTCTATTTTTGAGCAAAACTTATCGGCTGTCAGAGCCCGAATGGTCCAAGCTTGCGAGCGCAGTGGGCGACCTGTGGATGCCGTAAGGTTGCTGCCTGTCACTAAGAACCATCCGGTGGCTGCGGTGGAATATGTGCTGCGCAGTGGGATGGGCGCAGTTGGCGAAAATCGTGTGCAAGAGGCCGCCGATAAGCACAGCTCATGCAATACGGGGCTACAATGGGAATTAATTGGGCATTTACAGAGTAATAAGGCTCAGGATGCGGTGGCGATTTTTGACCGTATTCAGTCGGTGGACTCCTTAAAGTTGCTTCGTCGCTTAGATCGTTTCGCGGGGGAGCAAGGCAAGACTCTGGCTATATTATTGCAGTGCAACACCGGGGAGGACCCCAACAAGCACGGTTTTAAGGTATCGGAAGCGGACCTCGTGTTAGAAACGGCGCTGGGGCTAGAGCACTTACGGGTCGATGGGCTGATGACGATTGCGCCCTTGAGCGAGAATCCTGATGTCGCGCGGGCGGCCTTTGAAGCTTTGCGCTGCCTGAGGGATTCTTTAACGGAGCGTTTTGCGGTGCCGCTGCCGGAGCTTTCGATGGGGATGACGGGCGATCTCGAAGCGGCCATTGCAGCTGGATCCACTCAGATTCGAGTCGGCACGGCGCTCTTTGGTGAGCGGGAATACTAGGAGGATTATACGCGGGTGTGCCATTTAGGCTCGGCTTTTTAGAGTTGCGGGGCCTTCTCTGGCACTTTGTTGTTAGCGGTTTTTCTACCCCCACAATCGCATCAAAATTTAGAATATGTATCTTAAAGAGATTGTCATTAGTGGCTTTAAGAGTTTTGCCGACCGCACTCGTTTGGATCTGCGCCAAGGCGTGACTGCTGTGGTGGGACCGAATGGTTGCGGTAAAAGTAATATCGTGGATGCGATTCGTTGGGTGCTGGGGGAGCAAAGTGCCAAGGCGCTACGTGGCGCATCTATGCAAGACGTGATTTTTGAAGGCACCGACAAGCGTAAGGGCTTGCCGACCTGCGAGGTCAAATTGACTTTTACCGACTGTGAGGCGGAACTGGGCACTCAGTTTAACGAGGTGGCTATTTCACGTCGCGTCAGCCGTGATGGGGGCAGCGATTATTATATCAACGGCAAGGTGTCGCGCTTGAAGGATATTCAACGACTCTTTGCCAATACAGGGGTGGGGCGTGTGTCTTACTCGTTCATGTTGCAGGGGCAGATTGACCAGATTTTGTCGACCAACCCCGCCGAGCGTCGCACTATTTTCGAAGAGGCTGCGGGGATCACGCTCTACAAGGCACAGCGCAAGGAAGCACTCAGTAAGCTGGCGCTCGTCGATGCCAATTTGGCTCGGGTGACAGATGTCATCGATGAAGTATCTCGACAGATCGGCTCTTTAAAGCGTCAAGCCAGCAAGGCGCTACGTTACCAGCGTATTAAACATCGTTTGACTCACCTTGACCTCGCCTACAGTGCTTATCGTCACTCCGACTTGAGCCAGTCAATCACTCAGTTGGCTGAGCGAGCCTCTGGACTGCGTAAGCAAGTAGAAGCGCACACTGGTTCGCTGGAGCGTGATGAGTCCATTCTGATGGAAAAGAAGGCGCAGCGCGCGGGGCTTGCGCAAAAAATGGAAGAGTTGCAACAGCGCGTCTATAATTTGCGTTCCGAAAAAGAGAACGCCGATAATCAGTCCGAGTTTTCCACGATTCGCTCTAAGGATATGGTGGCGCGCATCTCCGAGTATCAAAAAGAGATCGCCGACTTGGAGCAGCAGAAAGCGGAACTCGCCACCCGTGCGAAGGACGAGAGCGAGAATAAGCAAATGCACCTCGAAGTGGTGGATGACTCCGACCGTATCTTTCGCGAGCGTAACCAAGAGTTGGCCGCCGCGCAGGAACAACTTGCCGCCATGGAAGGGCAGCTTAAAAAGCGTCGCCAAGATCTACTGACCGCAGAAAATCGTATCAACCGTGCACGCTCACGCTGCACCACACTCGAAGTCGACCTCAAGACCTACCAAGTCAAGCACGCCTCTTTGACCGAGAGTGCGCTGAATTTAAAAGAAGAAGTCGTGGCTCTGGAGCAGGGCTTAGCTGAGGTTCAAGGCCTACTTGAGCGGCGCCGCGCGGAACAGGCCAGCAGTGAACAAGCGGTTGAAGAAGCACGTGCGGATTCGCGCGAGATTTTGACGCAATATCGCAGCTTGCAGGAGCGCATTCAAGAGCAAGACCGTGGCATCGCGCGCAAGACGGCTCAGCTCAATGTGCTCGAGAGCTTGCAGGCAAAGTTCGAGGGCTTCGGCGAGGGAGCGAAGGCCATCCTCGGAGATAAATTAAGCGACGTAGTTTCGCAGGATCGTGTCTCGATTATTTCAAAGGAGCTCAAAGTCGATAGCACCTACACCACAGCTCTTAAGACTCTACTGGGGTCGGCGGCGGACGCATTGTATATCGGTGATTCTGCCACCGCACTCTCTGTCATCGGCAAGCTGGATGCCGACTTCTTAGGGCGTGCTTGCTTACAAATTGATCTACCGCCGGGCCGTGCTGTCGCTGCCAACGAACTGCCGGCAGGATTGGTCGCCGCCGTCGATGTGGTGACTGTGCGCGATTCTAAACTGCAAGCTCCGGTCGATCGTTTGCTGTCGGGCTGCTACTTTGCAGATAGCTTGGAGTCCTTTCTTGCGTATTGGCAGACACAGCCAGACTTCGACTTCCTGCTGGTTGCAACTCGAGACGGGGAGACCGTTGATTGTCGTGGCCTGATCCACGGTGGGCGTACGACGGGTAAAAAATCTTCCAGTGTGCTGGAGCGTGAGTCTGAGATTCGCAGTTTGCGTCAAGAGATCGGCGCCGAGCGTGCGGCACTCGAAGAGTTGCGGGGACAAGCCGAAACACTTGAGGAACGACGTAATGTGGCCGAAGCCACGGTGGAAGCGCAGCGTAAGCGCTTAGGTGATCTGGCCAGTGAGGTCTCCGGTCTGGTGGCCGAAGAACGCAATCAAAGGCAAAAAATCGAGCAAAACGCTCGCACACGCAGTCAGGCCGAAAACGAGATTTTTCGCCTCGATGAGAAACATGGTGATTCGATTACCGAGTTGGAAAATGCCCGGGAGGAACTTGCGGGTGCAGAGCAAAGTCTGAAAGACGAGCGCCAGGGGGGCAGCGACCTCGAGGCCGCGATTGATGAGGCTCGTCAGCAGCGTGATGCCAGACGTGAGGCGCTCTCGGATGTGCGCCTCGAATTGGCGGAGAAGAAGCAACGCCTGGAGTCCGTCGACCGTGCTTTGAGTGAAGTGCAGCGAGAGACCGCCAGCTTAGAGCACCGAATCGTGCGTCGACATCAGGAAATTGATACCATTAACGAGCAGATTGCACAATTGAAGCAGTCGAGCGAGCACCAAGCCAATAAGAGTGTCGAGTTGGCCAAAACCTTGGCCATCGCAAATGATGAACTCGACAAAGATCGCGAGCAGCTACAAGGCATCGACGCGGTGATCAATGAAATTGATGAAGGACTCGCAGGGCGTCGCAATGAGAGCCGCGGCTTGGATAAAGACTTAACCAAACTCGAAATTCGTCTGGCCGAAGAGCGCTCGCAGCTTGGATTTATTCAAAACACCGCGCTGGAAGAGTATCAGATCGACCTATCACAAGTGGACTGGAAGGCGGAGCTCTGGGAGGGCAATGTTGAGTTCGAAAAACGGGTCAATCTCGACGAGTTAGATGACCCCGATCAGCTGGCGGCGCAACCCAAGCAAGAGCGCCGCGCCCCCAGCGAAGAAGAGCTGGCCGAGATGGACCACACCGACTGGTCCACCATCGAAACCGAGGTCGGTGAACTCAAGGGCCGCATCTCTAATATGGGCCCCGTCAATCTGGACGCTATTAGCGAATACGCCGATTTGAAAGATCGGCACGATTTCTTGCTCAGCCAGAGCGAAGACCTGAATCATTCAAAAAACAAATTGGTCGAGACTATCGACGAAATCAACGAGACCTCTCAGGCCCTCTTCCGCGATACCTTCGAACAAGTGAAGAAGAATTTTGCATTCACCTATGGCAAAATTTCCGGCGGAGGCGATTCCGACCTCGTTTTGGTTGACTCTGATGACCCGCTAGAGTCGGGGATCGATATTATCGCGCGCCCCCCGGGTACCCGCCTGAAAAGTGTGACACTGCTCTCTGGTGGACAGCGCACCATGGCGGCAGTTGCCTTACTTTTCGCCATCTATATGGTCAAGCCCAGTCCTTTTTGTGTGCTCGATGAGATTGACGCTGCCTTGGATGACGCTAATATTGGGCGATTCTGTGATACTCTGCACGGATTCACCGATAAATCTCAGTTCTTGATCATTACACACAATAAACGCACGATTTCCAATGCGGATACCGTCTTCGGCGTCACGATGCCAGAGAAGGGGGTCTCCACCTTGTTATCCATGCGGTTTAATAAGGATCATAAACGTCCTGAGATCGCAGCTGACGAAAATCAGCAACCTTTCTAATCTTGCTAAATTTTTCAATGGTCGGAAACATTTTTTCTAAGCGCTTTGGTTGGGCGTGGTTCGTTAGCCTCTTATTGTTGGCCGGCTTCTTACTCATTAGTATTAGCAGCTATCTCGTCTCGCGTGGTAATATTCGCGATACGATCACGGAGAGCACACTGCCACTGACCTCGGACAATGTGTATTCCGAAATTCAGCGCGATCTCTTGCGGCCGGTGTTTATTGCCTCCTTGATGGCGCATGACACTTTTCTACGCGATTGGGCGATTTCGGGTGAGCTGGATGACGATGCGATTACGCGTTACCTGCATGAGATTAAAATTAAGTATGCCACCGTTACTTCGTTTTTCGTGTCGGAGCAGACTCAAAAGTATTATCATTCATATGGTTTACTAAAAACGGTTCGTGAATCTGAGCCGCGCGATGAGTGGTACTATCGGGTGCGTGACATGGAGGATGCGTATGAGATTAATGTAGACCCCGATTTGGCCAATGCGGATGAGATGACGATCTTTATCAATTACCGGACATTTGATTACGACGGTAATTTTATCGGAGCCACTGGCGTGGGGCTTACCGTGAATAGTGTCAATAATTTGATCAGTCGCTACGAAGCCAAATACGAGCGGCAGATTTACTTTACTGATGCAGAGGGGAAGATCGTCTTACGCCCGATGAATAGCCCCCTGCTCAAGCATACTCACCTGAAAGAAATCGAGGGCTTAGGCGAGCATGTTTCTGACTTGCTAAATGACCAGGGGAGCCAGCTGAGTTATCGACGCGACGGTGAGAACCGCTTATTGCACTGTCGCTATGTCCCGGAGCTGGATTGGTACCTGATCGTGGAGCAAAGCGAGGCCGCGATGCTAGCGCCGGTGAAGGAGCAGTTGTTCGTCAATATCTCCTTGGCGCTGTTGGTGACTTGTATCGTGGCTTACATCTGCATTGCAGCGATCAAGCGGCAGCAAGGTCGACTCGAGGTGCAAAACGAAGCACTGAGTCGGACCAATGCGATGAATGAAAAGCAGAAGTTTGAGCTCTTGGCCACTGCTGAAGAGTTGGCAATCGCTAATCGCACGCTAGAACGGATGAATCGTGAAAAGGACGATTTTATCGGTGTGCTCGCACACGATCTACGTAATCCACTCAATTCAGTGATCGGGCTGTGTGATTTGGCAGAGGGCGGCTTCGATGAGTTTACTTGCGATGAGTTTATCGATGATATCAAAAGATGCGGCATCCGGATGCTGGATTTAACCGAGCGCTTGCTGGATGTGTCACGGATGGAGAGCTTTCACGGCCCGGTGGCGACGGAGGATCTGATTTTCAATGAAGTGGTGGAGTCTGTGCTGGCACAATTTTTGCCGCAAGCGGCACACAAAAACATCCATGTGCAGATCAATTTAGAGCAAACGGAAGGAGTGCATCTACAGAGTCATCACGATTGGTTGGATGTCTGCATTAGTAATTTGATTAGCAATGCGATCAAATACACGCCCAAGTTCGGTAAGGTCGGGATCACCACACGCTGTGTCGATTCGCGTTTGGAGCTTGAGATTTCGGATTCCGGGTGCGGGATCAAAGATGACGATTTGGACAAATTATTTGGTAAATTTGTGCGTTTGTCTTCCAAGCCCACCGACAATGAATCCTCGTTGGGCCTAGGCCTTTACATCGTTAAGCAGATGAGTGAACGCCTCGGTATGCAGGTGCAGGTGCACAGCGAGCTGGGCAAGGGCACTTCGTTTACACTCATTAGAAAACTCGGCTAAGGGATTTTGCCCAGTTTCATGCTCGACAGCGCGTATTACTTAAAAAAACTGCTTCAATATGAGCCGACCGATTACAGCCCTGATTGTTGATGACGAAGCTCACTTGCGTGCTTATCTCAAGCTGATCTTGAAACAACTTGGTTTCGAGCGAATTTATGAGGCCGCAAATGGGCAAGAAGGCATCGATCTGTATAAGCGCTGGAAGCCAGAGCTTGTGCTAATGGATGTGAATATGCCGGTCAAAGAAGGCCTGGAGGCGCTGACAGAGATCGTGGAGTACGATGACGAGGCTGTCGTGGTAATGGCTTCCTCGGTGGCTTCACGCCAAGCGGTTGAAAAGAGCGTCGAGTGCGGTGCTTCCTACTATTTGCGTAAAGACATGAAGAAGGAAATCGTCGTGGAGACAATTAATAACCTGATCGAAGAGATCTGGGGCGAATAAATTAATGATATTGTAGATCGATCATGAGCGAAGATACACAGCAGCCCCATTCCAGTATACCGCAGGGCGTGCGCTATTCGCTAAAAGAGATCATGGAGGAAGTTGCCATCGATCGCAGAGATTCCGCTTTGGGCCGCGAACTTGTGGATGCGACCGAAATTAATAAAATGTTCGGCAAACAGGTTCGAAAGAAGAAAAAGAAGAAATGAGTATAACGATTCGCGAACAGCTGCTACAGAAGCACCACGTCACACTTTCAAACGAAGTGTATGACCGTGCATTGCTGAGCGCGGAGGAAAACTCATTGGCTTTGATTGAGTATTTAATCGAGGAAGCTTACATCAAGAAAGAGGTGGGCTGTCGCCTATGGAGTGATCGCATCGAGGCGGCTTACGTCGACCCACTTTCTACGATCATTAGCGAAGAAGCCATCTTCAGCATACCTATCGAAATCGCACGTAAGGGGAATGTGATGCCCCTGTATGTGATCGAGTCGGCCTTGACGGTGGCCATGCCTGATCCACATAATCAGGCCTTGATCACTCGCCTTGCTGCGATCACCGGAAAAGAGATCAGCCCTGTCTTTTGTTTGAGCTCCGAGGTGCAAGCCGCAATCGAGTTGCACTATAGTAGCGACCAGAGTGTCGAGGAGTTAATCGAGCAGCTGGAAAAGAGCCAAGGCGCGATTCTCGCGAAACTAAAGCCGGAAGAACTCGAGCGCATGAGCGAATCGAAGTCGATTATCGGTCTTTGCGATGCGTTGCTTTACCTCGCGATTAAAGAACGTGCCTCCGACATACACATGGAGCCGCGCGAAAATTCGACCAATATTCGCTTTCGCATCGACGGTCGATTACAACATGCCTTCACCATCGCAGCTGCCTTACATGCACCGCTCAAGTCGCGCATTAAGATCCTCAGTCATCTCAATATCGCGGAAGCACGTTTCCCGCAAGATGGCCGCTTTTCCGTGCCGCTTGGCACAGAGCAGGTAAACTTTCGGGTGTCCTCCATTCCCACTATTTATGGTGAGAAGTTGGTGTTGCGCATTCTCGCTCTTACGGGGAAGAAGGATTTTCGTTCGCTGGATCAGATGCTGATCTCGCAGTCGATTCTGGAGCCGTTCAAGCAAGTTATTCGTAATCCTAACGGCATGATTTATGTGACCGGGCCGACGGGGTCGGGGAAGTCCAGCACCTTATATGCGGCCTTGCACGAGATCAATACGCCCGAGGTCAACATTTGCACGATTGAAGATCCTGTCGAAACACAGATGGAAGGAATCATTCAGTCTCAGGTGAACTCGCAGATTGATTTGAACTTTTCTTCACTGTTGCGTTCTTTACTGCGTCAAGATCCTGATGTGATCTTGGTGGGGGAGACCCGTGACTTAGAGACCGCGAAAATCGCAACCGAAGCTGCACTGACGGGCCACTTGGTCTTTTCCACTTTGCACACTAATAATGCGATCCAGGCTGTCGTCCGTTTGGTCGAACTCGGCGTCGAGCCCTACATGGTGGCGCCCTCGTTACTGGCGGTCCTGGCGCAGCGTTTGTCTGCACGTATCTGTGAGCATTGCAAGCGTTCGTATACGCCCGATGAGGAAGTCCTCGCTAAGTTTTTCTATGATTATAAAGAAGTGGAAGCGCCTATTTTTTACGAAGGGCGCGGCTGCCCACATTGCCGGAATTCGGGCTATCGTGGTCGGATTGCGTTTCATGAAATGGCGCTGATCACAGAGGAAATGCGCGGACTCATTTTGTCTGGCGGTAGCGATGCGGAATTGGCTGCAGCCGCGAAGAAAGTGGGCAACCGTCCACTCCGCTACGATGGTTTGAAGAAGGTCTTGCTCGGCTTTACCACCGTGCAAGAGCTCGAGTCGCATGCCGCCTTCGATTGGGTCGGCTAGCTGCTGTTCGCGCTGTTCGCATCCTATGGATCGTTGCCGGATCGTTGTCGCTTGCTCTGTGAGTGATTAAAGGGCTAGGGGAGCAAGCGCTTACTTTGCTTGGGATTCGGTCGCAGGCAAGTCTGCCGACGCCAGAGCCGATCTCGATTATTCGCGATCCATTGATAAATCGCGTCGCGCCAAGTTAGAGGGATGCAACGAGCCAAGTAGGCTGGGTAGCGCCAAGCAGTATGCATGTCAATCAAGGCACACAACACTGCATCCGAGCGTAGTAAAGTCTTAGCCGGCTGGCCGTCTGTCGTTGGCCGCAGGTAAATCACCGATGATAGGGCGGTCCTTAAATGCGCAGATAGGTACTGCTGCGCGGTCACGCCTTGAATCGGGGCAAAGTAGAGCACTTCGCCCCGATCGCGTCGTAATAAGAACTGCACGGAGCGCTGGCAAAGCCCGCATTCCCCGTCGTAAAAAAGGATCGCATGTCGAGGGTCGTTCACTTCACGAAACTATTTCCTCAAGCCGCAATTCTCGCTTAGTCCTGAATCTCGGCAAAGGCCCAGTCCAGCCATGGCAAGAGTGCCTCGATGTCTGCAGTATCAACTGTGGCGCCGCCCCAGATGCGAAGACCTGCGGGTGCGTCACGGTAGCTGCCGAAGTCGTAGCCGACGTCTTCTTTGTCCAGCAGGCTGACTAGCTCCTTTGCTTTGGCTGCTTGCTCATCTGCGGACAGTGCTTGATACCAATCGGCTGTAATTTTGAGGCAGATGGATGTGTTGGAAATGGTGGCTGCGTCTTCAGCCAGGAAGTCGATCCAGTCAGTCTTAGCGACCCAGTCCGCGATGGCTTTAAGGTTGGCTTCGGAGCGTTCGATTAGTGCGGGCAAGCCGCCGATACTTTCTGCCCAGCGTAGACCGTCGACTGCGTCCTCGATGCAAAGCATCGAAACGGTGTTGATAGTGGCGCCGCTAAAGATGCCCTTGATCAATTTGCCTCCTTTAGTCATTCGGAAGATTTTGGGTAGTGGCCATGCGGGCGTGTAGCTCTCGAGGCGCTCAATGGCGCGGGGGCTCAGCACGATCATACCGTGTGCGCCTTCACCGCCCATAACTTTTTGCCAAGACCATGTCACTACATCCAACTTACTGTAGTCGATGTCCATTGCAAAGACCGCCGAAGTCGCGTCGCAAATCGTCAAGCCTTTGCGGTCCGCTGGAATCCAATCGAGGTTGGGGACTTTCACTCCAGAGGTGGTGCCATTGTATGTAAAGACGACGTCGTTATCGCAGTTTACCTTTGAAAAATCGGGCAGTTGGCCGTAGTCGGCTTCGTGCTTGGTCACATTATCTAATTTCAGTTGCTTGAGCACATCTGTGACCCAACCGGAGCCGAATGATTCCCATGCGCACATTTCAACGCCGCGTTCGCCCAGTAGCGACCACAAGGCCATTTCGACTGCGCCGGTGTCGGATGCCGGGACGATGCCACAGACATAGCCCTCGGGCAGACCGAGGATGGAGGCCGATTTTTCGATGACTTCCTCGATGCGAGCTTTTGCTGGTTTAGCTCTGTGGGAGCGGCCGACGAGTGCCTCGTTGAGCGCGTCGAGCGACCAACCAGGACGCTTGCTGCAAGGTCCAGATGAGAAGAATGGGCGATTTGGCTTTGTGCTTGGTTTCATGGTTGAAAGGTGTTCGAAATTAGGAGTTCGCATCTGGATGTCGAGAGTCGGTTTCGCAAAAAATAGGATGTGCAAGTTTCAATATTTCTGATTTTTACGAAGGATGAACTACTCTCGCCTCGCTCCTTTTTATCAGTGCATCGAGCGTTGCACGATGGGCAGCGCCTTACAGCGTGCACGCACGGGCCAATTAGATCGCTTGGCGGCCATGACGCAGCCCCAGCGTGTCCTGATCGTTGGAGAGGGGGATGGCTCGTTTTTGCTCCGATTTGCGCGCTTGTTTCCGACGGCCCACATCACTGTGGTGGAGCCGAGTGCGGGTATGGTTGCACGTGCGCAAGCTCGCTTGCGGCGAGCCGGTCTGGCATCGGAACGTATTGCATTTAAGCAGGAGCCGCTGTTGCAGGCCGAGTTGCCAGAGGCGGCTTATGATCTCATTGTCACTCTATTCTTTTTGGACAATTTTGAGGATGCCTTGATGCGTGCGTCTGTGGCGAAGTTGAATGCTTGCGCTTGTGATTCGGCTTATTGGCTATTGTCGGACTTTTGCCTTCCGAGCCGCGGTTGGCGGCGTCTGCGCGCTCGATTCTGGTTGAGGGTCTTATACGGTTTTTTTGGTCTGTCTGCGGGCCTGAGCGCACGTGTTTTACCTGATTTTGAACGAGCTGTTCAAGCCACTGAATTTTGTGAAGTACATCGCCATGGCTTGTGTGGGAGTCTGCTTTTCAGCGCGCTGTATCGTATGCCAGCGCGCGTGATGACCGTTTGATCTGGGCTCTCGCACTCGAGAGCATGGCCCACTGGATGACTGGGCCGATACGGGGGAGCTCGGTCTTACATAAATTTAGCGGACGGGGCCTGAGATCGCGACTGGATTGGTCAACATGAGCGCTATGGCGATTGCATAAAGAACCAGTCCGATGAAGAGCAGTGTGCCGCCCAGTGTATAGGCGCTCGTCTTGCGATTGCGGCGGTAGAGTGCCTGTTCGAGCGCATGCTCGCGGTCTTG